>DASTCT010000313.1:0-44270 GCA_035710845.1 Candidatus Angelobacter sp.
CACATCCGCCTCCAGCAGCCGGTCCCGGTTCTTGGTGAAGGTGGTTGCGTCCCATACCTCTTCATCCAGATTCAGACCGATAAACCAGCGAAACAGAATGCTGTAGTCGATCTCTTCCATCAGCAACCGTTCGCTGCGCACCGAATACAGCATCTGTAGCATCTGCGCTCGCAACAGCTTCTCCGGTGCAATCGACGGCCGCCCCGCTTTGGCGTACATGCGGTCAAACTCGGAGGATAAAGCCCGTAGTACTTCGTCCACCATCGTCCGGATCGCTCGCAGCGGATGATCCTTGCGCACACGGCTCTCTGGGGACAAATAGCTGAATACCTCGCCCTGCTGCTGGTCGCTTCCTCGCATGCTTTCTGTTAACACATCTCATCTATGCTTGTGGAGTACTTTTTCAGCAGCCTGCTAAACCCCAATGGCCGGCACTACCCCCATTATTTACAATAAATCTTTTTGTAGCAGATTCAGAGTAAGCTGGTTGAGCCGCACAGGATCGGCGATCTCCGATCCTTCAGCGATCAGGGCCAGTTCGAACAGAAGCGTAATTGAATCTCCTACCGCTGCGTCATCCGCATTTGCCGTGTAACGGTCATACAGGCGCGAGACGATAGGATTGTTGGGATTCAACGTATAGGAAAAACAAAAAACCATTTCCAAGGACAGGGTGGCGTCTTAGTGACGTGGAATCGCCGTCGGGCCAACTCAGTGAGCATGAGCAATTACTCGCGATGATCGCTCCGTATAAAACGTGCGTGTATTCAAAAAAGATTTGTTTAGCTTGGTTCCAAATGTTGTCGCAAGGATTGCCGCTAAACACATCTCATGTAGGGTGTTCGTTATTCCAGGCGTACTTATGGCTGGCGTATTTCCGAACTGCTAAACATGCGAGTGAGCCATGTTGACGTTGTTCAGAAAGTGATTCGGCTGGAACCTGGCACCACGAAGAACGGAGAAGGCCGTGAGGTTGTAATGACGAATGCCATCTCTGCGATTCTGGAGGTCTGTGTTTCCGGTAAAGTCACAGGCGACTTCGTTTTCACTCGTCCAAATGGGAAGGGCGTAAGGGATTTTCGGACGACTTGGGACAAATGCCTGCAAAGCTGCCGGAATTCCTGGACTGCTCTTTCACGATCTGCGCAGAACAGCGGCGCAAAATCTACGAAGAGCCGGCGTTCCCGAGACGGTGATAATGAAAATCGGCGGCTGGCGGACTCGCAGCGTCTTTGAGCGTTACGCGATTGTCAGCAGGAACGATATCGCGGATGCGATGCTGCGGTTACAACAGAGCGAGAAAGTACACGATCAACCGATTGGTCACATTATTGGTCACAGTGACGTTCCCGCCCAAAATGAAGCCCACCTGCGAAATGTCAATTAACCCTATCGCATCAGCTATTTAGTTGGTGCCGAGAGGGGGACTCGAACCCCCACAGGCCTTTCGGCCCTGCGGATTTTAAGTCCGCTGCGTCTGCCAGTTCCGCCATCCCGGCCACGGGGTGATTCCATTCTAGCGTATGGGGCACGCTCTTCTTCAATAACGTTGCTAATGCCGCGTTGCGAATGCCATTTTTAATAACGTTCCTAATACCATTGTTCTTCCAAGCCTGTTCTTCTTAATAGCTCCGACCTGCGTGATAAATGCTTGATCCCGCGAAACCCGGAGCGTCTGAATCTTTTACAGGCTGAAACCTATCCAATGGGCCTATGAGTAGTAGGCCAAATTTAATTTCTTTTCCCGGCGCTGAGGCGCATGCGGCTGCGGAACGGCCAAGTGAAGCTGAGGCGCTGGATGCCTATTCGCGGGTTGTAACCGGCGTGGCAGAAGCGGTAAGTCCGGCGGTGGTACGGATACAGGTTGAAAATGAGCGCGGACGCGGTGGCAGCGGTTCCGGCTTTATCTTTACTCCAGATGGATTCATTCTTACGAACAGCCACGTGGTCCATGGCGGAAGCAAGATCACGGTTTGGACGCCTGATTCCGGCGACTTTAAAGCGCAGCTTATCGGCGAAGATCCGGATACCGATCTCGCGCTCTTGAGGATCGATGCGCCGGAACTACACAGCGTAAAGCTCGGCGACTCGCGCAGAATTCGCGTGGGACAACTGGTGGTGGCCATCGGCAATCCTTATGGCTTTCAGTACACGGTGACGGCGGGTGTGGTCAGCGCGTTGGGACGGAGCCTGCGTTCGCAGTCAGGCCGGCTGATTGAAGATGTGATCCAGACAGATGCGGCGCTCAATCCAGGAAACTCCGGCGGGCCGCTGGTGAACTCAGTCGGCGAAGTTGTGGGCGTGAACACGGCGACCATTCTTCCAGCACAAGGGATTTGTTTTGCCATCTCCATTAATACGGCGCAGTTCATCGCCAGCAAGCTGATCCGCCACGGACAGGTACGGCGCAGCTATATTGGCGTGCAGGCGCAGACGGCAGGATTGAATCGGACGATCGCGCGGCATTACGAGCTAAAAGCCACGACAGGCGCGTTGATCCTGGCGGCAGAGCCGGGGAGTCCCGCGCAGAAAGCGGGTTTGCAGGAAGGTGACGTGATCGTAAGCCTCGACGGTGAGCCGGTGGAGGGCGTGGATGTGCTGCATCGGCTGTTGGGTGAAGAGCGAATTGGCTTAACGACCAGATTGACTGTTCTGCGCAGCTCGAAACGGCTGGAGTTTAAGGTGACGCCGGAAGTGCGGAAATAGTTGACTGAGCGCATCGGTTCCGGCCATCCGCTCGGATCAGTTAAATCACTTTAGATATTGATGTATCGCGATGTATCCCAGCGGCATGTACCTCAGCGGCTTCTATGAGACGGCTGGCAAGTGTCAAGTTTTTTTTCTTCGTTGGCCGGCTTTTTTCTGTTTCTCTCGTGTATTCATTCATCTCGGCGCTTCTATCCGCACTCCGATGAGCCTTGAAGTAGGCTCGGTGCATTTTGGTGTCCGATACTGATGAAAGGGCGCTGCTATCTAAAGCGCGGCCTCGGAGGGCCAAGCCGCTGATCGCAGTCGCCGGAACGCGAGATGTCAATGAATCCGGGTAAATTATCGCACTCCTGTGATTACAAAGAACGCTGTGGAAAAGTGTTTACAAGATTAGTCGCAGCCACCGTCGTGTTCTGCTCGGGGAAGGGCTGATAGCTTTGTCCGGTTCGCCACATGCAGTGCAGAATGACAGCCAGCTTACGCGCCACCGCCACTATCGCTCGCTTTTTGGCGCGTTTTCCTCCCTGGGCCAGCTTCAACCCCCAGCGGCGCAGGGCGGAATCGGGTCCAAACCGTCCCAGAATGTGATGTGCCGCTTGCACTAATAAGCGTCGCAGGTAAAGGTTTCCGGTCTTGCTGATGTTGTGTTCCGGATCGGAGTCTCCTGATTGACTCTGTCTGGGACGCAAACCCAGAAAGGCGCCTACAGACCGGCTGTGGGCTGTTGCATCCACTCGATCCAAGGTCAGCACATAAGCCGCCGCGACCACCGGCCCCACTCCCGGCGCCGTGCGCAAAAGCTCAATCTCCGGATAGCGCTTCGCCAGCTTCTCAATTTCCTTCTCCAAACGCCGGATCTGTAGCGTCAGGTCGGCGATCTGCTCCACGAGTGGCTGGGTCGCCGTGACCAGCTCGGCCGGCACGGCCGGAGGAACGCGTTGAGCAAAGCAGTCCGCACTGCAGGAGGGCAAACGTCCGCCCGCGCTTTTGACCAACCCGCGCACGCAATTGATCAGCATGGTGCGTGCTCGCACCAGGGTATCCCGGGCGCGCAGCAGATTCAGATCTTGCTGCCGCTCCACACTGCGATGCTGGATCGGAGATAGCAAACGCGGCTGGCAATAGCCCAGGTACGCTAGCGTTTTCGCATCTCGACGGTCATTCTTGGATTCATTTTCCGTGATCGCCCGCAGCTTGCGCGCATTGGCCACGATCACCTGATGGCCTAACTCTTGCAGCAGACGACTGGCCCAAGGAGAGTGAGTCCCTGTTTCCATCACCACGCGCTGCCGCGATTCCCCTTCCCAGTGCTGTCGCCAGGCTTCCCGGTCGGTCCTTACGCGCCCCTCTTCGATTACCGCGCCTTCTTGGTTCAACACGCAATAGCGGCTGAACCGGTCGCCTAAGTCCACTCCTACAGTTTGCTCGGGTTTCCACTCCAATTCTCTGCTATTCTTCTTCATCGGCTGGTCTCCTTTTGCACCTCGAGTGCGTTGCGGACAGCATCTTAGCTTGTTCCGCTGAGACCAGCCGTCTCATCCCACCTCAAGCCGGATGTTTATCAGCCCTTACCGCAGACCTAAAGACCTGCTCCACCCCGCGTCGGGATACAGTAGAACCTGGATGACGAATGTAAGTGGAGCGCAGATAATCCTGTTAAAGTCCAAACAACTCGCGAAGTCGCCTGGTCTGTGCGCGGCTGACAGGGACTTCAGTCTGCTTGCGATCATCCATGCGGAGCTGATAAGAGCTTTTGAACCAGGGAACAACTTCCTTGATGCGATTAATATTCACCACAAAAGAGCGGTGAGCGCGCCAGAATATCTCGGGGTCGAGCGATTCGAGTAATTCTTCAAGGGTGCGGCAGTTGGACTGGCCTTCAAGATTCGTGGCGACAACGCTGATAATGCCGTCTTCAATGGAAGCGAAACAGACGTCTTTCTGATCGATGAGCAAAAGCCGCCCGGTAGAGCGAAGCAGGACTTTGGAGTTCTGGGGGCGCTGGGATTCCAGCAGCTTCATCAGCGTATCGAGCTTTTCAGAGCCTGGGCCAGTGCCCTGGATTTTGCGGCGCGCTTTTTCTACGGCCTGGGTGACACGTTTTTTGTCAAAAGGTTTAAGAAGATAATCTATCGCATTGACTTCAAATGCTTTAACTGCGTACTGATCATAAGCGGTAGCAAATACAATCTGCGGCAGAGGGATCTTCTTATCCAGCAGCTTTTTAAGGACTGCGAAGCCGTTCAGCCCCGGCATGTGCACGTCAAGGAAGAGGAGATCGGGGGCAAATTCCTTTACCAGATTCACCGCCTCAAGCCCGTTATGGCCCTGCGCCACCACGCTAACGTCATCGACCGACTTAAGCAGATAGCTCAACTCGTCGCGGGCGAGCTGTTCATCGTCAACTATGACGGCTGAAAGAGGCAAGTGCGTTTCTCCGCGTACAAGTATAAATCAGAGAACTACTGCAGACTCAACAGCGCCAGCCAACAAAAAGTGGAAATGGTTGTCGATTCAGGTCCGGTCGCGCGTCGTACAGGCGAGCAGGACGAAATCTTCAGGACAAAAATCTTAAGGAGGCAGCAATGAGCAACTCTCGATCCATTTCTATTTGGGGCCTTGGCGCATTGGCAGCAGCGGTACTGTGGCTTGGATTGGCCACCACGGCCAATGCAGCGGGTAAAGAATCGAACGCCGCTGAGGCGTTTGCAAGGCTTAAAACCCTGGCGGGCAATTGGGAAGCAACCAGCTCTCGCGGCAAGGCTACAAGCTCGTATGAAGTGATTTCCAACGGCAGCGCAGTGGTGGAGCATGTGCGCGTTCCTAATGAGGGCGAGATGCTGACGGTTTACCATCTCGACGGCAACAAGCTGGTGCTGACCCACTATTGCACCGCAGGTAATCAACCACACATGCAGGCTGAGCCTTATGATGCAGCCAGCAACCAGCTTGCATTTGATTTTGCCGGCGGCGGCAATTTGAGCGATCTGAACGTGGGACACATGCACAATGTGGTGTTTAAGTTCGCCAACGCGGACGAATTCGCTGCCAAGTGGACTTTCCAGGAGAACGGCAAACTCAAGTTTGTGGAGAACATTGAATATCACCGCGTAAAATGAGTTTGCGGCCCATGCTATGCGGGAAGCGTACTTGCTTTTCCGACAGTGCGCTTCCCTTCACCGATGATTTAAACGGGAGATTTTATGCGTTACATGCTGTTGATTTACACGCGCGAAGACGAGTTGGCGAGAAGCTCACAAGAAGAAATGCAGCGGTTGACGAATGAACATTGGGCTGTGATGCGGGAAGCACGCGCCAAAGGAGCACTGGAAGCCGCCGAGCCGCTGGCCAACACCAGCACTGCAACTACGGTCCGGTTGCAGAACGGAGCTCCGGTCATCACAGATGGCCCATTCGCCGAGACCAAGGAGCAGCTTGCCGGCTACTACATTCTGAACTGCAAAGATCTGGATGAGGCGGTGGCATGGGCCAAGAAGATTCCCACCGGCTGCGGCGGTTTGCAGGGCTGTGTGGAGATACGCCCGCTGCGGGAGATCCCTGTAAGCAGCAAAGTGGAGGAAGGTGTGAACTCCAACAGAGCCCATGGATGAGATCCGCAGCACGATTGAGCAAGTGTTCCACCAGGAATCGGGGCGGATTATCGCCACGTTGATCCGCATTGCGGGAAATTTTGACCGCGCGGAAGAAGCGATGCAGGAAGCGTTCACGGCGGCCGTCACCAACTGGCCGGAGAAGGGCGTTCCGGAAAATCCGGGCGCGTGGATTACATCGGTTGCGCACCGCAAGCTGGTGGATTATAGCCGTCGCGAACGCACGCGCCGCGAGAAGCAGGAGCCGCTGCTCTATGAAACACCCACTACCTACCTGCCTGAAATCGATATGGTTGAAGCCGAAGCAATAACGTTTCCTGATGATCGCTTGCGGCTGATCTTCACCTGCTGTCATCCGGCGCTGCATCAGGAGGCGCAGGTGGCGTTGACACTGCGAACCCTGGGCGGGCTGAGTACGCCAGAGATTGCGCGAGCGTTTCTTGTACCGGAGCCAACACTGGCGCAGCGGTTGGTGCGGGCCAAACGCAAGATCACTGCAGCCAAAATCCCCTATGAAATTCCGCCACGGGCCAAATTGCCTGAGCGACTGGGGCCGGTGCAGTCAGTCATCTACCTGATATTCAATGAAGGTTATTCGGCGACGTTGGGCGAGTCGCTGGTGCGCCGCGAGCTCTGCGCTGAAGCCATCAGGCTAGGCCGAACACTGTGCGAGTTATTGCCGAACGAGCCGGAAAATCTTGGCTTGCTGGCGCTGATGCTGTTGCATGATTCCCGCCGCGCTGCGCGTATGGACAAGCAAGGCAGGCTGGTCACGCTGGAAGACCAGGACCGCTCGCTGTGGGACCAGGAGCGGATCCACGAAGGTGTGGCGCTGCTGAATAAAGCGCTGCGCATGAGGCAGGCTGGCGTCTATCAATTGCAAGCGGCGATTTCTGCCATCCATGCGGAAGCAGCCTCACCCGCGGAGACTGACTGGCATGAGATAGCGGGGATTTATCAGGAGCTGATGCGGCTGGCGCCTTCACCGATTGTCGCGCTGAACCATGCAGTGGCTGTGGCGATGAGTGATGGCCTGGAGACCGGGCTGGCGCAAATCGATAAGGTTGGAGCCTCGGGCGAGCTTGAGCAATACCATTTATTTCATGCGGCACGCGCCGATATTTTGCGAAGGCTGGGACGAAGAACGGAGTCGGCTAAGGCTTATGCGGCGGCCTTGCGGCTAGCAACTAATCAGGTAGAAAAAAATTATCTGCAGGAACGGTTGAAGCAGGTGGCCCACTGAACGGCTTCTTGTTTCATACCGCTGAGCTTATTAAGAACTATGGCCGGCGCACTTAAGCACGCCAAGATATTCGGCGAATGGTCCAACTGCCTCTCGATATTGGTGAGCCATGACCCGGCTGATCTGGTGTAGGTGCGTCATGTCATGAATTGCCCATGTGGCCAAAAGCTCTGACAGTGTAACTACTCCAAGAGCCGGATGCCGCCCGCGACGATTGAGATTATCAGGCCGCAGATTTAAGGCACGCAGATCATTCAGGGCTCCTGATCGCACGCGAGCAAATTCATCCAATAGTTGACTCAGCGACTTGCCCTGGCTCTCTCGGACTTGTCCCAGTCTGTCGAAGGGATCAAACGGCTGCGTTTCGCCAAATTGAAGGATCCTTTTTGCTCGCGGAATCCAGTCGGTACGGTCAGCATAAATCAGATGGCCCACTACATCGAACACTGTCCAGGTATTGTCACCTTCGCTGTTGTGCGTCCATGCTTCCGGTAGATCGCGCAGGAGCGCATTAAGAGCATTGGGGGTGCGGGAGAGGAGCGCTATGGTGTGCTGTAGATTTTGTTCCATAAGGGTCACAATGTTTCGCGGATGAACCTTTCCGTAGATGACCAGCAAACAAATTAGCTGTTCCGTTCCACAACGAAATCCGGAATAGAGAGCAGAGCGCGTTTGATCTCTGAATCTGGAAATGTGCAGATGGCTTTGCGCGCGGTTTCAGCGTGTTTAGCGGCGGCATCATGCGCGTAAGCAATGGAGCCATAGCGATTGAGCATGGCGAGAATCTGCTCATGCTTTACGCTCACAAAGGCGCGCTCTTCCAGAACGGTTTCCACCAGCTTGCGCTCAGCCGCAGTGCAATGTTCGAGCGCATGAATCACCGACATTGTTACCTTCCCTTCCCGCAGATCGCTGGCAACGGGCTTGCCCAGGACTTCTTCTGAGGCGGTGAGGTCGAGCACGTCGTCGACGATCTGGAAGGCGAGGCCGAGATTGCGACCGTAGTCGCCGAGGCGCGACTCCTGCTCTTCACTGCCGTTGCCGATGATGGCGCCCAGTCGAGTGGAAGCGGAGAACAGACAGGCAGTCTTGCGGAAGATGAGATCAAAATGCTCTTCCAGGCGGATGCACTTGCCCAGCTTCTCCATTTGGAGCAGCTCGCCTTCCACCATTTGTTGCGTGAGTTCGATGAGCACATCGAGCACGCGGAAGTTGCGCTCCTGCACGGCGATTTTGAAGGCCTGCATGTAGAGCCAATCGCCGGCAAGGACGCATTTTGAGTTGCCCCATTGCGTGTTGGCCGCGGGACGGCCTCGGCGCGTCTTGGCTTCATCAATGATATCGTCATGGACGAGCGTGGCGGTGTGGATGATTTCAACTACTGCGCCCAGGCGAACGGCGCTCTTTTCATCGTGCGGAAAAAGTTTGGCTGCCAGCAGAAGCAACGCCGGACGGATGCGCTTGCCACCGCCCGCGCGCAGGTGCTCGCCGATATCGGTGATGGCGCGTACAGTGGAGACGGTGTCACGCCCGAACTCGCGCTCAATGGCGGCAAGGTCATCGCGGAGCAACTCAAAAACTTCTTTCGCGGATATGGCAGGTGAACTCAAGATGTCCTTATTGTCTCGTAATGCTTGCAGGGTCTTGCAGCTTGTGTTTGTCCGCGCGCTCTGTTCAGTTGCGATAATTGGTGAACTGCATGTCAATGCCAAAGTCGTGTCCGCGCAGCAGCGCAATAATCTCCTGCAAGGTGTCACGGTCTTTGCCGCTGACGCGCACTGTATCGCCCTGGATTGAGGCTTGCACTTTCTTTTTTGAATCTTTAATTACCTTCACGATCTCGCGCGCTTTCTCAATCGGGATACCCTGTTGCAAGGTCACGCGCTGGCGCACGGTAGAGCCGGCCGCCGGCTCGACAACGCCGTAGGTCAGGGCCTTGATGGGCACACCGCGCTTTACCAGCTTGCCCTGCAGAATGTCATTCACCGCTTTGAGCTTGTATTCATCCGCCGAAGTCAGCACCAGGGCTTCTTTGCCCTCTAGTTGAATGTCAGAATGTGTGTTCTTCAGGTCAAAGCGGGTGTGGATCTCCTTGATCGCATTCTGGATCGCATTGGAGACTTCCTGCAAATCCACTTTGCTTACGATGTCAAAAGTATTTTCTTGTGGCATGCCTTAATAGGATAGCATTCAGCGGCCAGCAAGCAGCGATCAGCAAGACAAAACCTTACCACGGATAAAACAGCTACCGCGGATCAACGCGGATATGCGCGGATCAAAGAATTGTTACCGTGGTGATCGCCGACATCGCGCGTGATCGGAAGGGCAAAAGCATTGGCCGCAGATAGTGGAATAAAACTACTCAAGTCTTGGTCTGGAGGACCGAGTTTATGGTTTAGTAACTGTGCCGTAGAATGTGCCATTTTTAATTGACCCGATTTTCCTGCTCAGGTTTGGTGCGTGCTACATTCAGCGCCACCCTGATGTGTTCCAGGTCAGGATGTTGATACTGCATAGCCGCCTTGGTGCTCGTTTGCCCCATCACTCGCATAACCAAGGCAAGATTACCGGTCCGTTGCAGCATTTCCGTGCCGAAATCATGGCGACCACAATAGAGCTTCAGTCCATGAGGCAAGCCAGCAGCTGCTCTTGCCTTCCGGAACTGCTTGTCAATGGTGGTTATGTGGCCGGAGGCCGAAGCAGCCGGAAAAACCCAGCCCTCCTGCTTGCCTGCACACCGTATCATGAGTAAATCAAGCACGCGATCACTCATGGGGATATAACGGCGTCCAGTCGGCGTCTTGCTATCCGGAACAAAAATGACTCGGCTATTCCAATCCAGATTTTCAATCCGTAGTTGAAAGAGCTCTTTCTTGGGGCGCATTCCTGTATCACGCAATATAATGACGATGTCACGTACAAAGGGCCACAAAATGGAAGTAACTTGCGCTCAGCTTCCTCATTGAGTCGCAGGCTGCGTCCGATCTCCTTTGCAAGTTTGATCTTCGGGATTTTCACAATCAATTCCCACTCGCGTGCCAGATTAAACATCCGTCGCAACGTTTTCAGGGCACAGTTAATGTTGTATGCGCCGCCGGAAAAGACCAGCGCATTCACATCTTCCGTTATGATATGGTCCATTCTCATTGCAGGAATGTTTGTGCCTTGCAAAAGTCGCCAACCGTTGCGCAGGTACTCTTTCGATTTCGCTGCCAGTTTGGCATTATCCACGAATGTGAGAAAACGAACCCCGAATTCCGAAAGATAAGGGGCCTTTCTACCTGTCCGATAAGCGTTCCCATTTGAGAGTTCTGTAAGTATTTGTGCCGCTATGGCCTGGGCGGCAGTCTTAGTTATTTCCTTGGTAGATCCGCGATACCGCTCGCCGCGGACAGTGAAGTCGTACCACCAACAGCGTGAGTTCTTTCTTCTAAAGAGCTCCACGAGAGTCCTCCACGAGCGCTCGCACGGAAGGTACGCGGGTGTTCCTCTTGCGACGGCTTTCGATATGGCAAAGTACGCCAGGCCTGGGAAAAAGAAAATACGGATCCTGATGACGTTTTCCTTCTGGCCGAGAAACGTCGAAAGGAAATAGCTCAGCAGCAGAGTAAGGCGAGGCGGCGCTCGAAGAAGAAGAGAAATAGAAACGGGGGTACTTGGTGGTGTTCTCTTAATACGAAATAGAAATCAGGAGACTGAACTTGAGCCTTGCTGATTAGCAATCTGTAGAAAATCGCACGACAATGAGCGGGGAAACAGGAATCGCTTATATCTTATTGAAGCATTCGTCGAGAGAGAAAATTTGAACCTCCGCCCCTGGTCCCGAACCAGACGCCAAGCCTATTGAAACCTGTTGAAAATTGTTGTTTCTAAACGATTGATATTGGACCTGTTGCGGGCTGCTCGTTGCAAGCTGTTGCGATTTGTTGATGTCAGAGGCTTTCGCAGCTACAAAATCGTCTACGTCGCTTGGGGTGAACCCCTCTCTTGGTACAGTTTCCGATTACCACACCTCTCTGCTTCTGAAACGCACGCAATCTCCTCCATTCGTTGTCCAACTGAAAACGAGATCACACCATAAAGACCGATCCCCGCCAGCGACAAAGCGAAGATGGAGAGCAGATGCAATTTGCGAAGTAGCGGTGCCATGGATACCTGCAATTTCCCATCGTCGCTTATCACCGGAAAGTGGTCAGGAGTAAAAACCGGGTGACATGAATATATCCTCGTAGAGAGTAGCTTCATCGTGCTTCATTGAATTTTTGCGTACGGCCAAATAATTAAAGGCTTTTCTCCCGTTCAGAAACAGCATAGAGGATTAGCTCGACGCGGCTCGAAATGCCGAGCTTTTCGTAAATTCGGAACAGATGGTTTTTTATCGTATGCTCACTCACCCCGAGTTTGGCCGATATTTCCCGATTGGTAAGGCCGTTGGCTACCAGCGGCACCAATTCCTGTTCCCTTTTTGTAAGCAACGCTTCGCCCCGGGAGTTCACGCCTTTAAAGGGCATGGCCTTCTGCAGGGCTTTGACCATCTGCAACACGTCTTCGCTGTTCGCCCAAACCTGTCCACGGTGAACAGCGGCAATGCATCTGGCTAGAAGATGCATAGGTGTAGAGCGTCTGAAAACGCCGCGTGCGCCGGCCCGGAAAGCCTCAATTACACCTTCTTGTTCTGTTTCGTCCGTCAAGAGCACGCAACGACTATTGACCGAGAGATCACGAAGGCGATGCAAAAGTTCTAATGCCTTGTAGGGGCCATTTGCAAAATGCAATCCGAGTACCACCACATCCGGACGGAGATCGACAATCGCTTTCAGTGTCTCTTCAAAGTTCACTGTTCTTTTCAAAATGCTGAGCGTTTTACTTCGAGTCAAAGCCCAGGCAAGAAGCTCAGAAGTCATGTGGCTTGTGTCACTAACTACAACGGAAATCTTATGCTCACATCCGCGGCCCAACTGCTTATCTGTATCTTCCTGTCGCGCAATCTCGAGCCGAGCACATGTACCAACTTCTGCACGAGTTCTCATAGATACTCCAAAAAATACACAATCGAGATACGTGCACCGACCCCCTCAAGCGGCCGGAATAAATCGAATTGCGAGGCTCGCTCTCTATTCCAAACTCCGTTCCTCCCTGTTACCCGCGCCGGGATTCAGCGTCCCTCCCACAAGCGGCCAGATGCAGGAGCGGACTCGCCGTGAACGTGAGCTCAATTTTTAACTGCTCATCGCCACGGCCGCGATTGTTTCAAATGACATTTTCACACGCTTAAAATGTGCTCCAAACGGCATTTTCGGGGCTTAAAAATGAGATGCATAGTGTACAGCAAGGGATTCTGGAGATGCTCTTATTCCACCATGATATTTTTTTAAATTACTCATATTTTCTTACACCTAAGACGGCACACGTTGGTGAGAGTACCCGGCAGAGAAGCTAATATGTACTCAGAATGGGGACGGCGAGAGCACCCCCGCGGCACTATTGGTGGTACTCCTGGTAAGTTTTTTGATTTGAGAAGTTCGTCTCATTCCGATTCCAGAATTTCGTCTCAGTCCGCTTTCAGCAATCTACTCCTTGCAGCGAGCGCAGCGTGGTCGCTAGGATTGGCTTGCGAAAGAACTTCGGCAGTCCTGCCATGACCGCAATAATAAAAATTTTCCAATGTAGTTAAGGTGGCGAAGCTATGCTCAGCTGACGGTTTAAAAAATTAATTTTTCTATTCTTTCCCGAACGGCCCTAGACAGGATTACTGCTCGAAATTTTCGGAAGGAGTTAAGCAGTTGGAATTTCAGTCGTCCCTTCAACCTTCATCTGAGCGTAATTGGTATGTCGCGTATACCTGCACCCGACACGAAAAATATCTGGCGGGGCTGTGCGAGCAGCGTGGAATAACAGCATTTCTACCCTTGTATGCTGTGCAGCGGCAATGGAAGAAACGTCAAGCACGGGTACTTCTGCCCCTTTTTCCTTCTTATGTTTTCGTTCGGATGGCGCTGGCGGAGCGCTTCAAGATCCTCGCGCTTCCCGGCTTGGTATCTCTGGTCTCGTTCAAAGGTCTTCCCACTGTCGTACCAGACGCTCAGATTGAAGCACTGAAACAGGCTGTGGCTCTCGGCCGAGCTGAGCCGTGTGCATATCTCCAGTCTGGAAAGCGCGTCCGGGTGACTGCCGGGCCGTTGGTTGGACTCGAAGGCATCGTCCAGGAAGTTGAGGATGACCTCCGAGTGATCGTTTCCTTTGATTGGATGAATCGTTCAGTCTCGATTTCACTTCAGGCGACAGAGGTGGAACCCCTGCGTTCGCGCTCGTAGAGATTTACGGCAAATGAAATTAAGTTCAACAACTTCACACATGGAGAGCCTGACTCCCCCATCCCTTTTCTTACGGGCAAGAACCCAGCGAGAGGACTTTCTTCGGCATTTCGGCTTTCGCGAATCTCCTTTCGGAGTCACGCCGGATCCTGAGTTCCTTTTTTGGTCCCCCAAGCATAGGACCGCTTTGCAGGCGATGATCGCCGCCATTGAATCGAATCTTGGGTTCAGCGTTCTGTTGGGTAACTCCGGCACCGGAAAGACTACACTGCTTTTTCACCTGCTTGCCCAATATCGTGAATTCGCGCGCACTGCCTTTGTCTTTCAGACGCAGTGCAGGCCTCAGGATTTGATCCGACACATCGCGTCCGAACTCGAGCTACCCGTTTCTCGGCGTGATGAGGTCTCGTTGCACCATAGCCTGAACGGAATGCTCCTCAAAGAAGCGCGCGCTGGGCGCAAAGTATTGATCGTTATCGATGAGGCGCAGAACCTTCAGGCCTCCTCGCTGGAAGCCATACGACTTCTTTCCGATTTTGAAACAGGGCCTTCCAAGCTCCTGAGCGTCGTTCTCTCTGGTTCATCGCGGCTCGGAGAGACGCTCATGCATCCGGAGCTCTCGCAACTTGCACAACGCATCTTGACCATCTGCCGGCTGGAACCTTTGACCGAGCAGGAAGTAAGCGACTACATCAGATTTCGGCTTTCAGTTGTCAGTTCCGGAACTGCCGCTGGGCTGTTCTCGCCGGAATCCCTCGCTGAAGTTGCTTCTCAGAGCGAAGGAGTGCCGAGAGTCATCAACGCCATCTGCTATCAGGCTCTTTTATTGGCCTATGCTCAAAGCCACAAATCTGTAAGCAGAAAACAGGTCGTAGAGGCGGCGAGGAACCTCGACCTTTCAGAATCGGGCAACAGGGATTCGAAGCCGGCATCGCCATTTCCTGAAGTCAGAGTCAATACCCTCTCCACTAGCGCAGAGTATTCTTCTCTTTCTACCGGAAATGAACAAGGACGGGAGCGGCCGGTGCAGCCTTTTGTCCCCGCTGTGCCGGTGCATGATGTCAATACAACGAGACCAGCGCAGCAGAAGCAAAATCCGCCTCCAGTCAAGGACCGTGATGCCGATTCCAGAGATAAGGATGGGTACGCCAAAGCTGATCAGGGCGGCCGGTTCAGAGTGCCGGCATCTATCTGGTTCAAGAATGCCGCATCGTATCGCCATCCTTCCACTGTATTGATAGCTGTGCTCGTCCTTCTCGCGCTGGGTTCCTGGGTAGGCTGGAACAAACTTCATGGCAAGCCCGGACCAAACGAAATGCAGCCATCGGCGACTCAGCCAATGTCTTTAAAGCCTGGAGCCCCTCCCGCTGAGAGTGACATTTTGAGTGGAGCTTCTCTACCGAGGTCGAATAGTCCCGAAGTGTCGACAGCAAACTCAAACATTCAATCTTCAGGAAAACCTCAAAAAAATCAACTTCAGCCATTGACCGACGTGAGCTCAAACTTGGTCCTTCCGTCGAAGATACACTTGCCATCATCAACCCCGGCTGAGTTCCAGGCTCCCAATACCGCGGTTTCCGTCGCTAGGAACGCCGACGGATTGGCGACGCTTGCTACTGTACCTCCGGCGCCGCCCCGGTTAGAAGCAGAGAAAACAGTAACCAATGCTAGCGCGCGAGTGAATTCCTCTTCTGAGCCGGTTCAAATTATCCGCCCCGAATACCCGGTGAGGGCCAGGCTGGCGCACATCCAGGGAGATGTAGAACTGGAACTCACGATCGACCAGAGCGGCAATGTGCAAAAAGTACGGCCTCTGCGTGGGAATCCCCTTCTGCTGCAAGCAGCGGAACAAGCAGCGCAGCAATGGAAGTATCCCGCCACCGGCGACCGAACAGATCTTCCAGCAGTAACCCGAGTGAAGTTCACGTTCAAGTTGAATTCAGAAACGAAGAGATAAACCCTCTCCCATCGTATCCCACAAGGAACAAATAATGTCCACTATTGCAGCGCCATACAGCAGGTCGACTCTACCGCTCAGCATTCATGCGGTGGAAACAGAAGAAAGCCTGGGCCGACGTTTGTACTTCGTCTGCAAGCGAGTGATGGATGTTGTACTAGCCGCATTCTTGCTTCCCTTGTTGCTTCCCCTGATGCTGCTGCTTGCTATATTGATCAAGCTCGATTCCCCTGGGCCGGTCTTCTTCATTCAGAAGCGAATTGGTGTAAAGAGGCGCATCCAAGGCAGTCGGACAACGTGGGAGCTATACACATTTCCATTCTATAAATTTCGCTCCATGGTCAATTATGCGGACCCAAGGCCGCACCAGATATATTTCGAAAATTTTCGGCTCGGATGTATCAAAGAGAACCAATGCACGCCGTTCAAGCTGACAAGCGACCCACGCCTCACCCGCATTGGCGCAATCCTTCGCCGCACCAGCCTGGATGAACTCCCGCAACTGTTCAACGTGTTGAGAGGAGAGATGAGCCTGGTGGGACCACGTCCTGCTCTTCCTTATGAGGTGGCCTTGTACGACGAAACTCATTTCGAAAGATTTCGAGCCATCCCCGGTATTACAGGATGGTGGCAGGCCACAGCGCGTAGCCGTGTAGGGTTCGAACGCATGATCCAAATGGACATTGATTATGCCCGGCGCGCCAGTTTCTGGTTTGATATGCAAATACTTCTGCTCACAATCCCGGCGGTTCTCTCATGCCGCGGCGCGGAATAGCCGCGCGAATCCCCGCACATAACCCGTTTGCTCGAACGGAAAGACAATTCAAAACAAATCAACTGAGTTAAATGGAGAAATATTGATGTTGAAAGTTGGACTTGTAGGTTTGGGATATTGGGGGCCAAACCTCGCGCGTGTACTTGCGAACAATGAAAGGTGTGAGTTCTCCGCGTGTTGCGATGTCGATCCCAGGAAGCTGGGTAAGGCCACCAGACAATATCCTTCGGTGAAAGGATATTCCAGTTTTGACGAATTATTGAAGTCCGATATAGACGCGGTTTTCATCGCAACCAACATCGGCACTCACTATGATTTGGCAAAACGCGCCCTCGTCAGCGGCAAGCACGTGTTCGTTGAAAAGCCGCTCGCAGATAGCAGTGAGAAGGCCGCTGAACTGACCAGAATTGGACACTTCGCCAACCGAACTCTGATGACCGGCCATACCTTTATCTACAGTCCTCCGGTCATCAAAGTGAAAGAACTGATTGACAGCGGCGCACTGGGCGCTCTCCGTTACATCAGTATTTCCCGGGTGAATCTGGGCCTCTATCAGAAGGACGTGGACGTCATCTGGGATTTGGCAGTTCACGATCTCTCAATTCTTCTCTACTGGCTCGGGGAAAACCCGGTCCAGGCATGGTCGTTTGGGCGGGCTTGCGTTCACACAAAGCGGGATGTGGCCTTTCTCTGGTTCAAGTTTCCTTCCGGGGTGATTGCTTCATGCGAGGTGAGTTGGCTGGCGCCGCAGAAGATGCGGCGGACCTGCGTCATTGGCTCGGACAAAATGGTTGTCTATGACGACCTTGATCCCGTGGAGAAGGTCAAACTGTTCGAGCGCGGCGTCAACCTGGCCGCACCAAGCGACTTCGGCGAATTTCAACTGACGTATCGCCTGGGCGACGTGGTTTCTCCTAACCTTGCCAACGTGGAGCCTCTTGCCATGGAAATAGACCATTTCCTGAAGTGCGTGGAAACCGGAGAAACTCCCGTTACCAATGGCGAATTCGGCACGGAGGTTGTTCGGGCGATCGAAATTGCAATCGAGGGCGTCCAGGCGGAACCCTTGGTAGAAGTTGAGGCCGCGTGAGATGAACATGGCAATCGAAGCCGCTGCTATAAAGCCCTATTTTGCCCACCCGCAAGCGCTGGTGGAAACCGAGGATGTCGGTCCGGGAACCAGGATCTGGGCCTTTGCTCATGTGCTGCCGGGAGTGCGCATCGGCGCCGAATGCAATATCTGCGATCACTCATTCATCGAAACCGGCGCAGTGTTGGGCAACAATGTCACTGTCAAAAACGGCGTCGCCATCTGGCAGGGAGTCACAGTTGAAGACAACGTATTCCTGGGCCCGAATTGCGTACTGACCAATGATCCTAATCCGCGCGCCTACATCAAGAAGTCAGGTGCCACGCTGCAAACTACGCTGATACGCGCCAATGCTACCGTGGGAGCGAATGCAACCATATTGTGTGGGGTTACGATCGGGCAATACGCCTTTATCGGTGCGGGCGCGGTTGTGCTCCGCACGGTCCTCGATTTCGCCCTTATGGTCGGAAATCCTGCGCGGCATGTCGGCTGGATGTGCCGTTGCACCACACGCCTGCCCATAAGCGCTCCAGCCGGCCCGGACTCTTCAACCAGGTGCCCACGGTGCAAAACGCAGTTCCACACCACCGCAATCGGCTTGACCATAATTGAAGGATGTCCCTCATGAACAACAGTGCAGTCAAAATCCCTTTTCTGGATTTGCAGTCGCAATTTGAATCCATCCGCGAGGACATCATGGATGCCCTTGACCGGGTTCTTGCTTCCGGCCAGTTCGTCGGCGGCGAATGGGTTGAACAGTTTGAAGAGCAATTTGCCCGCTTCGTGGGCAGCAGGTATGCAATTGGCGTGAGTTCCGGAACGTCCGCTCTGGAACTCGCACTGAAAGCGGCGCAAGTCGCAGCCAGTGATGAGGTGATCGTGCCGGCAAACTCATTCTTCGCGACAGCAGAGGCGGTGAGCAATGTCGGCGCCAAGCCAGTATTTGCCGACGTGGATCCCAGGACTTACCATCTCGATGTCAATTCGGTGGAGCGCCGGATAACGGCAAAGACCCGGGCCATTATTCCCGTCCATTTATATGGCTGGGCCATGGACATGACAGCGCTCCAGGAACTGGCCGAGCGGCGCGGGCTTACCATCATTGAAGATGCCGCTCAGGCGCACGGGACAGAGCGTGACGGGGTTCAGGTCGGAGGGTCCGGTCGGCTGACTTGCTTCAGCTTCTATCCCGGCAAGAACCTTGGCGCGTATGGAGATGCCGGCATCGTCACCTGCAATGATCCAGCCCAGGCGGAGCGGCTGCGACTGCTGAGAGAACACGGCAGCCCGGCAAAGTATGTTCATCTCATCGTCGGCACAAATGCGCGGCTCGATGCAATTCAGGCGGCAGCGCTTTCGGTGAAGCTCCGTCATCTTCCGGAATGGAATGCACGCCGCGTCCAAAACGCGCGGGCATATGCGGCCAGCCTCCGTGGCACATCCATTCATGTCCCCGAGGTCCCGCCCGACAGAGAGCACAATTTCCATCTTTTTGTCGTCAGGGTAAAAAACAGGGACGCGCTCAGGCGGCACCTGCGGGAATGTGGGATAGGCACCGGAATCCATTATCCTGAGCCTCTGCATTTGACTCCCGCTTATCGCAACGAATTGGCATACGCGAGGCAAGACAGCCTGCCTGTTTCAGAGGCACTCGCGCCTGAGATATTGTCCCTGCCTATGTATCCCGAACTCAGTGACAGCCAGATAGAACAGGTCAGCGAAGCATTGCTGGAATTTACAGAGCAGGCCGAGAACATGCAACGAATTGTTGCGTGACAGGCCGCGCGCCGGAACATGGCGACCGCGTGCGAACTCAGAAAATTTCAATTCACAGCCAGATCAACAAGCGAGAAGTTCCACATGTACAAATCTTTAATCCCAGCCCCGAAATTCGTTTGGCGTCCGCGGGGCCCGCAGCCGGAGGTTGGGGCAGTTTCGGCTCCGTCTAAACAAACATCTTCTTTAGACCGGTGCGTGCCGCAACTTGTCTCCGAACAGGCGCGACGTGATCCCAGGCGCATTGCCTTGAGCGACGGTTCAACGCATCTGACATACGCCGAATTGGAACATCGCGCAAACCGGCTGGCGCATCGTTTGAAAGCATTGGACGCCGACAGTAATGCCGTGGTCGCGGTTTGCATGCACCGATCGCCGCTTGCGCCGCTTGCCTCGCTTGCCATTATGAAGGCTGGCGCGGCCTACCTTCCTCTCGATCCAAACTACCCGCACGAACGGCTCTCCTTTATTCTTACGGACGCCAGCGCCCGCCTGGTGCTAACAGACTCTTCAGTGGTGGACAGGCTTCCGGAGGGGAGTTGGCGGATAATTCTGGCGGATTGCGAACACGCAGTGGAAGCCCCGGCCGTTGATCTCGGCCATGCCTCTCCAAACGATTTGTCTTACGTCATCTACACTTCCGGGTCTACCGGCACGCCCAAAGGAGTAGAGATAACGCACAGAAATCTGCTGAACCTTGTGTTCTGGCATCAAAAGACCTTTGCCGTAACCGAGGACGACCGCGCAGCACAATTTGCAAGCTTCGGATTTGATGCCGCTGTTTGGGAGCTCTGGCCGTATCTGACCGCGGGGGCGGAGGTGCGCTTTACTCCGGAAGATGTCAGAAGTTCGCCTGAGTTGCTCAGGGATTGGTTAGTCGACCACGAAATTGCTATCGCCTTCGTGCCGACCGTGCTGGCCGAACAGCTAATCACGCTCGATTGGCCGCTACATACCAGGCTCCGTTCCTTGCTTGCAGGCGCCGACACTCTTCACCATTATCCCCGCCCAGGACTCCCTTTTGCGCTCATCAATAATTACGGTCCGACAGAAGCCACGGTAGTTACGACCTCAGGGCGTGTAATGCCGCGGGAAAGAAATCATGAGCAGCGTCCGCCGATCGGACGTACGATCGACGGCGCAGAAGTCTACATTGTGGATGAGTCGCTGAATCCCGTACCGAGAGGCGAAGCAGGAGAACTTTGCATCGGAGGGGCCGGGGTTGGGCGTGGATACGTCAACAGCCCGGAATTGACGGCAAAGAAATTTGTGGCGGATCCATTCACGAACAAGTTAGGCAGCCGCTTATTCCGGACCGGCGACCGGTGCCGCTGGCTTCCTGATGGTCAAATTGAATACATCAGCAGGCTTGACGACCTGGTCAAAATCAGGGGACACCGGGTGGAACCCAATGAAATTGTGGCCGCGCTGGACATGCATCCGGCAGTGAAAGCGAGTGCTGTGATGGCGCGGCAAGATGACACGGACGAACTGCATCTGGTGGCCTATCTCGTGATGAACGAGGCCGAAAAACGCCCCACCACCGCGCAATTGTGCGATGCACTGCTCCGCAGGCTCCCCGCTTACATGGTTCCAGCCGTATTTGTCGTCCTGCCGGACCTGCCGCTTACCTTGAATGGGAAGATTGATCGCGAGGCTTTGCCCAGGCCAGATGAAGGTAACTGTTTGCCCGATGAAGGCTCCCTCTCGCCACGTACATTGCTCGAAGAAAAGCTTTCAGCGCTGGTAACGCATCTGCTCGGCGTCACTCACGTCGGGGTAGACCAGAATTTATTTTTGGTCGGAGGACACTCTCTGTTCGGCACGCAACTGATTGCCCGAATTCGAGACAACTTTGGAGTCGATCTCCCCTTGCGCAGCGTCTTCGAATCTCCTACGCTGGCGCTTTTGGCCCAGGAGATCGAGCGCGCGATAGCTACCAGGATAGACATGATGAGCGAGGATGAAGTCCAATTCGCCCTGAAACATGCGCTGCCTGGCGAGGTGCAGAAATGAGACTTTCAGGGAAACCTGAAGTACGCGATGCCGCCTCCGCGGCGGCATGCTTTGGCGCAGCTCGTTGCGTTCATGAATTCTTTGAAGCTCAAGCCGCGTATACTCCCGACGCCGTTGCGGTTTCATGCAAGGGCGAGGCGCTCAGTTACGCCCAGCTCAACGCCCGGGCGAACCAGGTAGCTCAATGGCTGCAGGATCACGGCATTGAACCGGAAAAATTGATTGGTTTGTGCGTGGAGCGTTCGCTCGACGCGGTAGTGGCCCTGCTTGGCATTCTAAAAGCGGGCGGAGCATACGTGCCGCTTGATCCCGCCTTTCCCAAAAGGCGGCTTGCCCAGATTCTGGAGGATTCCCAACCGGAGGTAATCATCACACAAACGGTGGTGAAGGACTTAGTATCTTCCTTCACAAATCAAACATTGGTGATGGACTCCTCGGAACTGGCTTTGGCCAGCCAGGAAAATGTTTACAGCCGCGTTCAGCCGCATAATCTCGCTTACGTGATATTTACGACAGGTTCCACGGGACGCCCCAAAGGAGTGCAGATCGAGCACCGGGCGTTCACAAATTTTCTTCTATCCATGGCGCGCGAACCGGGACTGACCGCCGACGACATTCTGATTGCTGTTACTACGCTTTCCTTTGACATCGCCGGCCTGGAAATCTTCCTGCCGCTGATTACAGGCGCGCAAGCGATCATTGCCGATAATGAAACAGTCTGCGATGGCGATGCGCTTTGCCGGCTCCTGGAGACCAGCGGGGCAACCGTGATGCAAGCCACCCCAATTACCTGGCGGATGATCCTGGAAAGCGGATGGCATGGCAGCAAACGGCTGAAAATTCTGTGCGGCGGCGAAGCAATGCCGCCCGATCTTGCAAAAGCGCTGATCCCGCGGTGCTCGTCACTGTGGAACTTGTACGGGCCAACGGAAACCACAGTTTGGTCAACCATCACGCGCGTGAGTTCGGCGGAACGCCGAATCCCGATCGGCAGGCCGATAGCGAACACCTGCGTTCACATTGTCGATCGTGAACTTCGCCAAGTTCCCGTGGGTGCAACCGGCGAACTGCTGATCGGAGGCGAAGGGCTGGCACGAGGATACCTGAACCAACCGGAGCTCACGGCAGAACAGTTTATTCCAGACCCGTTTGCGCGGGACGAATCAGGCCGCCTGTATAAGACGGGAGACCTGTGCCAATTCCGAAGTGACGGCAACATTGAATATCTTGGCCGTAATGACAACCAGGTGAAAATTCGCGGATACCGGATTGAATTGGGGGATATTGAAGCTGCGCTGGAGAGCCATCCCCATATCAAGCAGGCGGCGGTAAAGGCGGTAGAAGGGCCGGGAGAGCAGAAAAGTCTTATCGCATATACAGTAGGCACGGACTTGGAAACCCAGGAGCTGCAAGCCTACCTCGCGGAGCGCCTTCCCAAGTATATGGTTCCTTCTTCCTTTGTCAGGCTTGCACAGCTCCCTGTTACGCCAAACCGAAAAGTGGACCGGAATGCTTTGCCTGTTCCCGGCGCCATAAGCAATTCAAACGGAGATCACCACCTGTCGCCGCGCTCAGGCTTGGAAAAAATGCTGGCGGAATTCGCGGCCAGGCTGCTCGGCCTGGAGCGGGTTGAATCCAGAGATAATTTTTTCGCAATCGGCGGGCATTCCCTTTTCTGCACGCAACTGGTTGCGCGCATCCAGAAAAATTTTGGAATTGACCTTCCCGTGAGCAGCATTGTCGACTCTCCCACACCGGCGCAATTGGCCGAGCAGATCGAAAGCATCATGGAGGCCAGGATCGGTTCCATGAGCGCCGATGAAGTCCAACGCGCTTTACAGCAAGCCAGTTCCAGCGGAGAAAAAAATGAACGCAATCGCGAGTCCCACAGGGCCAGATCAAACAGGTTCGGCTCTCAGCCTGTACCACCTGCTCGAACCTGAGGTCCTGGCAAATCCTTATCCGTTGTACCACCGTTTGCGCACGGAAGCCCCAGTGCACTGGGATCCATTCCTGCACGCATGGGTGGTGACCCGTTACAGCGACGTAGTCCGCGTGCTCCACGATTTTTCCGCCGACCGCACTCCCAGTCCGGAACAACTGAAACGCATGAACCTTTCAGCGCTTGCACCTATAGCCGCGGTGATGGTAAAGCAGATGCTGTTTCTGGATGCCCCTGCTCACACGCGTCTCCGCTCGCTCGCCTCGAGCGCCTTCTCTCCCGCGCGGGTCAGGGCCTTGCGATCGCATATTCAGCAGATCGCGGACAATCTCCTGGATGCAGCCATGCGCGAAAATCCGGAAGAGATGGACATCATCGCAGAGTTCGCCGAGCCACTTCCCGCCATTGTGACCGCGGAAATGCTCGGGGTTCCAACCGTCGACCATCGGCGGCTGAAAGCCTGGACAGCCGACTTTGCGGAGATGCTGGGGAATTTCCAGCACAACCCGGACCATGTGCCAAAGGTACTGCGCGCGGTGGAGGAGATGCTCGAATACTTTCGTGAGCGCGTCCGCGAACTGCGAGCGCATCCGCGCGAGGGATTGATCAATTCGCTGTTGACGGTTGAAATTAATGGCGACCGGTTGAGCGAGGAAGAGGTGATCGCGAACTCCATCGTGACGATGGTGGGCGGGCAGGAGACGACGACAAATCTGATTGGCAACGGACTCCTGACGTTGCTACGGCATCCCGCGGAGATGCAAAAGCTTCGAAACCACCCCGAATTAATGCCGTCGGCCGTAGAAGAGTTGCTGCGATATGAAAGTCCGAGCCAGCATACGGCACGCTTAGCGCGCGCCGATGTTGAACTGGGCGGCCGGCAGATTCGCAAGCGGCAAGCGGTCATAGCAGTCATGGGCGCGGCCAATCGCGATCCTGACAGGTTTCCTGATCCGGACCGGCTGGATTTGGCTCGAACAGACAACCGGCACCTCGCATTCGGCTGGGCTGCCCATTTCTGTTTCGGCGCCGCGCTGGCCCGCATCGAGGGCGAGATCGCGTTTACCACTCTCCTTAGCCGCATGCCTGGGCTTTGGCTGCGGCAGGTCCCGTTGCATTGGCGGACAAATATGGGATTGAGAGGCCTGCTTGCACTGCCAGTCAGCTATCAGAGACAACGAGGCCCGGCAACTTCACAGGAGTTTTCAAATGGAGGAAGAGTCCGTGCAAGCTGACGCCAAACGAGTCCTGCTTGAGAAATGCATGCGGGGAGAATTCGCTCTCACGGAAGCGCAACATTCTCAGACGGAAGAGGCCGGAGCGCCGTCTACTCTCTCCCGCGGTGCCGAAGGGGACATACCGAATCCGGCGCACGCGACGCGCCCCGCTTTGCCGATAAGCGGCTCCGCGAAGACGCAGGTCGCGGCACAGCCTAAAGGCAGACACAAATCTGTCATCAGGCAGGCTTTTAACAGGTTCCTGCATCTTCTTTGCCGATTTGGCCCGGGCGGGAAAACGCTACGGCCGTTCTTCCATCGCATGCGAGGAGTAAAGATTGGCAAAAACGTCTGGATCGGAGATGACGTTTACCTGGACAACGAGTTTCCCGAGTGCGTGGAGCTCGAAGATGGAGCAATGATCGAATTGCGTTCCACGATTCTGGCGCATACGCATGGCGCGGGAAGAGTGATCATCGGCAAAAATGCTTTTGTTGGCGCCGGGGCCGTTGTTGTTACCTCGGGAGGCCGAACCCTCGTTATCGGAGAAGGGGCGGTGATCATGGCGTCATCGCTGGTCACCGGAAGCATTGCGCCATATACACTTTATGGCTCCGATGCCTCCAAACCTCTTGCCAGAATCACAAAGCCATTTACAACGAACACGAGCTATGAAGAGTTTATGACGGCGCTTCGGCCTCTGTCCCGCTGATTCCGCGCTGTCTCTTCTGTCCGTTTCTCACGATGAATCCTGAAGCGATGCTTTTGTACTCCGTCCGCCCGACACACAACGACGTGTGTCTTCAGCGACTAATTGAGTTCTTCGGGCTTGAGTGCAGAAATGTGGAAATCTCTGCCGTTAGCGCGGAACTGGAGCGAGCGGCTGATCATGATCTTTGCGTTCTGGCCAGCGCCAAAACCATTGAACAATGGCGCGGCCACGCGTCTGACCACGCCTCTGCTCTTGACCGCTTGTGCCAAAAGGCTGCATGCGTATTCGTGTATGGCTTTGCGCTAGGCATGTCGGAGATCGCATCCGGCCTGAGCAACGGCGCAATAAAAGACGTACGCAGGCTCACACGCCCGGACCTCTGCTACAAGGTGAGCTCCTCCCAACCAGAGATCACTAAGGAATTCTCCGGGCTCTCATTCGGCCCCGTCAACAATGCTACCGATTTCGGCTTCGTCTGTCCGGCAGGTTTTGGCGGGGTGGTTCCCCTGGCAACTCTAGAGGACATGCCATTTTGGACGTTTGTACAGCAAGGCCGCTGCACCACATTTCTTCTTGCGTGCAGCGCTATCGCCGATATTCAGGAACAGGTCAACGCTGTTGATGCCGCCGCATATTTTTCCCGGCTGCTGCCCGCGGCCATGTTTATCAGATGGGCATTTAAGGACCGCTGCTGGCACGGGAGAAATCGCTTCGCAAACTTCATCATGGATGATCCGCCGCTCAAACCCTCTTATGGATACCTGAATTACCGGGACCTCGTATCCAAAATGGACGCGTACAATTTTGCGACCACCATTGCATTCATTCCATGGAACCACTGGCGGACTGACAAGCGAGTTGCAACGCTTTTCCGGGAGCGGCCGGACAGGCTGTCTCTTTGCGTGCACGGCTGCGACCACACCGGGTCGGAGTTTTCGTCCACAGATCTGGCGCTCCTCAATTCCAAAGTGCGGTTGGCGTCCGCGAGAATGGATAATCTCGACTGGCAAAACGGATTGACTTATTCAAAGACCATGGTGTTCCCGCAGGGACGGTTCTCGACTGAGGCACTGACCGCGCTTAAAGCCAATAACTATCTGGGCGCTGTAAATTCATCTCCATTGCCGCATGCGGACAATGGTTCGCTTACAGTTGCCGATTTCATGGCGCCGGCAATTACCCAGCAAGGAGGATTTCCGGTTTTCCTGCGCCGCTATCCCGGCCGCCTGGAGCAGTTTGCTTTTGATCTGTTTTTCGGAAGGCCTGTGCTCGTCGTCGAACATCACGCGTACTTGAAGGATGGCGGCACCCGTCTTGCGGAATTCATAGCCCGGCTCAACTCGCTCGAGAAATTGCAGTGGAATAGCTTGCACGAGATCATGACCCGGACCTATCTCGAGCGCGAAATATCCGACCAGATTACTGCCTGCAGGCTCTACACGAATCGCACCATCATCGAGAACCATACCGCGCGTGATCGGACGTTCATCGTCAGCAAACTCGAAACCGGTGCGGCTCCTGTTCAAAACGTGCTGATTGACCGCCGGCCAGCCGCGTTCTCCGTGGGAGCTGATGGACTCGAGCTCACAATGCAGATTCCCGCGTTCTCATCCATGCCCGTGGAGATTGAATATAGCAACCTGCTGCCCCACGCAGAGCCTGAGCAGGGATTTGCAAGCCGCAGCCGCGTTTGGATGCGCCGCATGCTATCCGAACTCAGGGACAACGTTCTCAGCCGGAGTGACACTTTATTGGCGGGCGCCGTGGCCCTACACCGCGGATTATCGAGGAGCAACGCCGCGCCTCCCCAGCAGAATCATGCTTCTACTGTCGCAGTGACGGTGAACGGTGACGACGGCCACAGGCATTCCCGGATGCATAGGCGCTAGCGCGACAAACTTCGTCTTCTCCGGGCGCGATGCAATCACATATTTCATGAAAGCAGACTGTTACTTCTTTGGAGATTCAGGAATGGGGTTTTGGGGAATTCGCCAACATCTCGAAAAACTGTGGTCGCGCTGGACCAAAACAGTTGAAAGCTTCACCAGGCAAAAGCAGACGATTGAATGCACCAGCCGCGTCGGGGCAGGCGGGCAGCGACCCGCGGAAATCGGCTGGCAGTTCGGAACGCGCTCTGGAGTGAAAGACACGGCCGACGCAACACCATCAGGCACGCAGAGAACGCTCGAGATGCCTGGTCGGGCAGGAGCGTTGTCGGTAAGAAAACAATTTCGGGCGGACGAGATTGCCCGGGAAATCTTAGGAACTAGCTCAGCCGCCACCATCAGCAACGTCCTGGTAATCGGGAGCGAGGGCTTCCCATCCTTTAAACGCGTGCAAATACGCTTTGATGATCCCAGGCAAGTTCCGGCCGTTTTCATCTTGTTGGCAACGGCCCTGCAAAGCGCCGGGGTCGATTTCAATACAACAAGGAACAGCAGCATACCCAGCGCCGAAATCTGGCTGGTATCTCCGCTGGACGACTGGAGCAGAACCGTCCTGTCCTGTGCCGCGCCAATTGGAGAGCAGCCGATACCTGACACGCTGTCCAGGCCGGCTTCGCGGGAACCACGACCGAGAATCGAGCACCAGTTCCCAGACAGCGCGGCAGTTTAACCCTGGTTTCGCAAGAACAGGGCAAAGAAGATCTAGACCACGGTAAATACACCAGAAAGCAATCTCATGAGCAGAAACTATGAATTAATGCGGAAGGCAGGCAATGCGATTCATGCGCATCGCGAACCCGATCCGTACGTGCATTCATTGCCCCTTGATGTGCCTGTAGCAGAGATGACAAACGGTGAACAGGCCGGGAATCCAGATGTAAGCATCCTAGCCTTTTTGCAAGCTATCTTTCGCCGGCGCCGGTGGATTTATTTTTGGATGGCAACCATGCTGGCCGCTGCGGGGCTGGTCTGCCTTCTGATGACGCCGCAATACAAAGCGGAATCGAAGCTGGAAATTCTGAAGCAGAACACGAGCGGTTTGTCCTTAAACACTGGAGGTGCGACTGACGCCAGCGCAGACCCACTAGATTTCAATATGACTATGCAAACGCAAATGGCGGTGCTGAAATCAGACGTTCTTGCCTGGCGAGTCATGCGGGAACTTAAATTGGTGGACGCCGATCACGTGAGTTCCGCTGGGGCTGCCGCTGCCGAACCGACCCAGCCTGACGAGATTGCACCGGACAAAAAGACCGCGAGGGCCCTGAAAAGATTCAAATCCAATCTCAAGGTCAACGGCATTTCGGGCACTCGCCTGATTGAGGTGAGTTATCTGGATCCGGACCCAAAGATGGCGGCCAAGATCGCCAATCAACTGATGGCAGACCTTATCGAATACAACTTTCAAGTCCGCTATAACGCAACCACCAAAGCCACGGACTGGCTCCAGCGCGAACTGGTAGATCTGAAGTCTCAGTTGGAAAAATCACAGCAACGCGCGGCGCAGTTGCAAAAAGAATCCGGGATTTTTGGCCAGGATGAGAAAAACAATATTGTCCTTACGCGGCTGGACCAACTGAATAGCCAGGTCACCAGCGCCGAAGCCGACCGTGTAATCAAAGAAAACATATACAGGCTCTCCCGCAGCGGAAATCCTGAGCTGGTTGCCGGGATGCTTGGCAGCCAGCCCGAACGGAGCATGCCTGAATCGGCCAACCCTGCGGCTCTGTTGAACAACCTGCGCCAGCAGGAGGCCTCATTGAGCGCCGAATATGCTGATGCTTCAGCCAAATACGGCCCGGCATATCCACGGCTGATTCAGATTAAGGAAAAGCTCAATTCCGTGCGCTCTTCAATCTCAACCGAACTCAGCAAGGTGGCTGCGCAGGCAAAAAATGACTATCAACTGGCAGCTTCGCGCGAAGCCGCTGCACGCAAAGCATTTGCCGAACAAAAGACAGTTGCGGCCCAGATGAACGATAAAGCAACCGATTTCCTGATCGCCAAACATGAAGCTGAATCCAGCCGAGTGCTTTACGAGCATCTGCTGGAGAAGCTCAAGGAAGCCGGTGTGTTGGCGGGCCTGCATTCAAGTTCGCTTCACGTTCTTGATCCCGCCGAAGTTCCCACATCACCGGCCATCCCCAATGTGCCACTCTATCTGGGCTTTGGCGGCGTGGCGGGGCTGTTTTTTGGCTTGGTCAGTGTGTTTATCGTAGAGGCGATGGACCGCACCGTGCGCGACGTAAGGGAGATCGAGATCACCACTCGCGTGCCTGTGCTGGGCGTAATTCCAGATGCCGGTTCAAAGCGCCAAGCAGGATTCAAACTCCTGCCGAAAGCGGGGTTGCAGGAGCATCCACAAGGCGCAGGACAAGATGTGCTGTTGCGTAGCCTGGGAGATCCTGCTGTGACGGAAGCATTCCGAGCAGTCCGGACTGCGTTACTGCTCTCCCGGCTTCACGAATCTTCCAGAGTTCTCCTCATTACCAGCGCTATGCCGCAGGAAGGAAAAAGCTTTGCTTCGTTGAACCTTGCTGCTGCATTGACGTACAGCGGAGCCAGGGTCTTGCTGGTGGATGCAGATCTACAACGCGGAAGCCTTAGCAGGGCATTCAACCAAGATTCCGGAACCGGCTTGAGCGATATCATCCGAAGCGCGCCGGAGTTCGGCCAAGATCATCTGCACGAGCGTTTGCAGCTTTCCACCACCTACAGAAAAATTGAGCAGGTCCCCAAGCTAACCTTCATGCCGGCGGGCGACTGCTCCCGGGATGCGTCCGAGTTGCTGGGATCGCGCCGAATGAGCACAATCATCGAGAGCTGGCGCAATCAATTCGATTACATATTGATCGACACGCCACCCGCTCTGGCAGTGACGGACGCAGTGGTCCTTTCCCGCAAGGCCGATGCTGTGATTGTTGTAGTCCGCTTTGCGGTTACCAGCCAGCCAAGCATTCAGCGGACGATCAGGTTACTCAGAGACGTGCAGGCCCCGCGGCTGGGGATGCTGCTGAATGCAATGGAGCGCAATTCTCCGGAAAGTTACGGATACTACGGACTGTATGGCACACAGAGCACCGGAGCTTCCAGCGCCGGGTCGCCCCTCCAGCGTTGCCGATAAGGAAAAGCATTATGAAGAGCATTCAGTTGAAGACCTCTGTTTGTTTCGCGCTTGTGTTTGCATTGATGCACATCGCGGTAAATTCGCCCATGGCACGTGCGCAGCAGAACGGCACAAACGGCCAAACGGAATCCGGCAAAGAAGTGCCTGTCACATTGAGAATCGCTCCCGGCGATCTGCTGCACATCACAGTGTTCGACGTTCCGGAAATGACGCAGGACGTGCGGGTGAGCTCCGGCGGAGAGGCGCAATTGGCCTTGATCGGCAGCATTGGCCTGGCGGGATTGACAGGCCAGGAAGCCGAGGAGAGAATCGCGCGCGAGCTTCGCGACCGGAAATTGCTGCTGCGGCCACAAGTCAACGTCCTGGTAAAGGAGTTTGCCAGCCAGGGTGTTTCAGTAATTGGAGAGGTGCAGCATCCCGGAGTTTACCAAGTGCTCGGCCCGCGTACTCTGCTCGATGTCATCTCCATGGCAGGCGGCCTCACGAACACGGCAGACACCCGGATCACAGTAAAAAGGCGCCGCGCATCCGATGAGAAGATCATAGCCAAATTGAAGACCGATGACCCGGAAAGCTCCCTTGCCAACAATGTCCAGATCTTTCCCGGAGATTTGATTTTGGTCCCAAGAGCCGGAATCGTGTACGTACTGGGCGACGTCAACCGTCCGGGAGGCTTCGTCATGCAGGACAGCGGCAAGATCACTCTGCTGCAGGCACTGGCGCAAGCCGGGGGTGCAAGCAAAACAGCGTCATTGAGCAAGGCTGTTCTGATGCGCAAGAGCGCGCAGGGATACGAGACCACCAAACTGCACGTCGGCCAGATAGAGCGCGGGGAAGATTCTGATGTTGAACTGCACGCGAATGACATTCTTTATGTTCCGAATAACCGATTGAAGAACGTAATGAACGGCACTCAAAATGTCCTCAGCTCGCTCGGAAGCGCCTCGATTTATGCCGTGGTCCACTAAATAACTGCGAGACAGCAGACCTTCAGCCAATCCATTTGCTCCATCCATGGCGTCATCCCTCATTAAGGGCATACAAGCTGCATGCAACAGCGGCTGGCAGATTTCGGTCCGGGAACATTTGAGAAAGAGCATCAGTTCGCCAATCGTCCGGAATGCCACATGGATGCTAAGCGGCCATGGTTTTCAATTACTCGGCCGCATGGGCTATTTCATCATCATTGCTCATGCTCTTGGCCCGGCCGGATATGGAAGCTTTGTAGCCTGTTCCGCTCTTATCGGAACAATGTCTCCATTCGCTTCATGTGGAACCGGACACGTGATGATCAAATACGTAGCGCGGAACCGCAAGGTCCTGGCTGCGTACCTGGGCAATGCGCTTTTGGTGACGGCCGTCTTTGGGTCGGTGCTGACGCTGTTTGCGTTGATACTCAGACCACATGTGCTTCCCGAGTCATCTACTGCCGCGATGTTGATTGCCGTGGCCATTTCGGACCTCTTCGGACTGGAAATGAACAACATCTGCCTGCAGGTGTTTCTGGCGCTCGAGCAGGGCAAGCGCTTTTCTCGCCTGATGGCATTTTCCACCTCTGTACGGTTTGCGGCGGCGCTCGCGCTGCTGGTTTTAGGTCCGACAGCATCCCATTGGGCGTATCTGTACGCCGCATCGTCGATCGTCGCAACAGCCGTTGGAATCATCGCAGTGAGCCGGCACTGCGCAGTGCCACGATTCCAATTCAGCCTTTTCTTCCCTTCGGTTCGAGAGGGATTTCACTTTGCAACTTCCTTGTCGTCTCAGTCCGTTTACAACGACATTGATAAAACCATGCTGGCGCGCCTGAGTACAGTGGAAGCCGCGGCGATCTATGCGGCTGCCTACCGCTTTATTGAAGCGGCAATCCTGCCGGTTCGTTCCGTCGCCAACGCCGCATATCCCGAATTCTTCCGCCTCGGAGCGCAAGGCGTGACCGCCGGCTTCAAATTCGCGCGCCAGATTCTCCGGCGTTCGGTCCTGTATGGAGCGGTCATGGCCGCCGCCCTGTTCGTCGCAGCAGGATTGATCCCAATATTTCTGGGGCGCGGCTACCAGCAGAGCGCCATCGCGCTGCGATGGTTGTGCCTGTTGCCTCTCATCAAAAGCGCGCACATTTTTCTTTCCGATACGTTGACCGGGTCCAATTATCAATGGCAAACGTCGTCAGCGCAGATCGCGGTAGCTGCTTTCAATGTGTTTATTAATTTTTGGGTCATCCGGGCATTCTCCTGGCGAGGCGCCGCATGGTCCAGTCTGGCAACGGACGGGCTGCTCGTCGTCCTTTTGTATCTGATTGTCCGCCGACATTTGCGGCGAGAGCAGGTAACAAGCAGGCAAACGAGCCCGCAGCCCGTCGCCGCCGGGGAATAAGAAGCATGTCTTTATTCAGTACAAGCAGGATCGGCGCCGCTGCCCATGGCCCTTTCACCGGGACGGGGGCCTTCGCGTATTCGGGGGCTGCCTATCTCGCACCGAATGCTTATGCGCCGCCTGAGAAGCTTTACTCATTTATGGAACAGCTCTTCGTGGTTTTGCTGCTGCTCTCCAGCATGAATGTTGTTACCGCACTCTCGCCGTCGGCGTCCAAAGCTCAGAGCGAGATCAGAGTATTTTCGGCCGATGTGGATACCTTCAGCGTCATGATGGATGCTGCGGTATACATCTACGGGGGGCTGCTCGCGCTGATGCGCTGGCGGCGGGTCCTGCACGCCGCGCGCACTGCGTGGCCATTGCTGGCGCTTGCGGCATTCGCATGCCTCTCCACTCTTTGGAGTGTTCAGCCAATGCTCACTTTGCGCAGGAGCGTGCTGCTACTGGTGGCGACGATCATCGCGATCTACGTTGGCGAGCGCTATTCAATCACAGAGTTCGCCCGCCTGCTCACTCGCACCCTGTGCCTGATGATGGCAATGGTAGTAGCGCTCTACTTTGTCGCCCCCAGGTACGTCATTGACTATTCCGCATACGGCGGCGCGTGGAAGGGTCTCTCAGCATACAAGAATACTTTTGGAGAGCACATGGCGGTCGCAGCCTTGCTCCTAGCGCTTATCCGGTTCCGCCGCTTTCCCTGGATGCGCTATATTTTTCTTTTCCTTGCGGCCGGTTTGCTTTTTCTCTCGCGGTCCGCGACCGCGGTGGTCTGCGGCGGTTTAAGCATTGCCGCAACGCCGCTGTGGCGCTTAACGCGCGGCCGGCAGCGCTTGCTCATTTACCTGCTGATTGCCCTGGCGTTTTGTCTGGGATTTTATTGGATCCTAGCTTTTCCAGAAACGGTGTTTCAGTTGTTAGGCCGAGATGCCACATTGACCGGACGAACAGATTTATGGGCCGTGCTGCTCCCTGTAATTGCAAACCGACCTGTCCTCGGATATGGCTACGCCGCTTTCTGGACTGGTTCGAATGCGGACGTGATAAGTGTCTGGATACAAGCTGGGAGGCTGGTCCCAATCGCCGATAACGGCTACATCGACCTATGCCTTGGACTCGGCGCCATTGGCCTATGCATCTTTTTATACGTCTTCCTTCAGGCGTTCGGTAGGGCGATCAAATATATCACCGCGCAACCAGGATCGATCGGCTTATGGCCCGTAACTTACCTGTGCATTTTCGCCGCCGACAATATTTGCGAGAGCGCACTGTTGACGAGAGGCACCTTCCCATTTCTTGTATTCGCGATTCTCGCCACCTCACTTGCGCTGAGCCATAAGCATGCTATGACTGTCGCGCGAGCGGCCGATCATCAGCCGGCATGGTGGGCGCTGAATGCGCCCGCGATCTCACGATAACTGTTTCAATGCCAGCAACTCACATTCCGAGCGCGCCGACAGCCCCGTCGCGGGCTTCCGTCGCCATCTCCAGCGGTGGGAACCGCCTTCGTATGAAACTCCTCTGGATTCCTCACAAGGACTGGCCATCTCTTGATGGACAGCGCGAACGTTGGCTGCTCGGCAGTTGGCCGGATTCAGGCGACGAGTTGCATGTCTTGACGTGGCGTCCGGCGCGGGACATCGGGAACCCGCTCTCGTCCTTCGGCTGGTCCAATTTCCGGCAAGGGCGCATAACTGTACACACTAGGCCGCGTATTCCGAATTTGCTGGGCCGCCATGTTATGGGCCGCTTCAGTAAGGACCGCCCGAGAGGACTCAGGGCCAACGAACAACTCTTCCAGTCTTATGCCAGACAGCTCGTTCGCAAGCTGGGCATTGACGTCCTTATTTATGGCCTAGGTCACAAGGCAGTCGGCTTGCCTCCCTTCGACCTGCCCGCAGCCAAGGTTTTCGATTGTCTGGATCTCATCACGTACCCGGAGGTAGAGGCTGCATACGTAACGAACAGTGACCTCGTGATGTGCACCTCCCGTGTCCTTGTTGACCGAATGCGAACCTTCGGTAAACAGGGAGTCTACGTTCCAAACGGCGTAAGCCTGAGCAGGATCTCCTGCGGTCAGCGCAAACACGCCCGGTCAGAGCTCGGACTCCGGGGCAAACACGTGGTAAGCCTCATCGGCCTCACTAGCAGCCCTTCTCTTTTTTTCGTTGATGCCCTGGCGCTCGCCGCACAGCAAGTGTCGAATCTTATGTTTTTAGTAGTTGGCGGAGGCGATCTCCTTCAACCGATCGTAGAGCGATGCCAGCGTCTTGGTCTGCCGTTCGTCTCTACAGGATGGGTATCCAACAACCTGGTTGGTCACTACTTCGCGGCAACGGATGTTGGCTTGTATGCCGGCGATTCCAATCCGTATTTTGATGCCGCGTGCCCAATCAAGGTGCTTGAATACACGGCTGTCCGCAGGCCCGTTGTGGCCACAGATCTTGAAGAGCTTCGGCGTCTTGCATTCCCCAACGTTCGCCTTGCGCCGCCCACCCCGGAGAGCTTCGCCTCTGCGATCATCGCGTCGCTCCGCGAGCCAACTGAATTCGCCGACGTTTCCGGATTTGAGTGGTCCAAGCTGGCGCAGACTGTACGGGGAGCGCTGGTGAAACTGGTCCAGGAGAGACGGCGATGAACACCCGGCAGGCTCGCTCATCACCGTGCGTGACTGTCCTGGTTGTGCTTGGTACCCGGCCTGAGGCAATCAAACTGGCTCCGGTCATCGCGGAGCTGCGGCGTTATCCAGACGTGATGACCCGGGTGTGCGTGACCGGCCAGCATAGAGAAATGGTCCAACCTATCTTCGAGTTGTTCAATATACGTCCGGAAGTTGACCTTGCGCTCATGACGCCGGACCAGCGGTTGTCTTCGCTGACCTCCGCGACCCTGAGTCGCCTCGATGAGGTCATCGAGTCCACAGGGCCCGATTGGGTGGTGCTGCAAGGCGACACAACTTCCGCCATGGCGGCAGCGCTGGCTGCTTTTTATCGGCGAGTCCCCATTGCCCACGTTGAAGCAGGGCTCCGTACCCACGATCTGGCTCGTCCCTTCCCGGAAGAGGGAAATCGCCGCATTGCGGATGCGCTCGCCACCGTTCACTTTGCGCCAACAGAATTGGCTCGCGACAACCTGCTGCGCGAAGGCGCGGATAGTTCCAGAGTGTATGTCACCGGCAATACGGTTGTGGACGCGCTGCTCACGGTCGGCGGCCTCCCCGAGGAGAGTTCTACCGGGGTCCTGGCGAATCTGCCTCTGAACCGCCGGATCATGTTACTGACCGCGCACCGCCGCGAGAGCTTTGGGAGTGCTCTTCAGGAAATCTGTCACGCAGTCCGCGAGATCGTGGACGCCGTTCCGGACCTGCACTGCGTCTATCCTGTGCACCTAAACCCAAATGTGCAGGAACCCGCGCGCGCCATTCTGGCCGGCCACGAACGGATCTCTCTTATTCCGCCACTCGGCTACGTTTCGCTTGTGCACCTGATGCGCCGGTCGACTTTGATCCTGACCGATTCCGGCGGCCTACAGGAAGAAGCGCCGACGTTTGGAAAGCCGGTGCTTGTTCTTCGCGAGTTGACGGAACGGCCTGAGGCTGTCCACGCGGGCTGCGCCCGGATTGTGGGCACTGACAGGGAAGCCATTGTTTCAGCGGCTTTAGAGTTGCTGACCGACCGTTCTGCCTATGACCGCATGGCAAGGATAGCTAACCCATTCGGTGATGGACACGCAAGCGAACGGATCGTCCGGGTGCTCCGCAATTGGCAGCTTGCAGAAGGAGAGCGCGCCGCGAATTCTATGGCAGTGCCTCAAATGATTGAAGCGCTTCGCGCGGGCAGCGCCGCCGCAGTCTCAAAGCAACCAGGAATGGATGATTAGCGTTTCATGCTAACTACCTTCGCTGCAGGCGAATATGCACTGCGCGGCTCGTACCATTCGCTATGGAAAACGGAGTAAGCGCTACGCCCACGCGCAAAGTCAGCCTGAACGCAGACAAAAAATGATCTCAAGCTCCAAGGAACAGTTCCGCAGGAGGAACTCATGAGTGACAAGAAGACCGTTTTGGTTGTCGGGCTCGGAGAGGTGGGCAAACCTCTCCTGTCCATTCTTTCGCAAAGCTATCAAGCTGTTGGAATGGACATACAGAGTCCGGCTAAACCGATTGAACCCGCGGACATCATGCATATTTGTTATCCCTTTGAGATCCGCGACTTTGTTGGCGAAACCGCGCGGTACATAGCTCGCTGCAGGCCCGAGTTGACGATCATTAATAGTACCGTCGCAGTTGGCACAACCCGCAAGATCGCGGTTTCGGCCGGCGCGGACGTGGTGCATAGCCCGGTTCGCGGCAAACACGCGCACATGCGCGATGAGATGCTGCACTATACGAAATTCATCGGCGCCCTGGACCCCGTGGCGGCGCAAAAAGCCGCGAGTCATTTCGAATCTGCTGGTTTCAAGACAAAGGTTCTTTCATCTCCGGAGAATACTGAGCTTGGAAAACTGACCGAAACCACATATTTCGGAGTATTGATTGCCTGGGCGCAGGAAGTCGAAAGATATTGCGAGCAGACTGGCACGGATTACAACGAGGTGGTCTCTTTATACGATGAAGTCGGATTCTTTCCACCAGTAAAGTACTTCCCTGGAATCATCGGGGGGCACTGTGTGATGCGTAACATCGAAATTCTTTCCCAGCTTGAGCGTTCGCCTCTGCTGCAGGCAATTCAGGACTCCAATGAGAAGAAGACCAGGCATGAAGCCCGAGCGCAAATCGGGCAAAGGGAGCTCCCGCTCTTGCGGCAACGCCAAAAGAGTAACGCTGCGCCGCGAATGGAGGACTGACGTGAAACACAAACCACTTCGAGGCAAAAGGGCCGCGATCGTTGTGCTGTCCTCCTATCCGGCTGATCCCCGGCCGCGACGCAGCGCTGATGCGCTGGTGCGCCAGGGCATGCAGGTTGACTACATTTGCGCGGCCGACGGCAAGAGCCCGCGCCGCGAAAAAATCAATGGCCTGAACGTCTTCCGTGTTCCCATTCAGCATCGGCGCGGCGGAAAGTTCGGCTACGCGTGGGAATATTCGGCATTCACGCTCGCTTCCGCCGCTATTCTCGCGGCCCGCTCGTTACGGCATCGCTATGATTTGGTTTTCATCAACAACATGCCAGACGTCCTTGTAGCGAGCGCATTGCTATCAAAGATGTTCGGCGCAAAAGTGATTCTGGACTTGCATGATCCAATGCCTGAGCTGATGATGGCCATCTTTCGCAAGGACTCTGAAAGCAAAAGTGTCCGCTTTTTAAAATTCCTTGAAAAATGGAGTGTGGCGCGCGCGGACCATCTCCTGGTGCCCGATGCCGCATGCCATCGCGCTCTGGCCGCGCGCACCCGCGCTGATGAAAAGATCTCAGTCATCATGAATTCGCCTGACGAGTCGCTCTTCTCCTTTGTTCCCGCGCGCGCGCGACCACTGCACGGCAACAAACCGTTTGTCGCCATGTATCACGGCACATTGGTGGAGCGTAACGGCCTGCAGATTGCTATCGATGCGCTCGCACGCCTTCGGGACAGGCTGCCAACGGCCCAATTGCATATTTACGGCAAGGCAACGCCTTTCCTGGAAAGAGTCATGCAGTCGGTAAGGGAGCGCGCCCTACAGAATAACGTGCTGCATCTCGGGGAAAAATCACTGGAGCAAATTGCCGCCGCGATTGACGCATGTGACATCGGCATTGTTCCCAATCCCCGCAATGCATTTACCGAACTCAATATGCCTACTCGCATCTTCGAGTACCTTGCGCGCGGGAAGCCGGTGATTGCTGCACGCACCGCTGGCATTCAGGATTACTTCAACGAAGAATCGCTGCTCTTTTTCGAAGCCGGAAGCCCGGATGATCTCGCGAAGAAAATCGAATTTGCCGTTTCCAGCCCCATGGAGGTTCTGGCCATCACGGGGCGAGGCCAGCAGGTTTACCAGACGCACACATGGAAACAGGAGTCTCAGGCTCTGGTGCGAGTGGTGCAGAAGCTCTTGGAACCGCAAGAACATACTAAGACCGTGGGGGCTGCACTGCCCGCATTGGAAACAAAGGAAATTGATGACTAACGCCCGCCATATCCTTGCCTGGCCCGCTTTCAAAAATCGCGGTCCTTACAACGTGCTGCTGAATGGGAATATGCAGAAGCTGGGTGCAACCGTGGAAGAGTTCAGCCCCTGGCGAATCGTCAGGAGCCGGTATGACATTGTGCACTTGCATTGGCCGGAATATTGCGTGAATGGGCGCGGGACAGTCGCGGCGTTGTTCTGGAGCTGCGCTTTATTTGCCGCAATGTGCTGGACGCGCATACGCGGCGGGAAAGTGGTCTGGACAGTCCACAATCTGCAGAGCCACCTCCAGCAACACCCCGCACTTGAACGCCGATTTTGGCGGATTTTTACCGCGCTGCTGAATGGATACATTGCGCTAACCGATGCCGGCGCCGAACAGGCCCGCTGCCGCTATCCTTCGCTTCGCGCAAAGCCTGGGTTCGTGATTCCGCACGGAAACATTCGCGATGCATATCCGGAAGTTGAGATTTCACGCGAAGCGGCACGGCAGCGGCTGGGCATCCCCGCCGACGCAAGGGTGCTCGGCTTTTTCGGCTCCGTCGAGCGGTATAAAGGAATCCTGGAACTGGTGGAAACGTTTTCAGCTCTGGAAGACAGCCGCGCAGTTCTTTGTGTTGCAGGAAAGTGCGATCTCTCGCCCAGCGAGCGCAAGCGCATGGAAGATATCGCGATGCGGGACGGGCGCATCCTTCTGCAGCTTGGATACATTCCCGACTCTGATGTGGCGACTTATATCCGCGCCGCTGATCTGGTCGTACTCCCCTTTCGCGAAATTTTGAATTCCGGTTCTGCCATCCTCGCGCTCTCGCTCGACCGGCCGGTGTTAGTGCCGGCAAAAGGGTCCATGATGGAGCTTCAGCAATTCGCCGGCGCTGGATGGGTACACCTGTACTCTGGTCAATTGAATTCGGAAATATTGCGGCAGAACCTGGATGCCGCAGTTGAAGGGGCAGCGATGCGCGGACGCTGCCGTGCTCTGGAAGCCGGCTGGGCGGGGCTGGACTGGACGGCCCTGGCCCAAATTACCCTGGATGCCTACGAATCGATTATTGGAGCAACGCCGCAATATCGCCCCAAGTTCAGGACATCCGGAAAGGTTGCAGTATGAGGTTCAAAATTATTGGCGCGCAGGCGGGCGCGCAGGCCGTCATTGCGGCAGCTATCGCTAGCAGCATGCTTGTAAATTCACCAAACAGCTTTCGTTCGAGCCCGCCGACGGAGTCTGGAAATGCAATTCAAGTGGCATCACCGTCTCCCACTCCCGTCGACGTGCCGCACTTCTTCACCCAGCCCGCAATCGGCATATTTGCCGAGGGCGGAGGCGGATATACCAGCACGCAATGCGCGGCTGCACTTGACCCAAATGCTTCCTCTGACATGTACAACGGCCACCCAATTAACGTTGAAACCGTTCCACAGAACCAGCAACCGCATCCCCCAGGTTCGCCAGCGGATGGCATTACTACACCCGCCAATCAGACTAAGCCGAATTCAACTCAGCTCGCATACTACGCAAGCGACGGTTATCGCTCTTCGGAGATGGATGCGCCTTATACATGGATGAAACTGGTTGACGGTCAGTACACTGGAACAACAGAGATGATCATCCGCTGGGCCGCGTGCAAGTGGGGTGTAGATGAAGACATGATTCGAGCCCAGGCCACGAAAGAACACGACACGTGGATCCAGTGGAACGCAGGCGGCGACGAGCGTCTCTCAATCAGTCAATGCCAGGCCGGGAACGACTCCGACCATAATTCAACTAATCTCTGGGGATATCTGATTCCCAACGCATGTTATCAATCGTGGTCCATTTGGCAGACGAAGGTTGTATACGCGAGTCCGGCCACCGGCGCCTGGATGACCTGGCCGGCAATTAATGAAAGTACGGCTTTTGCCGCGGACTATCGTTACGGATCCCAGCGATCCTGCATGAACGGCGCTCAATCCGGCTACTTCGAAGGAAAAGGGATTGCCGGCACATATTTAACCGATGTCGAAAACGCAACGAACAATCCTTATGATGAGTCACCACACCGCTTCTGGAATTCTGTCACAGGTAAATATGCCAACAATCTGGAATATGTAGAGTTCGGCTGTTTGAGTTCGCACTACAGCGGCGGCTGGATGGATGCTGGCGCGCAGATTTATCTCAACTCGCTGCTCGCCCACTGGAAGAACAAGGACTGGTTGCCGAAGTAGTCACGGCAGAAAAAGAAGCCATAAATGGGATCGCGGCAGGTTCCTGAGAAGGCGCCTGCCGCAATGTTAAAAAGAACCATGAATATCACTAAGCCAACTTTGATTGTATGGCTCAGGCTTATGGTTTTGATACCTGACTTAACTTCTTGCCTATGGACAGGTCCCCGATGTACCGCATGCTCCCATGAATGACAGCCCCAGGACGCTTGAATCGTCTGTCGTGAGAACAGGGCTAGTCAATTGCAAATGGAAGTCCATCGCGCCTGGATTTACGAAGAGCGGATTGACGGTCATATCATGCGTACCTGTAGGTCCGGATGAGTTGTATTTATCGTTGTAATCCCATGTATAGGAACCACAGTTAGTTCCCATCTGGATGCTGGCGGTATGGAAGATATTATTCTTGAAAGTGAATGTTCCACCGCAGCCATTGAAGTTAACCCCTAGCGCTCCTGTGCTTCCGCCGTAACAGGTATTGTTGTAGAACTTCAATGAAAGTGGACCAGATACACCTATTCCTTCAAAGCAGGCGTAGTTGGGCGCTGCGCCATAGGCGACATTTTCCTCATAGGTGCCTGTCTGTGTGTAACCCGAAGAATCCTGTTCGGCGTAAAACGCATTGCCGTTACAGGCGGGATAGGTCTGGCCGTTCACCGCTGCCGGAGTCGAGCAGTTCACAATATTCTGCTTGAACAACGCGCCGGTTGAGCGTTTGAAGTCGATGCAATTATGCGAGCAGCCCGGGCCGACTTTGTTCCCCTGAACTACAGGACTGCCGGAATCTTGATCGACCACGATGGAATTATGGCCGCCCTCAAGTTTCACAATGTTGTTAAGGATTTTAGCGCCGTAGACCCCGTTGGGATAAGCCACAAAAGCGATTCCCGAGTTGTATCCGTATGAGCCGCTATCGACCTGAAAACATCCGAAACATGCACCAGGATAAGCACCGTACCCGTTATTGTGAACATAGTTGTTTTGGATGGTTATACCCGGCTGCTGAAGGTACGAGAAGATGATGCCTCCGCTCGTTGCGTTCCGAACTTCAAAGCCATCGATCGTGACGTAAGAGTTCGCCGTCTGGCCTGAACCGCTTGCGCCTACAATGCCATAGGGCCGGGTGGAACCACCATCGATGACAGGCAGATTTCCGGTCCCGTAATTGCCGAAGGTGATTGGATAGCTTTGGCTCCCGTGAACGTTCGATATCTTCAATTCTTCAGACCAGACGCCACCGCGCTGAAAGAGCACACAGTCGCCTTGCCTGAGGCTCGGTTCGAAAGCCACGATTTTTGCCACCGTCTTCCAGGGTGAGCTCACAGAAACTCCGGAATTGCTGTCGCTTCCGGAAGTGGAAACGTAATAGGTTGTTCCTGAGCAGTTCGCGCTTGTGCCGCCCGGGTCCGTTCCCGTTCCACTCAGGGTGACCGGAGGAACTGCGGTGGCCGAGTTGGTGGTAAACGAGAGCTGTCCTGGATATGCGCTTACGGCAGTCGGCGCAAAGCTAACATTGTAAGAGGCAGAGCTGCCCGGGGCTATGCTGGTTGGATTGGGACCGGAAACAGTGAACTGCGATGGCGAAATAGAGACGCCAGAGATGTTCAGCGTTGCGGAACCAGTGTTCGTGATTTTTACTGTTTGGGAAGAGCTGACTGTATTCGTAGCAACTAAACCGAACGCCAGCGAAGACGGCGTAACCACGCCCTGGGCTGTGCCAGGCGTAGAGCTGCCGACGGTTTCCGTTAAAGCAACCGATCCGTATGTGCCGTCGCCGGCCCATGCGCGAACAAGGACCTGATGTGTGCCTGCCGCTATGTTGAGGCTTGTGCGGATGCTGTTTCCAGCGCCTGTGTGATATACCGAAGCACCGTCAACATAAATGCGCCATCCTGTGATTTGTTTGTCGGAGGTCGCCGAGGCGGCGAACAAAACCGGGGAAGTTACTGTGGAATTATTTGCTGGTGTTGAGACCGTTACGTTGACCCACGCGGACGCCAACATCGGCAACGAAATCACACACAGAACCAGGGGAAGTTTCCATCGCATTTACTTCTTTACTCCTTGGGAAATGCCGAGCGCAGCGGTGGGGAACGTTCCGAGGTCAAACTGCGCATCAGCCTGGTAATTTGCGTTCTGCGTTCTGCTGTTAAGGTATTGGCGCGTATGGAAGAATCGAATGGGGGAGATGACCCAGTGCGTCCGTTTATTTCTACTTAAGTAAGCGAGAGTTGATCCCGGTCCGATTGCGTGGCAAACGCCGCAGAACTACTCGAATTCGCCATGAACAAAGAACCTGCGCAGCGCGGGCAGCAGGCTTGGCTGCTGATTGTGGGAGAGCAACGGCCCAGCACCTCAAATATAAGGAACATGATGAAACCCCCGAATCGTACGTTGAAGCATACGAAGGAGAGAGAATCCCAGGACCTCAGGACTGCCGATTCCAGATTGAGGATGGTAAATGATGCTATCTCCGTCCTCGTCTCGGCATTGACCTATCAGGTTACGGCCCGGACCCTAAACCAGAGTCGTTGCGATTATTGCGGTAAACGATATAGAGCGCCAGGTCCGATTGCCTGGATATCGCACCATTGCGAGGTCCTGATAGCCGCCGAAAACATTATTTCCGAGTCTGTCCAGAGCCTGCTCGCCGAGCGCGCACTCGCGAAAAATGAGATCGAGCGTGGTCGCGTACTGTGCTTCCGCCGGCCCATGCAGCAATAACCCCGAGATGAAAGGCAGCCGTCCCGTCATTGGCTTTAATGTGTCCTCCTGAATAGCCTCTGCCAATTCGAAGCCTAGGTCGGTAAATATGCGAGCTCTTGTTTCAACCACGTTGCAAAATCCTTATTGAGAGCCACCAGAGCGCCTGAAATGACCGCATCCAACGGTATGCTGTACAGCGATACTTTTGCTTGGTCGGTATCGACTCCGGACGGATTTAGAAAAACGGTGTAGCATCGCTTGCTCTGTGAGAGCCCGGCTTTCCTCCTCGCGTTTCCCCGTGAGCGATTCAGTCCCTTCCCGCCGAGCCTTTGGAGCTTCACTCCTCCCCTCGCCGGTAAAGGCCAACAATAGCTGTAGCTGGTTCTTCTGCCGCTTGTCGCTCATCGAGTCCCGCCGACTACTTGCCGCTCCCTTCCGTTTGGGCCTTCGT
>DASTCT010000314.1:0-73499 GCA_035710845.1 Candidatus Angelobacter sp.
CATTAACTATGTTGATTCATTTCATGCGGTCCTCTGAAGCTTTTACACAGTGCTTTCAATGCGAAAGCGACCAAAAGCAGCATCTGTCGGGCACTTTGACCCAGTCATGCACGGCAAATACGTTAAGTAAGTGACATTAGGGCGCACGGGTGCCATCCGCCCGCGAGGGGTTCGATGCCTCGATCCCCTCGCAACCACATTTTCCATCAGAAAATGTCGTTGTTTATAGATACAAGGGCGGCTAGGCAGGATGAGCATGAAGAATCTCTGGTGGCTCCGGAACCCAAGAGAGATCGCGGGGGACACATCGTGTAAGTCTTTTGTCTTCGGGGATCAAGCGGAACGGGGGTAGCGGAAAGGGATCCCGCAGGCGAGGGCAACTGCGCTCCATGATCTCTTAGGGGTTTGGACAGATGAAAAGCCGAACGGGAGGCGTAGGGCTAAGACAATTCGGGGCATCAGGAAATCGGATCGGGTGATCTCTGAGATCGCCGACATCTCACCCCACCAAGCCAACATCGGGCTTGGCAGGGACCTCGACATCGCCGAGATCGGTAAGGCAAAACCTTAAGAGATGAAAGCTGGCAATCGGCGAATTAAGGCCAAAGTCAGGAAATACCAAGGATTGGAGGGTTGAGCGGGCGGAAATGCTGGAAAACAAGAAAGTTGTTCCATCTGGCGGGTGAATGGTGTCTCAAGCCTATGTAAGGGAAAGGAAATTGAGAGTGGCAGCACAACCCAGTACGGTGCCTTCAATGTACGCGGTGCAGGAAGCGTGCAGAGAATCATCTATCGCCCAGATTGGCACAATAGAACGGAAGCGCGCGGCAGAACAGAGTGGCACGGCAAGTCACGATCGTGTAAGCCATAATCGTGCAAATCATAATCGCTCAAGTGAGTGCCGCGCGGCTGAGGTGGCAGAGTGGCCGGCACGTGGCAAGACGGTTTCCCATGACGCTGGCCGGGAGCAAGCAGTTGCTATAATCCCGGAAATGCGTTGGGAAGAGCTTTCAGATGAAGCGCTTATCGCCCAGGCACGGGCCGAGGCTGACAAAGGCACGGCGGAGCAATACCTGAACGAGCTTTTCCGCCGCCATCATGTAAAGGTGGCGCGCTGGTGTTTTTCCGTAACGGGAGACCGCGAGTACGCAGCCGATCTGGCGCAGGAGGTCTGCGTTAAGGCCTACCAGAACCTTGCATATTTTAAAGGACAGTCAAAGTTTTCCACCTGGCTCTACTCCATTACCCGGAACCACTGCCTCAACGCCCTTCGTTCAAAATCGAGTGCTCCGGAAATGGACTCCAACGAGATGGTCATGGAGACGCTGCCGGATATGGGATCGGACAGCCCATTGGCGACGGTGGAGCTAAAGCAACAAGGTGAAATAGCGCGCCAACTAATAAATGAAGCGCTCGACGAAAAGGAAAAAGCGGTTTTTACGCTGCATTTTGGAGAAGAGCTTCCTCTGGATGCGATTACGCGGATGTTGAAGCTGGAAAATGCCAGCGGCGCAAAGGCTTACCTGGTCAGCGCCAAAAGAAAACTTGACCGGGCTGTTAGACGTTGGAAAGCAAGAGCATAGGGGAATTGAGGAAAATACCATGGCCGACACCAACAACTTGAAAACCTGGCAGGAAGCAGCCGCTGCCAGCAAAGACTGTCTCCCGCTGGAAGTTCTGGAGCGCTTTACGGAAGAGGCTCCAACGGATACGAAAGCCGCAGCGCATCTTGAAAGCTGTGCACACTGCCAGACTGAGCTTTCAATGCTGAAAGATTTTGAAGCGGCAACGCCTTCAGCAGACGAAGGCGCAGCAGTGGCCTGGATTGCCGCACAGTTGGAGCGCCAGCAGCCAGGCGGATCGGCCAAGCCGGCGACGGTTGCGCGCGTTTCATTCTGGCGGAATTTGTTTCGCGTACCGTACATGGCTGGAGCGGCGGCGATGGCTGCATTGCTAGTGCTTGCGATTTCTCTGCATCATCCGGAATCAGGACCACCCAAGCTTGGTGGACCCGGAAGCGGGATTGGTGTTTTCCGGTCAGGCGAAGTGAAGCTGGCGAGCCCAAATGGCGATCTGGCGCAGGCGCCAACGGAATTTCGCTGGGATGCTTATCCGGGCGCTGCGAGCTACAGAATCGACCTCACGGACGCATTAGACAAGCCACTGGCAAGCACTACGTCAATACAGCCGCAAATAGAAACAACGCCGGAAATGAAGGCAGCCATGCAAGCTCGCATGCCGATTAAATGGAAAGTGACTGCGCTGGATGGATCAGGAAAAACGATTGCGGAGTCAAGCGGAGGAAGTTTTAAGATCAAGTAGGAATGACGCAGAGTTTGCAGCAGCCTGCGTTCGCGAGCAGGCTGTTTGTAGTTAGAGCGATATTATGGGCTGGGTAGCAGCCATTTGTTTTTTGTGCCGCAGTTTTTTGCGCCGCAGACTGAAGAAGAGAAACACGGCAACTGCCAGAAGTGGAATCGGCATGACGAGAAGCTGCCAGGGAATGAATCTGGGAACAGGTTCTGAACCTTCTCCGTTGAGGACGAACGCGGCCCAATAACGAGGATGACTCAGTTCAGTTCCTGAGTGCAAGAATTCCAGCTTGGCCAGTCGCAGCGCTTCAGCTTTGGATTTATGTTTCTTCAGCAGGAAGTAATAAAACTGCTGCATGAACTCGGAGGTTGGCTGGTCTGGAACTCGCCATAAAGTTGTGAGCGTGGAACGCGAGCCCGCAGCAAGCAGTGCGCGACTGAACGCCTGAACACCTTCGCCTGGGATGAGGCGCCCGCGCTCAGTGTCACAGGCGGAAAGCGTGGCCAGGCTTGTGCCACGGAGATCAAGGTCGTATAGCTCTTTGAGAAATAAATAATTGTTAGGCTGGCCATTTTCGTCGGGAGAAAAGAGAAGGCGCGAACGCTCAGGGTCATCCATGTCCGCGACGGCATGCGTGCTCACGTGCAAAAGCGCTTCACCGGAATGTGCGGATTGAAAGAAGCTGTCTTTGCGATCTTGAGGTCCAAGAAACAAACGCGTCTTTCCAGCGCTCATTTTGGCGATCGTGCGAAGCTCTTCGCCTGAACCAGGAAGAGCGTTGCCGCCGATTTCGCGCGAGGTGGTAAGTGAGCTTTCGCCGCTCCCAATGATCGACGGATCACCAAAGCCGACCAACTGCGGCTGCCACGGATATCGAATGGCAGAAGCATTGGCTTGAGCGCCGCGCAAAAGCAATACCGCGCTGGGCAAATACGTGACGTCACGCTTTTCAAGCAGCGGCTTACCCGCAGGCGTGCTTACCAGCTCAAATGGAACCAGGCTAAGAAAGCTGTCCGGCACAATCAGGACGTGCGAATAATGTTCTTGCGAGAAAGGCACAATGCCGCTTGGCAACATGGCGCTAATCGTTTGAAAATCTTTTTGCCAATTGCGGCCAAGGTTATCCGGCAGTGCGGAAACAAAGCTCTCAAGGCGGCTCATTTCGGCATTGGAAAGATGGCTTTGCGTAATTCCTGCGGAATCGTGTGTTACCCACACCGCAGCCAACGCATCGGTGCCGACCCAAAATTCAACCAGCGCAGCTTGCGGACCGAGACGTGCCTGGATGGAATGCAGCGTGAGCGCGTCAGGTGAAAGCTTGTTGACGTAAAAGCGGTCCTGAAAGGCCCGGGCTCGGCTGCGCTCCATATATTCAAACGCGGTGGCAACATCATTGCGCTCCAGCAGCAGTTTTATTAGCGCATCATAGACCTCACGCTTGTCAGCAAAGAAATCAGGCTTTAAGCGCGAAAGTTGCAGCTTGGAACGCACGCTTTCAATTCGTTTGATTGACTCGCGAAATTTCTCTTCCGCAATCGCGGGCTGATTATTTTTGAGAGCGATTTTGCCGAGGCCGTAAATCGCCTTCCATTGCTCTTCCACTGTTCCCAGTTGATTGGCTGAAACCAGTGTCGCCTTAAATTCTTCTTCAGCATCGGAAAGCTGGCCAAGACGAAAAAGAGTTTCTCCGCGGTACAACAAAGCCTGCATGGCTTCGCGCTGATTCTTGGTCTTGTTTGCCAGCGAATAAACTTGGTGGAATGTCTTGAGGGCATTCTTTAGTTGGCCAAGATCAAGCGCCTGGAGAATGCCGGTATTTTTGAGCGTTCCCAGCTCGCCATCAATATCCTTTTCCTGCTCATAATATTCGTTTGCGAGGCCATAGCTTGTCAGAGCATTGTTAGGATCGCCGAGGTGCCGATAAAGCACTCCAAGGTTGGCAAACATGTGCGCAAGATCACGCGGTGAAAGCCCTCGCTTAGCATACATTTGAGCAATCTCTCGCTGTGTAAGCCCTTTGCGATCGCCCAAGACTCCGTTGTAAATTCCGATGGCGCGTTGATCGTTCCCCAGCCGCTGATATAAAGTGGCGAGGTTAAGCAGAGTCAGTTGCCGCCAGGTGGTTGTCCACTCTGCTGGCGGCGATTTCTCCACATATTGCAAAGCAGATTCATACGTTCGCAACGATTCAGAATATTTAGCTTGGTAGTAGTACACGATGCCCAAGTTGTTCAGGATCAACACGGCCGTTTGCGCATCGCCCATGTCACTGTTTAACTTCAGAGCGAGATCCAGTTCTCCGACTGCTTCAGCGTAATCACCGGCATTGGAATATGCCATTCCCGCATCGTCTCTGGCCAGGGCTTCACAATGCTTGTCACGCATCTGCTGGCATGCGTTTGCGCTCTCACGAGAAAGGGAAACAGCACGGTCATATTCGCCCGCCATTGTGGCCATGTCGCTCAAGTTGTTGAGGGTTTCTACAAGTTCTGGACTTGCGGTCTGACCCCGCAGTTGCGGCAACAACAATTCGTAAATCTTCTGCGCTTCTTCGGCGGAACTGGCACCATGGGTTTTGCGTAGAGTTTTTGCGCGTTCAAGCTGCGTCTTCAACTGCTCCTGAGTGGCCGTTTGGGAGAATACCAGCGACCGCCCTAGGAATATGAGCACTAAAGCGCAGAGAAAAATAATGTGTGGTTTAGGCACAGCTTAGAAAAGTATATTGCAGAGTTGTCCCAGTGAGAAAATGCCGCATGGCCTATCGCCCCAGTAGCCCGCGCCTAGCGTACAAGAAATTCCAACGCTTCGTGCACAGCAGGCAAAAAGGCATGGATACAGGCAATATAAGCTGCGGTGCCAAGAAACATCGTAAGCATCAGTTTTCCAAGGCGGGCCTGAGAATGAGCTGCCATTTGCCCGTTTTCTTGCAGGAGTTCGCTTAGTCGCATGATTCTTTGTTCCAGTGAAGAATTGCACGTCGGCGGCACCAGGTGTGACGCAACTGCATTGGTGACTGCAAAGCTCCGGTTTAAGCGGCCAACTTTGATTAAAGCCGATGACAAGTCCAACACTGAGGCGCCTCTGGCCAGAGCACTTTGATCTGCCGCGATTTCAGCCATGCCGTTCCATTCTGCGTCGGCATCGTGGAAAGCTTTCAGCCAGCGCGGCGGTCGCGTTATCTTCAACAACATTTGCTTTAGATTATCGAATGAAGAGACGTGTGCGATCTCATGCTCCAATGCAGCCTTCAGTTCTTCGGGAGAGAGGGTTTCAGAGATATCACGCGACAGAAAAATCCGAGCGCGGAAAATACCCGTAACAGCCAACAATGACGAGCCGTTCTTCACAAAGTAGATGGGAAGATTGATGCCTTCAAGATAAACTCTTTCCGAACTCTTGCGCCAGGATCGCTGAGTCTTAATCGTCGCCAGCAGCATCCGCCAACTGCGCACTATCATGCCAGTTATTAGTATTGCGCCAGCTAAGGCGAGTACATCCAATCGCAAGCTTATGCCTTCATGAGTGGAGTGGGGTTCAAACTCAAGAAACGCTGGAAGAGCTAATCCTAGCGTGATTACTGCAGCAAGCACTGCCGGCAATAGCCGCGCAGCAAAGAGTAAATTGGCTTCATTCTCGGAAGCCGACGTTCGTACCATCCGTCGGGCAAAAAGCATGGCCGGGAGAAAAAATAGTGAGCTGCCGGCAAGAGCCAAAAACAATACTGCCAGACACAGGGCTATCGCAAGAGCATAAAACATGTCTCACTCCGGCCGGCGCAACGCCCGCCGTTTAGCTTTAACCAACTGATCCAGGCGCTCCAGCATCTGCTCGTCAGTCTCGCTCACCGCATCGACGAAATGTGACAGCACAGCTTCGCTGTTCCTGTCTTCATTCAACACCATCCCCAACAGATGGTGCGTGAGCTGCTCCTGATATTCTTGCTCAGTTAAGGCAGGGACATAAATATAGGCTTTGCCGACTTTACGCCTTTTCAACAGACCTTTTTTATACAGCCGATCCATCGTGGTCATCACGGTCGTGTAAGCCAAGCGAGGCACAAATTCGGCATGTAGCTCGCGCACGCTGATCTCACCGCGACGCCACATCCGCTCCATCAACGCGGACTCCAAGCTGCCAAGCTGCCCCAGCGATGCCGCGGATCCTTCCAATTGCCTCTTAAGCCACATATTAATGAATAAACCAGTGTAAATCCCTCTGCTTAGAAGGCAGAGTGTCATAATTTTCAGCAGTTGCCCACAGTCCCAAGACCATCAAAATATGTCAATTTACAAATATATATTGCTTAAGTTTTCTGTCAACTTTTAAGATTTAACATCCTTTCCACTAGGACAAATTGCGTTAAGAGCCTCTGCTTTAGCTGTAATTCTAATTCGCGAATAGTACCGTGACATCCTGATGGATTGATGTCCCGCTATTGACATTATTGTTTCGTCGGGTGCTCCAGATTCAAACAGCTTTGTAATTACTTGATTACGAAAATTTCTCGGCTGTAACCATTCCAATCCTGTCACCTTGCGCATCGATCTAAAAGCTGACCTCAAGAAAAAAGGAGATGCCGGCTTGTTTACATCATAAGTTCCCTTTTTAACTCGGAACGGAAACACATAGTGATCTGGATGCCATGCTCCCAGCTTTTTTGCTCTCTCCACAATTCTTCCTACCTGTTTTGCTGCGACTACATTCAGCGGCACCACACGCGCCCTAAATTCATTTTTCACTTTGCTATCAGGAATATGAATCGTAGGCGGCTCCTGGTCTAAAAAAATATGCTTTAGCTGCAGATATCGCAGCTCAACTCCCATGGCTGAAGTATTGTTCGTCAGCGATACCGCCCAATAAACTACGCTCCAATCCGGATTGCCGGAGACTACGCGGAAGAATTTTTCTTCTTCTTCCGCGGTCAGCACTTTTGGTGGCGTCCAGTTCGGGGTAGGCAGCGGCTTATAGTGCTTTTCGATCAAGTCCCAAAGGTCCGCCGCTTTAAGGATCTGTGACAGCGTGTTCAGTTCGTGATTGACACATGACGTTCCCGCAGAAAGGCGCCTCTGCCGTTGATATTCCATAAAATGTCCAATGTGTATCTGTGCAAGCAACATGCCGGCAAAGACTTTTTCCAGATTGCGAATGTACCACTCATACATTTCAATCGTGCGTGGTTTCTTACTATAGAGCTTCTTTATTTCCAGCCAATACTTGGCCGCTTCTTCAAAAGGAAGTGTACGAAGTTGCACTGGCGTTATAGCTTTCATGAGTCTTGACCTTCGTTGTTCTATGCAGGCCGCTTAGCAAGGGGGATTGCAGCGCCTGCCTTGGGTTCGACTCAATCTTATTAGATTCGACTTTTATTCGCCACAACAAGATATTGGGTAGTCCTGCTCTATAAACCAAAGGTATCGTGTTTCCCTTTGGGCCGATTTTACGGCCTCAAGCTCACGATGTTTATTCATTTGCTGGCGCTGTCAAAGATGTACCCACCGGCAGCAGTTCTAGTACGCTGCTCGGGGTAATTTCTTTGCCAGCTACATCATGTGCGGCCTGAATGGCAAGAGCCGCCAGACTGCTAAACGCCGTGGTCAGCCGCTCAATTTCATTCGCATTAGGACCGCCGATGCCCGTGGCCGCCAGAATCTGCTCAATAAAGGTCGCGGTGTCTGTAAGTGTTTTCAGTATCTGTTTCAATTTGTCTGTGCTTGAAACGGCAGTATTGGGTCCAACAGGAGTGCTTGCCAAAAGTCACCTCACAATCAGCAATAGAAGCCGCGCATTGAAGTGGCTTTACATTGCTCTTTAATTTTTTTAGTTTTTCGTTGCGTCGCAGTCAGTGCCTAACGATGCAATTCCACGGCAGGATATAAAGCTTCAATAGCAACTAGCGGGCGTTCAGGATCGCCCGCGGAAGCGCTTGGCCCAACCGGATTCTTGCCCATCAGCGCGCGAATCGCATTTACCAGTGTAGGAAGTTGTTGCAGATAGCCGACCACTGCGGCCTGCTTATCTGCCAATGATGTCGTTTTATCTTTTCCGATCTTGGCCGTTGCGTAGGTAGCAAATGCCTCTACCGCGGCTACCTGCGCCTGGCGTGCTTTTTCCACTGCGTCTTGTGCTTCCCGCGTCTGCGGCAGGTAAAACTGTGCCGGATCAAAAGCCGGGTCCTGCGGATCAACCGCACAGGCATGTCTTATGTCAGCGTCAAAATGGTTGTAGCCGGCCACTGCGCAATCAATCAGCGCTTTGCTCGCTGCCAATGACGCGTATGTAGTTTGCTCCCAGGAGTTCACGCAACCAGAGAGTAATACCGTAGCGGGAACAACCACGCACAATATCAATGCGCTGCTGATCTTGCTCCAATTGGTGAAATTGGTCTGGCCTCCTGGCAATGGTGACTGCTTCAGATACAGCAGCACTGCCTTTATGCCGATTACCAGCGCGGCCAGCCCCACTTTCTCCAGCCCCGCTTTAGAAAAATTAAAGCTCGCAGGATCCAGCGTCATAGTGGCTGCCGCCGTAATCAATGAGCTTAGTACAAATACACCCAACCCTTTGAACCAGGTTTTCAGGTTCATAGTTTGTCCTTTCTTGTTTTGGAATTTCAGGAACTTCTCTGTTTCTCGGTAGTCACCGTCCGGTAGAATTTGTTTCGCGGAATACACGGAACATACAATGAAATAAGCTGGCTGTCTGCTCTTCTCCGTGCCTCCGTGTCTCGGTGGTGAGATTTTCTCTCACGCTTCTGCGCGTTTCAGCCACCCTTTCAAATTCACCGCTTGCGCCGGATTCACCGCCGCCACATGCCGATAATGCGCCTCGCTCAGTTCGCATAACGTTTGGTAAAGCTCTCTCGGATCGCACATGTTGATCGCTGCCAGCGTCTTTGCGCCAATTACACCGTCTTCTGCCAATTTCTGCTCTGCACTCGATGCCTTGTGGCTCAAGAAAAGATTTGTCGCGCGCTGGGCGTAAATTGAGGCCTGGCGCACTCCCATATTCACTCCCATATCAAACAGTTTGTTGGCCACATTCTGGTTTGCCAGCTCTGCCAGTCGCATTGCATTCCAGTATTCCTGCTCTTCAATCCGCTCCGCCTCAGCCAATGCTTCTTCCGCTGGTCCGGTAAAAAATTCCTCCGGCAGCTCAGGATGAAACTTGCTGGCAATGCCAAATCGCGTGCGGCCCCCCGCATCCTCCGTTACCACTCCTGAGCCGCTTGGGTCTTCATGTTGCAACACAAATGCAAACGCCGGCTTAAAATCAGCCATGTTTTTATCCTCCGGAATTTTTGCGTTTTTAAATGAGAAATGAATCGCCAATCGATCTTGGCTATCGTCAGCTCCATCATGGTTGGTTATGACCAGCACTTACTGGATGAGGACTCCCGGCTAAGCGGTGCCAGCAAGCGATTCCGTCCGATTCTGGCTGTCAACAATCATCCGATTTCCTTCCACGTCTTCCCTGTCTTGATAGCTCGAATCGTCGTCTCAGACACGCCAAACTCTCGCGCAATCTCGCTCATGTACATTCGGTCTTCAGCCAGCATGGCTTTGATCTGCCGGACCTGGACCCGCGTCAGCTTGGCTGAGCCGTGCTTCTCGCCTCGCCGATTCCTGCCCTTCACGCTCATATCTCGCGCATTTTCCGCTGCCGTGCCCAGAAACAAGTGCGCTGGATTTACGCATGCCCGCACATCACACTTGTGGCAAACCATCATGCCCTGTGGAATCTTTCCCCGAAACAATTTCCATGCCGCCCGATGTGCGCCCTGTTCCCTACCTTCAAAGCGCGTCGCTCCATATCCATCCAGGCGAATCAGACCATTCCATATCCAGCAGCCGCTCTTTTTGTCCCTGCATACCTTGCTCACAAAGCGTTCCCTTTTTGTCAATTTCATAGGAGTAGCTCTTGAGTAATCATTCATTCGTACCTGCTCTAAACATATTTGTTTACTGGCCGCTAATTACTTGCGGTGATGTGGAAGGGAAAAGCTGAAAAATTCCGTTTATGATTTTTGAACCAGACGATCCTGTGAACGGGAAGTATCCACAAATCTATTTATGGAGTGCTAATGGCTTGTCAATTGAAACGCGATCCAAATGGTATTCATAGGTTTTTGGCGCCCAGCGGGGCGGCAATCACTCTATGTGTCAGCAGTTCTAGTGGCTTGGCTCACCTGACTGCTGCGAATTTCAACAATAATCCCGCCACTGTAAACGATCCTTGTGTCAAATTCACCGTTCCCAACGGCATAAACTTTCTGGTCATCACCGTTGTGTCGCCTGACAACCAGGACACCATTACTGTTTCTGAAGACTGTGGTGACGGAACCAAGACGCCGATCGACCATTATGCATATAAGCCCAGCGACCCAGCTCGCGGCTTCGTGATTGTTGGACAGTGAGGAAAAGGACCAAAATGCGCAAATACATCTTTGTCAGCCTGTTGCTGGGTTTCAGCTTACTGCATGCTCAATCCCAGGCCAATAATCCTGCACTTCGTCCTTTCAATGACGAACTGCGTACTATTTTGACCGCTTCTCCCAATAATCGCCCGGGTGCAATTGATGACTTCTTATGCATTGAGTGCAGCCACTACAACCAGTTCGTGCAATACGCAAATGGGGCTGATCCCCATCGGGCTGACGGGTTGGCGAAACAGGTACAGCAAAAGTTGGCCAACCAAGTGGAACAAAGCAGGCTTGATCTTCAGTCAGGCTCTAGTCCTGGATCCAGCGGCAGCTCTTCTGCTGTGGTTAAAGCTGGTCTTTCCTCAATCCTGAGCACGGCCATTGAGAGTGGAGCCATCACGCAGGCCATCAATGGCAATACCATCAATGTCACCGGCAATGTGGACGCCGTGGCGCGTTTTCTCTCCGGCGCTCCTCCCATACCTTTCTGTCCAACTTCACAAGTCAACAAGGGATGCGGGACTCCAGTTTTGAAAGACCTGGGTTTTTCTGTATCGGTTGATACTGACCAGAACTCGACTAAGACCGCCTCCACCAGCACCACCGATAATCCAGCCGGCACCCCATCCTCAGTAAATCTCCTTGCGGGAAAAAACAGGTTTTCCGGCGCCACGCTTAAATATGTCTTCCGCAATCCGCGCGATGTTCACTCTAAGGAATTTCAATCGCAATGGACAGGCTTCTACGAAACCAATGAGCAAAAATTTAAAGATGCTGGTGCTCAACTCTCCAGTATTCTCGCAAAAGTCTTCTCACCAATCATTCGAGACCAGAATGCGGCCTATACGGCGATTCAGATGAAACATAAACCTCTCCTGCTCGCCGCTACGAACCAGGCCGCACTTGAAACTGAGATGGCTTCTTATCTTGATGATGTTCTGGCGTTTGGGAAGGCAAACATTCCTGACTTCGAAAACCAGCTTCGCTCCGTTCTTTCGGCTTACATGCTTTATCTCGGCAATGTAAATCAGATGTTGCAGACAATTAATGAGAAAACGGTTTTTTCCGCTGAATATGATTTTCAGCGCCCGCAGGGCCAGCCAGATACCAGCGCATTTCGCATTATGTCATCGTTCAACCCCTTTGGTCCCGATGGCACGTTTAGCGTCAACCTTGCCGGAACTTTTTATAACTCGTCTTCAGTATCCAGCCAGTTTGGCCGCTGGCGTGATGCCCAGGCCTCTCTGCAACTGGAACGCCGGATTGGGGGCGACATGGCAAACTATCCCGCCAGGTTCAGTCTCGCGGCTTATTTTCAATACATGGTTTCTCCCGGACTCATCAGTCTTGACTCCAGCAATTTTGCTCCCGGGACCAATATCAACCTCGGCCAGTCCGCTGCTATCGCTTTAGCTCCTGCTGGACCAATTTGGATTGGCGAAGCCAAAGTCACCTTGAAACTAAAAAGCAGTGGTGCTGAGATTCCAATCTCGATCACCCAATCCAATCGGACTGATCTCATTAAGTCCACCACAACCCGGGGCCATATCGGACTGACTTTCGATTTCGGGAAGCTTTTTGGTTCGAACTAATATTGACGTTCGGCATGCACCCTCATTAGGCCTCTGCGGATTTTCCATTTGCGCGGAGGCCTTTTCGTTCGGCAAAATCCGTCCACATCAGCTTGTGCTGGTACACAATGATGGACATCTTGCGATAAATCCCCAGCAACACCAGCAAGTTGGCCGCCGTAAAAATGTCAGAAAAATGGAGTTGCATGATTCCCCTTGAAAATGAATGCCAAGATAACGAAAGACGATTCATTTCAGTTGTTCAACAGCAATATCCAATGAATATTGAGGCGAACCGGTGGCTCCGGACACTGTAGTGGAATAAGAGAGCGTGGAAGCTGAACCACATTTGATAACCTGTGTTCCCTGTGACATGCCGGTTGTGGAAGTCAATGATGCCGTCGCACTCGTAACAGTCATAGCTGTCGCATCATTCCAATTCAAAGTGACCGAAACGGTTCCTGCTGTTCCTGCAGCCGTTGTCTTCAAATAGTAAGAAACTGAATACAGCCCTGCACTGCAAGAGGTAGTCACGTTAGTGGTTGCAACAGAACCAGTTTGTCCGGTAAGACCAACAGTCCAGTAAATAGGAGTTAAACCGATGCCTGCGGTGGGGAGATTGTTATAGGTTACAGACTTTGCACCGAGAGCAAGCGATGTGGCTGTTATCCCTCCAAGGAAAGTCGCGTTGCCTGCTGTATCAAGCAGGAACGCGTCGGCACTTCCAGTGATGTTTCTGATGTTGAACTTTTGTGAAAGATCATTTCGTACTCCGAGAGACCATGCCTGGGTGGCATTCGAAATTGACATCCCTTCATTCGCAGACAATACGGTACGAAGCTGGAGATCATTGAAATTTCCACCCCCTACAATATCTACAAACGACGTTGGCACAAAATCTCCAGTCGCGATTCCAATTTTTGGTCCAATTAGTTTTACTGCATTTCCTGTTGGAGCCCTTAACGCAATATCGTTTGTTTGGGGGAAACTAAATCCAGCAAGGGAAGAGCCAGCACTGATATAGCCATTTCCGCTCAGACGTATATTTTGCGCGTTAGAGCTGATCACATAATCATTTCCCAACGTTCCATCAAATTTGCTTTTATGGGAAATCTGTGTCACCTGCCCCGCTGTTGCCGATGGCACTGAAAACGCGTCGCCTCCAGTGTTATTGCATATATTGTCAAAATTCACATTCTCATCTTTTGGCCCGTTATCGCCGGTATTGCCCCACGCCATCTCGCAGCCTTGCTGGCCGGCGCTGTTGCCGTTCACTACGTTGGCCGTAAATGAATGGTTCAAGCCGGACCGTGAGAGCAAAGCTAGATTGCCACGTCGGACAATAAGTCCCGCGCTGCCGGTTCCATTTTCTCCGGTCTGCGCCCAGGTCAACGTGCAACTGCTGGCGCCATGCGTGACCGTGGAGAGAGTAAAGTTCCCGTTGAAGGCCGTCGCTCCGGCATAGCTCACACCAGCAACTGTGAATAGCGCCGAGCCGCTGTATTGATTGCAGGGCGCGGCCATGGTCGCCGTAACCACGTTGGTCGAGCGGGAAATGCTGGTGAGCGTCTGTGCCGGTGGCATCTGAATAATGTTGCCCACGGCCTCAGAGTCGCGTGAGCTGTCCCCTATTTCAATGCTGACATCGCCGCAGTTGAATAGCGTGTTGTTTTTAAAATGGACTCGCGCCGTGCCGTAGGCGCTGGGCGTGTTTGATCCGGTGGTAAACAGGCAATCAGCCTGGGTGTTGCCCACCCAGTTATCTTCTGCCCACATGTCATAAGCTTCGGAGATCGCGCCAGTGCTGTCAGTGCTCATCGGCCCAGTGCCAAACAAAACGCCCGATCCTTGCAGCGTGCCGTCAATCCGGTTGCTGCGTATCCAGCCATATTGTGACTGTCCCAACGCTTCAACGCTGAAGTTATAGCAGTTGAGCATCTCATTGTTCTCGATCCAGAAATACTGCGTGCGTTCAAAAAAGACGCATCCTGTTCGCTGGCTGCCGGTGGGCGACTGGTTGAGCATGTTGCCGTCGATGGTCAGTCCTGTAACCGCAATGTGATTGTCGCCGGTGGAAGGATGCAGGTTGCTGATGACAAAGCAGGAGTTCACGCCATTGGCCAGCTTGAGCGTGGAAATCCCACGTCCCGCGCCCACGATCACCGTGTCACTGGGCAACGCCCAGCATGCGCTGGTGGTGATGGTTACTCCGCCCAGCAAAAGCTGCACCGGCTTGGCTGAAGAAGCAAACGGATTCGCAGCACACGTCTGTGCGCCCTGGATACCGCGTGCATCCACCGTCCCGCCGGTAGCTGGCAAAGCGGCAATGGCAGCCGCAATCTGCGCGCAGGCATCGGAGCCGGTTTGTGTGTCCGCTTCGACCACATTGTTATAAGCAGTGGCGCTGATGTTCCCAAATGCGCTGGTCGTCAAGGTTCCGGTAATGCTCAGATTTCCATTCACATTTAGATTGCCATTGACCGTATTGCCTAGCGGAACCAGCGGGGCCGCCCCCGTCGGCGCATAAGCGTCAAAGTTGAACGTTGTGCCGGCGAAGGCGACTTGCGTGTACCGCAACACCTCTTTGCCCACGCTCGTGTCATTCACGGTAACGCGATAATTGACTCCAGCCGGTGCAGTGTTGGCAGGGTTCGGCACGGAAAAACCCGAGACTGCTCCGTTAGCGACCGTCGCGCAGAACGTTCGCCGCAGCAGTTGTCCACCGCCGCCGATCCCGATGCTGATCGGGTTATCGTTCTGGTCTGTGGCGAGGAAGCAGAGCTGTCCGGCCGCGAGCTTTTGCTGGTTTAAATCAGTAATGTTGGTTGCGGTTACCGTGGTCCAATTCTGCGCCACGGCCAAAATGGGCATGGCGGCGATGGCACAAGCCATCACACTCCGTACAAAAATCTTTTTCACTTGAGTTTCTCCGTGTTGGCGATTGTTGCAGGCAGGGGCGATTTTACAGTTGCCGTGGCTTGGAAAAGCAAGCAAGATCCCTCCGGCTTGCTCGCGCGCTGTAAAGCACGCGCTCACTTAACAGCCATCGGGATGGACGAGCGACAAAAGTGCAGTTTTTCAAACTGCGCCAATAACGCGGGTAGGAGCGCCGCTCCTTACTTGCGTCTGAATGGTCCGGTGTTTGCCTCCGCCCGTTGGGGCAGGCAGAGTGTAGAACACGGTGATACGGACAAAATCCACGTTGGCTGACCCAAATGACGTTGAAGCATTAAATGCCTGCTGTTGAACTCCGAAACCTGTGCTGTTGATGTCCGAAGGAGCCCAAGTTGTACCCCAAAGGTCGGTGCCGTTGCCGAAAGTCACGAATGCTTTCACTGCAGGGTAAGCATTCGGCGGATTGCCCGATTTGGCAGTTCCCGCGGCAGCGCCGCCCTGGAGTATCTGAATCTGTATGCTCATTAGGGTGGAACTCGCCGACTGGTTTTCAGTATCGACCTGGATGCCGTTGATGGTGGAGCCAGCCGGAATGGAAAAGCCAAAATTGGTGACCTGCAATTGATTGGATGAGAGGTTCGATGGAATAAGAGCTGTAGCAAAAACTCCGTCGTTGGCCAGCGCGTTCGTGGGATTGCTCCACGTCGCGCCGGAGCCGGAGGCAGCCGCGCTGGCAGGTCCATTGGGCCCGACCGTGTTGGCCATGGCCATGGAAACCAGCGTGAACAACGCTATCACCCGGCGAAAAATTCGCTTTCCGGTGAAAATTCGGTTTTTTTCTATCGTCACATTGTCCTCCGAATGGTAAAGGCCACGTTGAGCACTCTTATGGTCGCTGTCGATGTGTCTGTAATATCCCGGCCAAGGCTAACGTGAAGAATGTTTCCGGCGGCGCAGCCCGTCATCGTGATAGCGGTTTGGGTTGTGATATTTACGGCACTGTTGGCCCCTACGGTCCCGGAGGTGATGGTATTTACGGGGTTAAAAGTAGGATCGAAAGTCGCGCCGGAGGCAGAGCAGGCCGTAGCCACGGTAAATTTCACCGTGTTTGCGCCACCGCCCGCAGTTACCAGCCAGTCTATTTCCAGATCCACGTTTCCGGTCCAGCCGGGCGGCAGGTTGAAGAAGGTTTGCATCGTGCGCGCCGCAGTATCGTCAAAATCCATCGTTCCTTGCTGCGTGTTTGTCCCGGTAAGGCAGTTGGGCGTGGGAGCGTTGGTCGTGGGCAGGTCCCAGTTTGGGCTGGCGGTGGCGTTATTGCATCCCGCCGCCGGAATTTGGATATAAAACGGAAGCGTAATACTGTTGCCGGCGGCTTCCGCGTCCAGGGTCTTGTTCGTCAGCGTGTCCGTCGTCGCGCGCCCCACCAGCGTGTCCGTGGAATTGGGAAACGTCAGCGTAACCGTTCCCGCGGCCGCGTTCAGCGAATTGCCATTCACCTTCAGGACGTTCCCGCCCGCCGTGTCGATCGTTTTGTTCGTCAACGTGTCCGCCGTCGCGCGCCCCACCAGCGTGTCCGTGGAGTTGGGAAGCGTCAGCGTAGCCGTTCCCGCGGTCGCGTTCAGCGAATTGCCATTCACCTTCAGGACGTTTCCGCTTGCCGTGTTGATCGTCTTGTTCGTCAGCGTGTCCGCCGTCGCGCGCCCCACCAGTGTATCGGTGCTCGCGGGCAAAGTAAGCGTGCCGGAGGCCGCGGCTGCGGCGGCCATCGTGGTTGATCCTGAAGTTGCGCCGCTGAGCGCGATGCCCGCTCCGCCGCCGACCTGAACCACGTCTGAGGAATTTTTGCTCAGCCCATTGAGGTCGGCCGTATTGGCTGTGTTGCGAAATTTGATGGCATCGCCCGAGGCAAGCTCGACCTGTCCGCTGGTCGAGGGATTGGCTGAGTTGCTCTTGAACGTCCCCGCCGTTATCGGACTTCCGCCGGCATTGATTGCACCGCTCTTGAACGTGCCTGCGCCGGAAAAATCAATCGTCGCGCCCCCGGACGACCCACTATGGCTCAGCAACAACGTGCTGGCCGGATTCGTGCCGCTGCCCATAACATTTTGCGCGGTCCAACTGTCCGTGGCCGCGGCGGTTCCGTTCCAGTAAGAGCCGCTCCATATTTCTCCGGCGGAGCCGAAATTGCCGCCGGAGGTCGCAGTTCCTGTAGGTGGCAGAGTCAAATTTCCGCTAAAAGAAGGATTATTGATGGTCACGCCCGAGGAATTCACCGTCATCTCCGGCGTGCCGCCTGCCTGGATCGTCCAGCCTGAAGGTCCATTCACCGCGTTGGCATTCGCCGCGGCTCCATTGATTCCGAGCCCACTCACGTTGAGCAGCCCGAAATTTGCGCCGCTGAACGAGCCTGTGACCGACAAATTGCCATTCACCGTGAAATTGCCGCTGACGGCAGCGCCTGCGGGCGCGGCAAACTGTCCTAGATTGAGCGGAGCATAGCTGTCGAAGTTGAAAGTGGCGCCTGTAAATGTGACTTGAGTGTACCGCAGCACCTCCTGGCCGGAGTTTCCATCTTTGATCGTAACGCGATAGTAAATGCCCGCCGGCGTAGTCAAAGCCGGGTTCGGAACCGTGAATGAGGCCACGCTCCCATTCGTCACGGCGGCGCAGAACGTCCGCCGCAGCACCTGGCCGCCTCCACCGGCATTGAAGCTGATGGGCAAATCGTTCTGATCGGTGCCGAGAAAGCAAAGCTGTCCGGCTGCGAGCTTCTGCTGGTTCAAATCAGTGATGTTGCTGGCGCTGATCGTGGTCCAGTTTTGCGCGGCTGCGGGAAGCGCGCACAGCAGCGCCGTCATAGCTAAATTCAACTTTTTCATTTTTTTGGTCCGTGTGATCTTTGGCAAGATTTTTTGAAAGCTGGCCGGCCGTCGCCCAAGCTACAGCGCGTTGCGGAACCTGACCTCCGGATGCAGCGCCGACGCTTTGCGCGCCACGTCCAAAACCGTGTCGGCCTCCGCGATTCCCAATTCCTGATGGCCCTTCAGCGCATCCAGATGCTGCTGCTCGAATCCGTACCCGGGCGTTCCGACGTGGCTTTTTAACGGTTTCCTTCCATCGTTCGCCGGATGCGGCAGGATCGCCACCGCCGGATGCGCCTGAAAAATATCTTCTGACCGTTCGTCATGATCGAAGCTCGTCATCATCAGAATCATTCCCTGGGGAAGATCGATGTAATGGGAGCCAACGATCGGGTGAAAAAGCTGGATCATCGGAACCTGGACCGGCTCCGAGGATCCATCCGGCAATGCTCGCGTTCCGGTCTCAACCGTTCCGCTCCACACTTCTTTCGGCAGGACATACAGTCTTCGCATAGCGGTTCTCTGCTCCTGATCGGACTACCTTGTTCAATTCCGATCCGCGTTCATCCGGGAAATCTGCGGTAAATTTTTGATCCGTGTTATCCGTGGTAAGGTTTGGGTTTTGTGCCAATCCCATCAACTCTGCGCCAAAATGTTGTGCTGCAGGAGGCAAGGCAATTTCATCCCCGCGTAAAAGACATGGCGTAGGCTCCGCACGGTCACCGAGACTTTCATGGCGCTATAAATCTCCAGCGCATGGTTCACCGGATACGCAACGCCGCGCAGCCACGGCACAGCGTCTTCCAGCGTGAGTTGGGCAGCACGTTTCATGCTGCCGTCTTCCAGCGTAAATGGATGGCCCGGTGTAGTCGCTAGCCAGTCATCCACGTTGAAAGTTGTATGCACCCATTCGTGGCCGATGTGGCTCTTATCCACTGCAATGACTTCTACCCAGCCTTCCGGCGTGTCTTCGTCTTCCGGGCAGCAGACCCAATCTCCCACTTCAAGTTCGTTTACGGGAATGACTCCGCGATTCCTCGCGTGCACCAGCGCGTCATGCCGCAGGCAGCCGCCGCCCACTCCTCCGCCGCCTCCGCCGCCGGTGCCGCTTGTCGTCGTGGCAGCCGCCATCGGCGCTGTGGAAAGCGGAAAATGATCTCCTCGGCTCTGCTCCTGCGTCCAGGCAACCGACGTGCCGTTGTGCGCCCAGGAAGGTGTTCCCACTCCACCGGTGGCAACCATTGAGACCACCTGGTTGATTTCGTCGATGAACGGATAAAAGTTGTACGTGGTCCCCGCGGACAAGCCCGTAACCGTCTGCGATCCGCTGTAGCTATTGATCGTCATCGCCGTATCTGTGCGGTTGGCGTTGAAGTTCCAGCTCCAGGTAATCGAGCTGGTATTGCTGGTGTAGCTCAACGCGCCTGTGTAGGTGTTTGAGATGGAACCTTGTTTGCCCACCTCATCGCCAGTAAGGTTCCATTGTGGAAACAGGAAGCAATCGTCGAACCTGGCATCTACCTGCAGGCCGGTCATCGACCACGGTGAACTGCCGGTGTTCTGCAGAAGGCCGGTGCAAAACACCGCTGCAAAGGCCGGCTTCCCTGCTGCTGTTCCCATGCTCGCGGGCACCGTGAAGTAAGTGGATTGCAGATAATATCCTCCACTGAACGTCGATCCGCTGCCGGTGCCGCCGCCAAACGTCGGGTCCGGATTGCCATTCCCTAATCCAACTCCGCTCTGCGCTCCATTCCACAATATTTGCCCCAGCACCGCGCCGGCGGCGTCATAGAGAATCGCCCGGATAGCTCCCAGCCAGTTCACTCCGGTCGGCAATGATCCATCCACCACCAGGCGGATGTAGCCGCCAAAGCAGTATTTCTCGCCGGGCCTGATCGCTACTTTGTCGCTGAGCGTGCCTTGCGCGTAAAAAACGCTGTCATTGGGCAGCACCGCGCCTGGTTTGTTGATCACCAGCACCGAGCGGCCGCCACTATGGGGAGTGCTCGTTTCCAGGTTCACCGTCAAATACGGATCGCCGCTTCCTGCGATCGCCGCGCCGTTCCATGAAGTCCAATTGTCCGTGAACCTTTGTCCGCTCGTAATCGGAACGATGTTCGGATACGTCGAGACCGGAGTGCTCGCCGTGTTGTACTCAAAACCCGGATTGGCCAGCAGGTTCTTGGAAACGCTTTCCATCTGGCAGTACCTGCCGGTCACCACGAACTGATAAGGGACCGCCTTGGTAATGCTCTGCTCCATCAGTCCGCCGGTATTGAACGAGGTAAATTTCAGGTAGAGGGTTTTGCCGATGAATGAAGGATCGTAGACATAAGTAAAAATCGCGTCGTCAAGCCGGGCAAAGGCTTCTCCGGCGGCGTGCGTGGTCACGTTGCTTCCAAACAGGCCACGCCGTAAATAAACATTTCCGGCGCCGTCCTGGCCAACGTTGTATTTGTTGCTGCCTGTCAGGTTCGAGCCTTGGAAGGAGATGAATTCTCCTCCCGCATAACACAGCGTCCGGTACACATCGGCGTCGGCCTGCGTGCCGGACTGCAGGGTTGCCGCGCTCTCCGTCAGGTCCACCGGAAAATAATTCGTAGGGTCGGGATCTGCCGAAGAGTTCACCAGCGCCGTTACCGTCACCGCGCTGCTCGTCGTCGGGATATAGGGCGTCATGCCGCTGGTTTTTTCCAGTTGCGCCCCAAAGACCTGCACTGAAGCCGAAGAACCTGAGCTACCGGCGGGAAGAATCGTAATGCCTGCCAGCATGCTGCCTGTGTTCAATAGTGCGCCGGCGACGCAGGAAAAAGAAAATCGCTGCCAGCTTGTGGTGGCCGTGAAGCTCGGGCTAGCGATGAGCGTGGTCGTCACATCGTCCAGCGCCAGTTGGATCGTCTGTGTGCCGCTGATAACTCTGGCCCAGATGGAAAACGTCCATGGCGTGGCCGCGGCGTTCGCGCTGATGGTCTGCTGCAGGTCGGAAATGTGCGTGCACGCGGCTGTGCTTCGGGAAAGAGTGCTGGCGGAATTCGCCACCCCGTCCGGTCCCGGCGCATTGTTTTGTGTAAGCGTGGCGCGGCCGTCCAGCGTCCAGCCTGTGCCATTGAATCCACTCGAATTCAGGAGAAAATTCGTGCGTGAAGCCGCCGTCCCGGTGATCAACCCCATGCGTGAAGGGCCATAGATCTGGCCTATCTGGTGATAGTCGCTGTTGTCCTGGCTCACCCACACATGGCAGCCTCCCCAGTTCGGATTGGCGATATTCACCGGCCCCGAGACGGTCTGGGTGTAGGAGTTTAAGCTGCTGGAGTTCTCCAGTTGCGCTCCCCACAAGTGCAGCGTTCCGGCGGTTGTCAGGTTGTAGACAAAAACGCGGAGCGCCGTTGCCGAAGGCCCCATCGTGCCCGTGACGGAAAATCGCTGCCACGCGGAGGTGATCGGGAATGGCGTGGAAACAATGGTTCCGCCGGTCTGGTCCTGGATCAGCAGGCTGGCCGTGTTTGTGCCCGACGGCGTCTTTACCCAGCAACTGAAGGTAAAGGTCTGGCTGGCAACCTGGAACGCCGGCGTAACCAATTGGCCGATGAAGCCGCTGCTGCCTGCCACGGAAAAAGCCACCGCGTCCGCAGTCGCGCCTCCTATCGGGTCGGTTGCGGCATTCGCCGTGACCGTGGCATTCAGCGTGGTCCATGCCGGATTGTCAAGTTGTTCGGAATACAGAAGCAGGTTTCCCTGCAACGAGCCGGAAACCGCCATCCATATCTCGTGCCGGCCGCTGCGCGACATCAGGGACGGCGCTTCAAAAATGATAGGCGTATTCACCGTGCCGGGGTCCGCATTGGCCTGCGGCACAAACCCCCCGGGCTCCTGCTGCGGATACAACGTGGAAGAAGCCGTGCCAAAAGGAAAATCTTCCGCGTCCATTTCGAGTTGACCATCGTCGTTTTCGCGAATGGCGGTGATCCGCACCGGCTTCTTGCTGTATCCCAGTTCCGGGATAGTAAGCGTCACCAGGTCCATAGGCTCCAGCAGGTTGAATTGCCAGCCCAGCGTCAGCGTGTACGTTGCCCGGATCTCCACTTGCCGCTTGCGCAGGAAGTTCGCCGCCTGCTTGGCCACTGTCGTGGTGGTAATCGAGTGCGCCTGCTGCGGCGACGCCTTACGCAGCCCATACACAGCGATCATGGCGTCGTCTTTGTCTTCCGCGATCTCCACGTTGTAATCGTTGGCCCGGTTCAGGAACTCTACTGAGACCGAATTCATCACGTCCGCAATCGAAGGCCGCTTCACCATCACCGGCGTCAGCAGGTCGTTGCTGCTCAGGTCGTAGACCGGTGACGTGTTGGGGAAAAAAGTCGCGCCGTTCCCGATCGCCGTCGTGTCGCCGTAAGGCACAATCTTCAGCACGCCTTCGCTCCACACCGCGGCAGAGTTCGTCACGTCCAGGATTTCCTGCACCCAGGCTGCGGCGGTTTTCTGCGCGTCCAGCACCGGCGAAAGAAACAGTCCGTTGGCTGTGCAGAAGTTCCGGTATTGCGTCAGGTTGCCGAGCGGAAGAGTTCTACTCACCCCATAATAAGGATTGGTGATTAGATCGTTGATGATGGCCGAGGGTTCTGCGTCTGTGATTCCGCCCCCGAACGGCAGAAATCCCAGGACTTCAAACGAGAGGTTCGGCAGCGTCCCGCTCTCGCCTAGGTCCATCGCCGAAGACGCCACATAAGCCACTCCGCTGTAGCCCAGGTCCTGGCCCGGATGCTTCGACGTCAAGTAACTCCACGGGCTTTGTGGGCGATTACCCGGAAACAGCGTGAGATTGAGCTTCTGCTGCGGCTGGCCGTTGGAATTCGAGTCCGGCACCGAGTAGACGTAGGTGATCGACATCACCTTGTTGGCGTCCGCTGAAGAAAAAGTGTGCTGCCCCGTGACGGGATCGAGAGTGTATTGCCCCGCGCCCGGCGAACTTCCCACCAGCGTCATAAGCGTTTGCTGAAAGCCGGAGAGGGTAACCGTCCCGTCCGATCCATAGTCATTGGCTATCAAGCTGTAGGCATCTTGCCGTGATGCGCCGAACCCGGAATGAAAGATGCGCCCATCCGGCGGAGGCAGGAACGATCCGCCTCCCGGCGGCACTGTGTACTGCACCGTCGTGGTCAGCAGCGTGAGCCGACCCTTCGTGTCCCACACGTTATAGATGTTCTGGATCGGCCCCGAGCACAGCGCCGCGGCTACCGCGCTCTGATAGGTGTATGTCGTGCTGCTGATCGTCCCTCCGCCCCCCAGCCCTTTGCCTCCGACCTTCTGCGTCGAGGTGTGTGGAATGGCAACGAAGTCTCCGCTCCACAGCAGCCGCCCGGAGACGCGGCTCTGCCCATAAACGATCGGCATCACCTGCCCGTAAGAGCTTGTCTGTACCCGCAGCGCATTCAACACATTGGGTTTTGACGCGAGAGAAGTTTTTCCTCCGCCTTTTCCGCCGCTCATGAAACCCATAATGTCTCTATCCTGTTTAGTTTTTAGTGTAGGTTTTTAGTTCGTCATCCCGAACCCCGTAAGCGAGCCGGCGCTTTCTTCAGCCGGCGAGTAGGAGTGAGGGACCTTGTGTTTGGGGTTAAACCCCGTTGACCTCGAAGAACCTCCGCGCTCTCCCCAGGAGTTCGCCATCGCGCGCCGCATCGCTCAACAGCACGCCGTGTGGGATATACGAATGAATCACAATGGGCCAATCGACGACGATCGCGCCGTGCGAATACGTTCTGCCGAACCGGAAGACCACGAAGTCCGCCGCCTGCGGAGGCCCGCCGATCTCCCGCACGAACTGCTCGATTTCTTTCAGGTAAAGCTCTTCCGACCTGTGCAGATGCCACTGCACCGAATATTCCGGAGGTTGATACTGGAGCGGCAGCACGCCGCACTCCTGGTACACCGTCAGGGGAAACATGGCGCAGTCTGCTCCAGCTTTTTTGACTCGTCCATGGTGATGATACGGAGTACCGAGCCACTCCCTGGCTGCGCGAACGATTGCTGTCCGCTGCTCCGTCGTAAGCTGTTTCATTTCAGACCGCCTGCCTGGAAAAAATGGATTACCACTGATTTACACTGATAAACACTGATCGGACGCTGCTTGCCGCTGGGATTTACTGAACAAATTGACTTTCTTATCAGTGTGCTCAATGGCCATCAGTGGTAAGAATTGTTTTTTCTGAAGCCTTTTTAGATCGCCGTCTCCGGCGCGGGCACATAGGGAAAGCCTTCGAAATTGGCAAGGTTATTGAATTTCGTGGTGCAGGTGGCCTGCGTCTTGTCACATCCCGGATAAGCGATGAAGCTGTCGCCCGTATTGGGAGCAAAAGGCAGCGGAGAGTTGAAGTAAATCACTCCTCCCGCGTATTGCCGTATCGCCTTCACCAGTCCGTTATTCGCTCCGCTGGTGAAAACGAGCTGGCCATTATCGAAATACGTGTCCGGCTGGGCGGAAGTAGTCAGGATCTTGTTGACGCTGCTGCCGGCCTGGACCGAAAGGTTGTTGGCAAACGCTGGTTTCGACAGTCCGCAGCGTGGGTCGAACAAAGTATTGGTGCAGCCCGGCTGCAGGATGATCGCCGGCAGCTGCAGGTTCAGATAAGCCGTCGCGGCATTCACGATGATCTTTGCCGAGTTGCGCGTCAACTCGTCCACCTGTCCGATGAAGCCGGAGAACCTGGCCACCGTGCCGATCTGGGTGGAATTCGAGTCCATGAACAGGCGGTCGATGCGGAAATCCGCGCCGTCAAAGATCCCCTGGCCAATGGCCTGCAGGATAGGCACTCCATTCAGCGTGTCGCTCAGTCCGGCCTGTATCGTGAGATCGAGCGTGGCCACATCCATGCCCAGCTTCTCTTCGATGGCCGAGCGGGCGATGTGCGGCGGCCCGGTGAGAAATGTATTGCCCAGCACCACCAGGGTTGTGTCCCACGTGGTATAGCGGAGAATCGTTCCGCTTTTCAGGGTAATGGTATAGAGATCGGCCATGCGGATCTCGGTGGCCGTCTGCAGCCAATGCACCAGGTCGTTGCCATTGATATTGACGGGAGTTTTCATTTGCGCACCGAAATGAGCTGCACTTCCCTGCACTCGTAAAGGTTGAAATAGAAGTTGTTAAATTCCAGTCCTTCTTTTCCGCTGCGCGAGCTGCCGATGTCGAAGCGCACGCGATACAGCATGATGAAATCCGCCGTAACGCTCACCCCCGCAGCCGGAGCCGCGGTAAACGTGACCACGCCGTTGGCGATGGTGAAATCGCTTCCCTGCGCTTTGCTCACGCCATTCAGATACACCGTAGCGGTCTGGTTCATCGGGTTCTGTACCGCCTCCAGGAAGCCGCCGAGATTGCGGATGAGCTGGAACGATTTGGTGGTTCCGTCGCCTGCGCCGATCAGCTGACCGGAAAAGAGCGAATCTTCCAGGCGGCCGGTAAGGTCGGATTCATTCAGTAGGAAGTCGTCAAACTGTCCGCCGCGGGCCAGAAAAAATCCCACCAGCGTTTCCAGCGGAGTCTGTTCATTTTCGTCCCTGAACTTGGGATCGTTCAGCAGGTACTCATACGTGAGCGTGAACTCCCATATCGGGTTCTGGAAGTTCTGGATGCGGACCTCGCGTCCGGCAAGCGATTCCTGTATCTCGGTGGAGAAGGTTGGCGTCTTGACAATGTTCCAGGCCAACCCGCGGATTTTGGGAAAAAGTAGATTGCTCATTTTTTGGTCCGTGGCCGGTGGCCAAATAAAAAAAGGCAGCCGCTTGGCTGCCGATATTTCCGAAGTGGATGCCTGGGTTGCTATAGATCGTGTGGCACAGCCGCCCTCGGCGGTGAGAACCTTTGTGATTCATGCTTCACGAAGAGACTGCCAAATTGCGCTTCTTCAGAATGCGCGCCACTTCGTTTCCAATCATGTTGCCGTGCTGCTTAATGGTGTCTTTGAAAGACGCCGAATCGATGGCATTGACGTTGCTATAGACGTGAACATGCAGGTCCGCTGAGGAATCCGCTCCTGAAGCCAGGTTGCTGCGCAGGCGCTCAGCGATGCTCGCCGGCAGCACCATCTCTTTTTTGTGGATCAGGGCAAGCTGGTCGCGGTCGACCTCATAGAAGCCGCCGGCGGCCGAGGTCAACGACCCAAAGGCCATCACGGCGGCAAAGGTCGCCGTAGCCGCGGCGGCTCCCAGCGCCGGACCAACCACAGGAATTCCTGCCAGGGCCTTCCAAGCATTCACGGCTGCCTGTTTCGCCGCCATAAATACCTCTTTGATGTGCTCCTGCATGCTGATCGCCTGCTTTTGCGCGGATGCAGCCTCGTCCACTCCCACTTCCGCTTCCTTGGTTTGCGTGTGGATCAGCAATTCCGTGATGTGCTGCTGCAACCATTCTTCCAGCATCTTTTCCAGGACCGATTCCAGGCTGCTCAGCATCTGCTGCCCCATCTTGGCAAATGCCTGTCCCAGGGTCTCGGTGCCGGTGATCATTCCCTTGATGGCGGAAGAAAATGTAGTGGCCATGCTCTGCGCGACCGACTGCATGACTTTTTGGGTTTTCTCGTTCAGCTGGTCCAGCGCCGTCCCCAATTTCACAAAGACTGGCTGAAGTTGCTCAGCATCGTCGTGCACAAGCTGCAGTTCTTCTTTATCCATAAGAATAATGGGCTCTAAAGCATTCTTACGGATCGCGACCGCCTGCTGCGCTTCCTGCTTGCGCACCTGCGTGCGCGCGTTGCTTCCTTGACGGGCTGCATTCGTCTGCTGGGCCTGGGACTCAAAGGCAAGAAGGTTCTGCTGGGCATTAAAATTGCCCAACTCCCGGTTGGTTTCCTGCGCCGCCTGTTGCATGGCGGTCATGGTGGCGCGGAAGTTCCCTTCCATCTTTCCGAAGGCGTTTTTAGCATCGGCGACGACGCCGGAGAAATCGCCTTGCAGCAACTGTCTCCAGTGCGACCCCACGCTGGCCATAATGGTGGTCACGCCCATGAACGCGTCGCCCATAATCTTGGCCGCGCCCGAAATCATGATCTGGACCTCAGCCACCACGCCTTTCAGCTGGATGAAAATGGCGATCACATCGTGCACCACGCCCACCACAAAGCGGAACGCCGGCAACAGCAGGGTCTGCAGCTTTTCCGCCAGGCCCGCTTCCTCTGCCTGCAACTCTTTGGCGCTTTTGATGGATTCCTCCACCGCTTTGCCATGCTCCTGGTGCGCCGTCAAATCGTCTTTGATGGCCTGGGAGCCGCGCTGCAAATAGGTAATCAGGTCCTGATATCTGTCGCCCAGGATGGCATGCGCGCGGGCCAGATCGTCTGCGCTGAGCTTGCTGCTGCGGAAATGATCAGCCATCTGCTCCAGCACCGTAAGGGAGGGCGGAACCTCCTTCTCCCAACCCTTGGTCGAGACCCCCAATTTCTCAAAATCCTGGCGCAACTCACTGGAGCCGGATTGGGCCTTGCCCATGGATTCGCGCAGGGAGACCAGGTTATCGCTCAGGCTTTGCGTGGGGATGCCGGCCTGCTCCATGGCGTCCTTCATCTCGGTGATAACTCCGGCGGAAACGCCGGTGACCTTCGCCAGATTGTCCAACTCGAGCAGGTTTTCTTTGAGCTTATCGATAAGCTGCACCGCCGGCTCGATATTGATGCCGGTAAGTTTGGAGAATCCCGCTGCCAGCGCTTCCGTTGTGTTGCTGGCCGCCATGTCTCCGCTGGCCAGCTTTGACATGACTGTATTGATAGACTCTCCGATCCTGCTCATCGCAGACTCGATCGCTGAGGCCATTTGCTGCGCAGCGCCGGTGGTCTTGCTGCCCATGGCCTCACTCAGTCCCCCGAGTGATTCTTCCGCTTCAGAGACTGCCGCCACAAACTCTCCGGACTCAGCGATGATAGGAACAACAACAGCAGGAAGTCCCATAATTTTAATCTCCATTTTCAAACTGGATAGGATTGTTTGAGCCGGCGGACAAAGCGCTACACCCGATAGATCTGCGGAAGCTTGCTGGCCAGGCTTCCGCCCGCGCTGGAAATAGTTTGGGCGAGTTCCTGGAATTTGTTGTTCTCTTTTGACGGCCCTTTGCCGGTGGGAGTCCGTTTCCCGCCCAGAAGGTACGCCGCAACTAAAATATGAGTGGGCGGATAATCGCGCCAATATTCGAAAAGATCATTTACTTCCCATAATGTGAGTTGGCCGATCTGGTTGAAGGTCCATCCGGTAGCGGTTGCAATGTGACCGTATAGGAATGGCCACTCAGCTACACCGGTACCGGAGTTGGTTCCCCCGCAGTTGCCTTCTTGAGGCCGGACACTTCAAGAACGGCGGAGAGCAGCAGGTTAAAATCCTCCAGGGTGAGCCCGTTCTCAAGCTGGTCTACGGTTAGATCCTGATGCGCTTTGCGTGTTGCGCTAAAAATTACCGGTAAATATTTGAGCAATGCCGTGATCCCACTGGTGGAAGCAGCCGTTCCCTCAATGAAAATGGAGTCCATCTGGCGCAACTCGCCGAGAGTCAATGAAGAGACCGTGAGGTTACCAAGCGCTGTGGGTATCGTCTGTTGCTTAAGCATAGTTCCTCCTGAATCGATTTTTTTTGACGGAATGGGTCCAGCGAAAGACTGAACCCGGCCCAAGCTATTCATTGGAATACATGTCAAATAACCTGGCCGGGCCGCGGTGCACCCCAACCGAACGAACAGCGCGCCGGTTGGGGCCGGTCTCCGACCTTTGTAAACGCGGATGAGCTATTCGTTGGAGTACATATCGATGACTTGGCCGGCGGAATTGGCGAAAGCCTCAAAGTCAAATTCAGGGATGGTAAAGTCCTCCTGCTTGGTGGCAAAACTCAGCTTTGACGCAACCACGGAGTACAGCAGTACGGAGAACTGGTTAGTGTTGTAAGCCGTTTCCAGCAATACCTGGATCGTTGGGGCGAAGCCCATGAGCTGGTTGGCGATGTTGACCTGCGTTCCGGTTGCTGCGGCAACAAAGGTGTATGAAATTTGAACATGCGCGCCAGTATCCGCGGAGGCAAAGGTATAAACGCCCGTGCTGGTGTTCACCGCATACTGTCCCTGTACCGGGCTGGCGGCAACACGGGTGAGAGGCAGTCCGGTTGCCGTATAGCGAACGCCCCAGTCTTGCTTGAAAGTAGCAGCGTTCACCACCGTAATTTGGAATGGCGTTGCAGGAATGGCGGAAATGTCTTCATCCAGAGATGTCTTGATCATGCCTGCGCCCATCGTCTGGCCGAAGAACAGGTCATTGAGCATTTTGCCGTTGATGGCGGCAAACTTTGACTTGCCCGTGATTTTGCATTTGCCGCGGGCCACAGCTTCAGGAAACTGCTTCTGTCCGTAAAGCTGCTTGACGTCACCCGAGATATCGAGCGAAACGTCCTGCAGCGTTCCGAATTTCATGGGAGTGGGGTTGGGAGCAGTGTTACCGCTGACCGGAAAGCCCCACAGGGTGCCTGAACCAAACTCAAACATTTATTCTTTCTCCTTTTGGGGAGCCCGCCCTGCACTCCCAGAAAATGAAGCGGCGTAAGGCCGCTGAACTTTAGTTAGTAATGACTAAGCCGTGGTAAGGATTTCAATCGGCACTACTGCCATTGCCATAACGCCTAAGACGTTTTCAACGATTTCGATCTTGCCTTCAATACGGCAGTGCGAAACATTTCCACCAAGAGATTGGGCAATCCCAGGAGTTGCGCTGCGAATGGCAGCTTCAACCACATCCAGAAGCGAGTTGAGTTCGGTTGAAGGAACTGAGCCGGGCTCGCTATCGCCCACGGTGTATAGAACAAGATCGAGAGCCAACTTGGCGTGAATGGGAAGACCGTTGACGCTGGTACCGACAAGCTCGTCCTTCTGCACTTGATATAAGGATGGACGATCCGCCGGCGAGACCTGTGACTGATCTTGCCAGCGCCGGCTGAGGGTCTTGAACGGGCCAGCCGGCGCCAGTAGGGCATCCTGTAAAGTGGCAAACAAGGCCGAATAGATTTGTTCTCGAGGAAAAATCATTGTTTAAACCTCTGTCTGCAGACTTGCCCATGCACGCTGCGTAGCGCTCTCAAGAAGCTTCGGCAGCAAGAGTGCGAGATCATCCATTGTTGGATGTAGATATGCTCTCGGAGCTAGATATGGTCTGCGCCCGTTGAGCTTCTTAAACGGACCAGGACGACCAGCATAACCACCGTATTCATGAATGCGTGCATAGGGCAAATCCGAACCGATGCTAAGGTTGAAGTTCAGACCATCATCCGACATTTGCAACGAACGATATACGGACCAAAATAAATTGCTGGTGCGCTGCGTGAGCATCTCTGGATTGGTAGGTCCATCTTTCGGTCCGCAACCGTCAAAGTGGTCATTTAACTTGTCGAATAAAGCCTGTTGCACGAGTGGCCGGAGTTCGGCGTAGATACGTTTAAGTAGAGATGGTGGGAGTTGAGCTAGTCTTTCCCGAATCTTGGCTAGAGCGGAGTCATCCATCTTGACGGTAATCACAGAGCAAGCCTCCGGTACTGATTGAAGATCGAGAGCGAACGCGGAGGAATGTCACTCATATCAAATGAGATCGTGATCTGACCGCTCATGCTGTTGGATTTTTCTCCGATACGAACACGCTGGCGATAGGCCAGAGCAAAAGCTTCAATCGCTGCCTGGCGCAAATCAAGAGGCACACTGGAATAACCTGCGGCGTAAGAAAGTTGAATGTTTTGCACACCGCAGTTGAAACGATATCCACGAAGCAAGATGCGGCGCGAATCCCACAAGAAACCTGCTGCGGTGGGGCTGGTGGCCTGTGGGATGGGAATCGCGTCAACACTCACTCCGGTAACGGCGATGATAGGAAACTGGTGTGGCAGCAGCCGGTCAGAATCATTGCCATCGTAGATTTCGGTGAGAGCCCCCAGCACTGAAGCCAGAATGTGCGGGCGATCAATGAATTGCAAAACCTGCAGGCTGCCATTGGAAATCAGGTTTTGCAGTGTGACATCATCATTATTGCCCTGATTGGGCAACCAGGCTTTGAGATCGGCCAAGGTGCAAAGATCGTCTGGTGCAGCAGCCATGAGGCCCCCTTGAGGAAATTGGTAATTGAGTAATTTGGTAATTTGGTAATTTGGTAATTGAAAAACAGGGACAATAGAACAACAGCGACCGATATTTAAAAGAAGGCAGCTCCGTGGGCTGGATGGAGGAAGCTGCCTTCCTTCCCTTTTGCCGAGGTTGCGGCAAAAGAATGTTGACCGCCAAATGGCGAGTGGATTATCCGTTGGCGACGTTGGCAATCACGCCAAGGGAGAACGGCGCGCGGCAGACCAAAACCTCATCGGCATAGACTCCATAGACATACTGGCGCGAGACAACGGGCCACTCGATCTGGTAGTAATCGCGGCGGCAACGAATGAAGGAAACGTTGTCAACGCCGGAAAGTGGGTAAGGGATTTCCGAGCTGTTGAAGAAGATAGTCCCTGGGGCCTGGCTGGGGTGAATGCGGATATCCAGGAACTGCTGGGTGAACTTGTTCCAGTACTTCGCAATGCTTGCGCCGCCGAGAAGAGCGGGTTGATCGTCGCTGGAACCGGTGCCGCCGGGCAGAGTAAAGCGGAAGAGCGGAACACCGCCAGCAGCAACAATCTTCTTGTTGATATTGCGCGCTTCTTGCGAGTTGACCCAGATTTCCGTGGGGCTGAGACGCTTGTTGTCCCAGAACCATTGGAGCGCTGTGTCGATTTCCACGATCCCGTTGGACTGGTCCGCGGTGAGGGTGTTGCCGTCGAGCGAGGTGAAGTATCCAGCGTTGGACTTGAGAGCCTGGGTAAGGAAGCCATCAAAGACAAGCGTGTTAGCAGAACCGTCAGTGCTGGAGTTTGCAGCGTTGGCAAGCTGTGTGCCAGCGACCGGTGCACTGATGGTGGCTTTGTTGATGGTGGTGATCTGATTCAGCGTGGCCGTGGCCGCGCTGGTGCCGATGTACCAGGCGTATCCGGCAGCTCCTTTTACAGCAGGCACAGTACCTATTACTGTTTGCTGACTGGCAGAGGTTGAGACGGCTGCCGAGGCTGGGCTAATGGCGCTGGCGCCAGCACCATATTGCGTGGTGGTGCCATCAATGTTGACACGCGTTACCTGGCCATACGGTACGCCGCTTGCAGAGACCGTGGTGTTGGCCAGAGCACGTGCTGTAAGCGCGGTAACAAAGATCACCAAGCTCAGGCCTGAACCAAGCGAACCACCATTGGCAAGAGTCGCGGTCGGTTGTGCGGGCGTACCCAACGGCATGGAAGCATTGCCGTTGAGAATGATGTTCTCTTCGCCGATCATGACGGCACGAAGCAGCGACTGAACAAGCGTGGCTTTGTTATCGAACTCCTGGCCACCGGACCAGACTGCTTCCCAATCGACAGAACCTTCAAGACCGATTCCAGCATAAGATGCAACATAATCCTGCTCTGTCACGCTCATTTCCGCCGAGCGCCGCCCGGGAGCAACACCAAGCTCAAAGCCCGACGTGTTGACCCCGGTAATGGCTTTCCAGCGCGTAGCCAGATCACCACTGGCGCTCAGTTGACGCGGCAGGCGGTTGCGCAACGGCGTGATGACCGGATAAAGCTGCAACGCCGGGCCGCGAAGATCAAATGCGTTCAAGTTGCCAGCCACACCGCTGATGAGCGACTGGCTGATAGTGGTTTTGTTCAGAGCGGAGAGGTCCGCCTTGTTGAGCAGATCAAACGTCTGCTGACTCAGATCGCCAAACATATTTTCTGGTTCCTTTTCTCCGCCCTGAGATTGTGCGGTTTTGAGATGAATTCATTTACCTCAGTGGCTAAAGCCAGCTGAGTAATAGCTCTACCGCAGGCCTAAAGGCCTGCTCCACCCCGTGTTGGGACACTGTACTGACCGGAATGGTTTTTGAATGCGAGGCTTAGCGCAGATACACAGAGGCAGGCTGCGGTTTTTGAAGAGTGCGCTTGAGAAGGTCGTGAACGCTGGCTTCACCTGAGCCAGCCGACTTGGCCAGGGCCGGCCGCGAATCGTCTTCTTTGGTGACGGTTTGAGCGGGCAGGCCGGTACGAGCCACTCGTGCTCCAGCTTCGTGTGGAGCAACGAATTTTTCCATCAGTGACAGGAGATTGCTCAGCGACTGCTGGATCTCCCGGTTATTGTTCTCCATTTCGCTGCGCAAACCGGCCACTTCCTGCTCCACTTCAGCCAGCTTGGCAAGCGCGGATGCGGAATTGGCCTGGGCCTTTTCCATCTGCGCCTTATCATTTGCTTCCAGCATGTTGTGTTCTCCCGTTCTGTGTCCGAAGCGTGAATCGCCCGGAATTTTTTTGATTTCTGCCGCGACTGATCGGGTGGCGGAGTCCTGATCGCTATCATCGTCGCTTAGCAGCGTGTCAAGATGATTGGCCGCGTCCTGATTGTTCTGCGACATCTGATCCAGACAGTCTTTAATCGCGGCAAGATGGGCCCTGGTTTCTTTTGAGTGGCGAGCGCCGATTTTGAATGTTTGATCAGCTTTGCCACGTTTGAACTTGCGGACCTCACAGGTCCCATCAGTTTTGACGGCGGTGAAGTGTGCGCCGGGAACGCAGGGATTATCGACGACGCTAATCTCAACAGGGTTGGCAGTGAAGCGGAGACACTCGCCATCTTTCCACGTCTTCACGTAGGAGCCGCCGATGCTGAACCCGGTGTAAACGCCGAGCACACATTTCTGCCAGGCAGCGCTATCGACGATCCGCGCGCCGACTTTGATTTGCTTCAGTTCGTCATCAAAAGAAATAGCCACGAGCTTGCCAACTGCGCTGGGAACATGCATTTCACGCACATTACCCAGGCTCTTGCCGTCAGTGGCCTTGACGATCTCGTTACTCCAAACCTGGAAGTAAGGCTTGGAAGATTCGTAGTCAAAGATTTCACCTTCTTTATCGACGACTTCAGCGGTAGCAATACCCCAGACTTCGTGGAGTAATTCGTCGATCTTAGCGATTTGAGCGAAGAGTTTCAGGTTCTTCATGAATTAGTGCTCCAAATGGAAAAGGCGGCCTGAGCCGCCTAAAAAACTTGTGTTGCTCCTAAAAGGATTGAGGATATTGATATCCAATATCAGGAGCTTTGGATATCGCTGTCTTTGATTGGAACTCCTGCGCCACTGAGTGGAGCAAAGCCTGTTGTTGTGATCACCGCGTTTTTGAAGCCGAGTGGGTGTTTACCAAGGCTTTCACGAACTTCGTCGATGGAGAGGACGCCAGCACGAACGTAGATATCGTCGACCTTGGCTTGATCGAGGGCGTTCAAAGTGCGGTCCTGCTCCCAGACAAACTCGATATCGCTAAAACCGAAGTAGCGATTGACAATAAGGTTGATGATGTCGGCGAGGTAGCCGAGGATCGGCAAAAGACCTTCGGCGGCGGCTTGCTCAACGCTGGTTTCAGCGGTGGCGCGATTCATGACCGCAACAAACTGCTGCGGCGAAAGACCAAAGGCATAACAGACGATGCGGGTGATCCATTCATCAAGCTCGTCTTTGAGCGTGGGATCGCGCGTGAACTGAAGATTCCCGCATTCAGGAACAAAGGTGATACGACGGCGGCGAGCAGAATTACCGGCCAGAGCGCTATCAAACCATTCCTGAAATTCACTGATCTGGTCAGCAGACCATTCTTTTGGCGCCTGAGCAAGCGCTTCAGGCACGTTGCCCTCAGTGTAGTAATTCAGCAAATGGATCTGCCGACGCAGACCGATATTGATGGTAAGGATGATCTGCTCGACCGGCGAGAAGCCGAAAAATTTATGCGCACGCACGTTACGCGGACGGTAGATGAGCTGGTCTGAGGTGAAATCGACGGCCGGCAACCCCTTGAGAATCTGCTGATAAGCCACACTGGGTGGTGCGGGCGTGCGGCCCATGGCGTCAATTTTTCGTGCGATGGTGGCGCCGTCGATGACCTCAAGCGCATAGAGTTGCTTGCCGGGAGACCATAGGCCGCCAGCTTGATCGATGATGGGAACGAGGACTGGCGCATCGAGCACGAGGAGATCTTCCAGGAGAAGGCGAATCCACTGTTGCCAAGTGTGTTCGCGATCAGGATAAGAGAAGAAGTCCGTCAGTTGCGAGAGACGAGGATCTTGCTCTTCATTATCTTCTCCGCTGATGGCGGTGTTGCCAAGGTTGGTGGCGTGTCCCGGCTGACCCGGTTGATTCTTCAGTCGAAAAGCCCAGGGCATGCGGCTGACCTGATCTTTGCGAGTCTCAATGCAGAGACGAACAAGATCAAAAGAATCAGCCAGAGCACGCATCTGAGCGAACGAGATCGGCTCCAGGTTTCTGGGTTGGATGTTGATGTTGTAACCGACTGGATAATCGAGCGTTCGCGGCGGAGTGCCCGCGGGAGCGCTCGGCTGCATTGGAAGGTCGGGACCAAACCAGACATCGAACGTGCTACGAAGTTTGCGGCCAACGCGGGCCACAAAGCCAGGTTCGAGGACAGTTGCTTTTCCGCCATTGAGAGTTTCATTCATATGTCGCTTCGCTCCAAACCGCTGTGGCAGCGTTTATGTTGTTGTGTGTATTCAGCCTTGTCGCACGCGGCTCGGCGCGGCCGGCCTCGCCGCTTATGTCCTGGAATACCATCATGTCGCTTCGCTCCAAACCGCTGTTGCGACGGTTAACCTTGTTGAGTGAATTGTGCGCTGCAACACGCAGCTCGGCGCGTGGCCGGCTTCCCACCCCATCACGCGAATATGCGCGTGATGGGGATCCCGGCCTCGCTGCCATCTATGCAAGCCCCACTTTCACGCCCATGATGGCGGAAGTTTCAATGATGAATTCAATGAGAACATTTTTGCGATACGCCGCTTTTATCTGCTCATCCTGAATGCGCAGACTTTCATACCAGCGGCAAGCGCCGGAATCATCAACGATGTACTCCCCTATCCAGTTCATAAGTCGCTCCGTTTTATACTGTCGCTTCGCTCCACACCGCTTTTGCGATCTTCCATATGCAGGAAGTCTTCTGCCTTGCATCAAGCCGCTCGGCATATCCAGGCCTCGCGGCTTCTTTTTCATCCCGTCGCTTCGCTCCAAACCGCTGTTGCAGCGGGCTAGTAGCCGATGATTACGCGATCGGTGCAGGTGCCTGCGGTAGCGACATCGTTCTTTTCAAAAAAGGAGACAGCCAACTGAGGAAGGCGAACTGGAGCGCCCAAGGTCCCGCTGGTGACGGTGGGAGCAAGCTCACTGGCGATGAAAGCCTGCTGCGACCCTGCGGACATCGCTGTAGCGATAGTGTAATTGTTATAAAGCGTGAAGTTGGGGCTGGACTGGCCTTGATCGTCAGCGGTGTAAACGCTCATGACAAGATCAAAATTCTGGGTGCAATTGGCAAAGACGGTCATCTTGGTGGCATTGCCGAGGCGAATGATAGCCGTGTTAGGCGTAGCTCCGCCGACAGAGGCGGGCAAGGCGACACCGTTGTGCGCAAGATCGGTGGGCGAATACACCAGATGCGGCATAGGCCGAGGCAAGACGGGCTTGCCGTTTTTATCCAGCTCCGGCATCTGGCTGGCGGTTTGAGCAAACAATACTAGAGTAGCGGCCAGCAGTGAAGCTGCCGCTCCCAACCATAAACTCTTCTTCACGAGTTACCTCCTAAAAATGATTTGTGGCCATCCATGAACAGCGCAGGTTCTGTAAAAGCATCGAGAATGAGGTCGCATTCCTGGCAGAAAGAGTGTTGGCTGGTTGCGCCCAGGCGACGCTCGTCAGAAGTGAGCGGCGCGTTGCACTCTTCACAACGTGGCGGGCCGACGCGGCCATTGTGGTCGTGAGCCATAGATACACCTCTTTGCGAATTACGCCGGCTGGGCGGCGCAAAAGAAAAGGCACTGGCCATGGTGGCGAGTGCCGTGGTTTCAGCAGATATTTTTAAGAATCAGATCATCCGGCGTGCGTGAGGAGAAACACGAATCCCCCAATTCCGTTTAGGCATTGTGTGCGCTGACACCGCGAATGCCCCGGAGGGGGTTCCTTGGCAGGCGGCCTTACCCGCGGACCAAAGAAAAGTTGCAGGCCGTTTGGAATTTACATCAAGCCGGCGCCGCTCCCGGCTGTACGGCAAACTTGCTAAACCGTACAGACATTGTATACGACATATTGCTACTGGTTGTCAACAGAAAAGTTAGATTTTCAAGAATTTTTTTTTAAATGTCGCAGAATTTGTACGCTTTTCTTTCATTGACAATGATTTAGACATTTGTTAGACTTATGTACACTTATGGCGCGGGATGCTTACAAGCAAGCCTACGAGACAGCCAAGCTGGAGTTGCTGCAGTATTTGCAGAAACGATCTCAGCTTGACCAAAAAATCCGCAAGTTGAGGCAATCCATTAAACCGCTGGGCGAACTGTGCGGCGCCGATCCGGAAGAGATAGACAAGATCCTGCTCATGGAAGGATTTGTCATCGATTCCCCGATGGGCTTTACCAACGCGATCCGGCGGTTGTTCCGCATACACAAGACGCCATTGACCCCGCCCGAGATCAGGACCGACTTGTTAAAGATCGGCATCGGCCAAGACCAAGTGAATTTGCTTTCTTCCATCCATACCGTGCTGCGACGGCTGGTAGAAGGCGGCGAGCTTGAGAAGACAGAAGATGGACAGTTTCAGTTAGCCTCCGGACGGCCTTAACAGAAAGCATTTCGTCCCCACTTTCCAAAATTCGATGTTGTCGAAAATAAATCCAGGGAGAACCATTCTTTTACCGTCTTACAATTTAAAACTATTTAACTGAAACGATTGGACAGTTCAGAACACTAAAGAATTGAAAGCGAGACTTTCATGTCGCAAGGTCTAGATAACCTCAAGCATATTGTTGTGCTGATGATGGAGAACCGCTCCTTTGATCACATGCTGGGGGCGCTGAAAGGTGCCGACGCGCGGATCGACGGGCTGAGCGGAAACGAAAGCAATCCTGACTCGACAGGCACCATGGTCGCAGTCCAGCCCCAAGCGGATTTTCAGGGCCAGCTTGACCCTGATCCGAACCACGCCTTTAACGCCGTAGATCTGCAGATATTCAATGGGAACAATGCAAATCCGCGCGTGCCAAACATGCAGGGATTCATTAACAGCTATTTCCAACAGCGCAAAGACACCGCCCACTCGCAAAAGATCATGTATTACTTCACACCAGACAAGCTTCCGGTGCTGACGGCGCTGGCTACGGAATTCGCGGTGTTCAACAGATGGTTTGCGTCAATTCCTGGACCCACCATCTGCAACCGGGCGTTTGCGCACTATGGCACTTCTTTTGGGCACGTGACCATGGACCTGTTCTACATCAATACGATTTACAAGAGTATCTACCAGCGAATGCTAGCGGCCGGGCACACGGCCAAAATCTACTATTTTGACCAAACCAGTTCCACCATGGAGGTGGTGAACCTGCTTAAGGACCAACCCCAGTTTTTTGGGTCGTATCAGCAATTTTTAAGCGATTGCAAGCAGAACCGGCTTCCCGACTATAGCTTTATCGAGCCAAATTATAGCGATCACGACGGTGACAGCGGTGAATTGCTGGCGTCTGACCAACATCCTGACCACAACGTGCAAGAAGGAGAAAGGTTTATCGCGACGGTATACAACGCCATTAAGGACAATGAGGCGTTATGGGAAAGCACAGCGCTGCTGGTGGTCTATGACGAGCATGGAGGCATCTATGACCACGTGCTGCCGCCAGACTGCATGCCAGACGGATTTGTCGCTCAGCCAAAAGATACCGGAACAGGTATGCCATTTACTTTCGACCGACTGGGTGTCCGCGTGCCCGCGATACTGATTTCGCCCTGGGTTCCGCGGGGGACAGTGGTTTCACCGCTGAAGCCCGATGGCACAATCGACAACCCGCGCATCTTTGAGCACGCTTCAATTCCCGCGACCGTGACAAGTTTTTTTATGAATGACTTTGATCAGAAGAACCCTAACCAACGCTCGCCGCGGGAAATGAAAGCAGAAACTTTTCTGGATTTGCTTTCGTTGCCGGCGCCGCGAACAGTTGATCTATCTTTTGATGTTGGCGACTGAGGTCTTGATCCCGGAGATTTGCCATGGCAAAGATCGTTGTTCCCAAACCCGCCAAAAACTCTTTCAACAAGGACAGGCCCGCTTCTGATCTGCTGAAAGCGCAGGTGAAGCATCTGCATGAGATGGAAAAGAACCTTCCACACCGGCTAAAGACGGGAAGAAATGTAGATGAGATAAAGACCGAAGGCGAGGCCAGCGCCTATATAAAAGCAATTACAAACCGGCTGCACCCAAAGGACAAGATCAAGGTTCCTCGTCCTGCTGCGGGCTCATTTCATAAACACCGTCCACTATCTGATTTGCTGAAACGACAGGTTGAGCACTTCCGCGAAGCAGAACGCTCTCTGCCGCCGAACGAGCAAACAGGAATGGACATCAACGAGATCCGGCTAGAACACGAGGCAGCGACATACATCGGCAAAGTGACGGCAGCCTTGCATGCCCGTGGCGCCGCGAAAGAAACCAAATCCGCAGAACAAGCGTCCAGGCTTCCAAAACGAACAGCAAAAAGCAAGGACAGGAAATAGAATGCGCATAAGATCGGGTCATCTGGTGATCTTCTTTTTTCTCGCAATGGGCGCGATGGCGGCACAAGACCAGACTCAGCCGCCGGCACAACCGTCGCCAACACCCCAGCACGAAGGAGCGTTGGCAGCGGAGTTCCGCCTAGAACATGAACGATTCAGCGGGAACTGCGGCAGGTTTCAGTCGCCGGCCGGTTGTGCGCAAGTGCTGTTCACCGACCATCCTCTGCATATTGCCGTGGGCAGTATTGCACCACAGAACGGCTTTGGCGCGGGACTTGCGCTGGTGACCCACCAAGACCTGCCGCATTCCTATATCAAGTGGAATTTCGACGCGGTTGGCTCCGCTAATGGATCCTGGCGAGCTGGAGCGTACCTGAAAATTGTTCCTACCAAGAAAAAGGGCGTGGTTGTTCTACATGGGCAAACGAAGGGCCATGGGCAAATCTTCGCACGACCTCTGTTCACGGTTTATGCCCAGGGAATTTCACTCAACAAGCTGGGATTCTTTGGACTGGGACCAGAGACAGGTCCAGGTACCCGGACTTTTTTCGGGATGACACAAACAATTGCCGGCGCTCATACAATTATGCCTATTCCGATGACGGGAAAATTGAATCTTTCCCTGGTAGGCGAGATGAATGGCCGTTTTATCGATATTCGCGGCAGCCATGGCCAGGACAGCCCATCGATTGAACAATTGTTCAACCCGATCACAGCGCCTGGACTCGCAAACCAGCCAGGCTTTCTGCAGTTCGGCGAAGGATTGCGGATCAATCCCAGCCTGGGTGCGCATTTGCAACTGAACTATCTTGCAAGCTTCCAACAATTCATTGCGCCAAATGATTCAAGCTTTTCATTCCGGCGATTCACGCTGGACTTTGGACACGTGATACCCATTTATGGCATCAGGCCAATGACAACCAAAGAGAGCAACGGCCCGGACGGGTGTGGAACTGATGATAGCAAACCAGACTGCAAAAAAGTTGCGGCTTCATTTTCACCTTCGGCAAACCGCTATGGAACACTCGATTTGCGATTTCTACTCACTGAATCCATTGCATCGGCTGGGAGCGTTGTGCCGTTTTATCTGCAACCAACACTCGGCGGTTCTGATATCAACGGCAACACAATGCTGCCCAGTTATCAGGATTACCGGTTTCGGGCCCCTAATCTGATGCTTCTTCATGCCGGGCTGGAAAATACGATCTGGGGACCCTTTGGCTTCACTTTGCAGGCGGAAACAGGAAAGGTTGCGCTGGCCCGCGATGATATCGGGTTCAACCACCTCAACCACAGCTTTGCCACTGGCCTGACGGTGAAGGCCGGCGGCTTGCCGGTGTTCATGCTCATGTTTGCCTGGGGTGGGCATGAGGGCAACCACACTATTGCGAATGTGAACACTTCCCTGCTTGGGGGATCGACACGACCGTCACTGTTCTAACGTTGTTGGAGCATCACTTGCCAGGGGAACGTCCTTGAAATTCTGGTAACAAGGCAGGGCGAGCGTGGCTTCGCGGTTGATGGAACCGTCAGGATTTTTGATCAGCGGGACAACCGGCTTATGGCCATCCTTAAATTGCCCAAGGTGCAATCTCAACTTGAGCACGAACTCAGCATCGGATATTTCGGTCATTGCTTCTCCTTATTGGTAAACCGGTGACATCCAGGGCGAGCAAAGTTTCAAAACACCTGCAAGACATCGATGAGGTATCCTTCTCCGCATTCCAATGCCTGAATTAAAGAAAGTGCTTGTCGCTCTGAAGCGTTCCTATGGCGTCCCCAAGCTGCCGCCGGCGCGCGGGCCGTTTGAGCTGGTGATGTGGGAAAACGCCTGCTACCTTCTGCCAGACGAGCGACGCGCCCAGGTGTTTGAAGGCTTGAAGAAGCGCGTGGGCATGAACGCGAAGGCGATCCTTAAAGGCGATCCCGACACGCTGCTGGAGCTGGCCACCTTGGGCGGCATGCGGCCGCAGGTTCGCGTGTTTCGCTGGCAGGAAATTGCGCGCATCACACTCAGCCAATTCGATGGCGATCTGGACCAGATCCTGAAGATGCCTTATCCGCAAGCGAAGAAGGCGTTGAAGCAGTTCCCTAACATTGGCGATCCTGGCGCAGAAAAGATTCTTATGTTCTGCGGTATGGTGCAAGATCTACCCTTGGAATCCAACGGACTTCGGGTGCTAACTCGCGTTGGTTATGGTCGGGTGCACCAGAAAAATTACGGGGCCATGTACCGGTCGATGCAGGAAGCCATCAAGGACGAGGTTCCTAGCAAAGCCGCTGCCGTGGCCCAAGCGCATTTGCTGTTGAGACAACACGGGAAAGAAATCTGCAAAGATAAAAACCCGCAGTGCTATGAATGTCCGATCAAAGAGATGTGCGCGTATCCGGCGAAGCAGTTAAAGATGTTCAGCCGGACAGTGGCGTCTTCCAGTTGAAATCCTGGTCCAGGCGATCCATTTCACGACGAGCCATCAAGGCTGGCCCTGTTTCTTGATCAGTTTTCTCAGCTGCACGGGCTAGTACGGCTCGAATCTCAGGATATTGCTTTTCATGGCATTGAATCTGGCTTCCCTGTGCGAGAGCTTTGATGACATTGCGTGCTAGTGTTGAATCCTGTTGCGCAGGCGAGGGCATCTCTGCCCCAACGCATACAACACCGGTACGCGTTGGGAACCCCGGGGCCTGCGGTCCAAATCGAGAAAGTTTTTTATTGCATCCTGATGCATTTTCCGACGATTGGCACGTGTAGTCCGTCGCTTGTTGGCGATAAAAATCGATGATGCCGCCGCCGAGGCGGGTGCGCATATAAATGAGAGCTTGCGAGGTTGCATCTACGTCATCGTCATGCGCAGCTTTGGGGAAGGCGCAGATGTTATGCAGGTAGTCTTCGATCCAGGGAGCGTCAAAGAGCTGAGGATCGGGGAGTTCGATGCTGCCGGATTCCCAGAGAGGCGCCATGGCCTGAGCACGGGCGAGCTTGCCGCCTTCAGGATTGACGGCGATGACTCCGCCGATTTCTTTTTGCAATTCGCTGATGATGGCCGGGCCGTTGGCCTTGTTTTCAATCAAAATGGCGTGAGCGCCAGGAAACTTAACGTGACAAGTTTTGATGGCGGCCATGGTAGGGCCGAAATCGAGGCGGTCATAGGTGCGGTACGGCAGTAAATAATACTTGCTTCCGGAACGGGCCCAGACCTGGCCGGCAACGAAGTCGTTATCAGTGCCGCCGGAGAAGGTGCAGTCCCAGGATTGGACCATGAAATCAAATTTCTCAGGAAGCTGGCGATAGAAGCGCACCCATTGGCGCTTGATGATGCCGCCATCGAGCGGCGCGGGGCTTTGCTGATATTGGCCGTTGAAGGCCCAGCTACCCATGCCGATGCGCTGGCTTTCAAGAAACGATTGCGGAAGACGCTCGCTCCATAGTAGATCGCCAGCCTTTTGCTGGTGAGTCTCCTTCCCAGACGGAAATTGCCAAGTTTCGTCTTTTTCGGCGATCGCGGGCAGACGCAGGTGCAGCCAGCGCGATTTTTCACGACCAAGCACATGGCCGGTGAGATCAAGCTCATGCAGGCGCTGCATGATGATGATCTTGACGCCGGTTGCGGGATCGTTGATGCGGCTACGAAAAGTGGTATCGAAACGAAGGTTGACCGCTTCCCTTTCAAGCTGGCTGACGGCCTGCTCAGGGTTGAGCGGATCGTCAAAGATGAGCACATCACCGCCGAGGCCGGTGGCCGTGGCCTGCATGCCGGTGGAGAACATGGTGCCGCGACGAGAGTTCTCATAATGACTCTTGAGGTTCTGGTCTTTGGAAAAAGAAAAAACACGACCCCAATACTTCTGATACCAAGGGGACTCGATGACGCTGCGACGGAAGACGCTGTGCTGCGTGCTTAACTTCTCTGAGTAAGAGACAAACATCAAACGTCGCGCAGGATCGGTGGTCCAGAGCCAGATGGGAAAGAAGACAGTTATAAGAAGGCTCTTCATGGTGCGTGGAGGCACGTTGAAGATAAAGCCTTCCAGATGTTCACCGCATTTGGTTTTGAATTTATTGTCTCTGACCAGCGTGAGGTAGTCACAGATGAGATCCAGGTGCCAATTCCACTGGAGAGTGCTGACAGGTTCCAGGATGGACCAGGCTTCATGAACAAAGGCTTTCAGGGTGGGTTGTGCAGTATTTTCTTTTGGAACTAGAGCATTGGAATCGAAACCGTCTTCAACGGAGAGCGAATGGAGATCGGGTGTGGCGTTATTTTGGTGAACGGCCTCCGGCTTTTTGGTTCGCTTGGATGGCATTTAGATATCCCAACAGTAATCTGGTTAACCCACGGTGTTCCGGCTAAAGTAGCGACATGAAGGTGAGATGGACATGGCGGAAATCGTTGATGCTCACAGCTCTCTTCTCATTTGGGATTGCCTCGTTCCTATTTGTTCTTTACCCAACACATTGGTTTAGAAAAGTTGATTTTGGGACAGTGAGCGTAGATGGGCATCGGGTTGATGCTGACATCTACTTCGGAAATCCCAAGGGTGAAGCCGAAGCGATTGTGCTAGTACATCTCAACGATGGACGCGATTATTTCCTCGATTTCGGCAGCGAGGGAGTGCGTCAGGGAAGTCCGTCAGAATATATGCGACTTTTTCGAGGGGTGTGGTCTTTTCGGCCCATGCAAGAAGGGCGTTTCCATGCGCCACTTCCTTTCCAAAAGGAAAATGAGTTTCGAATTCCCACAGAGGATGGACATGAGGTGTCCATTCAATTCTAAGCACTTACCAGCAAGTGCCGACATCATCGCGGCTTAAGGCAAATTCGCTGTGCAACTCATCAACTCGCCTGTTCCACCATTGTCATCGATTGTCCTGATCTGCCAGCAACCATCTTCCTTGGCTACGCCAGCGGCAATTCTGCGCACCTTGAGAATTGCCTAGTTGCCACCCGATCATCGAACAGAAAACGTGACGGTCAAGTTTGTATCCACCGGAAGAGTTTTGCCGTTCTCAACATATGGCTTGAACTCCCACTGACGCACCGCGTTGTACGCGGCTGTGGCGAGCAGTGGATGTCCCGTGATGATGTGCAGGGCATGGACACGACCGTCTTCACCGACGATCGCACGTAATTCAACCGCTCCTGTAATGCCGCCCAAACGCGCCATCGGGGGATATTGTGGATAGACTCGCTTTGCGACAAGCGCTTGCGCGGTCTTCTGGTCTATACGTACGGGAAGATCACCGCCCGGGTCACGATAATGGTCCAAGGTGTGATCGAAGTTAAAAGCAATTTCGGTTCGTACCGGAACCGGCGTGCCGTTGATCAAGTACGGTGCAAACACCCATTTTTTCACCGTTTTCTCAGTCGTTTCTTTTAGAAGGTGGATCTTGCCGCTGATAGCTTTTGCTTTCGTCACTTTTCCTTCGGGTGAGAGGGTCAGCTCGATTATGACAGTATCAGTTACTTCGTAAGCGGACCATTCACGCGGAAACTCAACCGCTGGCGAGGAGTCCAGCTTCTTGAGATCCGATACGGAGACCTCATACACACCGTCCGGGCCGGGCTTGGGCGGTTGAACAAGAGCGGCCGCCTGGGCCATGGCTGCTATTGGCGACATGAAGATGAGACAACACAGTTGCAATAGGGCGAATGAGAGTTGCATCAGCGCGATTGTAAACGTGAGCGGGAATGGCAGGAAGAGAAATCGAAGTTGTTTATAAAAGTACTGCTTGGTGGTTTCTGGCAAATTAATGAAGTATTAGCGGCTTCTTGCTCTAGCCGCAAGATGATAAATTATCAATTGCTATTCAAAGGCTTCCGGCAAGGATTTTATCTCACCCTCACCTTCAAGCGTTGGCTGCTGACTTTGATCAGGAAGAACGGCCTCTTTGTTCTCTTTCATACCGATATCGAAAATGGCAGGCTTGCAGAGTATCTCGCGCACTATGAATTCGGTGAGCAATCGAGTCGTGCATGTCGCTTTTGCCAGAACAGCTGTGTCTGACGTGCATGTTATAACGTGATCGCCGATCGGAACAATTCCGGCGTCACAAGCCATCAATACTGCTTGAACACATAGACTCATGCTTCCACCGAAGATATTCAATGCATTTTCAACGAGACTTAAATCATTAGCGAGAACGCCTCTGTTCTTGAAGAATGGCGGTATCGGATGAAAAGGCATATGGGCGCGAACTAACGGGATGTTTTCGCGTCTAAAGAGATCTTTGTTCTCCGGCAAAATATCCACAAGCATTGGCTGTTGTTTTTCATCAACGAACTGCATTCCTTGCGGGAAAGTGACAGCAACGATGTTGATATCTGCAAATGGAGAGCCTGGGGCTTGGATTGCATCGTGAGCAACACGCACGCCTTCACCTTGTGAAGTGAATATCACCACTGTTTTCACATTGTGGGCCTTTGCACCTTCAAGAGCAATCTTGACTGTTTGATGAAGATTGGCCTTACCTTCTTGCAGGTAATATGTGATCGGTGCTGTGAATTGGTCCTGCATGTTTTAGAAATTAAAACCTAGAATCTCCGCAAGTGTTCGATGATCTTTTCTATGTGCTACTACGGCATTAATAAAATCCAGCACATTGATATCCCTGATTTTCAACCCATGAACTTGTGCCTCTGGTACATGATCCTTATCTGCATAGTGGATATGTACATCATTGCGATTCTTCATATCAATGCGTATTACTCGGGGCTCAGTATGATGCTTTTTGGGAATGCCCCTGGAATCTGATACCGCAGGGGTTTCTCCATAGTGAAAGCTGAAATACGCCCTAATCCCTTCAGTCCGAGAACCCTTGACAGGATCCCACTGATCCGCAATGCGGACATAATTATTATCTGGAAAAAGAATTATCCAGTCGAGTCTCCACCGCGGAACGCCCCTAGCCGGCGGCAATAAAGTGGGCCCGACATGCCTCGTTCCTGGTTCAAATGTAACGAGAGGCTGTCGAGCCCAGAAGTCCTTTTTGTATTCGTCGAACGTCAAGCCTGCTTTATGCCGCGAGGGCCTCCGACTTATGGTCGCCAGTTTGTGCAGACTTTGAAGGCTTGATCAACTGCAAATACCGATTACGGCACGCAGCTTCGTAGTTCTCTATGTCAGTACGCATTTGAAGCAAAAAGTCCCACTCCACAGCCTCTTCCTCAGTAACCTGCGGCGGCAGGTTCTTCGATGCTAAAGCCTGAGTGAACTCACGTTCTGAAAGCCCAGTTTCAGCTTCAAAACGTTCTAGGGCTGAGCGCACATCCTGCAGGGTTGTTACTTGGGTTTGTTCATCCTGCGTCATTGGGGTATCACGTAGCATTGCCAGCTCTGTCTCCTACTGTTTTAATGGCCGGGGTGAATCGTACATCAAAAACCTACCGAAACTCAGCACTTTGGTTCAGAGGCTTCTGCGTGCGATCATTATCCGGAACCGTCCATTAAGGTTTGATGAGAATTTGATTAAGGATTTTAATAATAAGTGACAAAAAATAATAGTGCATAGAAACCGTGTAAGCAAATGAAAATGCTACATTTTTGGTATCCCCGTTCCCAAAACGGCATTTCTACGTCCTTCTCGGATACATTCTCGTCTTTAGCCTCATCTTCCTGAAATTGCAGGATTTAGCTCCAATAGACTCTTTGACGCCTACGACTCTGTATGAGGTCTTCTGTATCTACTCGATTTCCGGCATCAATTCTCAATCGTCAGCCCAGCTTTATACGATAAACCGTCCGTATTGATGTGTCCTTTAACGCTCATTCGTTTCATTCATCCAGGGTTCGCCTAGCATGAAATCTACTTGTTCCGTTGCCAAGGCATCCAGCTCTTTCAGGAATGAATGCATGGCTCCGGAGGGTTAATTGGCGAGTGCATGAGATAGATGCTCAAGTGAAAGATCGGAAAGAACGTTCCACTGCCTGGCTTCTGGCGTGCTATTTTCCTTCAGCCAACGACGCTCTGCTTGTGGCATGTGCTCGTGGCAAAATGTAAGCTCGCGCAGAAGTACAGAGAGCAACAATCCGTTTTCGACATTGCTCAACTGCCGTGATACAGCGGTATTCCCCATGCGCTCGGCCAGTAATCTGCGAGTGTAAGGACAAATCCCAAACGGTTAATTAACGGAACAAAATAGAAAAAGAAATTGCTCCATAAAAAAGCCGCCGAAAATCGGCGGCTTTCTGGATTCCAAAACTCTGGGGCTATTCTGGATTGGAGCGGGTATTCGACAGCACCTGAAACGTTCTGGTGGTACTGTTGACCGCTTCCCGGTAACGGTCTCCCTGCAATTTCGGAGAACTGCCATATTTCTCCATAATCTTGGCTTGGTCTTTTAAGTATTGTTCAGCGGCTTTTTTTGCTTCCTGCGAAGACATGGAATTACCCCTTTGGCGGTTGGTTTTGAGTGTTTCCGTCGGACTTAAGGTCTGGCTGCGGATATACTTGATCGATCAAATATTCCGCGAACCATGCGACCCAATATTTTTGCGTGAGGCTTTTTCCCTTTACAAAGGTTTCAAATTCCGGGTCTATTTTTATGGCGTTTTGCACAATTGTGACAACATCGCCGACTCGGACTTTTTCGTTTGCCCCAACACAAGTTTGCGCGTAATCACGCGCTTTGTCTACCATTTCTTTCCACTTGTTTGGATGCTTTTTATAAAATTCAGGAAAGCCTTTGCCATGAAGACGATGCAGTTTTTCAGTATCTAGACTCATCGACCATCACCTCTTACAAGTACCAAATCAGAACAAAACCGCCATATCCCGCGCTCACAACCAAGAGAATGGCAAAAAACCATATTGCTACCCAATAGGTGCAATGATTGGGATGAATCATCCATGCCAGCGTAAGACCGGAGACAATCAGTGCGAGCAAAAAGGGAGCAACAGCGGCGCGGCCAACGTTCCTGTATTTGTTGATGATTGAATCATCAGTAGTTGCTTTTGGAAATGAATCAGCTTGGGCAAACAAAAAGCCGCTAAAGATCAGCAGCAGTCCGGCCAATCCAACTGAGGCACCAAGCAGGCCCAGCATTACATCTTTCGCGTACTCTGGCATTGAGCAAACATTACTACTTTACGACTCTCTGCCTCCAAGTATTTTTTAAGGGAGTATAGGAAAATACAACTTATTCAACCTGCCAAAAGTGCAATCTCTAGCGACCAAACATGATCTGTGTCCTCAGCCTTACCAGTGGCAATATCGACTATCAATATCAATTTGGCGAGTTGGTTAGGGTCTCGCGGGCGTTTTGGCATGTTTCTATCCTGCCATATCCCGCGATCCCCGCCATAGCCCACAAAATTCAAACTGAGACACTACCATCCTGCCGCTGCAAAGATTATCACCAGTAATAGCGGAACTTTACCGGACCGCATGGGCCGAAGTGTCCAGAACTGTATTTAGCAATTTCCGGTGGAATGCCCCATGCCATGTCCATGGCGAGGCGGGCACGATGCGAGCGTGAAGCGTATAGAAAGATCACCTGCTCATCTGCGCGGCAACTCTGGTCACGCAGATGAACAAACTGATCATAATTGAGTTGCAACGCCTCATTCTGAAGAACGAAGCGAGCCATACTTTCCTGCACCATTCGCATGGCCTCACGGAACCGAACCACAAAAGCAGGCGGCGCCGGCGTGGCGCGCTCACACTGATACAGCTTTTGACGGCGGCAGTCAGAACAATAATAGCCTCCATGGCAAAGCCGGTGCTTAGCACACGTTGGGCAGGGATCGCCGAGCGAGCAGGGAGAGTTGAAAACGGACTGGTGCATGCGATAAACGGGTACGAGTTGTGCGGGTGTCCTCATATCTTTAAAAAGTGCAGGCCGATGGAGAATGCCAGCGCCGCCCCTGGCAGGTAGATGGATTACGCCGACTCAGCTCTACCGGGCCGAGCGAGCGATGCCGATCTATGCCTCTTGCCAAGGGCGAGGGTGAAGAGCGATTTCCGGTGTGTGGTGAAACGAGGTTACGTTCTGTTTAGCAGGCGAGGTAATCTCATGAAACGGGAGTTCACGGCTGGTGAGGCCGGTACCCAATCGCGAAAAGCAACACATTGCTCCGCACTGAGGACAAAGCGTGGTCTCCCCGGCAGGCAGATTGTTGAGCGCCTGACGCACATCACCACACTGAGAGCACTGAAGCCCGATGTAAACGCAGGAAATCAATTCTGGCCGGCCCGGGCGCGGAGCTGGAGCATATTGATTTGAAATTGGATCTACTGAGTGTTCATTGATGGGCGACGTGGGTTGCAAATGATTTGGCGCAGAGATTTGCATATTGTCTTCCGGGATCGAGTGGTTGTGGTGGCGGTTGGCTGATAGGTCAGGCTGGCTGGGTTGATGATGAGGTGAATGAGTAGCAGGGCTGCTGACTGATTGGTCAGGCTGGCTTGGTTGATGATGCGAATGAGAAGCGGAGCGGCTAACTGATTGGTGAGGCTGGCCGCTTTGCTGACGTGGTGAATGAAAAGCGGGTTTCGCCAGGAAACATTCCAGAAGCTTTTGAGCACAAGCCTGACCACAAACAGGCTTGTCATCGTCTTGCAGGTTGGTGGTGGAAGAGAATGGCCGGCAAATAAACGTGCCGGGTTCAATTGTGATCAGAAACCAGTGGTTCGATTCACGACGAATGTTGGCGCATCCTGGGCCAGCGCACTTTACGGTCATGACCAGATGCGGGTTGCGTTGTGTGCTCATTGGGCCACCTCTGGGGAAAACGGTGCAAATATCGAAAGCAGGAGGCGTGCTGAGTGAGCTAAATAATTACGAGTATGGGTGCGACGCAGAAGCGCGTGGATGGTTGAGCGCCAGGAGCAGGGCCGTGAGTTGCTTAGAACGGAGGCCGGGAAGCTTGAGCTTGGAGAGCTTGGGTTTGTAAAGGCGCTGCTTGTGAATCTGTTGCTTGTGAATTTGGATTGGTTGTGGCGAGTGCAGCTTTGCTCGTGCATCGACTGGCTGGACGAAGAGCGGCGAAGCATGGAATCAACCATCGCTCGGGCGGTGTCAGAGTCAGACCAGTGGCCTTCAAGGATGTGGAGATCGAGGCAGTCGCCGCAAAACGAGATTTGGCATTCGCGGCACTGATAAATATGGCTGTGACAAAACTTGTCTTCACAAGAAGGACAGGATGCGTTGGCTGGTAATCCGCAGGAAGAGCAGGATGGCTGGGCGTCCTGCGGGGAAGAATTTTGGCAATGTTGGGGTGGCTGCTTGGCTGAGGATGCTGTGATGCTTCCCTGAGGCGTGGCATAGGAAGACGTTTTACAGACACTTTGTGCTATTGCTGTCTGAGCTTTATGAAACCACCTACGGAGTAACACGGGAGCACAACTTGGAAAAATGCTTAGGTGAAAGTGAGTTATCGGCTCGCGTTTATGCAGGACAGGAAAAAACTGATAAGAGTCAGGTTGGAACCGTTGCTGCTGAAGGGTCGTAACAAAAAATAACGACATAGACGACACAGTGCTCATCACCAACACTCCTTATTGTGGTCATGCGCACTGTGGCGAGCCCGGCAGGATTCGAACCTGCGACCCTCTGCTTAGAAGGCAGATGCTCTGTCCAACTGAGCTACGGGCTCATTTGTCATCTTGATTTTAGCAGCTTGGACAACTGTGAGGTTCTGTCAATATTGAGAGGTAAGTAAATTGAGATGAAAGGTAGAAAAGTTGCTGCGTAAGCAACGGTGAAGCGACCATTGAACTGATACCGGTCTAATTCCGCCTTTACCTAGAACTGGCAGCTTTTTCGACAACGGATTTTAGTCTCAACCACATTGCTTTTTTGTTCTCAACCCACTTTGCTTTTGGTCTCAAACACTTGCTTCTCTGTCTCAAACACTTGCTCTTCGATCTCAAACACTTTGCCTTTGCTCATTCGTAATTTCGACAACTTACACTTCGTCAAATCCTGAATCACTTACACCCCGGTAATCCTTCTGTCTCAAATTCATCACCATCTTAGCGGCGGTATTTTTTGTCCATAGAGGAGCCTACCCGTTTTTCAGGATAAATGGCTTGAGATCGGATTTTGGGATTTTGGGGTTGGGATCTTGGGAACCTGGGGTTTTGGGATTCTCGGATCTTTGGCGTTTGGTTCAGTTTCGAAAAATACTCATGGGATTACGGCAGCTCTTGGTCCTCCCCATCGAATTCGCACGATAACCGAATGCGGAGTGTGGCTGGTTTTGTTTTAATCTGTTTCGATCTGCGCTTTTCTCCTCCGCAATCTGTAAATCCATTAAATCGATTCTCATTTTTCTCATCAGACATTTCCCAGAAAGCGTTTGATGGAACTCTCACATAAAGTCTTCCATTGATCGAGCCAAGTCAGATGATGTGCCCTCAGCCCTGCTCGTAAGCCGCTGTTCGAGTCCCACGCTAACGGGCAGTTCAGTTCATCCCACGATCGCGAAAAAACGGATGATCTGGCGCTCAGCCCAGCGTCCGTCGTAACCGTTAGGCGAGGCAAGAAAAGCACAATGGCCGCCGTGTGAGGTTTCAAGCAAAGCAATGTGAGGATTGGCCCGAATCTTCTCTCGCGTTTGCGGCAGAAGGCGGATAAAAGGATCGTCTGTGGCGTGGATCACGAGCGTGGGCACAGCGATCTTGTCAATAACGCGAGCGGCAGCGGCGCGAGCGTAATAGTCGTCGGCGCTGGTAAAGCCGCAATAAGGCGCTGTGATTACGTGGTCGAACTCGCGGATGCTGGCAGGGCGGCGCGCGGCTTTTTTATATATGTCAGGGAAAAGAGCGCTTTTGCGATTGAAGCGGCGCATGAGGCTCAGCAGAAATTTCCATTCATATATGCGATTGCTCCAATCGTGCATGGCATCAGCGGAAGCAGCGAGGTCAGCAGCCGGGGAAACGGCTGCAACTGCGCGCAATTCCGGCGGCGCATCGGCGCCCAAATCACCTGCTAACTTCAGGACAAGATTACCGCCCATGGAGTATCCCACCAGCCCAATGCGGCGGAGTTTTTTCTTTTCTACAACGGCGTGGAGCACAGCATTCACATCGGCGGAAAGGCCGGAGTGGTAGAGCGTGGGAGCAAGGTGTTCCGTTCCGCCGCAAGTACGCATGTTCATGCGCACCACGTTCATGCCGGCCTCCCAGGCCTTGGACCCTGTCCCGATCACATACTGAGAGGCGCTTGAACCTTCAAGACCGTGGATGATAATGATCGTCGGCCTGAGTTCAGCCTCCGGTTGCCAGTGGCAGTGGCACAGCACCTTGACGCCATCAGCAACAGGAAACAAACACTCCTCCGGCGCAGGCAGATTGTTCTTTCGCGGAAGGAAATTGCCGGCCAGGGTCATTAGATGGCGGTTGCGCAGGAACCGCCGCGCAACAAAAGGCTCAAATGAGGATGAATTCGAGATTTCAGCCATGCTTTAACAAATCGGTCGCAGCGTCCTATAATCAAAGTCTATAACCATTTTAGCTGAGCCATTGAATATGCCGATTTTTGAATACATCTGCCAGCAATGTGACCACCGCTTTGAAGCAATCGTCATGGGAAACAAAAAAGCCGCTTGCCCCAAATGTGAAAGCAAGCGACTCAGCCAGCAACTCTCAAGCTTTGCGGTGGGCGGAGAGAAATCAACGCAGGCCATGAGCACTGGCGGCCCATGCGGCACCTGTGGCGATCCTCGTGGACCAGGCGCCTGCTCAATGAATTAATGCAGGTTTGCTGAAGCGACTATGGAAGTCTGCGCGAGCGCGGTGGTGTCCTGTGAGCGGCAGGTCGGCGACGAACTCTTTCTGAAATCGTGTAAAATGATGTTCTACCGAACACGGTGGGTATAGTTCAGTGGCAGAACGCCAGACTGTGGCTCTGGATGTCGTGGGTTCGACCCCCACTACCCACCCCAATTCTTTGCACCTCTTCATGCCGTTTACATGCCGTTCAGAGCTAAGCGAGCCAGCCTGGAATGGCTGCCCGTCTTGCAAAGTGAGCTGGAATATAATCGGCAGATGGTACGTAGAACGACTTCCGAAACTGAGTTCGAGACTTTTCTGAGCGAGAACAATCTTCCGTTCGAACCTATCGAGATAGGAGACTCGCCTCGACCTGATTACCTTGTAACAGTCGGCGAAATGAAAGTGTTCTTTGAAGTCAAGGAAATCGCCGAAGATGCGAATTTCAAGACAGGCCACTTGCAAGTGTCATCTCGCATCATCGGTGACCACGTACGTGCACGGATACAAGAGTCGAAGAAACAAGTGCAGTTCGGAGCCAGACAAGGAGCTCCATCAGTCCTGCTGATATACAACAATCTCGATCCCATTCATCTCTTCGGCACCGAAAACCACGACTTCATTGCCGCCATGTACGGAGCGTACACAGTGGTGCTCAAACACCCAAGAATGCTAGAAGCATCGCCCAACATCAAAGCAGTTGATTACGTGCACGGGAAAGACCAGTATTTACAGGAAAACAAAAACACATCATTCAGCGCACTCGGACGCCTGTATCCCGTTCGAGGAAAACTGGAAGTGACGCTGTTCGAAAATGTGTTTGCCAAAGTAAGACTTCCGTTTGATACTCTGCCCTCTTGTTTTGATGTCAAGCGATTCGAAATCAGCCACAGCAAGTACGGTCTAAAGTTTTGAGCACTTCATCAGTGGAGCGAGGTCTTACGGCCGGGAAATTACTCGGAATTATGATGACGTACCTGAAGTAGGTGATTCTGCGATTTGAATTACATATTCGCCGTTCCTTATGTCCATGCAGCGATACTCGACAAGCGAATGCGACACTATTGCACCCGCGCTGCTGGAAGGTTATTAAAACGGAGTTTGGCGTTGGACTACCGTGGCCGTCTCTATCGAGATTTGCCCTCAATCATGCAAAGGAATCCGTGAGTAGTGGGCGGTGTTCCCATGCCCAGTTAAAAATCTTGCGATAAAGTCCAATGTGTTTCTCTCTAAATAATAGACTCTGAATCACGCTAGAACCATCGCACTCACCTGCCATCAGCGTCCTTCGCAGCGCGATGTGCTAAACTATTCTTTTCAAGTACATACGCCTAAATAAACAAGCATGCTCTTCTCCAAAGAATATGTCGGGTATCTGGCCCGGCAAGTGGCCCAAAAACTGATTGCTGGCGAATTCATAGAGGCTGAGAACGTGGCCCAGGTTTCCGCGGCGCTGAATACCGCCATGCTGGATGAGTTGCAACTGGAAGACCGCATTAATGACGAGGTGCGGCTGATCCTGGAGCAGTATCAGGACGAGATGCAGAGGGCCGGCGCCAGCTACCAGGAGATGTTCAAGAAGGTGAAGGGCGAGCTGGTGCGCAAATATAAGGCGGTGCTGTGAGACTCTCTCGCGACAAGGTGAACCGGCTGGCCCACAGCGTGGCTGATGCTCTGACCGCCATGGACCAGGTGGAGTTCATTGAAGACCCCAATTCCATCCGCATGGAAGCACGGCGCATTCTGGAAGAGCTGCTGGCGGCGGAAGAGAAAATCGACCAGGCCGCGCGGCAAAAGATTGAGAGCCAGCGCCGCACCATCACAGAAGGCACCCAGGAGTGGGACATTCTCTATCGCAAGTACTACAACGAGGAAGTCAAGAAACTGGGAATCTGAGAAAATTGGTAATCGGGTAATTGGGTAATTTTGATTTCCGGACTACCTGAACGACTTTCGAAACCCGCGAGACGCCGGACCGACTTTCACATCAATTTGGCTGAATGCTAATCGCTGAATGCTGAGTGCTAATCAGTATCCTGCCAGACGCCGCTCTTGGGAAGACATCTGCGCCCATAACTGGTCCATGTTTCTCTGTATCCAGGTATTGGCCGGCTCAAGCTCGTGGGCGGAGTTGAACCAGCGATAAGCCATCACATGGTCCTGCTTGACGCAGAGGCCGCTGGAATAAAGCGCAGCCATCTGGATGGCCGCTTCTGGATCGTTTTTCTCTGTGGCGGCGCGCAGGTAGAGCATGCCTTGCTCGCAATTTTGGGTGACGCCGCGTCCCTGCAAAAACTGTTGCGCCCGTACCAGCGCAGCGCTGGGCTTGTGATCGGGAATGCGGGAATCGTCCACTACTTTTGCGCTTGGTGCGGGTTTGCTATCGGTTTCAGGCGGCTTCTTGCTGTCAGCGGCTCTAGTATCGGGATCTTTACTGTCTGCGTCCTTACTATCAGCATCCGAGGCAGGAGGATCATCCGCCTTCGCCTTTGCGTTTGCCGGCACTGCGGCAATCGGGCGATCAGCCTCAGCCTTGACTTCATCGGAAGCCATGCCGACGCCGCCACTATCTTTCGCATCAGCGTCTTTGACTGCCGGATCAGTGCTGGTTGCCGCTGGAGGCTGGTTGTTACCTTGCGGCGCTGTTGCAGGAGATGGCTGAGTTTGCGCAGGCGCCGGCTTGGGGCTGGCTTTAAAGCCTGATTTCCACTGGACTAAAACCAGTCCGACAATGGCGGCAAGGATCAACAGCAGAATCAGCTTGCGCAAGCCACCGCGTGAAGGCTCATCTTCCAGCAGATATTCGCCGCTGCCCTCTTCAGGCTGAGAGTTCAGGCCCAAAAATGACGGGCCGCTGATGTGCGGGCGGTTGGCAGCATCGGCAGATTCATCATGGAAGATGGCTGGCTCGCCCCGCCGCACACCTGGGTCTGGAAGATCAACGGGCGGCGCTGCAACCGCTGTGCGCGGGGGTGGCTTTCGCGCGACTTCTGGCCGGGGCAATTGCGCATTGGCAATCGCTGCGGCGCGGGCTGGTTCACCCACCGACCCACGGCGCTCCTGCAGACGGCGCTCTATGCGTGTTCCGCACATGCCGCAGAACTTGAGGCCAGGCTCATTCATGTGGCCGCAGGAATCGCATTTAACGCTGACCCCGCTTTGCACTCTCCGCTCTGCCTGGCGGCGCTCAAGCTTTACGCCGCACATACCACAAAATTTATATTCAGGACGGTTCTCAGTCCCGCAAAAGGCACACTGCATGGAAACCAGGCTCCTTGAAGCAGCCATTTGACACTTCTCCACAAACAGCAGCTCACTTACTCATATTAGGATGATCCCTGGCCCTAATAAGCTGCAAGCGCTTTATCACCTTAAGCCTTTCTTTTCTGAGGGAATGAAGGTTATGACTCAGCCGCCGTAAGGTCTGGTATTTCAGTCGTTAACAGCGCAAGGCGCACCCATTACTGCAAGGAACTCTGGACTGCTCACACTTCAATCAACAGATTGCCAGATGCGTCCTGATGATAGGAAAGCCCGGGTGGGACCACGGTGGTTGCGCTGTACTCGGTAATGATGGCCGGACCGCGATTCTTGCGCCGCAGTCGCACCTGCTCTCTCGGCAGGACTTGGGTTTTATAGCGCTTGCCGCCAAAGTACACGTTAGCCGTTGCCTGCTTAAGCTTGCCCTCTGCCGCCTGAACTTTCATCCGCGAGAGTCTTTCTGGCGAAGCCACACGGCCACGCATACGGACGGTCACAATCTCTACGTCGCGCTCTGGACTGCTGTAACCATAGCGCCGCTTGTGCTCGGCATGGAAACGCTGAAGCATCTCTGGCCCGTAAGGCAGGTTCAACTCGTATCCCTGGCCGCGATAGCGCAGATCACATCCGGCTTCATACACGGCCCTTCCCTGCCAGTCTTCTCGCTTGAGCTCCGCGGCAATTTCGCGCTGAAGTTCCGCAAAGATGGCATCCAGCTTTTTTGCAGGAAGATTTTCTTTTTTCAGCTTTCCCGATTGGCTCGCAGGCGGCACGCGCAGCAACACGGTGCGCGAATGGTCTTTCACCACATCACTGATCAAAATACCCAGCGCTGAGAGCGCGCCGGGATAAGCGGGAACAATCACGCGCGGAATACGCAGCGCCTGCGCCAGCTCGCAGGCATGCATGGCGCCTGCTCCACCAAAGGCAACCAGCGAAAATTGGCGCGGATCATAGCCGCGCTCAATCGATACCACGCGAATGGCTTTTTCCATGTTGGCGTTCACCACGCTCACAACCCCGGCGGCAAACTCATTGAGTGAAAGCTTGCTGCCCTGCTCTTTCAACCACTGTGCAACCAGCTTTTGCGTGCGCGGAAGGTCGAGATGGAAATCGCCGCCCAGAAATTGATCAGGCGGCAGACGCCCGAGCAGCAGGTTCGCATCGGTGACAGTCGGGCGCTCGCCTTTGCCGTAACAAATTGGTCCCGGATCAGCGCCGGCAGACTCCGGCCCTACGCGCAACGCGCCACCAGCATCAAAGCGCGCCAGCGATCCGCCGCCCGCGCCGACAGTATGGATATCGAGCACGGGAACGCGCACCGGAAGCCCGGCAACATCAGCTTCATTCGTTGTGGAAGGACGGCCATCCACCAGAGCGACGTCAGTGGAGGTCCCGCCCATATCAAAGGTGATGATGCGATTGAAACCGCTACGCTCAGCCACGGCGGCTGCGCCAACAATGCCGCCTGCTGGACCGGAAAGCACCGTGCGCACCGGCTGCTCTGCCGCGGTGGAAAGTGCTGTGATACCGCCGCTGGATTGCATCACAAAAATCCGCGCGGGTGCTCCATCCTTTCGCGCTTTTTGCGAAAGTGTGGGATTTCCCAGAGAAAGCTGCTGCTGCAGCTTTTCCAAATAGCTTTGCATTACGGGCTGCAGATAAGCATTTACCAGGACTGTGCTGGCGCGTTCATATTCGCGAAATTCCGGCAGGATCTGGTGCGAGATAGAAATAGGCAGCTTCAACGTTGTCAGCGCTTCTGCTATCGCCTGCTCATTTTGCGGATTGGCAAATGAGAAGAGCAATGACAAGGCAATGGCTTGCGGCTTCTGATCGCCAATTTGTCGTGCGAGAGATGCCAGGCCTTGGGCATCTGGTGCGCGCAACACCACTCCTTCGGCTGAGGTGCGTTCATCCACGCCAAAGCGCAGCTCCGCCGGAGCCAAAGCAGGTTCTCTTTCAAAAAAGAAGTCGTAGAGTTTGGGACGCTGCTGCCGGCCAATCTCAATGGAATCTTCAAATCCCTTTGTGGTCACAAAAGCCACGCGTGCGCCCTTGCGCTGCAGCAGCGTATTGGTACCGACAGTGGTGCCGTGCAGCACAACGATCTCGCTACCATTGCCCGCAATCTTGTGGACCGCCCCAGAAATGGCCTGGGCAGGATCAGCCGGAGTGGAGAAAACTTTCAGAACATGAAGCGTGGAATCCTGAAGCCACACGCAATCTGTGAACGTTCCGCCGCTATCGATGGCTATTCTGAGAGGAGTGCGTTTAGGCATGAAACTCGCGATTTTAACATGCTGCGAACGTCACAGCCTCTTTCCCATGAGCAGCCCATCCATCGAATCCAGATAATACCTGGGCAGGACCTTCAGCACTGAATAGCCATGCTTTTTATAAAACTTGAGCGCCGGATCGTTATCTACGGCGACTTCCAATGAAACGTAATCGCATCCGGCTTGCTTCAATTCCTGCTCCGCGGAATTCATGAGCAGCGTGCCCACTCCGCGATGCTGTGCTTCTGAAGCCACGTCAATAGTAATGATCTTGCCTACTGAGCGCGAAGCGCGGCGAGGCTTGAAACGGTCTGCAATGATGAATCCGAGAATGCGGCCAGCATCCTCACCCACCAGCGAAATAGCTGAAGGCATGGAGAGAAAGTAGTGCAGCTCCATTTCAGAATAGGCAATGCCTGCAATGAAGCAGGATTGGTCAATCTCCAGCAGGCGCTGGAAGTCTGAACGTTGATACTTGCGGGCCTGGAGCACGCAAGCATTGTAGCGGGATCGGGAGATCAAGTTTTCTGAAATACCGAAGCGCAGGGAATTTCAGAAAACTATCCTGGCGATCCGATCTCCCGATTTGCCTTACGCTGCTCTTCGCGCGGTTTGCGGCTGCAGCATGACCTTCACCCAGCCTGGAGTCCGCCGGTCAAAGAGTTTGTAGGCCTGAATAACATCGGTCATTGGCTCAACCTGGGTAAGAACCATAGCGGGATTTACCACGCCCAGACGCACTAACTCAAGCAGCCGGGGAACATATTTGCGATGGTTGCAATTCCCCATCCTGATGGTCAGGTTCTTCTCCATTGCGTTGCCAATGGGGAATGAATCCACTTCACCATAGACGCCGATAATAGAAAGCGTTCCCGCTTTTGCTATGGTCTCCACAGCCCACTCAAGCACCTGTGAAGGAGCATCGCCGGGCTCCCAGTTTCCATTGGACCGTTTGCCTTTTGGTTTTTTGGCTGATCCAGAGCCGAAGCCAAGAAATCCTTTTTTTGCTGCGGGGCCGTGGTGCGGACGATTGGCGTCAACTCCCACGCAATCAATCACACGGTCAACGCCGATTCCGGCCGTGAGTTCTTTGATCGCAGCAATTGGATCTTCTTTTTCAAAGTTAATGATTTCTGCACCCTGGCGGCGCGCCATCTCCAGGCGGCTGGGAATGGCATCAATGGCGATGATCCGGCCGGCATTGAGCAGCTTGGCGCTGGCAATTGCAAACTGGCCCACAGGGCCGCAGCCAAAGATCGCGACAGATTTGCCGGAGTGAATGTCAGCCAACTCAGCGGCCATATAACCGGTAGGAAAAATGTCAGAGACCAGAATCGCGTCGTCATCGCTGACCTCATCCGGCAGCTTAACCAGATTGATCTGGGCAAATGGGACACGCACATACTCCGCCTGCATTCCGTGGAATGGGCCGGTCAGCTTGGGACCGCCATAAAAAGCTGTTCCTGCTTCCGGGCCGTTGGGGTTGGCGTTGTTGCATTGCGAATAATAACCGGCGCGGCAATAAGAACAGTTTCCACATGCAATCGTGGATGGCACAACCACGCGGTCTCCGGGCTTGAAGTTGCGAACGTCACGGCCCACCTCTTCTACTATTCCAACGCCTTCATGGCCAAGCACGGTGCCCGGCACCATCCCTGGCATGGTTCCGCGAATCATATGCAGGTCTGTTCCGCAGATCGCGCTTGCCGTAAGCCGCACCAGAGCATCTGTGGGCTTTTGGATTTTGGGATCAGAAACTTTTTCCAGCCGGATATCACCTACTCCACGATAGACAACAGCTCTCATTACTTGTCCCTCCTCACCAAAATTGGGATGCCAGAGGCCTGGAACGTGTGGCCATGCCAACGTCGGCCAAAACAGGCGAGCTTTTGAGCATCTATGTTTTTAGAACGGAGGAGACGAGACTATGGTGAAGTTTCTGATCGGGGTGGGCTGCGGAATTGGATTAGGGCTGCTGGTTGCTCCTGCGCCCGGCGAGCAAACACGTGAACAACTGCTGCGGATAGCTAAAGATCCGGCAGAGGCAGCGCGCCGCAAAGTTCAAGACGTTCGTGAAGATATTGCCGAGATGGGCGCTGAGCTTGGACGAAAAGTGGCAGAGAAGGCGGCTGACAAAGTAATTCCAGAAGCCCTGAATGAGCCACCAAGCAAACGGCAAGCGTAAGAGGCTAACTGATGCGGCGGCTTTTCTTGCGGCAGTCTTCGCACACGCCGTAAATCTGGAAATTGTGGCGCGTGGCGTCAAAGTGGTATTTGCGCCCGACCTCTTCTTCCAGCTTGATTACTTCGGGCGAGAAGAATTCCACGGAAGCGCCGCAATCCGTGCAGACCATGTGATGATGGCTGCGGCGGTTGAACTGGTGTTCATAGCGGGCCATGCCGTCTGGGAATGGAACAGCGCTGGCCAGGCCGCACTCAGACAGCAGCTTGAGTGTGCGATAGACGGTGGTAAAGCCGATCTTTGCGTCCTTTTTTCTGACCAGCCGGAAAAGCTCGTCTGTGGAAAGATGGTCACGGGTCTCAAGAAAGGTGCGCAGGATGGTATCGCGCTGGTCTGTGTGCTTCAGGCCCACGCGTTTAAGATGGCGATAAAAAATTTCCTGTGCTTCGCGCATGGATTCGCGCGAAGGCGGCGCATGATCATCAATCCGTCGTTGCAGCATCTGGGCCTTGCCGGGGCTGTCTAGTCCGGCTAAATGAAAATGAATTTCATTTTCATTATACGCAATTGACCACTGGCATGAATGCCCAAAATTGCCAAAAATTATCGAAAATGATCCTTGATTGCCGCCTTTCCAGGGCTTCCCGTAAAATCTTGGTCTAATGGCTACCTCCACTCCCGTTGCAACACCTCCCGCTCGCCGAAGCTTTTTAGGCTGGATCCTTAAGATCGTGCTCTGGCTCGTTCTTGCACTCATCATTGCCGGCGCGGTGGCTTTCTTCTGGTTTTACAGAGCTGCTCACGGATCGCTGGCGCAACTGGATGGCACGATCACGCTCAACGGTTTGCAGGCGCCGGTTTCTGTGGACCGAGACGCGCACGGAGTTCCCCACTTCACGGCGGCGAATCTGCCTGACCTGTTTTTTGCCCAGGGTTACGTAACGGCGCAAGACCGTCTCTGGCAAATGGACCTGACGCGGCGCGCAATGGGCGGAGAGATGGCAGAAATTTTTCCCGGCGGTCCTGGGCAGCCGGTTGGGCGTTTTACGGGCAATCTGCTCCCGCGCAAAACCTGGGTTGATTATGACAAGGAACAGCGGCTCATGCGCCTGCGTGCGGTAGCAGAGCGCGCGGCACAACAACTTTCACCCCGCGATCGCATATTTTTTGATGCGTACGCCAACGGGGTGAACGCTTACATCCAGCAGCATGAAAATAATCTTCCCATTGAGTTTCGCATTCTCCGCTACAAGCCGCGGCCATGGACACCTGCCGACTCTCTGCTCATTGGGATTGGCATGAGCCAATTGCTCAACCCGCAATATGAGATGGAGTATTGGCGCGCGAAGTTCGCGGCAAAGCTGCCGCCTGAGTTGATGGCCGATTTGTATCCGCTGGATTCGCCGCGCGACCATCCGCCGGCCAGCGAGGCAGGAATCGCTGGAGAAGGAAATCCCCCGCTACAAAATCAGCCGTCGAATATCCTGAGAAAAGCTAGGGGGCTTTTTCACGGAAGCGCTTCTGACGACCACGACTCCTGCGAATCCTGTTTGCCCGGCTCAAACAACTGGGTTGTCTCTGGAGCGCACACGGTTTCCGGCAAGCCGCTGCTCTCGAATGATATGCACTTGCCACATCAGGTTCCCGGCGTGTGGTATGAACTGCAGCTCCATTCGGGCGACTTTGATATGGAAGGATTCTCTCTGCCCGGATTACCTTTTGTCGTGGTGGGCCACAACCAGCGCATTGCCTGGGGATTTACCAACCTGAATCCTGACGTGCAAGACCTCTTTATTGAAAACTTCAATGCTGCGGGTGAATACCAGACGCCCACGGGCTGGCAAAAACCGGAGATCGACCACGAGACCATCCACGTAAAGGGCAAGCCGGATGTCTCTTTTGACATCACAGTCACACGCCACGGGCCAATCATTACCAGCCTGTTTCCTGGAGAGACGCGGCAGATTGCGCTGGGCTGGGTGCTCTACGATACGAATGCCGTCAAAGTACCGCTCTTTGATATGGATTCAGCGCAGAACTGGGATGAGTTCCGTAAAGCGCTCTCTCGGTTCGCCACGCCGTCGCAAAATGTTGTCTATGCCGATGTTGACGGCAACATTGGCTATCAACCGATGGGCTTTGTGCCGATTCGTGTTTCAGGTGACGGCACAGTTCCGGTTTCAGGCGCTGACGGCAAACATGATTGGACCGGCTACATTCCTTTTGACAAGCTGCCCAGCCTTTACAATCCGCCTTCAGGAATCATCGCCACAGCGAATGCCAAGATCGCGCCGGACGGTTATCCGTACCTGCTCGCTACGCAGTGGTTCCCGCCGTATCGCACAGAACGTATTTATCAGTTATTGAAGTCAGGAAAAAAGTTTTCACCAGCGGATATGCTGGCCATTCAGACCGATATCACTTCAGCCTACGACCGCTTTTTTGCAGAGAAATTTGTTGAGGCCATCGACCACAGCGCCAAAGCGACCAGCCGCGCACACCAGGCGGCGGAAATCATGCGTGGCTGGGATGGAAAGATGTTGGCAGATCTTGTTGCGCCGACCATTGTAGTCCGCACGCGTCATTATTTGTGGAAGATGCTGCTGGAACCCAAACTGGGCAACGATATTGATCATTACGAATGGTCTGAAGAGGCGGTAGCGCTGGAAAACATTGTTCGCGACCAGCCCGCGCGCTGGCTGCCGCCGGGATTCGACAACTTTAATGACCTTTTTACCGCAGCCGTGGAGCGCGCGCTCAAAGACGGTCCGTCTGATCTGAATTCGTGGAAATACGGCGACGCACATCCCGTAGTAATCGCACATCCTATATTTAGCGGGATTCCCATACTGCACGGTCATGCCAGCATTGCCGGCCCCGGGAGGCATCCGCAATCCGGCGGCGGTTATACGGTCAAGCAGGTTGGCAGCGGCTTTGGCCCCTCAGAGCGTATGACCGTGGACTTCTCCAATCTTGACGCTTCAACTTTCAACATTGTGATGGGTGAATCCGGCCAGCCGTTTAGTCCTCATTACATGGACCAATGGGACGCCTGGTACAACAACAAGACGTTTACGCTGGCGTTTTCAGATGGAGCGGTACAGTCAAGCAAGACGCATGAGCTGAGGCTGGAGCCGGGAAAATAATATCAGGCGACTACATAACCCGGCTTGCCTAGTTTTTTCTGCGCCACCAAGCGGTTGGCGATCTCAACACCTTCTGAGACGTCCGCGGCCACGCCGTCAGCTTGCAGATATTTTTCGATCCCAGGATCTGAGTTCAGCGCTGCTCCGCCAACCAGTATCGCCGGGGCATGATTGCGCGAAACCGATCTGATTCCCGCAATCAATTCTTTGGTCCTGGCCAAATTCAGCGGGGTAGCTACTGAGATAGCGACCAGATCAGTGTCGTGATTTTTGATATGGCGAAGAACGTCCTGTAGCGGGCATTTTGGTCCCATATAAGCTACTTTCCAGCCATCCGATTCAAGCAGCTCAGAGAACATTTTTATGCCCAGCGAATGTTCCTCGCCATCAGGACATACGGCCAGCGCTCTTACGCTTCGCGGTACAGCCTGAAAATTGCGCTTCAGCTGTGTGATCAGCAAATCGGTTGCCGCCGTACAATAATGTTCCTGTAAAACGTTGATCCTGTTTTCCTGCCATAGGCGGCCCACCTCGCGCTGCACCGGATAGATCACATGATGAAAGAGGTCCCTGATACTCAAACCTGCGTCCAACTCTGTTGTCACCAGGGCAATGGCATCTTCACGGTTCAGCAGCAGCAATCTCTGCAAATAGGAGTTTGCCAGCTCAGCAAAAGGATTGCCGCGATCAATAAAGCCAGGCAGAGCTTCCGGCATTGCCGGCAACTGGGTTAATGCTGCATCAATCAACTGCGCAAAGATGCGCTTGTACTTTGCCGGAGACTTGAGTTGAAGCACATGGGCCATCACTTTCAAGTTGTCGCTCAGATCCGCAGGACCAACGCCGCGAGAAAGCAGCATGATCTTGGCCCATCCAATGTAGTCAACAAACATTTTTTCTGAATTGCCGGCAATCGCCTCAGCCAGATAATGCAGGTGAAATACGGAGTCCTGTTCGCACTTGGCGCGGCCGCGCTCCCCATATTTCTCTTCCAGCTCAGGATGCAGCGCAAAAACCCTGGCGGTAATTGCTTCAGCAATAGGCGCGATGTTTGCGCTCAGCCATTCGTAGGCAATTGAGTGGACCGGCTTCTTCTCTGCATTTTTCTTACGAGGCGACATGTTCAAAAAAAGTGAGACTGGTGGTTTTTGGAACGAGCTTGAGGCCTTTAGGGATTCCACTATGAGATTCGCGATAAAGATGGCTTTTATGCCACTCCTCAAAATGTTCTCGCGCTGACCAATACGTGATCAGCCAGATTTCCTTTGGATTGTCCTCAGGACTGAGGACATCAAGGCGCATGAAACCTGGCGCGGCTTCCACCGAGTGCGGGCGATTGCGGAAAGCCTCTTTCACTGCCAAGTCCATCTCATTGGCAATCGTGAACTTACTCAATGCGACGAACATTATCCAAACCCTCCTCCCATTATAAATGTGATGAAAAAAGCGGGTAGCAGGTGAAATGTGGGACGGCATTTTCTGGAGCGGCAGTAGAGGGGGTGAAGACGCGTGAGTTGAGGTTGGAGATGGGAAAGTGAAGAGATCGCCGTGATCGGGTGAGCTGGTGATCGGGTGATCGGAAAACCACTACACACGTCGCCGTTGGCGATCCATCTCCCCCGCGATGCGCAATCCTGAGCCAAGCAAACCATACTCTCATCCACCATGCTCTGTATGCAAAGCAGGGTTCCCTGCTACGCGCGATTTTCGCGTGGTGAGGTTGGAAGGCGAAGGATCTGCTCCCGCTGCTCTTTAGGGCCGCCGACACTCTAAGCAGTCTTGATAGTCCTATGGTGCAGCGGGGCTGATCCTTCAGCTTCGCGGAAACTGTGTTGGAATGCGTTGCCGTTCACATGGCTCGCTTCAGGATGGCGCGACGCGGGGTGAGATGGATGATTAACCGCGAACGTGTGGTAGTGGATACAGCAACTTAGGAATGGTTATAGTATTTTTCTCGATTACTCCATTCTTGATATTCTCTAAATGTATCGTTACCACAGGTAACAATATGAGTACGTTTTCTACACGACAAGCTGCGCATAAGCTGGGCATTACTCATGCGGCTCTCAGCAAATACATTTCTTCAAAGAAGATTCCAGCCCCAAAATCAGTAACAAGCGGCGGCATGACAATCCATCTTTGGACCGAGGAAGAAATAGAGGGTGTTCGCAAACTCCTGCCTAAGATCGCTAACGGCAGGAAAACAAGGCACAAGAAGAAGCCTTCAACAATCAGCAAAACAAAGGCACAGGCAAGAGTGCCTGTGCCACAAAAAGCCCATAAACCTAAAAAGAAGTAACAAACCAGTCGGGCAACGTCCGGTGCTTGAACACCGAACGCGCCCTAACCAAATGACCGGCTAAGGAGGCAGGCGATATGGCTACGAATAAAGCTAAACGTCCCATTCTTTTGGCGCAACCTCTGGCGCAACCACAGCGCCACAAAAGCAATCGCAAAAAGCAACTCTGATCCCAAGGAACTTATGCCGGTAAAGGCGCATGTTTATCGGGCCATTGCGGAGTTGAATGGCGGATTTGAGAAGGTGGTGCAGGAACTACAAACGCTCAGGAGCATCAATTACCTCAACTCTGAGAGAGTGGCGGCCATACGCGACCTGATATGCCGGATTCGAGCGCGGGCCAACCGGGATTTCATCACGGCGATGCACGAGCGCGAGAAGGCAAATGCCGGATATTTTGACCGAATGCGCCTCTCTCCGGAAAATGAGCTATTCAGAGGCTAAAGCCAGAGAATTTTTAGCAAGGCCTTAACGGGCGGCTGAACGCCGCCCTCTTCTACGGTAGTGATAGCTGCGTCATTAATCCCTAACTGGCTTCTCTACGAAAACCAGAAAGCTAATAAAAACTGAAATTCCGACTTTCCAACAGAGGTTAGGGGTGCCTATTATGGCGAATAAAATACGTATCCATAATGTTTCTGCTTGACATATAGGCGAACAAATGGTAAAGTTGATTATTTTCCTCCCAGCGAGGAAAAGATGTAGTGCAGTGCTCTTTGACAATTAGCATTCAGCGATCAGCTATCGGCGGTCAGCAAAGGCAAAACCTCTCAAACCTACGCCAATCTGGGATCTCTGGGATGCATGGGAGGGGGTGGGTACATCGGGGATCGGGTGAGATTGGTGTCGGGAAACCCAAACCTTCACCGCCGAGGGCGGCGGTGCCACAAGCCCATCGCCGGGGATACATCGCATAAGTCCTTATTTTTCGGGGGATGAGCGGGTAGGGGTGGGGATTGCCGAGAATCGGGGGATCAAAAGCGATGGCCTAATCAGTGACAACAAGCGTTGGGGTAACGAAGATCGGCTAAAGACTAAGAACTAAGAGCCAACGGCTGAGCTTTACGGATCAATCTGCACGGCGTCAATAGCTTTGCCAAAAAAATCAATTGGTGTAATACCGGTAGCAATTGCGTCGGTAGTCGTGTCAAAGATATCGAGTTCGCCGGCCTCGATCACATAAATAACGTTGCGGTTGGAAATGGGCTGAAAGCCGGTCACGTCAAAATTCTGGCGGAAAGACGATTCTTGCGGAAAGGTGGTGGTAGATGTGCTCGTGTTGAAGATCGTAAGGCAGCCTCTTACCGTGTTCGTCGCAGAGCCCGGATCAACCGAGCAACTGCTGGAGCCGACATAAACTCGATTGTTGGCAAACGCCATCTTTTCATGCAAGCCGTCTGTGATAGGCACTGGCGCAGAGGCGGTGAACGAACTGGTATTCACCGTGGTGAGAGTGCCGCAGCGGGAAAGCGGACAAGCTGCTCCAGGGCCGGTGGGCGCAGGATTAGGCGTTCCGGCAACATAGAGATTGCTTCCGTTGAGCAAGCCGGTTGTGGCTGCAGGCACTGAGACCGGAGTACCAATCGTGGCTGGCGTAGCAGGGTTGGAAAATACTCCGCTGAAATCGACGGAAACAACGCTGGCTGCGGTGCCTCCGCATTCAGCGCCGCAATTCAGGATAAAAGCCTGCGTATCACTGGTCCCAAAGACAGCGGTAATCGGCTGATCAAAGCTAGGCGAGGTGATTTCGATGATGCCTTTGCTGGCGGTATCGATAACAAAGAAGCTGGTTATGTTGGACTGGGTCAGCGGATCGGTGAAGACAAGCAGCTTGCTGCCGTTTGGGCTCATTACCAGGCGGCGCGCGTTGGGAATGTGAAGGATCTGGGGGCTAAGATTTCCATCAGCAGTAGTTCCAAAGCGAATCTCGCCCAGATTACTCTCTGCTGCGAAAGCCGTTGTTCCATCCGCTGTAATGGCAACATCCACTGGCTGATCGTCAAGATTCAAGGTGAAAGTCACTGTCTCAGTAGGGTTATCAATGATTGATAATGCGTTTGCTGCAGCGTCTAAAACAGCGGTTTTTCCATTGGCGGTAACAATCTTGGTGGCTCCGGGGGCGGTAAGGGTTTTGGGGTTCACCCGGTCCCGCTTCGCGTCCACAAACTGCACCACACCGGCTTGCTGGTTGGTGACCAGCACGCGCTTGCTCAAGCCTGTGAGAGGAGCAGTATTATTCTTTGATGATGAGCTAGATCCGCAGCCGATAACGGCAGCAAGGGCCATCATCCAAACCACTAAGACATAACCGTTTGGACGCATTCTATGTTTAGACCGTTTCTTTAATTTCTGTCGCTTCGCTCCTACCCGCTTATGAAGCTCTTTATGCGGCTAGTTTTTCCGCACCTGACCAGAAGCGGCTCGGCATTGCTCGGCATTGCCGCTTTACGCCAGCGAAAAAGAGGCATTAGCGGTGAAACGGCGATTATAACAGAGCAACTTTTGCCGGCCCTCCGCTTGTTGCCAGACAGGATTCTCCCATCTGTTTGAGAGAACGCGCCTGTTTGCCGTTTGTGCGGAAAAATTTGCTGGGGCTAAAAATAGGTACGGTTCTTGAATAGAGATTTAAGACGATGCTTAAAAAGCTGCAAAATGGCGAAAGCGGCATGGCTGCTGATATTCTTGAAGAGGTTTTATGTCTGAGAACCTGCTAGCCCGTCTGAAACATGGCCCCATTCTTTGCGATGGCGCAATGGGGACGCTGTTCTATGCCAAGGGCATTTACATCAATAAATGCTATGACGAGCTAAACCTGATCCAGCCGGACATGGTGCGTAGCATTCATCAGGAATACCTGAACGCAGGCGCTGAGATCATTGAAACCAACACCTTTGGCGGCAATTCATTCCGCCTGGGGCGGCATGGGCTCGCAGAGAAAGTAGCGCAGATCAATCATCAGGGAGCCGCTCTAGCCCGCGAAGCTGCTGACGCTTTTAACTTGAAGAAAGCTGCAAGCGTTTTGGTGGCAGGATCGGTTGGCCCGCTGGGAATCAAAATTGAGCCTCTGGGCAAGACCGCGCGTGAAGAGGCGCGTGAATCTTTTCGTGAGCAGATGGCCGCCCTGGTTGCTGCAGGCGTTGATCTGCTTATGCTGGAAACCTTTGGCTATCTGGAAGAGTTGCACCAGGCGATTCTGGCTGCGCGTGATGTTTCACCGTCAACGCCGCTGGTGGCGCAGGTGACGATTGACGAAGACGGAAATTGCCTGGATGGCGCCAGCCCAGAGACCTTTACCGCCAAGCTTAACGAGTGGGGGCCGGATGTGATTGGTTGCAATTGCAGCGTTGGCCCGGTGGCCATGCTGGAAGCGGTTGAGCGAATCCGCAAGCTTACTGACAAGCCGCTCTCCGCCCAACCGAACGCAGGTATTCCGCGAAGCATTGAAGGCCGCAACATCTATTTGTGCTCGCCGGAATACATGGCCAGCTATGCGCGAAAGTTTGTGAATGCCGGTGTAAACCTAGTCGGCGGCTGCTGCGGAACCACGCCAGACCATATCAAGTCCATGAAATCAGCGCTTCGCATGACCGATGCCAAAGGCAAGGCGGGTGGGTTTCGTGTTGTAACCGAGTCGAAGAATGATTCCAGCATCGCACCACCTCCACTGGCGCAGCGCTCTAACTTAGGCAGAAAACTGGCCGCCGGAGAATTCGCCACGCTGGTAGAGATTGTTCCGCCTAAAGGCGTTGACTATCGCAAGGAAGCTGAAGGGGCGAAGTTCCTGAAAGCTGCGGGCATTGACGCCATCAATATCCCTGACAGCCCGCGCGCTTCAGCTCGCATGAGCAACATGGCTCTCTGCATGTTGATCCAGCAACAGGCTGGGATAGAAACCGTTCTTCACTTCACCTGTCGTGATCGCAACGTGCTGAGCATGCAATCAGAGCTGCTGGGAGCTTACTCCACGGGAATCCAGAACCTGATCTGCATTACCGGCGATCCGCCGAAGCTCGGCAACTATCCTGACGCTACCGCGGTGTTTGACGTGGATGCCATTGGCTTGGTGAACCTCGTCCACAACTTGAACTATGGGCGGGATCTTGGTGGAAACCCGATTGGCTCAGGAACCAAGTTCCTGATCGGCGTTGGCGCTAATCCGGGAATCTTGAACGTTGATGAAGAGGTTCGCCGCTTTGAATATAAAGTTGAAGCCGGCGCGGAATACGCCGTGACCCAGCCTGTATTTGATATCGCTTTGCTTGAGCAGTTTTTACGGCGCATCGATCATTACCGCATTCCTGTGCTGGCGGGCATCTGGCCGCTTACCAGCGTTCGCAATGCTGAGTTCATGAAGAATGAGCTGCGCGTTTCAGTTCCCGATTCCATCATTGAGCGGATGTCCCGCGCTCCCAGCGCTGAAGCGGCAAGAGCGGAAGGCATTCTGATTGCGCGTGAGATGCTGCAGCAGGTGCGCGGCCTGGTGCAGGGTGCTCAGGTGGCAGCTCCGCTGGGACGCTACAGCTCTGCCATTGAGGTACTGGACGGAGTTGCCGGGTCGGCGATGGTCGGGGTGTGAGCTTTGGATAAATGCTGCAATTCTGAGGCAGTGATTACTGAATCCAATTCATTTTTTGTAATAAAAAATCCAGAATGGCCTCACGTCTCCGGGGTAAAATGAGGAATGGAGTTTCGGCTCTGTGCCCAAATTTGAAGATTGTCTTCAACGCCTGGAACAAATCGTAGATGAGCTTGAGAAAGGCAATGTGCCGCTTGAGCAGGCGTTGAAGCTCTTTGAAGAAGGGCTGAAGCTTTCGTCCTCTTGCCGCAAGGAACTGGAGGAAGCGGAAGGTAAAGTCGAAATTCTCTTGCGACAAAACGGAAAGCTACAGACTGAACCTTATGAGGCTGTTGCTGAAAAAGCCCAGCATTCGGCGAAAAAATAAAATTTCAAAAGCCTGCGGCAGTCCGCAGCGTTCGTGTCACCCCCAGCCAGATTTTGAGGTAACGCTCATGAAACCGCTTAGTGTAGTTGTCGCTCAAAGTAACGGCAAAATAGCGGAAGTGCTGGCGAAGTCGCTCTACAACCATTTCCGCGTTGTCAACGTAGCCGGTAATCTGGATGAGCTGCGCTATGCAATTCCCAGGCACCGTGCTGACGTAGCCATTGTTGATCTTGAACTGGCTCCTCTTACCCAGGTAGAGCTGCTTACGCAGGAATTCGCCGCCACGAAGGTCATCTGCACCCATCGCCTGGCGGATGAAAAAATGTGGTCAGACGCGCTGGCCGCAGGCGCTGCCGATTGTTGCTATACCTCAGATGTGCGCGCCATTGTCCTGGCTGCCAGCGAAACCAAACCTCTCTCCCACGCCCACGCGGCGTAAAAAGTTTTTGTTGCCCGCTCCTCCTGTCCAAAACGTAAGGGAGCGCCCGAAAGGCGCTCCCTTACGTTTTGGTTTTTGAATCCAGTTTGCCACCTTTGGCGAAGCCCGAACATTTTGTTTAATTGGCTTCGATCTCCTGATCATCGAAGCCAGTGTTTTATACTCATCATTCATGTTGAAACAGGTACTGGAACAAGGCCAGCGCACCATTGACGCTGCTCTGGAAAAGCTTTTGCCTGCAGCCACCGTACGGCCAGACTCCATTCACAAGGCCATGCGGCACAGTGTGTTTGCGGGCGGCAAACGCCTGCGCCCCATTTTGTGCATGGAAGCCGGGCGCATGATCGCCGGCTCACTACCTGAAGGGATTGAAGAACTGGGCAGCGCCCTGGAAATGTTGCACACCTATTCGCTTATCCATGACGATCTGCCTGCGCTCGATAATGACGATCTTCGCCGCGGCAAGCCTACCTGCCACGTCGTCTTTGGTGAAGCTCTGGCCATCCTGGCCGGCGACGCGCTGCAAACGCAGGCTTATGAGGTAATGGCGCGGCTCAAGTGTTCGGCTGAAGCGCGCGTGAAGATCATTGAAGAGATTGCTCGCGGTACCGGAACGGTTGACGGCATGATCGGCGGACAGGTCAAAGATCTTGAAGCCGAGCGGCAGAAGCCTGACGCTGCAACATTGGAATACATTCATCGCTCCAAGACCGGAGCATTAATCACTGCCAGCCTGGTGAGCGGCGGACTCTACGCCGGTGGCACACATGCTGAGATCCAGCGCCTGCGCGATTTTGGCCGCGCCATAGGATTGGCATTCCAAATTGTTGATGACGTTCTGGACGTGACGCAATCATCGGAACAACTAGGCAAAACCGCGGGCAAAGATACTGCTTCAGAAAAAGCTACCTATCCTTCCCTTTTTGGGATTGACGAATCGCTTCGCCGGGCTGACGCCCTTGTAAGCACTGGTTGTGCTGCCCTTGATTCATTCGCTCAACGCGCGCAAACACTGAAGGAGCTGGCCCATTTCCTGGTGGAACGCAAAAAATAAAAAGAGGTAATGAAAGAAGGTAACCTGGGCCGGCATACCCCTGGGACGAAAATTACTTCTTCGTGCGGCATCGCCATGATAGTATTCCGAGCATATTTGTCCCTATATATGTGCAAAATTTAACCCCTTGCCGGCGGTGCGTGCCGCCGCTTAAAACATGCAGTGGAACCAATCCGTTTTGAACTGCTGTCCGTACTTTCAAAAGACGTTTGTCAGAGAGTAGAAAAACTTTCGGCAAACACCCTATAAAAAGGAAGGGAGACTTACACATGACGAAGTCCGTGCGTTTGTTGCTTATGGGCGCGGCCCTGACGGGATTTATGGCCGGCCAGACCGCTTTCGCCCAGAACACTGGCGGAGACAAGAAGGACACCAGCTCTGATAGCGGCAAAAAAGCCACCAAGAGCAAAAAAGACAAGCATGCCTGTAAAGGCCAGAACTCTTGCAAAGGCAAGGGCGGCTGCGGAAGCACC
>DASTCT010000315.1:0-12887 GCA_035710845.1 Candidatus Angelobacter sp.
CGATCATGGGAATTCGTCCATGCAGGAACAAGAATGGCGCTGCCGCCGCAGCAGCCAGTCCGCAAACCATGATAAGAACGCGTAGCTGGTCGCCGGTGACGCGCGTCTTGTAATACTGATTGGTAGAATCTTCATTGCGCAGGGCCATGGCGTCTGCCACGCACTCAGCAGTGAGTTGGCCCTGGCCAACCGCGAGCAGGTTATCAATGGCCTCGCCTCGCCATGAAGAAATTTTCATGGCTTCTTCACGCAGAACATATGCACGGTTTGCGAGTTCTGTCTGATTCATGCCAAAGACAGCGTAACGCTGAGCGGCGTGCAGGCAAAACCATCCGCCCTCAATGTCATTGCTTTCCAGGCAGCGCTGCACGTTATTGAGTTGTTCATGCGCCGCCGGCGCCCACGGATTATCTGAGCCAACATTGCGTCGTTCAAGAAAGCCCAACTCAACACGAAAAGCCTCAGCTTCCCTCAGCAGACGGGTATGCGCGCGGTTATCTTCAGAAGATGATCGGGGCGTTTGCGGCGCTACCGGTTGGGGCGCGGGTGTTTGCGCTTTGGATGCAGCTTCAGCAGGCGCATGCCTTTGAATAATGCCCATGCGTGAGAGCAGGGCTTTTTCCTGCGGATGGGTCAGGCGCTCAATCGCGGCAGGAATCTGTAGCCAAACGGCCTCGCCAATCTCATCCTGATTCCGAGTGCCCTTGTCATCGACGACGGTCATCTTCCAGAACAGCACGACCTTGGGCACGCCTTGATCGGAATAGCTGATGGTACCAAGATAATTGCCGATGCTGCAGGAGCAGCCGGTTTCTTCCAGCACTTCACGCACCGCCGCTTCCTGGAAGGACTCTCCATCTTTCACTTTGCCGCGAGGGAGCGTCCAATCCTGATGGCGTTTGCGGTAAACCACCATTACTTCGTCACCACGTGCGGTCGTGCGTTGCAAAATCCCACCAGCGGCCTTGATCACCGGGGGATCTGCCGGAGCGATCGGAGCAATTGAGGTTGCCATATTTAATTTGGATTGTACCTGCACTAGAGGAAATTAGGTCAACACATTTTTTAGCGAAGAGCCAGTTGCGCGTCCACCTCATGGGCGACTGGCGATGTAGGTCTTCAAGGCCAGAGCAGACAGGAAAATTATGTTAGTCCCGCCCCCAAGTCGCGGCTTGGAGTGTCCGTTGCGGAGACTCAGGCCGAACGACTTACCTAAAAGTCGCCTGACAGAACGAGAGCAAGAAATCGCGCAGTATGCCTAGCATGGGGGTGCTTGCAGAGATTACAACGGAATTTAGCGCAAAAGGAGGGGACTTTAACCCTGTGCTACTTAATTCGATGGGTCTAAGGCGAAATGAGCTTTTCTGTTAAAAAACCGTTAAATCTTAAGCCAACTCATGCAAGGCGAAGTCTCTCAAACACCCTAATGAGGTGTGAGAAACTTTGAGACGAACTTGTGTGTGTTTTTTCACTGTTCCCCTTCTGGCCCTAATCCTTGGGTGTGGCGGAGTTAATTCCTCTTCTTCGTCTCCTACTCCTACTCCAACGCCCACACCCGTAGCCCAAGCGCAGGTAAAAAACGTAATCGTCGTAATCATGCAGAACCGTTCCTTCGATCACCTATTTGGCACATTTCCGGGCGCCAACGGAATTAAGCCTGGAGTCCCCGGCTTCAGCCAAACAGATGCAACCGGCGCAACTGTGACACCGCAACTTTTAACTGTGCTTTCGACACCCGATTTGCCTCATCTGCGCAATGACTTCCTGCGCGTATGGGATATGGGCGCCATGGACAAATTTGCTTTCTACAACGGCGATATTGCCATGGGGCATTATGACAACACCACGCAAGGCATGAGCGTCTTGTGGGGCTTGGCACAGCAATTTGCCCTAGCGGATAACTTCTTTCCTTCTGTAATGGCCGATGCGCCGACCAACCAGCTATATCTGGTAGCTGCTGACGACAACAATACGCCTACTTCAATCGATCCCTTTTTTCCTCCCTGCAACACTGATGTTGCGGTAGCCAAGGCGGGGTATACGTTCCAGCATGTAGGGGATCAATTGGCCGCAAAAGGGCTAACCTGGGCCTGGTACCAGGAGGATCTCGGCGTCTGCGGTTCTTACGTATCGCAGGAGAACCCGTTCCAGTTCTTTACTGACAGCCATGCCTCATCCAACGTGCGCGATTTTTCAAAGTTTGCAGCTGACATCACTTCAGCAACTCCGCCCACGGTGGCTTTCGTGCAGCCTGGACCCACACACAGCATGCATCCGGGTGGCGGGCCGATCACGAACGGCATCACTTGGCTCAATAATTTCATTCAGGAGGTGCAGGGATCGCCCATTTGGCCGAATGCGGCGATCGTCGTGATCTGGGACTCCAGCGGGGGATGGTGGGACCATGTACCACCGCCGCAAGTGGACAACCAGGGCTACGGACCGCGTGTTCCCATGCTGGTGATCTCTCCGCTGGCGAAGAAAAACTACATCTCTCATGTCCAGATGGATGATGTTTCAATCCTGAAATTCATCCAAAACACGTTTGGCTTGGCTCCGTTGAACGCAAGAAACCAATTGGGCAATGACATAAGCGATATGTTTCAGTGATGTTTGTTTTTTGAAGGATTCTAGAGCGTAGCAAGGGAGTTCCTATTCTTGCTGCGCTTCAGGATTTTTAAAACTAGCTTTCGCTCACGCCCAGGTAAGCGCGACGGACGAATTCATTGTCCATTAGCATCTGGCTGGTGCCTTCCAGAGTGATGCGGCCCGTTTCCATGACATATCCATAGTGCGAAACCTGCAAAGTGTAGTTCACGTTTTGCCCCACCAGAAGAATGGTGACGCCCTGGCTTGCGATATTGGTAATGAACGCAAAAATCTCATCCACCAGTTTGGGCGCCAATCCAAGTGAAGGCTCGTCAAGCATGAGCAGTTGCGGTTCTGATATCAGGCCGCGACCAATGGCGCACATCTGCTGTTCGCCGCCGGAAAGCGTACCGGCCAACTGATGACGCCGCTCTTTCAGACGAGGGAATTGATCGTACACGCGTGCCAGACCAGCGCTTGCACCCGAGCGTAGCGCAGGCAGAAAGCAGCCCATCAGCAGGTTTTCTTCCACAGACATTCCTGGCCATAGCTGGCGGCCTTCTGGAACCAGGCTAATGTGGCGCTTGACGCGCTCACGCGCCGGCAATCGCGTAAGGTCTGCTCCGTTGAGGAGAATGTTTCCTTTCTTGACAGGAAGAACACCGGCAATCGTATTGAGCGCGGTGGTTTTTCCCGCTCCATTTGAGCCGATAATGCAGGTAACTTTGCCGCGGGCAACCGTAAAAGAAATTCCCCAGAGCACCTGGGTGACGCCATAACTTACTTCAAGGTTTTGTGCCTGAAGGAGTTTATCGTCATTAATGTCAGGAGATTGCGGATCAGGCACGCGGAGCGCTCCTGAAGGTGTTTTTACCCAGGTAAGCCTCAATTACCGATTCGTCATTTTGAATTTCTTCCGGCTTGCCTTCAGCCAGCTTTTTTCCGAAGTTTAAGACGGTAATGCGGTCGCAGACAGACATAATGGCCTTCATTTCATGCTCAACATACATAAGCGTGGCGCCGTTATCGCGAATGCGATGCAATAAGTCCATCATGGCCCTGGTTTCAGCTCCGGTCAGGCCGCCGCAGATTTCATCCAGCAGCAGCAGGTCGGGCGCGGTAGCCAGGGCTCGCGCTACTTCCAGCCGTTTCTGCTCGCCAAGAGAGAGCACTGAGGCCAGCAGATTTGCTTTGTGCTCAAGGCCAACAAGTTTCAGGGTCTCCATGGCGTGTTCCCGCGCAACGCTTGTGCGTTTTACGGCGCGACGCCCGTAGTGCACCGCAACCTGGACGTTTTCCAGCACCGTCATCACCTTGAACGGGCGGACAATCTGGTGGGTCCGGACGACACCGTTCTTCACCAGCGCAGCGGCGTCCATGCCGGTGACTTCCTTGCCACGCAGATGGATTTTGCCGGCGGAAGGGCGCTGCGCTCCGGCGATCAAGCTGAATAGCGTAGTTTTGCCCGCACCGTTAGGCCCGATGAAGCCGCAGATCTGATGTTGCGGGATGTCGAAGCTGACGTCTTTCAGTGCCGCTACGCCGCCAAAATTTTTGGTCAGCTTTTCAACTTCCAGAATCTTCACCCTTTGCTCCTCATCCGGAGTCCCCGGCAAGCCTTGTTTTGGCTGGCTGGCGTAGAAACAGCCGGAAGAGCCGCCGCAATAATCCCAGCAGGCCATCTGGCTCCAACAAGATAATGATAATTAATAATGAACCGTAGATGAGCAGATGAAAGTTAGGGAAATTTACGGAGATCTGCTCTTCTACGATCACAAAAATGATTCCTCCCAGCACTGGTCCCCAAACAGTGCCGATGCCGCCGATCACGGGCATCAGCAGGATGTAGATGCCGGTTTGAAAAGCGAAGACATCACCGGGATAAAAGAAAGCTGCGCGCCGTGCATAAATACCGCCGGCAATGCCGGTAAGCCCGGCGGCAATGGCGTGAATCCAGAGCTTGGAGGTATAAGGATTCACTCCCAAATCTGCGGCGGCATCCTGGTCCTGCTTGATGGCGCGTAATGCAAGCCCGAACTTGCTGTTGGCGATGATGGTGGAAACAAGAACAGCCAGAGCCACAGCCACGATGGCAGTGTAGTAGTGCTCCAGCGGATTGAAGGGCTTGTCCTCAGTAATGCGATATCCACTTGCGCCGCCGGTGACGTCGAGGTTATTCATGATCACGCGAACGGCTTCAGTAACGCCGATGGTGGCGATGACAAAATAGGGGCCACGGAGCCGGAACGTGGGGAGTCCGATGAAGAAGGAGGCAAGCATGGCAATCGCCCCGCCGCCAATGAAGCTGAAATACGGACTGTGCCCGGCGTGCATCAGAAGCGCCGTAGTGTAAGCGCCCAGACCGAAGAAGACGGCAAAGCCGAATGATACTTGCCCGGCTATGCCGCCGATCAGATTCCAGCCGAGACTGGTGGTAGTCCAGACGGCCGTAAGAAAGAGAAGTCGAATGACATTGTCACTAGGGCGAGCCGCAGGAAGCAGCAGCAGAAACAAAAGCAGCAACCAGGGCAAAATTAGTTTGAGCCAGCCGCGAGTAGTCGAGGGGCGCGTCATGCTGTCTTCCATTTGCGGTTGAACATGCCCGCCAAACCTTTAGGCATGATCACCAGCACGACCACGAGCAGGGCAAAAGGAATCACCGGCTGATAGCTGGGCGGTAAGAAAGCTGCCTGCCATTCGCCCCAATGCCAAGGCAGCAGATAAAACCAGTGCCACGCCGGTGGCAGGGGAAAGGGAATGACAGTGCTGAACGTTTCCAGAATAGCGAGAACAATTGCGCCCAGCGCCACACCGGAGACCGATTCCAGCCCGCCAAGCACGATGATCACGAACGATCGCAACAAAAAAGGACGGCCAAAGTCAGGGCTGAAGGAGTAGAGCATTCCCAGGAGCGCTCCGGCAAATCCAGCAAAGGCGGTGCCCAAGCCGAAGGTGAGGCGTGCAGTCCGCTCGTCATCTACACCAACAATCTGCGCCCCGTAAGGGTTCTGGATGAGGGCGCGCATGGATCGGCCGAACCAACTGCGGTGAAAAACAATTTGCAAAACAACCATGCAGAATACCGCAGCTGCGAAGACAACCAGATTGACTTTGGGAATCGAGATCGTGTCTCCGATGTGGACGGCGGAGAGCGTTAATGGAGTGAGGATCGACTGATCTTCATTGCCCCATTGTGCATAAGCCAGGTTCTGCAAGACCAGCCAGAAGCCGAACATCAGCAACAAAGAGGCCAGCGTGGGCGTATCTGATTTTGGAAGCCAACGCACCAGAGTCCAGTGCATTAGCATGCCGAAGAGAAAAAAGACAGGCAAGGCGAGCACCGCCGCCAGCACCGGATTCATATTGAAGCGCTGGAACATCTCCAGGGCAAAATATGCTCCCAGCATCAGGAAGCCAGCATGAGCCAGGTTCACAATCTTCATCACGCCATAGACGATGGTCATACCCACGGCCATAGCGGCGTACACACCGGCCAGCAGCAGCGCCTTGATAAGCAGATCAAGATAGTCCAGCGCGTTCATGGAAGCGGCCAGATCCTTACTTGTTCGGGATCGGCGCTACCGGATCTCCCGTGGCTGCATCCTTGGGAAATACGATATCCACTTTGTTGTCAGGTTTGTTCTGCGTAATCACAAAGGGATATTCGGCCTGGCCGTTGGCGGAAAACTTGAGCTTCTGGCCGGGCAGGACTGAATCAGTCAGCTGCACTTTCTTGAGCGCGTCGCGAATCTTGTCCTTATCCAGCGAGCCCGCGGTCTCGATGGCCTTGGCGAGAATGCGAACTGCGTCGTAAGCCGGAGCGGCGTACCAGGAATCAACGTCATGTCCGGTGAAAGCTTTGTAATCGGCGGCGAATTTCTTGGCTTGAGGATAAGGCAGCTTGTTCGACCACCAGATTCCGGCAAAGATGTAGTCGGTGCCCGCGCCCAGCGCCTGACGGGCATTGGCTTCAGGACCGCGAGCGCCATAGCTGATCATCTGGTGATGCAGCCCGTTTTGCAGGTACTGGCGCTGCATGGTGATGTAGTCCGGCAGGTGCGCGTCAGAGAGAAAGATATCTGCATGGCTGGTCTTGACTTTCTGGAGAATGCTGGAGAAATCAGTAGCGCCAAGTTCGAATTTCTCGTTCATTACTACCTGGAAATACCCAGGATGCTTGCCGTTCCAGTCATCGAAACCGTTAACATAGTCGGTGCCGTGGTCCGTGTTCTCCACAACAATGGCGACTTTCAGGGGCTTCTTCAGCTTGCCTTGATCGACCAGCGAGCCCAGGAATTCAGCACTCGTGGTCCCGATCAGCGCCACCGGGCTCAACGTCCCGAACGCGTATTGATAGCCTTTGCCGAAGATGGCGGTAGCGCCAGCCCCGGTGGTGATCCACGGGGTTTTATAGCGGTCGGCCATCACGGACTCAGCTGTTCCCAGCGCTGTGGAATAGCCGCCGAGGACAGCAATCGCTTTATCAGAACTCATGGCGCGCTCTACCAGAGAGGCGGATTTCGCCGAGTTCGTGCCGTCGTCGTAGAAGATTTCATTGATCTTGAGCTTCTTGCCCTTGCTCTTCACCATGATGCCGCCGGCATCGTTGATCTGCTTGATGGCCAGTTCGATGCCTTCCTTCTGGTATTGGCCGGGCTTGCTCTCGCTGCCGGTGGTAGGCAGCACTACACCGATGGTGACTGCGTCATTCGCTTGGGCCACCGCCGGCGTGGAAGCCACAAGAACCGTGAGAAACGCGATCAGCGTTGCGATTGTCAATCCGCAATCAAGGCGCGCGCCAACAGTACGTAAAGCTCTTTTCTTCATTTCACTCCTCCAGGCAGTCTGCGGCCCCAGCTACGCGGACCGGAGTTTTTAAGAAATTCTGAATAACCATGGCGGGCAATCATAGATACACAGAGGGGTGCAATCATATTCCTGCCATGCCGCGCTTCACAAGTATTGTTTTAATGGCGAACTGTAAGCAAACAGCCTGCCTGAGAGGCTATGGATGATTAATGTTCCAGGCTCTCCGTTTCTCCTTGACATCTGCGGGAATCAGGCTAGGCTAATTGGCCAACTGGAGGGCAGCCTCCCGTCTACAGGGATAAATCTGCTCTGCCCAGCAATGTTTCACCGCAAGCCAGAGTACAAGATGGCGCTGAGCTTTCCGTCATTATTCTGCTCTGATTGTGGCAAACCGGGGAAAGACACCCTAACTGAACGGCGTGATGGCCAGGGTTTGTCCGGCCACGCCCAGGAGATTTTTCTATGGTTACAAATGCGACCACATTGTCGAACCAGGGGCCAGGAAAAGAATTCAGCCTTTGGACCGTGATATGGGCCTCATCGTCAGGCACCATGATTGAATGGTATGACTTTTACCTGTATGGCAGCCTGGCGGTTTTCTTTTCCACGCTGTTTTTTCCCAGAGGCAATCCAACAGCAGCGTTTTTGGCCAGTCTGGCCACCTTTGGCGCCGGATTCGCAGTGCGGCCCTTCGGCGCGATCATATTTGGGCGCGTCGGCGACTTGGTAGGCCGGAAATATGCTTTCTTAGTAACGCTTACGATCATGGGTCTCTCCACCACTCTGGTTGGCTTGCTGCCGACTTATGAACAAGTTGGCCTACTTGCTCCAGCCCTGCTTGTAGGTTTGAGACTGCTGCAGGGTTTGGCGCTGGGCGGCGAGTACGGCGGAGCAGCTACCTATGTGGCGGAGCATTCGCCAGATCACAAACGTGGCTACCTGACGAGCTTCATTCAGACAACTGCTACTATTGGCTTTTTCCTGGCGCTGGCGGTGATCGGCCTGACACGGTATTGGATGGGCGACGCGAAATTCCGGTCATGGGGATGGCGCGTTCCGTTCCTGATCTCAGCCATCCTGGTGATTATTTCAATCTATATCCGGCTGAAACTTAAAGAATCACCTCTTTATGCCCGCTTAAAGGACCAAGGAAAAAGCTCAAAAGCTCCGATCAAAGATAGTTTTGGAAACGGAAAGAATTGGAAGCTGATCCTGCTTGCGCTTTTTGGCGCCACCGCAGGCGAAGCCGTGGTTTGGTATACAGGCCAGTTCTATGCGCTGTTTTTCCTGCAGACCATCTGCCATGTGCCCTGGCTTACAAGTTATCTGATCGTTGCCATTGCCTTACTGATCGGCACGCCATTCTTCTTGGTCTTTGGGTCGCTGAGCGACAAAATTGGAAGAATGAAGATCATGTGCTGGGGCTGCATGCTGGCGGCGATTACGTATTACCCGCTCTATAAAGGCATGGTCAGCTTCTCTAACCCTGTCAACATACCAATGCTGGTGCTGCTGGTTACCATTCAGGTGATTTACGTCACCATGGTTTACGGGCCAATCGCCGCGTTCCTGGTGGAGCTTTTCCCGGCCAGGATTCGGTACACATCCATGTCACTGCCGTATCACATCGGCAACGGCTGGTTTGGCGGGTTCTCTCCGTTAATTGCGACTGCCATTGTGGCCGCGACCGCTACGAGCGCGAATCCCTGGATCAAAGCCCACTCGATTTACATGGGTCTCGTTTATCCGATTGTTGTTGCCGTGATTACGTTCTTTATCGGCATGTTTATGATCGGTGAAACCAAGGACACTAAAATCTGGGCTGAGGTAGGTATGCAAGCCGCAAGCGGCGACGACTAGTCCAGCCAATGCGGTAAGTATGTTTGTTTTTCGCTGATTGTTTATTTGGTGATCGTTTCACCGCCCCCTTCGCATATAGGGCGGCAGGGGTGTAGGATAGTCTGTTTCGAGGCTGGCGGGTGGCCGTAGTAGCCACCCGCACGTTATTGCGGCCCATCCCTGCAGCCGCTTGCGAGTCCTCAATTTCGAGTTCAGAACCACTGAGGTTAAACCATGGCTGACGCTCGTGTAATGAATGAAAGAGAGCAGGAAACAGAATTAACTGAAGCGCAAATAGCAGTTCATTGGAAAGAAGAGCAATACTTTTACCCCAGTTCATCCTTTGTTGGGCAGGCTCTGTGGACGGATCCCTCCGTCGATGAGCGTTTTGGCGAAAAGAATTTCCCTGAATGTTTCCGCGAATATGCTGACCTGCTGAGCTGGGACCAGTACTGGCACACCACGCTCGATACCAGCGATGCTCCCTTTTGGAAGTGGTTTGTAGGCGGCAAGCTCAATGTCTCTTACAACTGCATCGACCGCCACCTGAAAGAGCATACGAACAAGGCCGCATTCATTTTTGTAGGCGAGCCGGAAGATACCCCACCGGTTTCCATTACCTATCAGGAACTTTATTACCGTGTGAATGAGATGGCGGCGCTGTTGCGCGATTTTGCCGGACTGAAAACCGGTGATCGCGTAACCATTCATATGCCCGTAGTGCCGGAGTTGCCTATCACGATGCTGGCCTGTGCGCGGCTGGGGTTGATTCACTCCGTGGTGTTTGGCGGGTTTAGCGGCGAAGCGTGCGGTATGCGCGCAGCCGACTCTGGCAGCAAAGTCCTGGTCACAATCGATGGCTATTATCGCAGCGGCACGATGACCGATCACAAAGTAAAAGCCGACATCGCCGTAGCTACGGCCAAGGGAGAAGGCCAAACCATTGATAAGGTGCTGGTGTGGCGGCGCGAGGCAGGGAAGTATCATTCGCAAAAGCCGATGGTCGAAGGCCGCGATTTCTTTGTTGATGAGGTGCTTAAAAAATATTCCGGCCAGGAAGTTGCGCCTGTCTCCATGCCATCAGAAGCGCCGCTCTTCCTTATGTACACCAGCGGCACCACAGGACGGCCTAAGGGCTGCCAGCATGGCACCGGCGGTTATTTGTCTTATGTCACCGGAACGACAAAGTACATACAAGACGTGCACCCTACCGATGTTTATTGGTGCATGGCCGATATCGGCTGGATTACTGGGCATTCTTACATCGTTTATGGCCCGCTGGCGCTGGCGGCAACCAGCGTTTTGTATGAAGGCGTGCCGAACTACCCTGATGCCGGCCGTCCGTGGCGTGTAGCCAAGAGATTAAATGTAAATATCTTCCACACTTCGCCTACGGCCATCCGCATGTTGCGCAAGGCTGGCCCGGACGAGCCCGCAAAATACGACTACCACTTCAAGCACATGACCACAGTTGGCGAACCAATTGAGCCAGAAGTGTGGAAGTGGTATCACGAAGTTGTCGGCAAGGGAAAAGCCGTCATCGTGGATACCTGGTGGCAGACCGAAACCGGTGGCTTCCTCTGCAGCACCAAGCCTGGCATTGATCCTATGAAGCCGGGCAGCGCCGGGCCTGCCGTGCCAGGAATTTATCCCGTGATCTTTGATGAAGAAGGCAAGGAAGTGAAGCCTGGATCGGGTAAAGCCGGCAATATCTGTATTCGCAATCCGTGGCCGGGAATTTTCCAGACCATCTGGGGAGATCGCGACCGCTTTGTCGCGCAGTATTACAAAAAGTACAACAAAAATCCCAAGAGCAAAGACTGGCATGATTGGCCGTACTTTGCCGGTGATGGCGCTGTGCAAGCGCCGGACGGCTATTTCAGGATTCTTGGCCGCGTGGATGATGTGATCAATGTGGCTGGCCATCGCCTGGGCACAAAAGAACTGGAATCTGCCTGCCTGACGTGCAATGAAGTGGCGGAGGCTGCAGTAGTTCCAGTGGTCGATGAAGTAAAAGGCCGGGTCCCGGAAGTTTATGTTTCATTGAAGCCTGGCGTATCGAATGCTGCTGCTGTCCAGGAGAGCGTAACCAAGGCCATTGAACACCAGATCGGCAAAATTGCCCGGCCAAGAAAAGTGCATGTTGTTCCTGATATGCCGAAGACGCGTTCAGGTAAAATCATGCGCCGGGTACTCGCGGCCATTTCTAACCAGATGGATACCGGCGACGTGACAACGCTCGCCAATCCTGACGTTGTGGAGCAGATTCGCGTGATGGTGCAAGGCGCTAAGAAAGTTGTAACCAAAGACGCTCCGGAAGATCTGAAGCGCTTTGGGGAAGAACGTTAAAAGGCTCGCGCGGAATAGTTTTTCAGTAAAGTTTCTCAAAGAACTGAGGAGGGGAGTATGAAGGACGAGAAGAAGGGCAAGGGTGTATCTCGAAGAGATTTCATCAAGATTGCCGGGACCGGTAGTATTGCCGCTGGAGCGCTTGGTCCTGCATTTCTGTTTCCTGAGCGGGCCGCCGCGCAACAAAAAACGCTGAAGATTTTGCAATGGAGCCATTTTGTTCCCGCATTCGACGAGTGGTTCAACAAAAAATTTGCCGTGGAGTGGGGACAGAAACACAACACCAATGTAGTTGTCGATAACATCAATCTGGTGGACCTAAACACGCGCGCGGCCTCAGAAGCCCAGGCCAAGAAAGGCCATGATCTGTTCATGTTCCTCTCTCCGCCGGCTGCTTATGAGAACCAGGTGCTTGATATGACCCACGTCTATCAAGAGGTGGAGAAGAAGCACGGGAAGAAGATTGATCTGGCGCACAAGTCCACCTTCAACCCGAAGACGAAGAAGTACTATGCGTTCTCTGATTCCTATGCGCCTGACCCGGGCAACTGGCGAAAAGATTTGTGGGAGCAGGTGGGTTTCCCCAACGGCCCGGATAGTTATGACGACCTGCTCAAGGGCGCTTCGGCGATCAAGAAGAAGCTCGGCAATCCATGTGGTCTCGGTCTTTCACAAGAGCTCGATACCAGCATGGCCATGCGCGCTCTGCTGTGGTCCTTTGGCGGCGCGGAGCAGGACGAGGCAGGCAACGTTACTATCAACTCGAAAAACACGATTGAAGCCCTCAAGTTTATGAAGGCGTTGTATGAACAGTCAGAGACGCCGGAGGTCTTTACCTGGACGCCGCCTTCAAACAACCAGGCGATGCTGGCAGGCAAGGTTTCTTTTGTCGCCAATGCCATTTCCATTACGCGGCAGGCAGAGCGCGAGCACTTGCCGATCGACAAGAACATTATGGTCAGCCATGCTCTGAAAGGGCCGGTGCGCCGCATTGCCGCCGAGCACGTAATGAACTGCTACGTGATCTGGGACTTTGCGGAGAACAAGGAAGGCGCACAGCAGTTCCTGATCGACTACATTGGCGCGTTCCACGATGGCTTTGTGGCCGGCCAGTTCTATAACTTCCCCTGCTTCCCCTCGACCGTGCCCAACCTGCAGAAAGAGATCTCCAATGATCCGCGGGCTACGCCCAACGATAAATACAAGGTGCTGGGCGACGTGCTGAGCTGGGCCACCAACGTCGGTTATCCCGGATACTGCACTGCCGCCATTGATCAAGCATTCAAGAGCTGGGTGATTCC
>DASTCT010000316.1:0-15843 GCA_035710845.1 Candidatus Angelobacter sp.
CGTCACCATGATGATGGTGCGGCCCAGCGCGTGCATCTCACGCAGCTTGAGCAGCACCAGCTCTTCATTCTGGGCGTCTAGATTTCCGGTAGGCTCATCGGCCAGAATGATTTGCGGATCGTTGATCAAGGCGCGTGCAATGCAGACACGCTGCTGTTCGCCGCCAGAGAGCTGTGAAGGCAGATGGTCAGCACGATCTTTCAATCCAACACGGCCAAGAGCGGCCAGGGCTTCGTCTTTGTCCGTCATGCTGTGGAAGTACTGTGCCAGCATTACATTTTCAAGCGCCGTAAGATACGGGATCAAGTGAAATTGCTGAAAGATGAAGCCGATCTTTTCTGCTCGGAAGCGGTTCAGCTCCGCTGGAGACATCCTGGAAACGTTTGTGCCGTCAATCCAGATTTCGCCGCTGGTAGGCTGATCCAAACAGCCCATCAGGTTCACCAGAGTGGATTTGCCGGAGCCAGAAGGACCCATTACCGCCAGCCACTCGCCCGGAGCTACCGTGAGCGAGACATCATCCAGCGCGCGCACCTCTACATTGCTCTCGTAAACACGGCTCACGTTTTTGAGTTCAATCGGCATCATTCTCCTCGCAGGATCGCTGCGGGCTGTATCTGTTGCAATAGTTTTAGCGGCGCGGTGGATGCGATCAGCGCCAGAAGCACGCTGCCCAGCAATACCGGAAGCAGAAGCACCGGCTGCGGCGGAATGGCAGCGTCAAAGTTAGCTTTGCCAATCCAGAAAGCGATCGCGCTGCCCAGAATGTATCCTGCGGCGGCGCCGGTAAGAGCAAGCAGAGCGGCTTCTGCGGCAAAGAGAGAGTTTACTGCGCCGTTTGAAGCGCCAAGAGCCTTCATCACGGCAAAATCGCGGCGGCGTTCCAAAACAGAACTGGTAAATGTGGCCACCATGCAGAGCATGATCAACACAACCACTACGGCGGAAGCCGCAAAAACGATGGAACGCGTTTTGCCGACCACCGCACTCTCTGCCTGTGTGATCTGGCGCACAGGTTTAACATCAACTCCGGGAAGGGAAGAGCTGAGTGAGGCAACAGCAGCCTGAATCTCCTGCGGGCGGCCTTCTACGCGAACCAGAGCAGTGCTGGGCTGCACGTTCGTCAATTTCTCAAAATCTGCCAGAGGAAGATAGACCCGGCTGTCATCGTCAGAACCGGAATCGAAGATAGCGGCAGGCTTGATTGATGTGACTGCTTCACCAAAAGTGATATGTAAATCGCTTCCATGCGACAACTTTTCTGCGACCCGGCTTCCGATCAGAGCATTGCCCCGATTCATTTCAGTGAAAAACCATGAAGGGTTAAGCCTGCGCAGCTTCTCAAGATCGGCTCCGCCCAGAACCACCCTTGCCCCGCCTTCGCGCTCGGTTCCAATGGCATAGGCCACTGGCAGAACTTCACCCCTGCTTCCAATTGTTTGATTGATACGGGCAAGCTCATCATTGGTCAATGCGCCGGAAGACTTGGTCACAATCACATTAGCGCCGAAGCCGCGGAACTCGCGACTGAGCCGGCCTTCAAGATCGGAGTAGATGGTAAGAGCAGCCGTAGCAATTGTGGCAACCACCGCAACTGATACGAGTGTGGTAAGCGCGCGATCCTTACGCACCCAGGCGGCCTTGAAAAGCAGGCGCAGCAAAAGTTGGCGGCGGCTCATGCGTCGCCCCGCAGGACCACGGCTGGATCAAACTGCATGGCTTTGCGTACCGCGCCAGCGCTGCCCAGAGCAGTAATCAGCATTGCAACAAAGATCACCACAGCCAGCACCACAGGATGAACAACGATGGCCGAGCCAAAAATGCTGTTTCCGATGCGATGAGCAAGGAATGTACCGGCTACAAATCCAGCCAGCGCACCAGTCAGGGCGAGAAAGCCTGCTTCAGTGAGAAAGAGCGCAGCTACTGCCACATTGCTGGCGCCCAGAGACTTCATGAGGCCAACTTCCTGACGTCGCTCCAGAATCGTTGCTGCCATAGCCGCAGAGACGGCCAGAGCTGCCGCCAGCAACGCTGCCAGAGTAAGCAGCAGCATAAGACCCGAAACGCGAGAGAGCACCTTGCCCTGGTTTTGCTCGACCTGGCGGATCTGTTCTACGCGGACGTTAGGTAAGACCTCGCGAATCTGGAAAGCGATAGAGTTGGCATAAGGCGAGCAATACCAACGATCGCGCACGGCCGGAGCCATCTTGTTAGGGTCCTTGCGGGCAAAGGCGTCTTCCGGCTTGGTAAGCGCGCTTACGGTCACGCGGCGCACTGCGTTAGGCAGGCCGAGAATGCTTTGTACAATGTGCAGAGGCGCAACAACGGCCATATCCTCAGCGCTGCCTGTATTCAAAATGCCACTGATACCCAGCGCCTTGCTTCCGATTACAATTTCATCGCCAATGGCAAGCCCATTCTGCTGCGCCAGCTTGCTGCCTACTAGAACCTCAGGAGGATTGCCGGTGGGCCAGTCAGCATAGTCCTGTGGCCATACACCGTCTACCTTCCACCAGGGATTCACAATGCGCACGCCGGTAATGAATTCTTCCTTTCCGTATTTCAGCTGTTGTGCGAAGTAAGTACCGATCAGATCAGCTTTGAACGGGCCGTTCTTGCCGGTGAAAGTCTCTTCACTAGAAAGGAATGGCGCGTAGCCCTTGATGTTGTGCCGCCAGAAAATTCCTTTGATCTTGGCTAGATCAGATTCGGGGATAAATGCGCCCTCAGTCGCGGGCTTGAGGTTAACTCCGCCGATGTTTATGTCAAGCGTGTCTTCTATAGGCGTAACCACCAAATTCGCGCCCAAACTGCGCAATTCCTGGCTGATCTTGTCGCCGATATCAGTGCCCACGGCAATCATGGCTGTGGCAATGCTCATGCCCAGCGCGATGGCCAGCAGGGCCACGCCTTTGCGCCGCTTTTGCCGCCGGAATGATTCAAACAACAATCGCAGGAACATTACTTTGAAAATTGTCCAATCTGCTTCGCCAAGTCATTGACAGAGATCACAATTGAGTCGCCGTTCTGGGTTGATTCCAGCGGAATTGGATTACAGCCGCCGGACTGGCCCACGCTCTGTGAGTTAACAGGAGCAGCGCAGTTCTTACAGACGATTCCGCTGCTCGCCTTGTAAAAGCCAATGCCGCCACAGATCTGGCAGGCGTCAAAAACTGAGGCTACCTTGCCATCAGGCTTGCGATAGAGAAGGAAGCGAACCTGAGTACCGTTCACGTTGATGCTGTAGCGCTGCAGATCTCCTTCAGCCAATCCCTTAGTTGAAAGCGTGATTTTGCCGTTGGCATTGGCAGTAATAGCGGTTGCGGGCGAAATCGTAGCTTCTTCGGCATAGATAAATTCCGCCGTAACCATAAAAATAAAGATGAATGCAGTAATACAGGCGGTAATGGCCCAGCGACGTTCGCGTCGCGCTGTCCATTGTTGTTTGCGTTCGTCAGCCTTGCTGACCGCGGGAGCACCTTCAGGCTTGCGCCGTCGATACTCAAGCAGGATCATCAGAGCAACTAACGCCAGCATGGTGACAGGGAAGAAGTAATCATTGCGTACGATGGGACCGATGAGCGCCATCTCACGTTTGCTGTTTGGCAGAACGCCGGTCTCAGAAAGCTCGTGCGTGCCGGAGATTATCAATTGTGCAGCCACAAAGAAGAGAATCACGGTGGTGATGCGGAAGAACTTGCGCAAATCAATCCGCACGCTGCCTTTCACAAACATCACGCCGAAGACCACGGCCAGGGCTACGCCGATGAGAGTGCCCAGAAAGCTCATCAGTTCGGTAGAGTTGAGTGAGACGCCGGCAAGAATGGCCACGGTCTCAATGCCTTCCCGAAAGACCATGAGGAAGACAAAAGCAAACAGCCCCCACTTGGATCCGGAGCCGGCCAGGGAACCGACGCGCGATTCAATTTCGCCCTTCAACTTGCGGGCTGTGCGCATCATGAAAACAATCATGCCGACCACTAGCACGGCGGCAATCAACATGACCCAGCCCTCAAAAGAATCCTGGGTGATGGGCAGATAAGAGAGCACGATAGCGCCAGCCACGCTACCAACCAGGGCGGCAATCAGGGCCGCATAGACGGTGCGGCGCAGGTCAGAGCGCCCGATTTTGGCCAGATACACCAGGGTAATGCCGACAATGAGCGCGGCTTCGACGCCTTCCCGCAATGTCACCACAAGAGCAGAAAACATAGTTACGGAATGGTTTTAATTGAAAATGAATTTCAATTTCAATTTCAATTAAAATTGTACCCACCTGGAAATGGCAGAGTCAACAAATTGAAAATGCAGGAGAAACATGGATTTGGCATATCTATACCTGCCAGCTTATCAACATGTTGATTCCAGAGCTTCTGGCGAACATCCTGTTTTGGGAATAACGCTTCTTATTTTTGTGCAAGGCTTGCAAATCCGGACTTTGACCTCAGCAGAAGAGCTGTTACAACTGCGCCCAATGTGGGAGGCCATGTGCGCAGACAGCGATTACACCATCTTTCAAAATTTTGACCTTAACCTGCTTGCAGCAAGGATGTTCGCGGACAGGGAACAGCCTTGCATTATTTGCGTTGAGGCTTCTTACGGAACCGCCATCATTCCCACCGTGGTTCGCCACCAGGATGCTTCATTGCGTTTTCTGGGAGACGAGCTATTTGATTATCGTTGTTTTTTTCGCCAGGGTGAGCCTGCGGTCTTGCGCGCAGCTTTGTCCGTTTTGGCTGAGCGCCGCCTGCCATTGGAAGTTGTGGCCCTGAGAGAAAAGGAAGCCAGAGTTTTGCCCCACGAACTATCTCCAACGCCATTTTGCGCAGCGCCAGCCGTCGCTGGTGGGAAAATTTCAGCAGAAGATTTTGCGATGAAGCATTTGCGGCTAGCACGTAACTTACGGCGGTTGGACCGCCTTGGTTTTGCATTGCACAGCTATCGGGGAGACTATCCGGGGCTGCTGCGATTTATTTACCAGAAAAAAGCGGCGCAAAGCGTAAACAGCCTGTTCCATGATCCTTTGCGAGTTGAGTTTATGGTGAATGCCGCGATGATGATGCCCAGTGCATTTGAGATATTTACTCTGGAAGACGAGGCCTCAATTGTCGCGGCGGTTATAACGTTGCGTGAGGATGGCTGCCGCCGTTTTTATACCGGATGGTTTGCGCCCGAATTGGAGAAACATTCTCCAGCTCTCTCTTTGATTTACGAAGTCACGCGGCAGTCGCTGGAGGCGGGTCTGGATTGTGATTACATGACCGGCGAGCAGCCATACAAGCTGAGGTTAGCCACAGGTTCAGTGCAACTGTATCGGTTGCGGGCGAATGCGGAAGAGCTAGCGGCGGCAAGCCACACGGAAGCGATCCAAGCAGCATGAAGCGCCTTCTACATCTTTAGTCCAAGCTACCCAGGTGTTTCAGGAATTGTTTGGCTTCGGCCAACTGAGGAAAGAGCTTTTCTTCTTCCTGAAATGCCGGCGGATGAACAGATCGCCTGCTGCCGCGCAGCTTTACCGGATGACGCAGGTGCAGCATCTCGTGATAAACGAGATATTCAATGGCGTAACGCGGCACTCCCGCCCGATCAAAAATCCTGCTGACGACAATGGTGTTATGTGCAGCATCGTAATGGCCAAGTCTCCGCAACGATTGCTTGCCGCTCCAGGTCATCTGCGGTCGCGCCATCAGGCCGTGAAAGAAGCGCAGGTTTAGCGCTTCAAAAACTTCGTCAAGATCGTAGTGCTTGCCCTTTGGGCCTTCAATGCGCTTGCGTCCACGCAATTGCCGGATCAGGTACGCCTTTTCTGCCATGGCCTTGCTGCCGGTAAATTTGCGATAGCGAGTTGCGTGCGCAGAATCGATAGGTTTGCGATACAGCTTGGCAATCAGGATGTGGAGAATGGCATAAAGCACCGGCTCGGGCGCGCTCTCAAGCAGATCAGAAAGACGCACAAAAAGGCGGCCCTGGCGCAGGCGGATGGTGTTGTTGATGTTGGCAAAACGATAGAAACTGACTTCAAACTCCGGTACCGGAGCAATGGGGCGGAGATCGCGATAAGCTTGAACAAAGATCTGAGGGAGGCTTGAAGTCATCTTTTCATCAGCGTTCCCCGTGCGCGGAGAGGAATCGCTATTGTTGCATTTGCCGAGAAAATCTAGCAGAGGTTCGGAAAGAATTTTATGCGAAAGCCTTTGGCTCAGGATAGAAAAATCATTTCTTCTTCTTTTCCCCAGGCTCTGGTTTCATATAATCGCGGGCCGCGTCAGCGTTTGATTTCAATGAGTCCTTGGCATCCTGCAGGACAAAGCGGAAGTCAGGAAATTCCTTTTTGGTCTGCGGATCAGTTTCCGCCGCCGATTGCAAGGCTTTAAGCCTGAGATCAAAGCGTTCATCGGCTTCAATCAGTTCTTTAAGCCCTTTGTGATACTGCTTGGCTGTGTCCTTATCCATGGTGCGCGCTTCATATTGATCAAGATTGTCATTGATCTCGTCCATGATGCTGCTGAAATCTTCCAGCAAATCATGGATCTGCTTGCCCCGGCCGTTGGCCTGCTTGGGATCAGCGCGCAGCTCGTCAATCGCCGTCAACCTGGCTTCAGTAAACTTGATCAATAGCTTGATACGCTGGTAAGGCTCCATGGCCACTTCGCGAAGCTGGTCGGCTTCAGCTTCAGTAAGAGGATCGCGCCGGCGCGCATTGGCCGCTATGCTTACGAGCAGAACCAATAAAAGTATCTTTGCTGCAGTCTTCATTTTTTTTCTTTCCTTGGAGGAGAAAACATTGCCTCCAGAAGGTCTTCGCCAAACTGTTCTAGTTTTTTCTCAACGGCCTCAACCGCGGGCCGGTCTTCCGCTGCCAAAGTTCTACGCATGTTTTCCAGAGCATATCGGCAGTGTCGCAAATGGATTTCCGTGTCCTTCATCCTTCTTCTGTTTTGGATGGCCAAGTCGTGGGCGCGGGTGGCATATTGCAGAATCTCATCCACGGTGGCATGAGCGTTCACAGATTGGCCGATAGTAAATTGATTGTCAGCCACAGCGACCAGGCGGTCAGCAATCTCTGCACAGATCTTGGCTTGATTCATGCCCTTGTGCTCAGCTTCAGCTTTAAGCTGGTCAAGGGTCTTCTCTTCGCCGCCCGCCGCAAGCAAGGCCAGCATCAGCAATATCAGGATGGAAGCGCTTTTTCGCATTAGTCCGGCAGAATCGCTTTCAGACGATGCCGCGCCTGAAATTCCTGGTCGGGAAATTTGCCCGCAGCAACGGCCAGGAAATGCTTATAGTTCTCTGCCGCAGGTTTGTACATTCTTAAACTATCGTAAGCAGTGGCCCGAAGAAAATAGGTTGCCGGTGTTTCCGGCTGGAGTTTGGCGCGGGCGTCTAGAACGCGGATCACCAGTTCGTAATTCTTATTCTGCTGCGCCGAGTAAGCAAGGTCAAAATATCCATCAATGAGGCGCGAATTCTGCTGCAGAGCTTTAAGCAGCTCTGTTTGCGCCTCAGGATATTTATGCAAATGGACGAGCGCTTGGCCGTAATCAAGATGAAGCTGTGCGTCAGCGGGGTTTTGAGCCACCAATCCTTGCAATAACTTCGCCGCGCCGTCATATTGCTTGGCATCAAGGTAGAGCGCGGCCAACTCGCGTGCCAGGTTGGGATCGGGGGCAGAGTTATAAGCCGGTTCCAATGCGGCAATTGCATCCTGCGTCTTGCCTTCCGCTGCCAGCAGCTTGCCTAATTGAATTTGTGCTGCCATGTTACCGGGGTTCGCGGCCATGTATTTGCGCAGCCAGGTTTCAGCGTCGGCATAGCGTTTTTGCTGGATGTAAAGACCCACCAGCCGGCTTATGGCTTCACTGTTGCCGGATTCAGCAAGCTTCAAATACGGCTGTTCAGCCGCGGCAACATTGCCGGAGTGCTCAGCGAGTTTAGCGGCGCCCAGCACCGCGTCAGAATTTGCTGGATCAAGCTCAGCAGCTTTTTGATACGCAGCCAGTGCTTCTTGGGGCTGGCTCTCTTCCGTCACCTGCGCCAGCGATAACCATGCGCGGCTTAAAGCCTGCTGCCCTCCGGCAGTCGGCTTGAGAGTCACAGCAATTTTGAGCGCGGCAGCGGCGCCGGAAAGATCGCCTGACTTGGCCAAAGCAAGCCCCAGGTTCTGCTGCGCCTCAAACCATTTTGGACTAAGCTCAGCGGCCTTTCGATAAGAGGTAATTGAGTCTGCGGTCTGGCCTAAACGGCCCTGCGCGAAGCCCAGATCAAACCAAGCCTGTGGATTATCGTTTTGTTTGTTGACGAGAGCTTGCAGCTTCTCTTCAGCTTGCTGATATTGCTGCTTTTGCAGAAGGTCTTCAGCGTCTTTAAGATCGTCTGCGGCGCGGTCTTGGGCAGAAGGTGTAGCGCGTGGATTTGGTGCAGAATGCACCTGTGCCGCCGTCAACACGGCGGTCCAAGCCAGCAACAATGCCGGGATGGACTTACTTATGACCATTCGAGCCAGAGTTCTCGTTCTTTAAGATGCGCGTTAGCCACTTTCCGGTATGCGATTTTGCGCATTTTGCCACAGTTTCAGGAGTGCCTGCCACAACCACCTGCCCGCCGCGATTGCCTCCTTCAGGGCCCAGATCGATTACCCAATCGGCCACCTTGATGACATCGAGGTTATGTTCTATCACCAGCACTGAGCCGCCGGCATCGATCAGCTTGCGGAAGGCGGCCAAGAGTTTGCTTACATCGTCAAAGTGCAGGCCGGTGGTAGGCTCGTCAAAAATGTAGAGAGCGCCTTTACCGGCGCGGGCCTTTTTGCGCTCTTCTTTTTCTTCTGGCGTGGCAGGATCAAAGCCTTGTGTGCGGCCCGTGGGCACCAGATGCGCCGCCAGCTTCATGCGCTGCGCTTCACCGCCGCTCAAGGTCGTGGCGGATTGTCCAAGGCGCAAATAGCCTAGGCCAACTTCTTCCAACACGCGCAGCTTGTCGGTGATCTTGGGATGTCCTGCGAAAAACTGCAGCGCTTCACGCACCGTGAGGTTCAAAACGTCATGAATATTTTTTCCTTTGTAGTGAATGTCAAGGATCGTGGGTTTGTAGCGCGTCCCCTTGCATTCTTCACAAATCAACTCCACGTCCGCCAGGAACTGCATTTCGACAGTTACAGTTCCGTCGCCCTGGCAAGTCTCACAGCGGCCGCCGGGGATGTTGAATGAAAAATGGCCGGCGCCAAATCCGCGCTTGTGCGCTTCAGGAAGTGAAGCAAAGACTTCGCGGATGGAATCAAACGCTTTTATATACGTCACCGGATTCGAGCGAGGCGTGCGCCCGATTGGACTTTGGTCGACTAAAACCACATCAGCAATATATTGCCCGCCGGTGACGCGCTTAAAGCCGCTGGCTGCCGGGCCGGGGCCCGCGGTAATACCCTTTTCCGCTGCCAGAGCCTGATAAAGCACGTCATGCACCAGCGTGGATTTACCGGAGCCTGATACGCCAGTAATCGCCACCAACATGCCCAGAGGAATTTCCAGCGAGAGGTTTTTTAGATTGTGTGCACGCGCGCCTTCCACACGGATCATCGGCACGCCCGGCGTACGGCGGCTCTGCGGAATCTGTATGCGCAGGTCCTGGTTCAGGTAGCGCCCAGTGAGCGACTGCGGCATCTTCTTGAGCTGTTCATAGGTGGCAGCGGCCATCACACGCCCGCCGTTTTCGCCTGCACCTGGGCCAAGATCGAGAATTTGATCAGCCGAGCGCATGACCTCAGCATCGTGCTCGACGACAAGAATCGTGTTGCCCAGATTGCGAAGCTCGTGCAGGATATCGACCAAGCGCGCAGTATCGCGGCTGTGCAGGCCGATGGATGGTTCGTCCAGCACGTAGAGCGCTCCCACAAGCCGCGAGCCAAGCGATGTGGCAAGCTGAATGCGCTGCGCCTCGCCGCCGCTGAGCGTAGAGGCCAGGCGGTCAAGCGTTAGGTATTCCAGGCCAACATCGTTCAGGAATTTCAGCCGCTCTTGTAGCTGCTCCAGGATCTTGCCTGCAATCTCTGCCTGCTCGCGGGAAAGCTTCAAATTGTTGAAGAATGCTGCTGCGGCTTCCACGGTCATTGCCGTCAGCTCGCGTATATTTTTGCCTTCAATCTTTACCTGCAACGCGTCTGCGCGAAGCCTGCCGCCACCACAGTCTGGACACTGTGCGTAGCCTCGATACCGGCTCAGAAAGACCCGCACATGCAGCTTGTATTTCTTGCGCTCCAGCATGGCAAAGAAGCCCTGTATGCCAGAGAATTTGCCTTCACCTTCAATCACAAACTGCTGTTGCTCCTGCGTCAGGTCTTGCCAGGGAACATCCAGCGGCACGTTGCTCTGCTTGGCGAACTTGCGCAACTCGCTCTGAAAAGCGCGATACTTGGGCTTGGTCCAGGGCTCGATTGCGCCTTCACTGAGCGTCTTGGAGACGTCCGGGATCACCAAGTTCAGGTCAAAATCAATGGTGTTGCCAAAGCCCTGGCAGCGCGGGCACGCGCCGAAGGGATTGTTAAATGAAAACAGCGGCGGCTCCGGCTCTTCATACTTGATGTGGCAGTTCTTGCACTCAAACTTCTGCGAGAAGCGCCATTGCTGTAATTTTTCGCCTTCACGCGGGGCAGTTTCAAAAACTGTTTCTCCGGCTTCGCGATATCCGGTTTCAACCGCGTCTACAATGCGCGAACGTTGGTCTGGCGCAACCACAATGCGGTCAGCCAGCACGTAGAGCGGCTTGCTGAAGTCGATATCCAGCAATGACTCGGGCGTCGCAAACTCAAAAATCTGACCATTCTGAAAGAGCCGCCCGAATCCCTTCTTGCGCAGATCGAACAAGCGTTCCTTCATGGCAGCAGCGGCTGATTCGGCCAGCGCGGCGGCTTTTGCGCTCTTTCTTCCACGCGGCTTCTTTTCCTGCGGCGCAGGAGCAGCTGAGGCCTGCACAGGGAAGAGGACATTCAGGCGCGTGCTTTCGCCCTGCGCCTGGTTTTCTAGGCTTAAGATCGTCTGTGCGACCTCATCGACAGTATCTTTCTTTACTTCATGCCCACAGTTGCGGCAAAACGTTCGGCCTACGCGGGCATAGAGGAGGCGGAGATAGTCATAGATCTCAGTGGCGGTGGCCACCGTGGAGCGTGGATTGCGCGTGGAATTTTTCTGCCGGATGGCAATTGCAGGGGCAATGCCGTCAATCAAATCGACGTCAGGTTTTTCAATTCGCTCCAGGAATTGCCGCGCATAAGCCGAAAGCGACTCCACATAGCGCCGCTGGCCTTCGGCATAGATCGTGTCAAAGGCCAGGGAAGACTTGCCCGATCCGGAGACCCCGGTTACGACCGTAAGGGAATTGTGCGGCACCTCAAAGTCGATGTTCTTGAGGTTGTGCACCCGCGCCCCACGCACAATAATGCTTTCGCTTTCCGATATGTTTTGTTTTTCAGTTACGTTTTCAGATACAGCCATGTTGGTTCGGTTCGTCGCGCCCACGCTCTCTTTGGGATAGCTGCTGCAAGGCCGCCTTTGCAAAGAGCAGCCGTCCAGCGGGCCCTGAAGAGTGAGGCTGAATCCTTTATTGTAATTGTTTTTGGCAAGTGTCAGAGGGCGAATCAGGTTTGCGGAGCGACCGGCGCCAATACAAGGGATGCGCTTGGTGCCGGAATAGAGTGTGTCAGAATGAAGAGCATGGTTCCCCGGCTCGCGACGATCGGGCGCTGCTTTTTCTCCATCATGATGATCGTCTTTGGTGTGCAACACTGCGTTTATGCAGTTTCTAAAACGGAACTGGTGTTCGGACCGCCATGGATTTTGCGCAGCCCGGTTTTTGTTGCAGCAATTGGCATTGTGCTGGTGCTGACGGGCTTGGGTATCGCCACCGCATATAGAGCCGATCTGGCCGGATACGTATTAGCGGGCCTTCTATTGCTTTACGTTGTGATTATTTACGATCCTCGTGTAGCTGCTAACATTCGCAACCCCGGCAATTGGACAAGTGGAGCGGAGCTTCTTTGTATGTGCGGCGCAGCGCTGGTGGCGGCCGGAATGGAACCGCGAGGGAGCACAAGCACTCCGACAGTAGGTCCGCGCAAAGCTCCCTTTGCCGAAGTAGGTCGCATCCTGTACGCGCTGCCCTTAATTGTTTTTGGCATACAGCACTTCATGTATGCGCGGTTTGTCGCCACGCTGGTTCCCGCATGGATTCCCGCTCGTTTGTTTTGGGCCTATTTTGTGGGAGCAGCTTTCTTTGCTGCCAGCATCAGCCTTATGGCTAAGATCAAAGCCTTTTTAGGTGCATCGCTTCTAGGACTGATGTTTTTTCTATGGGTTGTCATTGTTCATGCGCCACGCATCGCGCTAGCCGCGCATAACGCAAATGAATGGACGAGCGGCCTTGTGGCTTTGGCAATGTCCGGCGGAGCGCTTTTGCTGACCAACGATCTGCGAAACCGCGGGGCTAGGAAATCGGTATAACCTTTGTGGCGACGACAGCCCCAACTGGTCTCTCCTTAATCAAAACAAAATCCTGCTTCGCGCATACCATAGCGCATAATTAGAGACATATGGCGGTATCAACGCAAAAGACAAATCAGCTCGGTTCGGTAGAGCAGAAATCGGCAGCAGAAAATATTTCCGATCAGCAGGCGCAGAACCAAGTCCCGCCGCTTACCGGCTACAATCTTTTCCTGAGCGATCGCACGCTGGTGAAAGCTATGGATCGTGAAGGCGCGGCTTGGGCGAGTACACAGATCAGCGAGCTTGGCCGACTGCTGGGCACGGACGAAGTCCAGCGCTGGGGCTTTGATGCGAATGAAAGCACCCCAGTGCTGCACACGCATGATCGCTCTGGCAATCGCCGGGATGAAGTGGTGTTTCATCCCGCGTGGCACCAGTTGATGCGGACGTCAGTTGAGCATCGGCTGCATAGCCAGCCCTGGATTGAAAAAAGAAAAGGCGCGCACGTTGCACGGGCCGCTCTCCTGATGCTGACGGCTCAGAATGAAGCAGGACACACCTGCCCCATCTCAATGACTTTTTCCGCTGTAGCGGCATTGCGGGCTGAACCTGATTTGGCGCGAGAGTGGGAGCCCCGAATTCTTTCTTCTGTTTATGATCCCAAATTTGCTCCGGCAATAGAAAAAACAGGCGTGCTGGTAGGCATGGGCATGACGGAGAAGCAGGGCGGCTCCGATGTTCGGGCAAATATCACTCGCGCGGAGCGCATCGGCAGCTCGCGTGAGTATCTGATCACCGGACATAAATGGTTTTGTTCTGCGCCCATGTGCGACGCTTTTCTGGTCCTGGCCCAGGCCAGCAAGGGCCTTTCCTGTTTTCTGCTGCCGCGCTGGGCGCCAACAGGCGAGCGCAACAAGTTCCACATCCAGAGGCTCAAGGACAAGCTGGGCAATCGCTCCAACGCTTCAAGCGAGGTTGAATTTGCCCAAGCCTGGGCGCACTTGGTGGGCGAAGAAGGCAGAGGTGTGCAGACCATTATTGAAATGGTGAACCACACCCGGCTTGACTGTGCGATTGCTGCTGCGGCTCTCATGCGGCAGGCTCTGGTGCAGGCTGTCCATCATGCCAGCCATCGCCATGCCTTTGGCAAACTGCTGCTTGAACAGCCGCTGATGCGCAATGTTCTTGCCGATCTGGCCCTGGAATCAGAGGCGGCCACATTGCTCATGGTGCGCCTGGCTAGCTCGTTTGATGCCCGTGAAAGCAATGATCGCGAACGCGCCTTCTGCCGCATCGCTACTGCGATTGCAAAGTATTGGTTGTGCAAGCGTACGCCCGTCCAGGTGGGAGAAGCGTTGGAATGCCTGGGCGGAAACGGCTACGTAGAGGAATCGATCATGCCTCGTCTTTATCGCGAAGCGCCTCTCTATTCAATATGGGAAGGCTCAGGCAATGTGATCTGCCTGGACGTGCTGCGCGCTTTGGCCAAAGAGCCCGCTACGAGTGAGGCACTGATTCAGGAGTTGAAATCGACAGTGGGTGCTGACAAGCGGCTGGATGATTATGTGGCAGGCATCCAGAAACAGCTTAACGGGCACGCAAGCAACACATCACAGCATGGCTACGGTGCAGCGGAATATGCTGCAAGAGAGCTCACAGAAAAGCTTGCTTTGGCATTGCAGGCCTCATTGCTGGTGCGGTATGGCTTGCCCGAGTTTGCGGAAGCGTTCATCACTTCGCGATTGGCGGGCCAGCATGGAAAAAGTTTTGGCACGCTGCCAGCAAGTGTGAATGTGGATTGTATTCTGGAAGCGGTGGCTGATCCGTTGTCGGCAGAGCGCTAAGAATAATTCGTATGGAAATAAAAAAGTCTTCGCGACCGGCGTTCGGTCGCGAAGACCCCACCAAGGAAAGAAAAACAGAAGGTTGGCAGAGGTAAGCGAAGGAGCTACGAAAGGGCCTCTGCAGCCTTCTTTGGTTCCCTTATCTAGTAGTGCATTAACGCGCATAATCGTTTCACAAAAAATCGGAAATATTATGCGGCTTTATGCTTCTTATGATTACTGCTTAATTACCGATCATTCGCACGCGGCGATCAGGATATTGAAGGTCATTTATAATTTTGAGTTTCAAATTGGCGGACTTTACTAACTGTGACCGCCCTAATTTCTGACAAATTCCCCGACTCGAGGTTAAAAGTAATGAAACAAACTTCGCGGCTTTCTCTTCTCACTTTGCTGGTATTAACCAGTTTTTGCCCGATCCTGATTGCACAGATCCCTTCCAACGATCGCACCGATGAAGCCAAGAAGGCCTACAAAACTGCCATGGAACAGGCTGACCAGAAGATTGATGAAGAGGTAATAGCCCATTCCGAGCTGATGAAAAATCTGGAATACCTGACCACCGAGATCGGGCCGCGCTTGACCGGGACCAAGCAGATGCAGGAAGCGAGCGATTGGACGCTGAAGCGCTTCCACGATTACGGCATTGATGCGCATCTGGAAAGCACCGAGATTCCGCATGCTTACTATCGCGGCAATGATACGGCTGAGATCGTTACTCCTATTTCGCGCCGAATTGAGATCCATGCGCTGGGCTGGAGCAAGGCCACGCAGGGCGAGGTATCCGGCGCGGTAACCGTGGCAAGGATAGAAAGCCTGGATGATCTTGCCAAACTCAAAGGCAAGCTGAAGGGCGCAATTCTTCTGCTGAACAAACCCGCAGAGATACCAACTGAGCCGGAAGAAAATGCTTATGATGCCGTGATTCCACCGCAACGGGGGATACCGCATACGCCGCAGATCGGATTCAGGGAAAGAATTAAGGTCATGACCGAGCTCGCGCAGGAGCAGCCTGCGGTAATCCTGCTTGACAGCGGCAAAACTGACAGTCTCTTCCATATGAGCAGCTTCAGTCGCTATCAACCGAGCGCGGTTCCCCTCGCTTTCATTACGCATGAGGACTACAGCTTGATCTATCGCCTGGCAGAAAATGGTCCGGTCACCATGAAGGTGCAGTTGAGTGGAACGTTCAGCCCTGGGCCTGTTCCGGCAGCAATCACGGTCGCGGAGATCAAAGGCAGCGAATTTCCGGATGAAAGAGTCATCATCGGCGGCCATCTGGACTCATGGGACTTGGGGCAGGGGGCGCTTGATAACGGAACCGGATCAATGGCAGTACTGGAAGCAGCGCGAACGCTAAAAGCGTTGGGTTGGAAACCGAAACGGACAATTACTTTCATCCTGTTCACCGGAGAAGAGCAGGGCGGCGTTGGCGTGGATACCTTTATGAAAAACCACGCTGCTGAAATTCCAAAGATGGATGCTGCGCTCGTACACGATACCGGTACTGGCAAGGTCTTCAGCATCGC
>DASTCT010000317.1:0-21113 GCA_035710845.1 Candidatus Angelobacter sp.
TTACTAATTTGACGCTCTACCCAGTCGCATTCTCGGAGGTTTTTTCATGAGTTCCCCAACCATCGCTCCGGGCAGGCAGGTTTCACTGCCCAGCCGGGCGATTCCTTTGAGCTGGGTGCTGCTGCTGGCCATCCTGGTGCATGGCTCGCTCTTGCTGATGCAGCTCCCCAACGACTCTTACGACGCGGACTTCCACAAATTTTTCGCGGCCCATTACGCAGCGCACTGGTTCAATCCGTGGAATGAAAAGTGGTTTACCGGTTTCTCTCAGACCACCTATCCACCCATGGAACAGCAGTGGATGGCTTTGTTTTCCCACATCATAGGCCTTAATTTGGCCTACTCGCTGGTGCAGTTGATAGCCATTTTGCTGTTGCCGATAGGAGTTTATCGCTATGCGCGCATCTGGGTGAGCGAACGAGCAGCCAGTTACGCGGCGATAGGTAGCGTTCTGCTGGGATCATTGTCTTCCCTTGTGTATCAGGCAGGGCAACTCTCAACAACATGGGCAGCGCCGTTGTACCTCATAGCGCTGGCTTATTTCTATGAATGGGCCCGTGAAGCGCGCTTCATGGCGCTGATAAAGGCTTTGGCCCTGACGATGGCAGCGGCTTCGGCTCACCACGTTACCTTGTTGTTTGCCAGCGTCATATTTGCAATACCTGTGATGTTTACAGCGATCATCGACCGCAAACGCGATGGCCTGGATGCCACGCTCGGCGGGGTGATTATACGTTCAGCGGTCTACGCCGGACTGACAATAGCCGGGGTCATTGTGGTCTTGCTGCCGTACTGGGTTGCGCTTATGCACAACCCGATCAAGCAGATGCCGATTCCGCATGGCAGCCGCGAAAACTTCTTCTCGCAGTGGTGGCTTACCGTCAATTACATCTTGGTTCCCTGGGGAGCGCTGCTGCTGGCGCTGCCGTTTATCTTCTACAAAGGCCTGAAAGAGACCAGGCTGCGGCCGCTATTCTTCGGCTTCTGGTTTACCATGCTTTTCGCTCTGGGCGGCACCACGCCGTTCCCGCGCGCATTGCTGGGCGCGATGGCTGGGATCGTAAACGCTATTACCGGCAAGAATATCCGCAACCCGTTTGACATTCTTACCTTTGAACGCTTCTGCTTCTGGGCCAGCTTAATGGCGCTGCCCATTGTTGCTCTGCTGGCCGTGAAGCTGATTGACCGTTACGGCAACAAAGCTTCTTTTGTGCTTGGCACTCTGGGCGCTGCAACCATGGCATGGGCGGTTGCGTGGCCGGTTTACCACCCCATTCACGATGCTCCGTTCAGCACATCGGAAGTAGTTTCATTCCTCAATCGTGACGGCCATGACAAGTTCCGTTATCTCACGCTGGGTTTTGGCAGCAAGATGTCTGAAGTCGGCATTTACGCGAATGCCAGCAGCGTTGACGGCGAATACAACTCCGCCCGTTTGCTGCCGGAAATGACGAAATACGGCTCCGCTCAGCTCACCAACTCAAAGTATTACGGAACGAATGGAATCGAATCGCTGCGTGCGGTGCTGAAGCATGCAGATCAATACGGGCTTAAATACATCTTTGTTCGCGATCCTTACTATGAACCGCTTCTGGCATTTGCCGGGTGGCGCAAGACAGAAGTTTACGATCGCGGCAACGTAACGCTGTGGGTAAAAGATGGAATTCCGCCGGCGCATCCAACACCTTACGGAACGCCCCCCACCGCAATGGAAGGCATACTCTGGGGCACGCTGCCCATCGGCAGCAGCATTCTGGCGCTGGTCCTGATGCTGTTGTTCCCAGACCGCCGCCGTACGCGGGAGACACTTAAGTTCCCGATGGTCGAAAGCGAAGAACCTCTTCTTCGGGAGGCACGCTAATGGGACGCATTCTTACCATCATCTTTGCCGTTCTGACGCTGGGATTGATCGCCGCCGGCACCGTGCATAAGAGCAGCACAGCGCCCGCTTCAACGCCGGAAGGCGCAGTGCAATCCATGTTTGCCAACGCCAAGTCGCATGACTGGACTGGCGCCTATTCTTATGTCGATGCTTCCAGTCATGTTGACCAGGATGGCTTTGTTCGCGACCTTGCCGGCCGCAACGGCAGCCTGCGCACATACTCACAGCTTGATTCCGTCAACACGCGCGTTCTGCATGAATCAGACAATGAGGCCACAGTCCGGACCGAGCTTACCTATGCCACTGCCGTTGGCGCGTGGTATGACACGCGCGATTTAAAAGTGGTGAAAGACGATGGCGTCTGGAAAGTAGTATGGCCGGCTGAAAAAGAAGTGAACGTGCCTCCGCAGGTGATCCCGGTGAACTATCTGCGCTGGGACATCATTTGGCGCGGCCCCGGCGACGATTGGGGCGCGCAAAATGTGGAGAACCCGGATTGCCGCATTCTCTCCATGAATGCCGTGGAGCGCGATGGCGGCCTGACCATTATGGGCGAAGTGGAAAATGAGGACACGGTACCGGCATTCATCACTGTAGGCGCGGTGCTTACGGACAACAGCGGAAAAGATATTGCCGAAGAAAGCAGCTTCGATAAGACATCGCATGTGCTGCTGCCCAAAGAAATTTCACCCTACCGGATTGATTTTCCGGGTATCAAGAAGTCAGATGTCAAGAGCGTGCGCATGACGCACAACTGGATGCTGGTACCGGCCTCGGCTGATCCGGTGATCGGCGTTCTGCATCAGCGGATTGAAAAAGACCTGACCGGGCGCACGGTTCTAAAGGGCGAACTGCTCAATGAAAGCGGACAGGTCGTGAACATCCCGCACGTGCTGGCAACGTTTTATGACAACTCCGGCAAGGTGATCTGGGTTTCTGACGCGTATTCAGACCACGCGCTGCTGCCGCAAACGCCGCAGCCGTTCTCTGTGGCCTTGCGCGACGATTTGGCGGCGAATGTGCACAGTTACCGTGTAACCGTGAACCATTACAGCCTGAAAGAGGACTAGAGCAATGCGGACCGTGATTCTCATACTGTTGTTGGTAGCGGTTTGCTGGTTTGCGGCTGACTGCGCCCAGGCGGCTGATTTGCAAGTGCCGCAGAATGCGGTTGCAGGCCAGCCACTTACCATCAACCTTGAGGGCAGCGGGACTCTGTACCTGATCGGCCCCGGGCAGATCATCAAGCGCGAATTCAAATCGGGTCTCGTTGAGATCAAGGGCGAAGAGTTGCATAGCGCAGGCCGCTGGATTGCCGTTGTCAAAGGCAGCAGCGAGCAATCACAGGTCTTCTGGGTAAAACCCGGCAAGCCGGATAAGCTCAACTTCCTGGCCCGTCCTTCGCGCGTTCCCGTTGCTAAGAAAGACGTGATCAGCGGCATTGCATTTGTCTTTGATCAATACCAGAACATGGTGCTTACTCCCACACCGGTGAACTTTAAGCTCTCCGTGGGTGGCACAGGAACGGCCAAAACCGTTACCAGCCATTCCGGAGTGGCGTGGACTGATAGCAGCTCAGCAGCCAAGGCCGGATCTGCTCAGTTTGTGGCTTCGGCGGGCGATACATCAGTGCTCCGCGTAGTGCAGCAGGTTGCTGCCGATCCGTGCGAACGCAATTTGCGCATGCACGTGGCCGGACACACAGGCAACATGATCACGGTTGAAACCGATCCCATCCGCGATTGCAGCGGCAATCCGGTGCCCGATGGCACGATTGTCACATTCATCCAGACGGACAAGACCGGCAAGAGCACCGTGGATGCACGCATCAAGAAAGACATAGCGCGGGCCGAATTGCCGGCCTCCGATAATGCCACCATTACAGTGGCTGCCGGCGTAGTGCTGGGCAATGAGCTGCACGTTGGAGGCAAATAATGAAGCTGGCGCGAATCCTGGTTCTCACCTGCGGCATTGCCCTTGTAATTTCCATCGCCGCGCCGCACCTGAAGCGAATCTTTGCTGATACCAAGCCCGCGGTCCAGCTCACGGTCAAGAATGCTCAACCGCGCGAAGTAGAAGACGTGACCCAGAACGCAGTCCAGCGCGATTACACACTGGCTTGGCAGGCCCTGAGCACAGCTCTGGCTAACAATAACCTGAAGCCGTTAAATGACAATTTCACCGGTTTTGCCCTGGATAAATTCACGCAGCGAGTGAAAGACCAGAAGCAGCAGGGTCTGACTACTCGCATCATCGACAACGGCCACAAGGTTGATGCCATCTTCTACTCACCGGACGGCTCTGCCATTGAGCTCAAAGACACCGCGAACATTGAGACGCAAGTGCTTGATGGCAGCAAGGTGATCCATTCAGATCAATCGCAAGTCCACTACTATGCGATTATGACCGGCGCTGAAGACCGCTGGAAGGTGAGAGTGCTGGAAAGCAGTGCCGAGTAAGTTCTCTTTTATTTTCTGAATATCGGTGGCGCGTCGCTGGCCTCAAACTCTTCTTGTTCTCCTGACAAATCAGGAATACCCTGCATCAGACGCAGGCAGCGGTTCCAGCGAAGCAGCGCATCATCGTTTCCCTGCGGACGCACTTTCTCCGCTTCTTCATAAAAATGCAGCGCGCTCTCAAAACTTGCCCGCAGAGTATGCGAGCGATGGCCGGCCTGCAACTGTGCCTTGGCCCGGCGCTCATTCACAATGCCTAGATAGTAGGAGCGTTCGTAGGCGTCTGTAAGCTTCTCAAAGCTGGAATGGGCTTCATTAAAGCGGTCAGAGGTGGCGCCGGAAAACTGGTCAGTAATCGCCAAGCCAAGCTGGCGCAGCGCCATCTGGTTTTCCGGATCAGCCGCAAGAATATCTCGGCAAATGGATTCGGCTTCTTCCGCCTGGTTCAGGTAGCGATAATGCTGCACCTTGGTCAGCGCTTCTGCAATACCGCTCCGGGAGATGGTCTTAAATTCGCGCTCCATAGATTTCTATCGCTTCGCTCCAAACCGCCGGCGATTATATTCCTGGCGAAAATGTCTCGTGCACCTGATGCGGCGGGCTCGGCACGTGGGCGGCCTCGCCCTAGTTCTGTCGCTACGCTCCAAACCGCCGGCAAATCTCGCTGTCCTTGAAAGGCATCTGCTCCTGCGGCAGCACTCGGCGCGCAAGCCGGCCTCGCGCGTTGAGCGATCATTTTTTAACTACTGAGACAATTCTAATCCTAGTCGGACGCGCCGCGTATTTTGCGCACGAGTTTCAGCACTGGATCGTAAAACTCATCCACCACGCGCTCCTTGAGCGGGATGATGGCATTGTCAGTGATATGAATCTCTTCCGGGCATACTTCGGTGCAGCACTTGGTGATGTTGCAGTAGCCGATCCCCAGCTCGTTCTTGAGCAATCGGGTGCGAGAGACGTTATCCAGTGGATGCATTTCCAGCGAGGCTACACGGACAAAAAAGCGCGGCCCGCCGAACTCTTCTTTCTTATGATGGTCGCGCACCACGTGGCAAACGTTCTGGCAAAGGAAGCACTCAATGCATTTGCGAAATTCCTGTACCCGGTCCATGTCTTCCTGATACATCTTCCAATTGGCATTTGGCTTGGGCGTAAAAGGAGGAATTTTCTTATTGACGCGATAATTCCATGAGACGTCGGTCACAAGGTCCTTGATCACCGGAAAAGACTTCATGGGATAAACGGTGATTGGCTTGTCAGTAGGGAGCGAGTCCATGCGCGTTTTGCAGGTGAGCCGGGGGCGTCCGTTCACCTCGGCGGAGCAGGAGCCGCACTTGCCGGCCTTGCAGTTCCAGCGCACAGCCAGGTCCGGCGCTTGTTGCGCCTGGATCTGGTGCAACGCATCCAGCACCACCATGCCCGGCTTGATTTCAACTTTGTACTGCTTTGCGCCGCCCGCTTCCTGATTGCCGCGGAAAACTTCGAGGATCGCATCTGCCATGAATAGCTCCTAGCTATTAGCCGTTAGCTTTTGGCTATTAGCTTTTAGCAAAGACTCGTTTTTACCTGCATTGTTCAACGAATAAAAAATCAATTTTTATTCGTGTTCTTTCGCGTTGATTCGCGGCTGACTCTATTTATCTTCCGCCAATAGTTCTTTCAATTCTTGTGGAACCTCATCCACTGGAGTTTGCTGCAGCCTCATAGCGTCTCCATCGCGCGCGATCACGTTATGCTGCTTGCCCCAGACCTGCTCATCGAGCTTGGGGAAATCAATGCGGCTGTGAGCGCCGCGGCTTTCTTTGCGGGCCAGCGCACTGCGCGTCACCGCCTCAGAACAAATGAGCATGGACTTGAGATCGTTAGTAAGATGCCAGCCGGGATTGAACAGCCGCGAGCCTTCCACGCGAACGCGAGCTGCCCGCGCTTTCAGCTTTTCCAACTCTCCCATTGCCTTGTTCATGTCTTCTTCCACGCGGAAGATGCCCACAAGGTTCTGCATTACTTCCTGCAGATCGCGATGAACGCTGTATGGATTCTCTCCATCGCCGCGCTCAAAAGGCGTAAGCATCTCGCGCTCGGCTTCCGCAACCTGCGCTTCGTTGGCATAAGCAGCGGATGCTTTCCCAGCGTAGGCTGCGGCAGCAAGCCCTGCGCGCCGCCCGAAGACCAGAAGATCAGAGAGTGAATTGCCGCCAAGGCGGTTTGCGCCATGCAAGCCTGCAGCGCACTCCCCGGCGGCATACAATCCCGCCAGCGAAGCAGCGCCTGTCTCAGCTTCCACGCGGATTCCGCCCATCACGTAATGGCACGTTGGGCCAACTTCCATCGGGCCTTTGGTGATGTCAACATCGGCCAGCTCTTTGAACTGGTGATACATGCTGGGAAGCTTCTGCTTTACGTATTCGGCGGGCTTGTGTGAGATGTCGAGATAGGCACCGCCATGCTCGCTGCCGCGGCCTTCACGGACCTCAGTGTAGATTGATCGCGCGACCACGTCGCGAGTGGAAAGCTCCATCCGTTTGGGATCGTACTTCTCCATGAAGCGTTCGCCGTTCTTGTTGCGCAGAATGCCACCTTCACCGCGCACAGCTTCCGTGACCAAAATACCCTGCACACCCGGAGGCCAGACCATCCCCGTGGGATGGAACTGAACAAACTCCATACCCAAGAGTTCAGCGCCAGCGTCGTAGGCCAGGGCCATACCGTCGCCGGTGTATTCCCACGAATTGGAGGTAATGCGATACGCTTTGCCAATGCCGCCGGTGGCCATGACCACGGCTTTTGCTTTCAAAACCACAAAGCGGCCCTGCTCGCGCCAGTAGCCGAAAGCCCCGACCACGCGCTTGCCATCAGTCAGCAGGCGAATGATGGTGCATTCCATGAAGACATCAAAGCCCATCTGCACGCCGCGATCCTGCAGCGTGCGGATCATCTCCAGACCAGTGCGATCGCCAACGTGGCAGAGGCGTTTGAAAGTATGACCGCCGAAGGCGCGCTGCAAAATGTCGCCGTCAGAGGTGCGATCAAAGAGCGCTCCCCACTGCTCCAGTTCGCGGACGCGATCCGGAGCTTCCATGGCGTGAAGCTGCGCCATGCGCCAGTTGTTCATCAGCTTGCCGCCGCGCATGGTGTCACGGAAATGGGTGCGCCAGCTATCGTCTTTATCAACGTTGGCCATGGCCGCGGCGATTCCGCCCTCAGCCATTACGGTGTGCGCCTTGCCCAACAGAGATTTAGAGACAACGGCCACGCGGGCGCCAGCAGCCAGGGCTTCAATCGCGGCCCGCAGCCCAGCGCCGCCCGCGCCGATGATTAAAACGTCATGTTCATGGGTTTCGTACTTCGTCTGGTTCGTCACAGTATTCTCAGGTCCTTGATCATGCCGCTTGCAACCATGCGGACGTAGAAATCGGCAAAGCCAACGGAGATCAGGCTGCACCAGGCAAACAACATGTGGCGTCCGTTGAGAAAGCTTAGCTTCTTCCATCCACCGTGGCGCGTGCGGTTGAAGGCCGTACAGGAAAAGCAATCCAGCTTGCCGCCGACGAGATGCCGCAAAGAATGGCAGGAAAACGTGTACAGCGTAAGCAGCACGATGTTAATCAGCAAAACCAGCGTACCCACGCCAATGCCAAAGTGGAGCTTTCCGTCAGTGCCGGTGAAAAAGAAAGCGCGAATGGCGTCATACCAAAGAATGACGAGGAAGACGATTGCGGCATAAAGAAAGTAGCGATGGATGTTCTGCAGGATGAAGGGGAAGCTGGTCTCGCCGCGATAGTTGCGGTGCGGACTCTCACTGACGGCGCAGGCCGGCGGATCGAAAAAGAACGCGCGGTAATAGGCCTTACGGTAGTAATAGCAGGTCAATCGGAAACCAAGCGGAAAAATGAGGATTAGCAATGCCGGGGAGAGCCAGACCGGCAACCAGTGATGTTGGCCGTCAATTAGTGGCGAGTAGAAGGGCGAAAGGTACGGGTCAGCCCAGAAGAAGTTTCCTGCAAAGGCGCGCCACGTGGCATAGACGCCAAAACCGCCAAGCAAGATGATCACGGGGATGGCCTCTGTCCACCAGGCATCGCGGCGTAGGGTTCGGCCCAGATTTGCGGGCACAGCAGAGCTTCTGCTTTCCGCCAAAATTCACCTCCAAGGGGTGAAATTGAAACCTCACAGTGTAGCAAATGAGTCAACGATCGGGTGATTCGGCTTAGGGCTTTCTTGCGGTCACCACACGCGGGATTCCCTGCAGGTCAGCAGTTACTTGCACATCTGTCCAGCCGAGCAGCAACTCTCTGACATTTGCTTCTTCTGAATAGCCGATCTCAGCCACAAACCAGCCGCCGGATCGGAGATGATCAAAAGCCTGTGGAATCAGCCGGCGATAAATCTCCATGCCCTCCTGGCCGGAGAAGACAGCAATCTTCGGCTCAAATTCGCGAACCTGCTTTTGGACCTTGTCGGCATCCGCTTCTCCAACGTAAGGCGGGTTGGAGATGACAAAATCGAATTGCTCACCGGAGTAAACGCCGAGCAGATCGGACTTGCGGAAGAGAACTCTACCGCCAAGGCCCAGCCGTGCGGCGTTGATACGGGCCACTTCCAGAGCTTCCTCAGAGATATCGCAGGCGTGGATTTCGGTTTGCGGCAGTTCACTGGCCAGCGCCAGAGCAATGCAGCCGGAGCCTGTGCCCACGTCGAGCAATTTGAGGAGGCCAGCACCATCAAGCCGGGAATCTTTCACCAGCTCAAGCACGGCTTCCACCACATGCTCAGTCTCAGGGCGCGGAATAAGCACAGCCGGCGAGACCAACAGATCGAGCCCCCAAAATTCCTGATGGCCGGTAATGTACTGCGTAGGACATCCGCGAGCGCGTTCACGAATGACCTCGTCATAGCGGGATTGCTCGTCGGGAGTAAGCTCGCGTTCAGGATGAGCGTAAAGATATGCGCGCTCCTGTGCCAGAACAAACATCAGCAGCAGCTCTGCGTTCAGACGGGGCGAGGGAACATCGTTTTCAATGAAGAGCTGGTACGCGGAATCAATGGCCTGCTTGAGCTGCATGGCGGGAGACTGTATCGCAAAGACAGCGCTGGACGCAAAAAGGCTTGCCTGGGCCAATTGAAAGGGAGGATTGTGAGCTGCAATGCACTCATAAATAAAAATGCCCTGGTCTGCAAGCCAGGGCATTTCGATTACCGAGCATTATTTTTTGGGAGAGGTTTCCGCCGGCAAATCTTTCAAGCTCCATTCATAGAATGAAGCGTCATACATGCTGGGCTCATAGCCCAGATATTTGGCCACAAAATAATCAAACGATGACTGCATACCTGTCCGGCAATATGTGACCAGCGGTTGGCCCACAATGGCATGGGCTTGCGAGTACATCTGCCGTAGCTCCGCTTCCGGACGCAGCACCGGGGTCTCACGGCTGACCAGCATGTCCATCCAATAAAGACTGCTGGCGCCGGGAATGTGGCCTGCTTCCCGAACGTCTTCTGAGAGCTGCTCCCCGGTAAACTCTTTGGTTGGTCGCGCGTCAATCAACGCTGCTTTCTGCTCCGTAAACTTGCGCATGGAGGAAGTATCCACCAGGATAGCCGGACGTGGCGCGATCGCGAGCTTCGCCGGCTTTGCTTTTACCGCCTCATTCGAGAGCGGCCTCTGCTCGGCTCGCCACTTGTCTATCCCACCATCCAGCAGCGATGCGTGTTCCGCCACTCCCAGGTAATCGAGTGTGAAGTACGCCCGCGCGGCCAGCAGGTTGTAGCGCTCACCATACAAAACGATTCGCGAACTGTTGCTAACGCCTGCAGCGGCAAAGACAGCCTGCAACTTTTCTATCGGTGGCAGTTCATTCGGAATGCCATCGCGTGTAACCGCAATTTCACTCAACAGAATCTGCCTTGCGCCGGGAATATGCCGCTTGGAATAGAACTCCGGCGTCGCGCCAACGCTCAGGACTACCAAGTCCGGATCATGTAGATGAGCGGCCAGCCACTCCGTGGTCACCAGCATCTCTTTGCGGAGTCTGGGTTGATCGCTGCCCGACGACTGCGCACCCAGCGACGCGATCACCAGAAGCGCAAAAAGCATGATCGTCTTGCTAAACAGCGATCGCATTTCCAGACCTCAACGCAGCGACTCTCCCTTGACCAGGGGAAGGTTGTTCATGTGGCTCCATTGGTGGATAGAGCCATCAAACATCGCCGCATCGTAGCCAAGATATTTGGCGATAAAGTAATCATGCGAGGCTTGCAGGCCGATTTCGCAATAGGTAACCAGCTTCTGCCCCGGCTTGATGCCGCGGGAAGCAAACAGCTCCTTCAATTTGTCAGGCGGCAGAAAAGTCGGCTTGTTTTTGGCGTCCACCAGCGTTTCCTGCCAATAGACATGCACCGCGCCGGCGATATGCCCATCGGCATAGCGTTTTTCCGGGCGTGAATCCACCAGCAACTCTGATTGCGTTGGCTGTTCAGAAAGTTTCTTGACGTCTTCCAGCATCGCGCGAACTTCTGGATGGAGATGCGGGGTAAAGTTGCCTCGCGCAATCTTTGGCGAATCTTTCTCCAGTGGCCGTTTCTCCAGCTTCCATTCGTCAATGCCGCCATCCAGCAACGCCGTGTGGTCGCCGTGCCCAAGATAATCCAGCGTGTAGTAAGCGCGGCCTGCCATGGGATACCACGATGTTGTATAAACCACTACCCGCGAATCATTGCTCACGCCAACTTTCTCAAAAGCTTCCTTGAGCTTTTCCGGCGATGGTAGTTCTGCGTCTTCGCCTTCAATAAAATCATCCAGCAGCAAAAGGCGCGCGCCGGGAATGTGGCCTGCATCATAGTCTGAGCGTTTTTCAGCCACATGCAGCACCACGACCTTGGGATCATTCAGATGCTCCGCTAGCCACTGCGTTGAGACAATCATCTCCGGGCGAACCTTCCCCGCCTCTGCCGTGGCCGCACCTTCGCCCCACAAGACCGCAATGAAGAAAGTAATGACGATAGCTGTAGTTCGTCCCAATCTTGAACCGATCATGCTCTTGCCTCCAGGATCACATTTTTTCGGCGTTGACCTTCCGGGTATAGGACAAATGAAAGGTCAGGGGTAAGATACCCTTAATCGGGGCTAATCTGGAGATTCTCATCGGGTCCCCGCTTCTTTCCTTATGAAAAAGCTCATTTTAACTTCGTCTCTGATCACAATCTTAGTTTCGGTTCTGGCTGCACAATCCCCTCTTGATGACTTGCGTAAGAAGGCCGAAGAAGCATTGGGCAAAAAGAATCAACCGAGCAGTGACCGCGTTGCAGCAGGACTCAAGGAAGCGCTCACCGTGGGCACGCGCAACGCCGTTGCTTCCACAGGCCGGGTCGATGGTTTCCTGAAGAATGCTGCCATCAAGATCCTGTTGCCGGAAAAGCTGCGCGGGATTGGCAAAGGTCTGCGTGCGGTGGGCATGGGGCAGCAGGTGGATTCACTTGAGGTGGGCATGAACCGCGCCGCGGAGCAGGCAGCTCCTGCCGCCCGGCAGATATTTATCAATGCGGTAAAGCAGATGACGATCTCAGACGCCCGCCAAATTCTCTCCGGTGGCGACACGGCTGCCACCGATTACTTCAAGAGCAAATCCACCGATCAACTGACCGCAGCCTTCGCTCCCATCGTGCACCAATCCATGGAGAATGTTGGCGTGGTTCGACAATACAACAAGCTCATGCAGAACCCGCTGGCCGGAGAGCTTGCCCAGAACAAAGATTTCGACCTGGATCAATATGTGGTCGGCAAAACCATGGATGGGCTTTTCTACATGATCGGTGAGGAGGAAAAAAAAATCCGCCATGATCCCGCCGCCCAGACCACAGCTTTGCTGCGCGAAATCTTTGGGAATAAGCAACAGCCGTAAAACGTCAGCAGAAGCAAGCTTCGGTCCGCGTACTCATTCCAGCCGCTCCGCCTCAAGGCCGGGAGTACAATACTGGGTATTCACTGACAAACTCGCGCGGGCAAGGAGAGTTCGATGAAGCATCTGACATGGGCTCTTTTCCTATTGGCGACCTGCGGAGCGGTTTCCGCCCAACAGCACGGTTCGCACGCACAAACCGCAAGCCCCGCTGCCACACTGATGAGCGGGTATGGGGACCTGCATCATCCTGTTTCCACCAATAACGCGGAAGCACAAAAGTTTTTCGATCAAGGCTTGCGGCTGATCTATGCCTTCAATCATGAAGAGGCCGCACACTCTTTTCAACAGGCCGCCAAACTCGATCCCAAGATGGCGATGGCGTATTGGGGAATCGCTGAGGCTGTCGGCCCGAACTATAACGATCCCGCCGATCCCGATCGCTACAAGCAGGCGCACGATGCCATCCAAAAAGCTGGCGATCTGGCTGCGGACGCTTCGCCTAGCGAGAAAGCCTACATCGCTGCGATGGCGGTGCGCTTTCCCGCCGATCCCAACGCTGACCATCGCCTGGCGGCAGAGCGTTATCGCAACGCCATTGGGTGATCTGGTCAAGCAATTTCCTGACGATCTGGACGCCGCTACTCTCTTTGCTGAAGCCGGCATGACCCTGCATCCTTGGGGCCTCTGGCATTCTGACGGCACGCCCGAAGGTGGAACAGAAGACATTGTTGCCGCGCTGGAATCGGTCCTGCGCCGCGATCCCAATCACATGGGCGCAATCCACTATTACATTCACGCTGTGGAAGCCTCGCCCAATCCTGAGCGCGCGCTGGCCGCAGCCAATCGGCTCGCCGCGCTGGCGCCTGCCGCAGGACATCTGGTGCACATGCCGGGGCATGTTTATATCCGCACCGGAGATTTTGAGGCTGCGGTCAAGACCAATCAGCTTGCAGTTGCCGCAGACCGTTCTTACCTGCAGACCAGTGGAAGCCAGGGAATGTATGGAGCGATGTATTACAGCCATAACCTCCACTTCATTGCGGCATGTGCCAGCATGAACGGCAATTATTCTGAAGCCCGCAAAGCTGCCGGCATGCTCGCTGAGCACGTTGGTCCCTACGTGAAGGATGTTCCGCCGCTGGAAGGCTTTATGACTGTGCCTCTCGCCGTGGAAGTGCGCTTCCAGAAGTGGGATGAAATTCTGGGCTTGCCGCAGCCGAACGCAGCCATGAAGACCACAACCATCTACTGGCACTTCGCCCGCGGTATGGCGCTAGCCAGCAAGGGCAAGTTTGCTGAGGCAGAAGCCGAGCATCGCATTGTGCAAGATGCCGCCGAAAAAACTCCGCCTGACCAGGTCTTTGCGATGCCGGTGAACAACAAAACCAAAGATGTCTTGACTATCGCAACCAACGTGCTAGGCGCGAAGATCGCCTTGGCCAAGAAGGATTCTACCAATGCCATTGCCATGCTGCGGCGCGCCGTTGCCATTCGGGATTCATTGAATTACGACGAGCCGCCGGACTGGTTCTATCCCGTGCGTGAATCGCTGGGCGCAGTGCTCCTGCTCAGCGGCAACGCTGCGGAAGCAGAGAAAGTGTTTCGTGAAGACCTGGAACACAACCCACGCAATCCGCGTTCACTCTTCGGCCTGAGTGAAGCGTTGCGCGCGCAGAACCGCGCTTATGACGCACAGTTTGTCGATAAGCAGTTTCAATCCAACTGGAAGGGCACGGACATCAAGCCGAAGGTTGCTGACCTGACTTAGAACATCCAACTATAAGCGGGCGCAATCAACTCGCTTTATGGCGATATTGCGCCGCGATGCTGAGGCAACTTGTACGCTGGTCTCTGGCTTCTCTGTAATAATGTAGCCAATGGCCAGTAGAGGGCTGGCTCTGGACTACTTTGCAACTATCCGGAGCATGACCAACTTCCGGAATCACAAAAATTACTGGCGGAGGGGTTTGATGAAGACGGAGAATATTTCGCAAATGGGCGCTCAGGTAAGAGAAAACATGGCGGATATCGCTGAGAAGGCGCGTGACCTTTCAGCCAAGGTAAAGGAACGGCTCGACGAGACGTATGACGATCTTGGCCGGACTGTGCGGCGCGCCAGAGCAGCGGCTGAAGACCGGTTAGATGACGCACGCAATACAGTCAGGCAACGCCCATTAACCTCAGTGGCAACAGTGGCGGCCTGTGCCTTTGCCATTGGCCTTCTCGCTGGATGGTTGCTTGGCCGACAAACTCGCGATTGAGAATCTCCAAAGACTTAACATATCTCTTCAGCAAAGAATGCACCCTTATTCTTCGGCTGAAAAATGTCTTTTGTCGGTTAGCAAGCTTTAGTGATGGCCCAGCACCGGATGCGGAACGTAGACTGACTCAAGCTGGGAAATTTCCTGTTGAGTGAGCTTGACTGCCAGCGCGGCTACCGCATCTTGCAGATGGTGTGGCTTGGACGCGCCGACAATGGGCGCAGTCACACCGGGTTTGTGTATAAGCCATGCCAGTGCGATTTGCGCCGGCGGCACTCCGCGGTTATTTGCAACTTGCTCAACACAATCCGCTACCCGATCATCGGCCTCTTGCGTATATAGCTTCTTGGTGTAATCGTCTTCTTCGGAACGGAGCGTTCCTGCTTTACGATTGCCCGCAAGCACACCGCGCGCCAGCGGGCTCCACGGCAACATGCCAACGCCTTCAGCCCGGCACAGCGGCGACATCTCACGCTCTTCTTCGCGATAAATGAGGTTGTAGTGGTTCTGCATGGTCACAAACCGTGTCAATCCTAGCCGGTCAGAAGTATGCAGCATGTCCGCAAATTGCCAGGCAAACATTGACGATGCGCCAATGTAGCGCGCCTTACCCGCCTTCACAACATCATGCAGCGCTGTGAGCGTCTCTTCAATCGGCGTTTCGTAATCGAAGCGATGAATCTGGTAGAGATCAACATAGTCGGTTCCCAGCCGGCGCAGACTGTCATCAATGGCATGAAAAATGTGTTTGCGCGAGAGGCCTTTCTGGTTGGGATCGTCGCCCATAGGAAAGAAAACTTTTGTCGCGATCACGACCTTGTCACGCGATGGGCCAAACTCTTTCAGCGCGCGGCCCAGTATTTCCTCGCTCTTGCCCAGAGAATACATGTCTGCGGTGTCAAAAAAATTAATTCCCTGCTCCAGCGCCTGCTTGATGAATGGCTTGCTTTCACTCTCTTCCAGCACCCATTTGCGCCAGCTTTTGACGCCATAAGTCATGCAGCCCAGGCAGATGCGTGAAACTTTTACGCCAGTGGAACCAAGGTTGGTGTATTCCATGCTTGCTTGTGCTCCCAAAGATTGAATACTGGTTCAGATGTCGATATGTGACGCAGAGATTCTCTGGCTTGAGCGCACCTGTCGTCAAATTAGTGAGAAGATTTATTTTTGTGCACGGCTCGTTTTTCGAGCTGCACGTAATACGCGGCAGCATTGTCTTCAAAGGTAGCTTCGTAGTTGGGAAACTGGCGGAGCCCCTTGTACGCGCTCAAATTAAGCATTTGTTGCACTTGCTCAAGGGTCTTGCCTTCAGCGTGCATGCGCGCGACTTGGTCGCGCAGATCAGCCAGATAGTTGCGAAAGGTCTGCATCTCGGCTTTGGTCGCCAGCTCAAAATGGCCGGGAACAATATGTTCAACCGGCAGCTCCAGCATATGGTCGAGAGCGTGGATCCAGTTTTCCATGTCCCCTTCGTCCATGGCAGGGCAAGAGTTGTTGAGAAACAAATCTCCTGTGACAAGGGTGCGCTGGTCAGGAAAATAAACAACGGCATCACCCATGGTGTGCGCCGGGCCAGGGAGATAGATCTGGACTTCATGGCCGCCGATGAACAGCGTAAGCCCCTTGGGGCCAAGCGTTTCATTGAGCGCGTATCCAAATGCTATGTTTCGAACCTGCGTGCGCGTGAAAGCAGTGCTGATGACCACCGCATCCGGGCCGACCACAGCGTTGCCGCCGCGATGATCGGGGTGATAGTGCGTGTTTACAATCCAGCGCACAGGCGCGGGTGAAATCTTGCGGATCTCTGCCAGCAGCTTTTGGCCTTCTTCGGCATTCAATCCTGTATCGACGACCAGAATGCCTTGATCGCTGACCAGAAATGTGGAATTTGAGCTGGCGTCATTTTCAGAAATGTAAGCGTAGAGATCAGGAGCAATCTTCTGCGTGGAAGCCACAGCGCTCACACAACACAAAACAAAGACCAGCCCGGCGAGTGCGCGGAGAACTTTCATCGGTACGCCACAATAAACATCCTGCGGAATGGAAAGAGCGCCTTGCCCTGGTCGTTTGGCGGATATGCTTCCTGAAAACCTTCCATGCACATCTCCTCAAATAACTGGCGCTGCTCCTTGTCTGCCAGGCGCTCAAGATAGGGGCGCATGCCAGTGCTGTGTATCCAGTCAAAGATCGCTTTAGGGCCATCCATCACGTGCTGGTACTCGGTCTCCCAGATGTCAACACGGCTGGCATGTTTGCGCAGCACGTCATAGTAGAAAGCCGGCGGTTGCACGGTAAAGGTTCCGGCAACGCCGTTCATGTTTTTGCTCCAGCGAGGATCGCCGTTCGCAGCCACATCTTGAATGACCGAATGCGCGGCAGAGTGGAAGTTATTGGGCATCTGCGCCGCCAGCGCTCCTCCCGGCGAGACGCCGCCAATCAAACTGCGGAAAAGCGTGGCGTGTCCCGGCACCCAGTGAAACGCTGCATTGGAGAAAATCAAATCAACCGCTGGCGCGGGCTTCCAGCCTTCAATATCACCCAGAACCCATTGCCAGTCAGGATGCTTGGCTTTGGCTTCAGCCAGCATTTCCTGGGAATTATCCACACCGGTAATGGCTGCTTGCGGCCAGCGTTGGTGCAGCAACGCCGTGGTGTTTCCTGGACCACACCCCAAGTCGACAATGCGCATGGGCGCTTCAAGATGGATTTGCGCAATGAGATCAGCCGCGGGCCGCGAGCGCTCATTGGCGTACTTCAGATAGAGATTGGGGTCCCAAGCGGGCATCGATCTAAAGATTAATTGTGAGCGGCTGAATGAATCAAGGGTTCAAACGGTCACGGCCTTTGCCTTCTCCGCTGCAATCGCAGCCAACATGGCCTCATCTGCAGCGAATTTGAACCACAAAATGCCGCGCTGCTTGGCTTCCTGCTCTTCCGCGCGGCCCAGGCATTCGAGATCTGGCTTCGTCACGATCTGCAACCCCTTACTGTGCAGCCAATCCTGAATCTGGCTCGCAGGTACCTGACTTTCTGAAGCCGTCTTCAGATATTCGAGCACATGCACTGCTCCGACTTCAGCATCATGCCGCGCAATGCCAACCAAGCCATCACTGGCTTTGCGTGCCCAACCCACGGCATACATTCCTTCTAATACCTTGCCGGTTTGCGGATCAAAAAGTTCATACGCTGCCCGTTTGGGATCGCTCTGGTCAGGATTGATCACGTAGCTGTCGCGGTGATAAGGCAGCCCAACCGCCGGATCAGCTACGTCGCCAATTGCGAAAATCATGGTATCGACTTCGATATCAGCGGTCCTGTCAGTTGCTTTGCAGGCAATATTGCCGTCTCTCTCTGAGAGAACGTTTTCTGTGACGGTCAGGCGGTCAATGCGTCCATTGGGATTGCCATGAATTCCTTGCGGCGAGCAGAGAAAGCGGAAGCGCAGCCGCGGCTTGCCTTGAGGATGATCTTCTGCAGGTGTGGCCAGTACAGGAAAAGTTTCTTCTGCCAGCTTGCTGATGTCCTGCCCTACTGACGCAAGCTGTGGTTGGATGCGGCGCAGTTCTTCATCAAAAGCTTGACGATCAAGAAATTCTTCAATGTAATCAAATTCTTTTTTATCGAACTTGGCTTCAAACGGCCCGCGACGCGCTACCACAATCACTTCTTCTGCCGTTTTCTGCGGCGCATCAATCATCAGCCAGCGTGCAATGTCTACCATCACGTTGCCCATGCCGATGATCGCCACACGCTTGCCGGTAGAAAAATCGTGCGATGTGAAAGGCGGCAGCAGATTATAGCTGTAAACAAAATCCTTAGCGGCGTAAACGCCTTTGGCGGTCTCACCGGGCAGGCCAAGCTTCTTGGTACCTTGCGCGCCCACGGCAAAAACAATGGCTGCAGGCGAGAACTGCCGCAGATCATCAATGGTGACCGCAGCTTGGCTGCTGACCGGCACGTGGCCAAAGTAATGCACATTGGGCAGGCTCAGCACCTTGGCAAACTGCTTGCGCAGACCGATCTTCATTTTGTCTTTGGTGGGATAGATACCGTACTCGGCCAGGCCTCCGGGTTTGATGTCGCGGTTCAGGATGATCACTTCATGGCCGCCCTGAGCAATTTTCTGCGCGGCAAACATGCCCGCAGGTCCCGCGCCAATCACAAAGACGGTTTTCACTTGGCTCCCTCCAGGCTTCAATGCTCAAAGCAGGTACTTCCCAGCGGTTATTTATTCCTTCATCTGCGCTGGTAACGGCGTGTTCTTCTTATTATCTCTTATCGCTCACGCGTGTGCGTGCCTAAGTTGCGGGCTAATCGAGAACGGCTTTGGTCAAGGATTATGGCTCTTGCAGGACGTATACCGGGCTAGCTTTTCACTGGTTCGGCGGGCTGTTCTTCCACTTTAATGCTAGGACCGGCGGAGATTTGCAGGCGCAGCTTGGGATCGCGCTCAATAGCATCCACGATTTCACGCGTGATGCGATCATCGATTTCAGCAGCGTTGCCCAGCTCAACCGGATAGCGCACAACCACTTCCAGCGCGGTCTGCGTCAGGTGCAGGCGGCTCTCCGGTATGAAGGACCGGAGCGAAGAATTCAGGGAAAGCTCCACGCTGCGTCGCTGCGCCTCTATGCTGTCTTTATATTCCGCAAAAACTTTGTTGACGGTTTCAATCATCCGCTTTTCCACCTGGCGATAGTCGGCCTTGCTATCCAGGGTCAGCGTGATCTCATGCCACAGGAAATTTGTTCCCGGGATTTGTTTAAACATCCCTGAACCGGCCTGGAAAACCACGGCATTGGAAAAGGCAACCACTCTGCCGGTAGGCCGTGGAGCAAGACCGCCGCTTATCTCCATGACATGCAGACGAACCAGGCCCACCTCAACAACCTCTCCAGTCACGCCGGCAATCTGTACACGATCACCTGCGCGCACTCCGTATTTGCCGATAAGAAAGAAATATCCAGCGACGGAGAGGATCACGTTCTGCAGCGCCACGGCGATCCCGGCGGTAAGCAACCCGGCAAATGTTGTGATGGCGCCGAGTTCGCTGGCAAATGCCGTGGCTATGATGACCGCAATCAGAAACCACAAAACAATGCGCCGGATCAGCAGAAACTGGTAGCGCCGCCGCGCATCAGTAACGTATTTGAAAGTTGCGCGCCGCCATAGCTCTGAAATACCCAGCACTATGCCCACGATCACAGCCAGCCCTAATAGCCTTATCAACAGACCTTTCAATTCGGCGTCATATTCACTTTTCACCGCATTACGCCAGTTGGTTACGCTGCGCTCGTACACGTCGAGCAAAATGGATTGCTTGCCCAGAGGCAGCAGGCTGGCGGATAGCTGCTTGAACTGCGTGGTGAGTGCATCCAGGTCCTTCTCTTGTTGTGCCAGAACGGCAGGGTCTTGTGAATCAGGCTGCGCAACCAGATCGTCGCCTTTTTGCGTTAGATCTTTCGCCTGGGCCACAAGCGGGGCCATCAGGTCCCTGGAAGTTTGGGCCAGCTGGTCTGTATGGCGCAAATTTTGGTCTAACGTATTCAACTTGCTCCGCAATGTGAACAGATCGGTGGCCAGCGAGAGAATTCCGGTAGGCGTTTCTTTGCGCTCACGGGTAGCCGCGGCCGCTGCAGTTGAAGATGTGGCAGCCTTTGTTTGCGTCGCGGCTGTATCGGTTTCCTGGTTGGCGGCGGGAATGGTACGTGCCAACTCTTCTATCTGGGAAAGCAAGCTGCCTGAACGCCCTCCAGCGGTTGTCCCAGTAGCGAATTGCAGCATGTTGCGCAGGGTATCGCGACGCGCCTGGAATAACTCTTCTTCACTTTCCACTTCATCGATTGAGGCTTGCAGGCTCTGGCGCTTGGCAGGTTTGGCAGTAGCCAGTTGTTGCCGCAGCTGCGCAATCTCCTGCTGCGAATCTTTTACCTTCTGGTCAGCTTTCGCAACCGAGTCGCTCAATCGCTGGTACTGTGAAGGCGTCTGCGCTTGCTCGCTGTGTGCAGCTCCGGGTTGCGCCAGGGCCTGTGCGCGAGCGCGGGCAAAATCAAACGAAAGCTTGACTACCTGATCAGTAAGCTGGCGATTGTCATTCAAAAAGAGGGCATCGCTGGGCTCACTGACGAGTTGTTGCTGAGTGCTCAACTGCCGCGACCAGACGATGGTCTGGTTGAGAAATGGAATAATGCCGGTGCCGTCACTTGCAGTTGGGCTGGATTGAGCAAACGCCAGAACAACTGCGGTGATCAGCATTGGCACCGCGGCCAGTAAAGCTTTGAGTAATCTTGGAATCGTGGCTCGAACCATCGCCCTCTCGTTTTTTTGATTGCGAGTAAACGCTTTCAACGTTCTTGTGCCTGAAGAAGTAGCGGCGGTTGCTGCAAAACTGCAAGATGATAGCTTGATTTTATTAGAAGTCCACAGCGGCAGAAAGGGTTGGTTTACCAGGATTTCATGGGAGGTTTTGCGGTTAAATTGAGTTGCAAATAAAAAGGGTGTTCTGGATTGAACACCCCGTCATAACTATTTTCCCTTGTTAAAAAACTTTGCGGAGACTTGGCTCCGCTCATCAGCTACTTTTTCTTCTTTTTCTTCGCAGCTTTTTTCTTGGTCG
>DASTCT010000318.1:0-19537 GCA_035710845.1 Candidatus Angelobacter sp.
TTTCACCAGCGCAGAAGCGAGTTGCTGCGAACCTCCGCGAGCAAAGGGCCAACCACCGGCATGAGCTACAATCGCCAGCAGCAGCCCCACGGCAGATGTCGTCATGGTCTCCAGCGGCAACATGGAATGGGCAGCTATGCCCCCAAAAAAAGCCTGTGCCAGGTCAGTCTTGAAGTATGCCCGCGCCAGAGCGGTGGAAGGGCGCATGCCGCGCAATCCAAATCGAGCAAATAAAAACGGGTGCCGGGGAAAATGAAACGGCGCCAGCGCTTCCTGCAAAAGCTCTTGCACATGAGCCACAAAATCGCCCATGAGCGCACGATATCTTGGCCCATCCGCGCCCAGGGTGGCTGCGGTTTCTTCCACAGATTTGTATAAAACGCCGGCAGTGCCATTGTCCATGGGATGGGCCAGCGCTGCGCGCGGAAACGCCCACTCCAATCCGTATTTCTCCAGCGGCAGCGTTGAGAGATACGGCGAGCAGACGCCCATCGCCATGACAGACGAGCAGACATCGTGGTGAAAGCCGGGCAGCGTGAGTTCAGCAGAACGCATGCCTCCGCCAGGGACATCTGCAGCCTCAAGCACAATGACGGACTTACCTGCCTGCGCAAGCCGAATGGCTGCTGCAAGCCCGTTTGGCCCGGAGCCTACAATAATGGCATCAGAATGGGGAAGATCGAATTTGGCCGGCATTGGCACTCACGCTCAGGATAAACCAGAAGGATAAACTACTTGATGCCATCCAGCATGGATGTTCGTTAGCGGGTACTGTCCCAAATTGGGCCAGTACCCGTTAGCGCTTAAGACGGAACTTTCTGGTTGCGGATTTTCCCTGGTGCGTGGCTTGCACCATTACTGCGCCTCGGGTCAGAACCTCTTCGGTCAAAGGAATTGAAAGTTCCACTGCGCCCGCGTCATCTGCTACGCCGCGAGCCAACTCCAAACCCTCTGAGGCGATCACGCCCCGCACCGCAACTTCTGCCCCGTTGGCTGGACTTCCGAAATCGAGCACACGAAAAGTTACAGCAAGGATTGCCGCATCGCTGGGCGGGGTTGCTGTCCACTGCAGAGACAAACCGGAGCCGCCAACATCCTGAACTTCACTGCCGTTGCCAAGCTCAGCCTCAAGGCTTCCCTGCTGAATGGCTTCCAACACGGTCTTGTGTTGCGACTTGAGCAGCTCGTGAATCGCTTCCGTGGAGAATTCAGGTTGAGAAACCTGCTGCGCGTAAGAAACGGTGCGCTTGCCCACGCACTGGCCTTTCACAAAAACCAGAGTTTGCAGCAGCAGATCATTTTGCCGCGCCTCACTTTGCACGTGATACACAGTGTCTGCGTGCTTCACGTCAGTATTGAACCCAAAAATTGTCATAGAACCGGGATAAAAACAAGCTCCTATACTGGCCGAACGGCAAGCTTCTCTTTCTGCCACGAAACAATGTTTAAGAAACACTAACTCTGTGCAAAGTCAAGGGCTTGACACTCGCGCAAAGGGAAATTACATTCGAGTGTTCAGCACATTGCAGTCGCTCTTTCTGTACAGGCCTTGCATGCCGGAGAACAGTTACTTCGCTCATTATATTCCGTTGTTGATCCAGGTGATCGTTGCCGCGGGCTTGGCCACGGTCATGGTCACTCTTTCTTATCTTTTAGGCAAACATAAGTGGACGCGCGTGAAAAATATGCCGTATGAGTGCGGCATTACTCCCACGGGCGACGCCCAGCAGCGCTTTAGCGTCAAGTTTTATCTCGTTGGCATGTTGTTCATCCTCTTCGATGTGGAAGCCGTCTTTCTCTATCCCTGGGCGGTCATCGCGCGCGATCTCAAAATGTTTGGCTTCTGGGAGATGCTGATTTATATCGGCTTGGTGCTCGTCGGCTTCTTCTATATATGGAAGAAAGGCATTCTTGACTGGAACAAACCAGAGAGGAGTGAACGCTGATGCCTCTGGCGCCTGCCATTACAGATCTTGAGCAGTTGAAAGACCGGGCCGTATTGGCTGATCTGCTCACCTGGAAAGAGGGCGCTGTGCAGAAGGCGCGCTTTGATCGCGATGAGCTAACAATCTTTGTTGCTCGCGAATCAATCCGCGAAGCTTGCGCCCGGCTGAAATCGCAAGGCCTTATTGATTTTCTCTCTGACCTGACTTGCGCCGATTTTTATCCTCGCGAACCGCGTTTTGAAGTCGCCTACCACCTGCTCTCCATCAAGCGCAAAGAACGCGTGCGATTGAAAGTGATTTTGTCCGGCGATGATGCAGTAATGGAATCCATCACGCAGGTATGGCCTTCAGCCAACTTCTTTGAGCGTGAGCTCTTTGATCTTTTCGGTATTCGCTTTCTCGGCCATCCTTATCTGCGGCGCATCATGATGCCGGAAGATTGGGAAGGTCACCCGCTGCGCAAGGACTATCCGGTGGAGGGCTATCGTTAATGGGACACTTGAACCCCAATCCGGTACTGGACCCAACTGAAGACAAAACAATGGTCCTCAATATGGGCCCGCAGCACCCGTCAACCCACGGAGTGTTGCGCCTGCTTTTGGAGATTGATGGCGAGACCATTGTTCGGATGATGCCGGACATCGGCTTCCTTCACACCGGCATTGAAAAGACCTGTGAAGCCAAGTTTTACCAGCAAGTAGTCCCGCTCACCGATCGTATTGACTATCTCTGCCCCATGGTGAACAACCTTTGCTATGTGATGGCGGTGGAGAAGCTGTTGGGGCTTGAAATCCCGCCACGCGCGCAGTGGATGCGCGTGATGCTGGCAGAACTCCAGCGGATCAGCTCTCACCTGGTTTGGCTGGGCACGCACGCCATGGATATCGGCGCCATGTCGGTCTTCCTTTATTGCTTCCGTGAACGTGAAGACCTGCTGCGCATCTATGAGATGGTCAGCGGCCAGCGAATGATGACCTCATATTTCCGCGTCGGCGGGCTGGCGCTCGATCCTCCGCTTGGCTTCTTTGAAAAGGTAAAGAAGTTCCTTGATATCTTCCCGGAGAAAATTGACGAATACGAGAACTTGCTGACCGGAAACCGAATCTTCATCGATCGCTTGAAGGGTGTGGCGCAGATAAGCACAGAAGATGGCCTTGCTATTGGACTGACCGGTCCTTCACTGCGCGCCAGCGGTGTTGATTTCGATATCCGCCGCGACATGCCGTACTGCGGCTATGAGAATTTCAAGTTTAAGGTTCCGGTACAAAAAGATGGCGACGTGTGGTCGCGCTATCTCTGCCGCGTAGCCGAGCTGCGCGAGTCACGTGAGATCGCCAAGCAGGCTCTGGAAGGCATGCCCTCTGGCCCGACCAAAGCTGAAGCGCCCAAGGTTGTTTTGCCTGATCGCGAAAAGATGAAGACGCAAATGGAAGCTCTCATCTATCACTTTAAGATTGTTACGGAAGGCTTTACTGTGCCTGCCGGTGAGGTTTACCACGCGATTGAGTCGCCGCGCGGTGAGATGGGCTACTACATTGTGAGTGACGGCACGGTCAAGCCCATGCGCGTGCACATGCGTTCGCCTTCGTATGCCAACCTTCAAGCTTTACCTCAGATGTGCGAAGGCCGCTTGATCGCTGACGTGGTAGCGGCAATCGGAAGCATTGATATTGTGCTGGGGGAGATCGACCGATAGTAGTCCGCCAGAATTAGTAGCAACGTGAATTCCGGGCGAGATCGATTATTGATATTTGAACGGACCAGCGCCGTTAGGCGACGAGAAGTTACCCCAGCGCGACCGGGGTCCCCAGCAAGCCCGGTTTTGGCTTTGCTGGGGTGGGTAAGCGCTGGGAAAACGTAGAGAGAATGAATGAGCCCCGTTAGGGGCGACACAGATCAGATGCCGCCAATCAGCGAAAAACTCGACAAATTTTTCGACGAGAAGATGAAGCAGTATCCGACGAAGCGCGGCTTTCTCGTACCCATGCTCCTGTATAGCCAGGATGAAGTTGGATATATAACTGACGAAGTAATCGCGCATCTGGCAAAGAAGACGGAGTTGACCGAACTGGAAGTCCGGAACGTGATCAGCTACTACTCCATGCTACACACCAAGCCAGTAGGTAAATATCACGTGCAGGTGTGCACCAATATCAGCTGCATGCTGCGCGGCGGAGAAGAGATCCTGGAACACTGCAAGCAAAAGCTTGGCATCGGAAACAAGCAGACCACGCCAGACGGCGTTTTTTCTTTGGAAGAAGTTGAGTGTATTGGCGGCTGCAGTTGGGCTCCGGCAGCTCAGGTGAATTACGATTTTCATGAGAATTTGACGAACGAGAAGATCGACAAAGTTCTGGAGCAATACAGAGGCAAGACATAGCAATAATGGTGACGCAGCCCGCTAAACGCTTAAGGTGTGCGGAATGCTCAGAACAGCAACGCACAGCGCCGGAGGCGCGATAAGAAGTTAGCCCAGCCTGAGGCGATCCCGCGAAGCGGGAGAAGCCGTAAGGCTGGGTAAGCTTGGAAACAGAATGGAGCCCCGGAGGGGCGATACACAGCTAGAAACCAGGAGCTAGCAGCTAGAACTGACAGATGGCCCAATTAACATTACACCCGGATGAAATCAAAATCGTTTCAAAACGATTTGGTCAAGGCGCCACGGATATAAATCGCTATTTAGAGCTCGATGGTTATAAGGCCGCGCAAAAAGCCCTGGCCATGTCGTCCGACGAAATCATCAATGAGGTCAAGGCCTCGAATCTTCGCGGACGCGGCGGCGCAGGCTTCCCTACCGGTATGAAGTGGAGCTTTGTGCCGAAGGAATCGGCCAAGCCAAAATACATCCTGGTTAATGGCGACGAGAGCGAGCCGGGCACCTGCAAAGACCGGCCTATCCTGGAACAAGATCCTCACGCTGTGATTGAAGGTGTCATCATCGCCGGGCTGGCGGTAGGTGCGAAGCAGGGCTTCATCTATATTCGTGGCGAATATCGCTACTTGGTCGACATCATGCGCAAGGCGCTCGATCAGGCCTACGCTAAGGGCTTCCTAGGCAAGAATATTTTTGGCAGCGGAAAGCAGTTTGACTGCTACTGGCACACTGGCGCTGGTGCGTATGAAGTTGGCGAAGAATCTGCCCTGATGGAATCGCTGGAAGGCAAGCGTGGCATTCCGCGTATCCGCCCGCCCTTCCCTGCTGTAGTCGGCCTCTGGGGCGGCCCGACTGTTATTAATAACGTTGAGACTATCGCCTCTGTTCCTCACATTATTCTTATGGGCGGCCAAAAGTTTGCCGACTACGGCCCACCGAAGAACGGCGGCACACGCCTTTTCGCGCTGAGCGGACACATTAACAAGCCGGGCGTTTACGAACTGCCGCTGGGATATCCGCTGAAGAAGATGATTTATGACGTGGGCGGCGGCATTCCCAACGGACGCAAGCTCAAGGCCGTGGTGCCCGGAGGATCTTCCACCTTTATTCTCACCGCGGAAGAGGCGGAGCAGATGAACATGGATTTTGATTCGTTTGCCAAGCGTGGTGAGTTCCTGGGGTCCGGCGGGGTGGTCCTGCTTGACGACACTACCTGCATGGTCAAATTTGCACTTCGTATCATGAAGTTCTACCAGCATGAAAGCTGCGGCTGGTGCATCCCCTGCCGTGAAGGCACAGACTGGCTCAAGAAAACGCTCACGCGATTTCACAATGGCGGCGGGTTGCGCAAAGACATCGATAACATCAAGTACCTGGCGCAAAACATGCTCGGCCGCACTTTCTGTCCGTTGGGCGACGCAGCGGCCATTCCGACCATGTCTATTGTCGATAAATGGCGCAGCGAGTTTGAAGCGCATCTGGAAGGCCGTCCGTGTCCATTTGATCCGGCGGCAAAGATCACTGAACTTCCTGTGGTGGGGGCGCACTAATCGTGAGCGCACAGCCAAATCCGGCTCAGGCAGTCGTGATCGACAAGCCATTCCTGTTGGCCCAGTTGCAAGAGACCCGCGAAATCTTTCTCAACAGTTTTGCCGGTGTCACTGAAGAGCAAAGCCGGTTGAAGCCTGCACCTGACCAATGGTCTGTGCTGGATACGGTTGAGCATTTGACAACCGCTGAGACCATCCAGTTGAAGCTGATCAGCACGCAGCGCACTCCGCGTCCGGCCGATGCGCCAAATCGTGAGCATGCATTTCTGCAGATGATCCCAGCTCGCACTCACAAGATGGAAGCTCCGGAATCGGCAAAGCCAATCGGCCGCTTTGCCACGTTGGCCGAGGCCGCAGAGCAATTTAAAACCACGCGTGCCGGTGTAATCCAGTTTCTGGAGCAGTACACGGAAGATCTGCGCGCCAGCGAAGTAAAGCACCCTCATCCAGCTGCGGGGATGGTCAGCATTTGTGAAATGCTGGTTGCAATGGCCATGCACGCCAAGCGTCATGCAGCGCAAATCGAGGAAATCAGGAAGACGCTGAAGTTAGGTTAGACATCACTAGAAATTTAGTAATTGAGGAAATTGCTGGATTTGGTAAATGGGTAATTTGGTAATTGGGTAATTTGGTAATCGGGTAATTTAAAAAGAAGCAAGAACGTCGTATTTTGGCGTTTCAATTACAAAATTACCAATTTACTCAATTACCAAATCAGCTAGCTGTAAGAGCTGGTTGGACTTAAACATCATGGCCGAAGTCAAAAACGTAACCATCACCGTTGACGGCAAGCAAGTGACGGCGCCCGCAGGCACGCTGCTGATTGAAGCCTGCAAGGCCGTGGGCATTGAAGTTCCTTCGTTCTGCTATTACCCGGGACTCGCGCTGCAGGCCGCATGCCGCATGTGTCTGGTACGCATTGAAAAAATGCCCAAGCTGCAAACCGCCTGCACGGTGCCGATCACTGACGGCATGGTAGTAGCCACTGACACCGATGAAGTTCGCCAGGCGCGTAAGTCGATGATCGAACTGCTGCTCGGCAACCACCCGCTGGACTGCCCAGTCTGTGACGCCGGTGGCGAGTGCGAACTGCAGGACATGACGTTTAAGTATGGCGCGGCTGAGTCGCGCTATATGGAAGGCAAGCTCCACAAAGAAGAACAGCAGTGGTCACCGGTGGTGTTTTTTGATCGTCCGCGCTGCATCCTCTGCTACCGCTGCGTGCGCGTCTGCGGTGAAGGCATGGATGTCTCCGCGCTCGGCGTACAGCTTCGCGGTTCCAGTTCGGTAATCGCGCCCAACGAAGGCGACCATTTGAACTGCGAAGAATGCGGCATGTGCATTGATATCTGTCCGGTCGGCGCGCTCACGTCTGGCGCGTATCGCTACAAAACGCGGCCATGGGAGATGAAGCACGTGGGCACCATCTGCACGCATTGCGGTGATGGCTGCAAGACCACGCTGGGCGTGCGCCGCTCTGATACCGGCATGGACATCGTTCGCGGCGATAATCGCGACAAGAGCGGCATTAACGGCGATTTCCTCTGCATCAAAGGCCGCTACGCTTTTGATTTCTTTGATCATCCAGACCGCCTGCGCCAGCCGCTCATCCGCAAAGAAGGCAGGCTCACGCCCACCACATGGGAAGAAGCGATTGAACACGTGGGCAAGCGTCTGCGTGAGGTTCGTGATAGCAAAGGCGGACAAGCGATTGGCGTGATCGGCTCCAACCGCGCCACGAATGAAGAAAATTATCTGCTGCAGAAATTTGCCCGCACGGTGCTGGGCACGAATAATATTGATCATCAGCGTACGACGGATTTCGCCGGATTTGTCCGCGCGATTGCCGGCAAAGAGAACATCACCGCCGCCATGCGCGAGGTGGCCAGCGCTCCAGCGATCCTGCTGATTGGCAATGATCCCACGGAGCGCCATCCGCTGCTGGCCTGGAACATCCGCAATAATGTGCGGCTGAATCGCGCCAAGCTCTACGTGGTGAATTCTCAGTCCATCAAGCTGCGCCGCCAGGCTGCGCGGTTTGTGCAGGTTCCAGCGGGCAGCGAAAGCAAGTTTATTTCCTTCCTCAATGGCGACGACGCTTCTGCCGGATCGCTCACCAGCGCAGGCGCTTCCAATGATGCGCTTAAGCAATTGCGTGATGAACTGAAAGCCCAGAAAGACCTCGTCATCATCTTCGGCTCAGAGGTGCAAGGCGCGGACATTTCAGCTCTGGTCAAGTTTGGCTCCGGCCTCGGTGCAAAGTTCATCTGCCTGGGCGACTACGCCAACTCTCGCGGCGCAGCAGACATGGGTCTGTACCCTGACCTGCTCCCCGGCTATATCGCACTGAACTCAAGCCAAAATTTTGCTGAGGAGTGGGGCCAGCTTCCTTCTGCCAAAGGTCTGGGCCTGGCGGAGATGAAGCAGGCGATCAAGGAGCGCCGCCTGGGCGCGCTGATTGTCGTTGGTCCGGATGCGCCGGACGATCTTGGACTTGAGCTGCTGGAAGCTTCCGACACGTTCATCGTCACGCTGGAGCTGTTCCAGGAACAGACTGCGAACGGAACTTATGCGTCGCCTCAGCGCAACTGGGCTTCCGTGGTCCTGCCCGCTGCTTCCGCCTACGAAAAAGCCGGCACGTTCACCAATACCTGCGGTGACCTGCAGCTTTTGAAAAAGGCAGGCGATATTACCGGCATCAAGAGCGATTTTGAAATTATTGTTCGCATTGCAGAGCGCATGGGAGCCGATGTCCACAAGTTGGTGCCTTTTGGCCAGGGCGTGCACGCAGACATGGGCCAGACGCGCGGCGCGCAGTCGGGTGAAGCCGATCGCCACTCGGTCTGGCTGGCTGCCAACGGCCTTGAGCCGCGGCTGAGTCCCTTTGACCCCATGGCAATTCTGGACGAGATCCAGCGCCTGGTGCCGGGATATGATCTTTCACGGCTGAACCTGCTTGCGGGCAATGACCAGCACATGCACGCCGCCGAACACAGCAACGCAGGCGCAGGCAGTGGATTGGTACAGATTTCTCCAGCCCAAGATTCGCTCTTTACTTCAGGAACACTGGGGCGTTATTCCAAGGTGCTGAACGATGTGATTGAGAGCCACTCACTTGCGAATAAAGAAGTAATGGCGGATTAGAAGCTACAGCATTTAGTAATCAGTAATGAGTAGTTAGTTCTTGGTTTACCGTTGATTGGCTTTAGCCGTTGTAGGTATCAAGGCATGAGTTTACTCGTGCCGTATTGCGTATTAAAAACTCGGGCTTAGCCCGTGTATAGGAATCGTGGACACAACAACTTTCATTATCGTTGCTGTAATCAAGATTGCGCTCGTCGTCTTTATCATGCTGACCGGTGTGGCATACACCACATGGCTTGAGCGCAAGCTGGTGGGGCGGATACAGAATCGCTGGGGCCCCACGCGCGTTGGCCCATTCGGCCTGCTGCAACCGCTGGCAGATGGAATTAAGTTCATCCTGAAAGAAGACATGGTGCCGGATAACGTCCATAAAGGGCTGTTCATTCTGGCTCCGGCGTTGGCGCTGACCATGTCTCTGATTTCCATTGCCGTGATTCCCTTCGGCGAAACAATTACAATCGCGGGGCAGACTACGGCCTTGCAGATTAGCGGCATTTGGAACTCCGTTACTGGAGCAACCAGCGACATCAACATCGGCCTGCTCATTATTCTAGGTGTGACGTCCATAGGCGTTTATGGCGTGGCGCTTGCCGGATGGTCATCGAATAGCAAGTATTCCCTGCTCGGCTCATTGCGCGCCAGCGCCCAAATGATCAGTTACGAGCTTGCGCTTGGTCTATCTCTGGTTGGCATCCTGTTGCTCTCCGGCTCGCTGAGCCTGCGCGAGATCGTTGGCGCTCAGAGCGGCACATGGGTGCTGGGCGGACAGAACACGCATATCCCGCACTGGTTCATCTTCCCCCAGATCATTGGCTTCTTCATCTATCTGCTGGCTGCGTTTGCTGAAACCAATCGCATCCCCTTTGACTTGCCGGAAGCTGAGACCGAGCTGGTGGCCGGCTACCACACCGAATACAGCTCTATGAAGTTCGCCATGTTTTTCATGGCGGAATACGTGAACATGTTTACCGTGGCCTGCCTAGCCAGCCTGCTCTTCTTCGGCGGATGGCACGGCCCCACCATCCACAGCGCGCCGGCAATCGTGCAGTCGCTGCTGCCCGTGTTGTGGTTCGCGATCAAAGTTTTCTTCTTTATCTTTTTATATATCTGGATTCGCGGTACGCTGCCGCGCTTCCGCTATGACCAGCTCATGGCTTTTGGCTGGAAGTTTTTGCTGCCGCTGGCCATCGCCAACATTATTGTGACCAGCTTTATCGTGGCGTGGAGGGGATAGCTGGATGATTATCCACCAGATACTCTTCATCATCTTTGGCATCATTTGCGTGGCGGGCGCAGTGAACCTGCTGGTGCAGCGCCATCCCATTAACAGTGCGCTCTCGCTGGTGGTGGTAATGGCATCACTGGCCCTGATCTATCTGCTGTTGGGCGCTGAGTTCGTCGCGGCCATTCAGGTGATTGTTTACGCAGGCGCCATTATGGTGCTGTTTGTCTTTGTCATCATGCTTTTGAATGCCGGCTCAGAAGAGCGCACGCGCGGCAGCCACATTGCTCTTTTTATCGGCGTGCCCGGCGTTGTGGTCTTAGCCGGAACCGTGGCCTGGCTCCTCATCCACAGCGGCGGGCAGCTTGGCAGCGTTCAGATCAGCTCCAGCGATTTTGGCAATACGCAGGACATCGCGCACCTATTGTTTAAGGATTTCCTGCTGCCTTTTGAAATTACCTCAGTGCTGATCCTCATCGCCATTATGGGCGCGGTGGTGCTGGGAAGGAAGGAGAGCTGATGGTCCCGCTTTCCTGGTATTTAATCCTGAGCGCGATCCTGTTTTCGCTCGGCGTTTTCGGCTTTCTGCTTAAGCGCAACATCATTACGATTTTTATGTCGATTGAGCTGATGTTGAATGCCGTGAACTTGAGCTTTGTGGCCTTTGCCAATTATTGGAATACACATCAGGCAAAACTGGCCAGCGGCGCTAACGTTGTCCCGCTGAGCGGCCATGTATTTGTGTTTTTCGTGATGGTAGTTGCCGCGGCAGAAGCTGCGGTTGGACTGGCAATTATTATCTCAGTCTTCCGCACTCGTGAAACTTTAAACGTTGACCAGGTGAACCTGCTGAAATTATGAACCAGAACCTGAATCTTTGGGTCATTCCCCTGCTGCCGCTGATTGGCGCGGCCATCAACGGACTGTTTGGACGGCGCTTCAAGAACGCCGTGGTCAGCACCGTGGCCCTGCTGTTTACCGCAGCGTCATTCGTGTGGGCTCTGCGCGCCGTTTGGACAGCGTGGCCTGGCGGCGGAATCTCGCTCCCATACATTGAAAGTCACGGCACCTGGATTACGGCTGGCAGTTTCTCCGCGCCTTTTGGTTTCTATCTCGACCAGCTCTCCATGATCATGGTGCTGGTGGTCACCGGGGTCGGGTTCCTCATCCATGTTTATTCCGTCGGCTATATGGCGCATGAAGGCGGCTTCTACCGCTTTTTCACTTATCTGAACCTCTTCATGTTCTTCATGCTGACGCTGGTCCTGGCCAACAATTATCTGCTGATGTTTGTGGGCTGGGAAGGTGTGGGACTGGCCTCATACCTGCTGATCGGCTTTTTCTTCCAGAAAGACTCGGCGGCCAATGCAGGCAAAAAGGCGTTCATCATCAACCGTATCGGCGACTTCGGTTTTCTGATCGGCATGTTCCTGATCATTCAGCACTTTGGCTCATTGAACTATGCAGACGTGTTCGGCAAAATCGCCAGCGGCCACTATGCGCCGGAACTCGGATGGGGACTTTTCACTGCTATTGGGCTCTGCCTGTTATTCGGCGCAACCGGCAAATCGGCGCAGGTTCCGCTCTATGTCTGGCTGCCGGACGCCATGGAAGGCCCCACGCCGGTCTCCGCGTTGATCCACGCGGCCACCATGGTGACAGCCGGCATTTACATGATCGCCCGTTCCCATGCGATCTTTAATCTTGCGCCGCATGCCCTGGAAATCGTGGCCATCATCGGCTGTCTGACCGCCATTTTTGCCGCCACCATGGGCATCACGCAGACCGATATCAAGCGCGTTCTGGCTTACTCCACGATCTCGCAGCTTGGCTACATGGTGCTGGCTTGCGGCGTGGCGGCTTACGCTGCAGGTATCTTCCACCTGATGACGCATGCGTTTTTCAAAGCGTTGCTCTTCCTTGGCGCGGGTTCGGTGATTCATGCCATCGGCGGTGAGCAGGACATGCGACGCATGGGCGGTTTGCGCACAAAAATCCCAATCACGTTCTGGGTAATGACTGCTGCTACCTTTGCTATTGCCGGATTTCCACCATTTGCCGGTTTCTTTAGCAAAGACGAAATTCTTGGCGCGACATTCCACAGCCGTTTCGGCGGCCCGGTGCTCTGGGTTATTGGCGTGATTACCGCCGGATTAACATCTTTCTACATGTTCCGCCTCTGGTTCATGACCTTTTTTGGCGAATACAAACCTGGCGCGGTCGATGAAGGTGAAGAAGCGCACGCTGCTTCTGCTCCCGCTCATGCAGCGCATACCACGGCTTCCCACTCCCACGGCCATGCTGACGATGAAGCTCATGGCCACGGGCATGTGCATGAATCACCTTGGATCATGCTGGCTCCGCTCGTGATTCTCGCCGTGCTGTCAGTGGTTGGGGGCTGGGTAGGCATTCCGCAATTCATGAGTGGTGGTCAAAATCATTTTGAACACTTCCTCGCGCCGGTGATGGAGTCAGGACCGCCAACCAGCACCCAAGCCGCCGTACCCGTGACGGGGAATGACACCATCTCTACCCATGCCGGGCCGCCCTCAGAAGAGAATGCCGGCCAGGAATGGCTTCTTGCCGGCACTTCCGTTGCTGCTGCTGTAATCGGCCTCTTCTTCGCCTGGTTGCTCTATTTCAAACGGCGCGATCTACCCGGACGCATCGCCACAAAGATCCACGGCATTTACCTTTTGGTCCTGCACAAGTACTACATTGATGAAGGTTACGGTGCTATCTTCGTCAAACCATTATTGGCGCTCTCAACTGTCGTCTTTTGGCATGGCGTGGACCAGGGCATCATTGATGGGCTGGTGAACGGCGCAGGCAGCACGTCAAAAGGCATTGGCAATGAGCTTCGCCGAATGCAATCCGGCAATATACGCTCTTACGCGGCGTGGGTGGCTGTGGGTGGCGCGGCTGTAGTTGCCATCATGATCTGGCTGGGGGTGGGCAGATGAACCACGCAATTCTCTCGCTTGTCACCTTCCTTCCCGCCGCTGGCGCAGTCGTCCTGATGCTGATGCCGCGTAATGATCATGTGCTGCGCTGGACGGCCCTGATCACCTCGATTGTGACCTTCTTGTTCTCGCTGGATATCGTCAGGCTTTTTGATTACAGCGAGCGCGGCTTCCAATCGAACATGGATATCAATGTTCCGTGGATTCTCCATGTCATTCATTACCATCTGGGCGTGGATGGTATCTCCATGTGGCTGGTGCTGCTCACCACCTTGTTGGTTCCGGTAAGCGTACTGGTCTCGTGGAAGTCGATTCACGATCGCGTAAAAGAATTTTTTGTCCTGCTCCTGCTGTTGGAGACAGCGATGATCGGCGTCTTTCTGGCGCTGGACATGTTCCTCTTCTATGTCTTCTGGGAAGCCACGCTGATTCCCATGGCGCTGCTGATCGGCATGTACGGGCACGAGCGCCGGGTCTACGCCGCAGTTAAATTCTTTCTGTACACGATGGTCGCTTCTGTCTTTATGCTTGCTGCGATCATCTGGCTGTACACGCATACGCATAGTTTTGACTATGCCACGGTACGGCAATGGATTGCCGATGGCAACGCGAACGGCGGCAGCACACTGCAATGGCTCTTCCTCGGCTTTTTTATTGCCTTCGCCGTAAAGGTCCCGTTGTTTCCGCTGCACACATGGCTGCCCGATGCTCACGTGGAAGCCCCGACTGCAGGCTCAGTCCTGCTGGCGGGTGTCCTGCTCAAGATGGGCACCTACGGCTTGCTGCGCTTCAATGTCGGCATGTTCCCTGCTCAGGCAGCGGCCAATGCGCAGTGGATCAACGTGCTTGCCGTGATCGGCATTATTTATGGCGCGCTGGTCGCACTGGTGCAGCCGAACTTGAAAAAGTTGATTGCCTACTCCTCAGTCAGCCATCTTGGCTTTGTGGTGCTTGGGATCTTCACGCTGACGCAGATAGGAACGGACGGCGCAGTGTACCAGATGCTGAACCACGGCATCTCTACAGGCGCGCTCTTCATGCTGGCCGGTATGATCTATGAGCGCAAGCACACCTACGAATTCAAAGAATATGGCGGCCTGGCCACGCCTATGCCGGTTTATGCCACGTTCTTCCTCTTTGCGGTTCTCTCATCGGTTGGCCTGCCGCTGTTGAATGGCTTTGTTGGCGAATTCCTGGTCTTGAGCGGCACGTTCCAGAGCCCGTTGCCGCACTCTATGTTGTTCTCCATCCTGGGGGCCAGCGGCGTGATCTGGGGAGCGTGCTACCTGCTCTGGATGTACCAGAAGGTCTTCTACGGCCAGATTCACCATGCGGAAAACAAGGGCCTGGCGGATATTGACCGCCGTGAACGCGTCTCGCTGGTGCCGCTTGTGGTAATGGCCATCATTATGGGCGTTGTCTCACCGTTCTGGATGAAATCGATTGATCCTTCAGTCGGCAACACCATACCTAAGGCCGCTGTTGCAAAAACAAAGGCGTGCCCAGGCCAATGCGCTCCCGCTGCTGAAGCCTCAGTGCTGCATAAAATTTCCGCCACCTTGGCAGGTGAAAAACAATAGATGAACCCGATTCAAACAGTCGACTATATTCGCATCCTGCCTGAGCTGGTGCTCGGCGCATTCGGCATCATTGTGATGATGGCCGATGCTGTACTCAAACCGGGCCAGAGCCGCAAGAGCTTGGGCCTGATTTCTCTTGTGGGCGCATGCGCCGGTATTGCGGCCACGTTCTGCCAGATTGCCTGGATGCACCGCGACCCCAGCTTCACCGATCCCGGCTGGTTCGGCATGGTGCGGGTGGATAACTTTGCCATCTTCTTCCATCTGCTGATTCCGGCCATCTCTGCCATCTGCATTCTGGCATCGCTTGAATACCTTGACGCGCAAAACATCCGCAGCGGTGAGTACTACGCGCTGATCCTCTTTGGAACTGTGGGCATGGTGCTCATGTCTTCAGCTATTGAACTCGTGCTGATCTTCATCGCACTGGAAATTTCTTCCATCTCCACTTACGTTCTGGCTGGATATCGCCGCCGCAACGCCAGCAGCAGCGAGTCATCCATCAAATATTTCCTTCTCGGCTCTTTTGCCACCGCATTTTTCCTTTATGGCGTTGCCCTCATGTTCGGCGCGACTGGATCAACCAGTATTCCTGAGATCCGCGCGGCGCTTGCGGCCGGCAGTCCTAACTTGCTGGCCATTGCAGCGACAGCTCTCATGATCGTGGGGCTCGGCTTTAAAGTGGCTTCTGCTCCATTCCACATCTGGACTCCGGACGTCTATGAAGGCGCGCCTGCGCCGATTGTGGCCTTAATGTCCACCGGGCCCAAAGCAGCGGCTTTTGCCGTGCTGCTCCGCGTGCTGTTTGCCACCACACAGACGGAATGGTTCTGGCTCATCTGGGTTTCCGCAGCGCTCTCCATGACGCTGGGTAATTTTGGCGCGCTCGTACAGAACAACGTAAAGCGCATGCTGGCTTACTCGTCGATCGCGCATGCTGGATACCTTCTGGTGGCCTTTGCCGCGGGCGGTGATACAGGAAAATCCGCGGCCATCTTTTACACCGCTGCCTATGCCGCCATGAACGTGGGCGCATTTGCCGTGGTAAGCCATTTTGCTGCCGGTGGCGAACGCTACGTTAGCCTGGATGACTATGCCGGGCTGGGCCGCCGCTCTCCGTTGCTGGCTTTTACCTTGACTATCTTTCTTCTGTCGCTGATCGGCATACCTGGGACGGCAGGCTTTTTTGCGAAGTATTACGTTTTCCAGGCCGCATTCACAGGGCACTCAGGCGCTCTAATCGCGCTCGGCATAATTGGCCTGATCAACTCTGCCGTCGCATCCTATTACTACCTGCGATTGATCGTGCTCATGTATATGCGCGAACCGGTCATGGCGGAAACTCCAGCGTCCGCGACTGCCGCCATGCGTCTGGCCTTGGTACTGGCTGCCATCGCTACTATCTATCTTGGCGTGGTCCCGAACCGGGTATTGAACTCTTCTCAAGCCGGTGCGCAAGACTTGGACTTTACCAATCCGGGCAAGATTGTCTATCACATTGGCCAACCCGTTGCGCCGGCTACTCCGGAGAGATAGTCACATCACGCCGCGCGAAAACCAGCGCGGATGCAATCCAGAAGACCGCGACTTGGCAGAGTGCGGCAAAGATAATTCCCCAAACTTCAAGCCCAACCGGCTGCAGCTTAAACGCCAACAGGAAATGAAATATCCAGGCCACCGGAAAAAATCCCCAGACAGGATGGCGGCCTAGAATCTCCACGGCAAAAGGAAAGCCCAGCACGGCTGATGTGGCAGCGACTGCCTGCAGTGGATGAAGAAATGTAGAGAAGAACAATCCGGTTGCGGCTGCCGCCATGCAACTGCAAAACAGCGCCAGCGTGACTGCAAAGAGACCATCTCCTGCAATTCCGCTTTCATGGCACAACAACGCGGCGATTCCGCCTACCAGCGCGCAAAAAATCGCAACCGCCATGGCGCAACCAACCAACAACCCGCCAATGTATTGCCAGCGATGAATGCCCTTTGACAGTACGGCAAGAATACGGCGCGTTTTGCGCTCCATTTGCAGCGCAGGAATGGCTATCATCGCCGCAATAAACATCGCATAGCCTGCATGCCAGCGCAAAAAGAAGAGCACGTCCGCAGGATGCACGCGCAAAACAAACACGCCGCCAATGCCAAGAATATAGCCGGTCATGACCGCGACCGTGATCCATTGGGTTCGGAGGAAATTTACGCCAAGCAGAAGAATGGCGCGCATTGGTCAGGGACGGCCTGTCTGGTACAGCACAAGCGATGTGCCATCCACAACGGCCAGCGTCCCTTGCGCGCTCAGGGCGTAGTAAACCCTCTCACCATGCACCGGGGCAGACAGGACGGCTTTATGGTTCTGGGTGTTATAAACATCAATCCGCAGCGGCTTGGCCACACGGATCGGGATATTGCCGGCGTTATCCATTCTTACCAGATGCCGATCTACCTGTACTGCCAGGTCATTGCCGCTTGCTCTCACTGAGCCAACATATTCCTTGGAAGGGCTCTTCAATGAAAAAATAGTGCGTCCGTTTTGCGGGAAGACAGATAAGGTGCCGCATCCATAGGTAACAAAGAGGCGCGTATCCAGCGCAGAGGCTTGATAAGCGCAAGGCTGGCTGGGCGAGTACCAGGCAAACAGAAGCGGTGACCAGTTGCCGCGATAGTCCATCAATCCGAATGTTGTGCCGTCGTCAGAAGGCCAAGGCTTGGAACTTACCAGCACATGCTCGCCGGAAGACCATGATGTCAGAATCCAAGGCAAACTGAACTTGCTGATAGTTTGCAGATTCTCTTCATTCATGATCTCCACGTCGGCGCTTGCTTTCACAATATCTGAGGTTGGTGATTTCCAGTCGCGCTGCAAAATTTGCTGGTGAACCACCGTTACTTCCTTCCCTGATGGCGAAACGCCGATCTGCCAGGCTTCTTCCGCGACCTTCTTTTGGAAAGGAAGAGGCTTGGACGCGATTCGTTGAAAATCGGCGGAGTATAGATAAAGGATTTCGCCGGTGCGGACCACGAATCTCCCATTCCGCGTCGCCATCACCTTGGTGGAGTCGGCGTTGGTGGTCATGCGAATGGCTTTGATCTCATGACCATCTACGGTACTTAGGATTCTCATTTCCAGGATGAAATTTCCGCCCCCGCCGCTGGCATCGCGAGGAGCAAGCGCCACAGGTTTATGAGACCGGTTGACCTGGTAAACCAGCACTTTGTCTGGCGAGAGGAAAACAACATCCTGATGCATGGTCCAGCGGAAACTAATGTCGCGATCAAACGACTCAAAATCAAACTTGTCTTTGAGATCGATTCGCCAGGCCGGTTCCGTTCTGTTGGGATTGCCGCGGCCAAACGCAATCAAGCTTGTCAGGGTCAGCAAAACCAGCCATTTTGCCCGCGTTTTCATTGGTGCTTCTCCGCGTCATTCCCATTGTGGTGGCCGCCGCCATTCTGGGTCGCCAGCTCCACAAAAAGATCTTCCAACGTGCGACGGATAGGGTTCACGGCAATCACTTCCCCGCCAGCCAGCCAAATCTTCTCAATCGTGCGGCGCTGGTGCAGAGCAGGAACAGTAATCTTGATGAACCCATTCTGCTTTGAACCTTCAAACAGCAGCGCGTCAATGCCTTTTGCCGTAATCACAAAGCGGTTCTGCGCTTCCAGCAGCTCTGCGATTGTTCCCACGCGCGCTACACGTCCTTTGATCACAATGGCCAGGCGGTCGCAGATCTGCTCCAACTCTGACAGTAGATGCGAGCTCAGGAAAACCGTTTTGCCCGCTTCCCGCGCCCGTAACAGGATTTCTCTTACGCGCATGCGACCCAAAGGATCAAGCGCTGAAGCAGGCTCATCCAGGATGAGCAGATCAGGATCGTTCACCAGCGCCTGCGCCAGCCCTACGCGCTGCAGCATGCCGCGGGAAAATTTGCCTGTATTGCGCCCCGCTACATCAGCCAGTTCCACCTCTGCCAGCATTTCCGTTGTGCGCTGCCGAAGCTGCGGATCGCGCAGCCCATTCAGCGCTCCATAAAAGCGCACCAGCTTGGCCGCAGGCCGGTGATAGAGCGATACGTTCTCAGCCAGAAACCCTATGCGTCGCCGCGTTGGCGCATGGCCAAAACTGTGGCCCAGCATCTCACCGTGGCCGCTCGATGGAAACATCAGCCCGAGAGCAATGTGGATGGCCGTTGTCTTGCCTGCACCGTTTGGACCAAGAAAGCCAAAGATTTCTCCCGGCTCTACACGCAATGAAAAATCGCGCAACGCTGTTACCCGCGAGCCGCGAAGGAACCCGTGGTACTGCTTGCTCACACCCGTGAACGCAAGTGCCGCAACGCTTGCCATCCGTGTCTAAGAATAACACCGTAGTCAGCGAATCAACGCTCAGTGATTTCTTGAAAAATAAAAAAGCCCGGCCTGTGACCGGGCTTTGTGCAAACTTTTGCTGACTACTTCAGCTTGCCAATGATCTGGAAAGCGATAACCAGTGCGTACAGCGCCAATGATTCAATGAGCGCCAGACCTAAGATCAGGAAGATGAATATTCCCGGTCGCGCTCCAGGGTTGCGGGCGAGTGCTTCCACGGCGGAAGCAGTGGCTTTGCCCTGTCCAATACCGCACAGGCCAGCGGCAATGCCAATGGCAGCGCCGGCGCCGAGCGGGATTGCCCAATAGTACGTAGTGCTCGTAGCGGTTTCGCCGCCTTGAGCGTAGACCGGCATGGCCACAAACATCAGTACCATCGCCAGGAAGATAAACGCT
>DASTCT010000319.1:0-62580 GCA_035710845.1 Candidatus Angelobacter sp.
TTAGAAGCTCGAATGAATGAGGTCAGCGGTTTGGCTCTAGACGATAAATTTGACGACATAAAAAAACTGATCGATGCAGGCAAGGAAAAAGGATATCTCACCTATGACCAGGTCAATGACCTAATACCCGGTGATGTCCACTCCCCAGATGATCTGGATGACCTGCTTACTACGATTGGGACCCAGGGCATTGATGTCCTGGACGCAAGCAAGGGACTGCCTTCAGAACAGAAGTTTGAAGATCTGGAAGAAGGCGAAGATGTTGAACTTGATCTGACGCCGGGCGCTCTGGAAAAAACCAACGACCCGGTGCGCATGTACCTGCGCGAGATGGGCACGGTTCCGCTGCTCACCCGCGAAGGTGAAGTTGAAATCGCAAAGCGCATTGAGCGCGGACAGCTCCGCGTACTCAAGGCGCTTTCACGCTCTCCTATTGTCATCAAAGAAATCCTGCAGTTGGGTGAAGACCTGAAGCGCGGCACGCGCTCCATCAAAGAGCTGGTCGCCTTTGACGAAGAGGAGATCACCGACGAAATCGTCCAGGCCCGATTGAAAGACTTTGTCGGGCAGATTGATGACGTCGGCAAGCACTATAAAAAAGTCCAGCAGCTCGAAGAAAAACTTGAAGCGGTCCAGCAGAAGAAGAAGCCCAAGGAGCATCGCAAGCACCGTTGGGCGCTGGGCCGTGCGCAAGTCATGGTGTCAACCGGCATTCGCGGGCTGAAGTTCACCAACCCTGAACGCAAGCGCCTGATCGAAAGGATTTACAAGACCGTCGATTCCATGCGCTCGTTCGATCGCCAGATCAACAATCTGGAAAAGAAGATCGACGCGACGCGGGTTGAGGAAACCAAGCGCGAATACCGCCGCATCCAGCGCCAGCACCGCAACGATCTGGAAAAGCTTGAAGCCGACACCGGCGTCAGCTACCAGGAACTCAAGCGAACGCAGCGCGAGATCATCCAGGGCGACGTTGACGCTGAAGCTGCCAAGCGCGAGCTCATTGAGGCCAACCTGCGCCTCGTGGTCTCGATTGCCAAAAAATATACCAACCGCGGTCTGCAGTTCCTCGACCTGATTCAGGAAGGCAACATCGGCCTGATGAAAGCCGTGGACAAATTCGAATACCGCCGCGGCTACAAATTCTCCACGTACGCCACGTGGTGGATCCGCCAGGCCATCACGCGCGCCATCGCCGATCAGGCCCGCACCATCCGTATTCCGGTGCACATGATCGAAACCATTAACAAGCTGATCCGTACTTCGCGTCAGCTCGTGCAGGAACTCGGGCGCGAGCCTACGTCAGAAGAGATCGCCAAGCGCATGGACATCCCTGTGGCCAAGGTCCGCAAGGTCCTCAAGATCGCGCAGGAGCCCATCTCTCTGGAGACGCCCATTGGTGAAGAAGAAGATTCTCACCTTGGCGACTTCATTGAAGATCGCTCCATGGTCTCGCCTGCCGAGGCCGTGATCAACGTGAATCTCAAGGACCAGACCGCGCAGGTCCTGCGCACGCTCACGCCGCGCGAAGAGAAAGTCATCAAGATGCGCTTTGGTCTTGAAGACGGCTCGGAGCACACTTTGGAAGAAGTCGGCCAGTCGTTCGCCGTCACCCGCGAACGCATCCGCCAGATTGAAGCCAAAGCGCTGCGGAAGTTGCGGCATCCATCGCGCTCTCGCAAGTTGAAAGCGTTTATGGATGGGATACGGGAAGCCTAGGAATGCACATGTAGCACAGCCGCCCTCGGCTGTGTTCGATCTTGAAATTGAAGGCGTTGCGAAAGCAGCGCCTTTTTCTTCTGCTCTTGTCCGATCCGTGTTGATCAGCGTGAATCAGCGGTAAAGATTTGCCTTTCCCCATGTCGGGGACCTTGGCGATTTTGCCTTGGCTGAGTGCTGATTGCTGACTGCTAATTTTGACTAATTGCCAATTGCTGTTTGCTTACTTGCGTTCCCGCTACATTGCCTTGATGGTCACAAAGACCCGGGTCTTCTCCCACTCCAGGTTCAGATCGGCGCTGTCGTTCGTGTCCTGGTCCAGAGAAATAGTGAATTGCTCAACCGGCACCACAATCTCCTGCTTTTTCATGTCCACGCGCGCCAGGTCCTGGTCTTCATGATATTCCGTGCCCCATTGTCCGGTCTGCTTATTGATGATGAGCTTCCATGTGCCTGCTGAAGGAAGCGTGTACAAAGTGTAGGTGCCGGCCGGCACTTTCGCGCCGCCAATGTCCAAATCAATCGCGGTGGTCAGCGTGGTGGCCTCGTTGGCCCCGGTGCGCCACACTTTTCCATAAGGAGCAAGCTCCTTGCCCACATTCCTGCCTTTGAGAAAAGGACGGCTGTAATCAATCGTCACCTTCTTGCCGTTGATGGTGCACTCGGCGGTCCCCGGAGGGCTGGGGCGCTTGCTCTTGTCCTCTGGTTGAGACTGGGCAAAAGCAGCAAGCGTGAAGGCAGCGAGCGCAATAGCTACAAAGAAATGTTTGCTTGGCATAATGAACATCCTTTCTAAAAAGGGGTTCCATTATCGCGCAGCCGGGCGCAGGATGCCAGCCGATTACCAGGGTTTATGTGCCCCGCGCTTGGATTCTGCTCTGCCGAAGCCGCAGCCCCGACGTGCGCGCTTGTTTTACGTGGCAGGGTGGAGATCCGCGCGCACGTTGTAGAAGAGCGGCTCTTTAGGGCCGCGAACAAGATTGGATAAACTCCTTCCTTGCTGCCGCAGGCCGGAGCGCAGCGCAAGCTACGCTGTACGCAGCGAAGCGCAAATTTCGAAAAACCGCGCAGGGATTGGATGTTCTAGATCCCAATAGATACTCATCGGTCGGCTACCCGAATGTGAAACATAGTGCAGTGGTCCAAGAAACACAAACGGATCCTCCTTCTTTGGGCGTACAAACAGGAGAAATCGTGCTCCATTTTGCTTCTGGTGAGCATATCTTTGACCGACGACCGAGTTTTCGGCGGTAGTGCTTTGGGATTGCCAATGAAAACGGGTCGGGCTTACAGCGTAATCCTCGTAACGTGTGGAAGGCGAGAACGTCTTCTCCGATTTATCCAGGGTTACAAAAAAGACCTCCGTATTAATCTGTTCAAGCCAAAGGCGACCGGTTTGCGTATGTCGCGTGCCAACTAAATCTGGCAAGCCAAATGCCACCAAAACTTCATCGCGAGTGTATTGTCGATGCAAAAAAATTGGGCAGTCAGTTTCGAAGGGACTCTCGTCCGAATGCAGCTTAATGCGATCGAGCAAAGCATGGCAAAGCTCCTGACACTCGCTGCTAACCAACTTACTCTGTTGCAGCCGCTTGATGCCCGTATCCCACCTGCATTCCTTATTCTTTGCTTCCGCAGGCAATAGACGAAACGTCAACATCTCGATCATGCGTTTTTCAATGGATTGCAAATTGCCTGCGGAAAACTCTTCTCCTTGCAGAAAGCGAAGATAGAAATTCAATCGTCGAGTCGAGTCTAAGTGAAGCAGGCGGCGTAAGCGCTTTGCAAAGAGAAGGTCTTCTTCTGACGCTTCTAGAGATAAACCGGCTTCAATAAGTAGAGCATGCCACCCGCCGATAGAAGCCTTATATATATCGCTTAACTCATAATTTGTTTCCGCAAGATACTCAAGCAAAGTTGGGCGACGCTGGAAGCTATTTGAAAGGTCCTTAAGCTCAGCAATCATCCTCGCCCGACTTGAATTCAACTGACCCCTCAGATTTTCCAAGACCAACTTTCTCGATTCTTTATCGAGACGGAAGTAACAATTTCCGGGAAGACGCGTTATTCCGGTTTCAATTTCCTTAATGACTTGCTGGCGCGTCCCTCCAAAAAGCGATCGGAAACGCTGATCAAAGCGAAACTCACGCCTCTGATTTCCAATGAAATCTAAAACCAAACAATTTGTTTTTCCTGTATCCAACCGCAAGCCCCTCCCTAGTTGCTGGAGAAATACTGTAGAGCTTTCCGTTGGTCTCAAAAAAAGGACGCAATCAACCTCGGGGATATCGATTCCCTCATTAAAAAGATCGACCGTGAATAGGACATTCACTTTACGATTCCGCAGTTTCGAAGCTGCAGCATTTCTGTCATCATCGCCGGATCTACTGGTGATAGCTAACGCCGGTATCCCTGCACCACGGAACTTCTCAGCCATGAATTCTGCGTGGTCAATGCTCACACAGAAACCCAATGCCCTAGCATGTAGCCAATCGCCATAGATTTGGCAGAATTCGCTGATAATCAGATTAGCCCGTCTTGTGTTGCCAATATAGCGTTCTTCGAGTTCCCCTAATGCATATGAGCCTCGCGTCCAAGCAACGTTGGAGAGATCGATGCCATCGTGAATTCCGAAATAGTCAAATGGGACAAGATACTGGCGCTCGATTGCGTGCCAAAGACGCATCTCGTCTGCAATTCGATGATCGAACCATGGCAGAATGCTCTCACCGTCCATGCGCTCCGGTGTTGCGGTGAGACCAAGCAAGATCCTTGGGCGAAGTGAAGCAACTATATCCCTATAACCCTGTGCCGGCACGTGGTGGGCCTCGTCTAATACGGCATAGTCCCAATACTCCGCACCACATGTTTCCAGTAACTTCCGACTTCTAAAGCTCTGGATAGTCGCGAAGAGGTGGTTTAAATCCGAAGGTTCTTCGCCACCACCCAGCATGTTGCCAAATGATTCGTCACGTAACACATGGCGGAAGCTGTTGCGGGCCTGATACAGGAGCTCCTCGCGGTGGGCCAGGAACAGGAGACGTGGGCGGTTGCCAGTGAATGATTGACGGGCGTAGTCAAAAGCCGCTACCAGAGTTTTTCCTGTACCGGTAGGTGCGACTATCAGATTTCGAAAATGATCCTTATCTGTTCTTTCCGATTCTAACTGGTCAAGGATTGCTCGCTGGTACGGATGAGGATGTAAGTCAAAGAATACTGGGCGGCTGGATTCATTTCGCCCAGGCAACGAACGAGCATCTTCAAGAGACATCTTGACTCTGCGGCTAAACTCCTCGTCCTCGGGGCGGAATTGCTCGAATTCTTCATCGCACCAGAGAGAATCAAATGCACCCTGAAATCGTTGAACAATGTGCGGAGCCTCGATTTCGCTTAACTTTACTGTCCACTCTATTCCGTCTTCCAATGCGGGTCCAGACAAATTTGCGGAGCCCACATAAATACTGCTAAATCCATTATCTCGTTGAAACAACCACGCTTTTGCATGCAGCCGTCTGCGCCGACCATCGAGTGAAATGCGTAGATCCACATTTGACAGGCGCGCGAGCTCCTGAATGGCGCGGAAATCCGTTGCACCAATGTATGTCGTGGTCAACACCTTTATTGGTACGTTGCGTTCTGCCAGATCATAGAATGATTTTTTCAAACGTTGCCATCCGCGCCATTGCACAAAACTGACAATCATGAATACGCGGTCAGCACTCGCCATTTCGCGCTCGAGTTCGAACCCAAGGCGAGGTTCATCCAATGCATTCATCAACAAAGAACTCATGCCTAGCGGTGTTGATGGTGCTTTGGGTGGCTCGGGACCCTGGTAGATCGCACGCAATATTTCGCCGGGCGGATCAACAAAATCGTCTAGTGTCAGATCTTCCCGAGGCTTCAAAAAAGCCAATAACGAATTGGCCAACTCAATTTGCCGAAGTTTGCGATCTTCACTAGGCAGGCGACTTAAAGCAAGCTTTATCTGGCGGATGAGGTGACGCACCAGATAGTCGGGACAGTCGCTCTCTTCGACTGTCTCAACAACCGATTTTAAATTGGCATATGTCGGGTTGCTGAGTAATTGACGTAGACCTTTGGTGACTAATTGGTCATAGAGACCTTCTTTAAGTTCGCCCATGCGTGGATCACTCCCAGGTCATATAACAACGCCTAAGCATGACACAAACAGCGCTCCCCCGGTCCACTTTCCTGGTTCGAGACGACAGGCCGTGTTAAAGAAATTCATCACCGCACTAATAGGACACTATCAGTTTCCAGCACATGATAGCGGAAGGTACACAGTTGATGTAATCTTGGTTTTGACGCAGGACTCAGTCAAGTCTTGTATGCGCGTTTGGATGCTACTCCCTGGCCATTCGACAACGTTAAAGGAAGCCAGTCCGTAGTACGCGTATTTCAACCTTGTTGAGTCCTGCTTCTCGATGACGGCGATCGCGCGCGATCTCGGCGATTTTACCGTCCCTTCACCACCCGGCTCAGCTCAATCACTTCCAGCCCTTCTGGGACATCCGGCCAGTTGTGCTTCCAGCACACGATCGCATGGCACTTCGCCGGATCATGCCCATGCTCTTTGAAATTCCGGCTATACAGCTCAAACTCAATCCACACCCGCTCCCACCTGCCCGGCGCGACCTCTCGCTTGGCCTCGCAATCCGGAAACCCCTTCTGGATTCGCTCCACCCTGAATCCGAGGTCCGCCGCCACCACCCCAAACAGAAACAGCACGCCGTCTTCGCACGTCGGAGCATGAGCCATCGCCGCCAGCCCCAGCGGCTCTCCATACACCACAGGCTCACTTTGTCCTTGTGGCACAGGCACTGGGGTCCCCGGCAAATGCGCAGTTTGTATTTGCTGGGGTAGAGGTACTCTTGCCTGTGCACTGTGTTGATCCTCATGCGCTTCCTCCTCAATCTTTAGAGGCGCTTCTGCCTCAGTGTTCCTCAGTGTCCTCTGTGGTTCCAGGTTTTGGTTTTGCCAATTGCCGTTTGCCAGCTGCCAATTGCTCTTTGCGGGCTGAATGCTGACCGCTGAGTGCTGACTGCTCCTCTCCGCTGCTACCAAAATCTCGATCGCCAGCGCCGCCGCCACAACTCTTCCCAAGCGCATCCCATGATTCGTGTCCATTCGCGTGCATTCGCGGCTAAACATCAGCGATCTCTCTGTGGTTTTCTGCGTCCTCTGTGATTCAGAGGTTTTTTCGCCGCCCGGTTTTGCCAACTGCCATTTGCTAATTGCTATTTGCTGGAGCAATGGATACTTCTTCACCACAATCTGCTCCACGTCTTTCCATTCCGCTTCCAAGTGAAACTCGCGGAGAATCAGCACAAACCTATGCGCCATCTGGTGCCACCCAACCCGCGCGTGCAACGTTACCGAATGATGCTTTCCGTGTGCGTCGTACTCCGCGCGACTCGGCAGTCGGCCCAGCTCGCGCACCACTCGCGCCCAGTCCAGCACCAGCGCATGTTCATTCAGCGGACCGCCTCTCGGCCCCGGCTCCAGCCCTGCCGCCCGAACTGCCGCTCTCATTCCACGAAAATGCTTGTACACCTGATACCAGCTGATCTTCGCCTCGCGACGAAACTCCGCCTGGCTCGGCGCACGCCCCAGCTTCTCTCCCAACTTCTTGATCTCCGCCACAATTCGGTCTCTGGTCGACATATCCGCACCAAACAAAAATCCACCTCCTTCTTCAGTTGGTGGACACCTTTCCCATCCTGCCACTCTAGCGAATACTTAACGAATCTGTCAAATGAGAATTCTATTTAGAATCATGTACTTACATTTTCGATCAGGTCTTCTATCTCACAGATCTGATCTTGCGCTGATCAGCGCAATCCGTGGCAACGAACTACTTGCTCTTTACCGCCGAGCACGCCGCTTCAAACTCGCTCTTGCTGCCTTCATGCAGCGTTACCGGCGAGACCTCCTTCATATAGGGCACGCCGTTCAGCGAGGTACGAACCTGGGCGTCAGATGTGAAGTTGCGCGCGATGGAGCCATGATCGTCGAGTACCAGATCAGGATTGCTCCACCGGCCGCGCAACTCAAGCTCAGGCCGCTGGTACTGGCTGGTGAACTGTGATTTCAGGGTGTAAGGCGACATATAAAAGCTGGCAGTCCTGCCGTTGGTGTCACGCCGGGTGCCCTTTTGAAAGTCGCCGCCGAGGCGGAGCGAGAATTTTTCTCCGCGCGGCGTGCACAGCAGAGCGTTGCCGGTAAGGTGCGTTGTACCGAGCCCGCGGCCTGTCTTGGGGTAGATGTAGATGTAAACCGCGTAGTCGCCGCCGGCGGAGTTGGAGTGCAGACGTCCCCAGCCCTGCCAGTATGGCAACAGGTGGAAGCGTCCGCCCATGTAGAACGCCCAAGGCGTGAGCAGGGCAGTAACGGCCATCATGAGGACGCCACACACGACAAGTACCAGCACGATCTGCATTAGGCAGCCAAGGCCGGATTTTCGTTGCATGGGGCGCGTGGACATTTCGGAGTAGTGTACCAGTCCATTCCGATGCGGCACAGCAGTAGCTTGCGCTTATTCTGTCTTCGGTGGGAGCCGCTGTGAGTTTTAGGCCGGTAGGGTTGAGCCGCTGCGAGTTTAGACCGGTAGGGTTGGTCATGGATTTTGTTGGGAGGATGGGTTTCAGTATTCAAGCAAGATCAGTATTCGAGTAAGCCATGGTGAATTTCATCGTACAATTGAGATACACCGAGTTGCTCACGCGGAGAGGTGTGTGAGCGGTTGAAACAGTCGGTCTTGAAAACCGATGTACCCGGAAGGGTACCGGGGGTTCGAATCCCTCCCTCTCCGCCATGTACCATTATTTTCTTGTATTTAGATGCTTTCCTGTCTATGATCCTGTCTGTAGCTGAAAGATAGACAGGAGCCTACCAGCCGTGCCGAAACCGCAAAACCATAAAGGGTATTCTTGCCGAGTCAACATCCTCAAATACGTTAAAGTAGCCGACAAATGGCGCTTCGCGCCCGCGCAGACGCAAAATAATAAACTCAAGCAGGATTGGGTTTTGGTGGATGGCAGCCCGGAGCGGCATTCCGAAGGCACCTATTATATTGAATGGTACGAGAATGGCGTTCGGCGTCGCCAGAGTGTCAAGGATTCGAGCGAAGTCCTGGAGCAGGCGCGGCGCAAAGCCATTGAGCTTGAGGCCGGCAAAGCAGGAATCGTGATCGCCGAAAACGAAGAGGGCCAGGGTCTCCGCGTTGGGGAGGCAGTGAAAGCATACCTCAAAGAGATCGAGCCGCCGCAACGCGAGCCCAGAACTTACGGCGCATACAAGCAGTGCCTGGAACTATTCGCCCAGAACTGCCGCAAGACCTATCTTCACGATGTTACGCGGGAAGACATCCTCGGATTTATCCGCAAGCTCTATGACCTCGGCTGCGGTCCGCGCACGGCCTACAATCGCGCTGTAATCGTCTGTCAGTTGCTCAAGCTGAACGGCATCACTGGATTGCTGCACAAGCGGGACTGGCCGAAATATGTCGATCCGATACGCCCGATCTATGAACCCGAAGACCTGACGGCATTCTTTCACGCTTGTCAGCCAGCAGAGAAAACCTTGTTCCTGTTTTATCTCCTGACCGGAATGCGCGACAAGGAAGTGCGATACTCGACCTGGCGGGATGTCGATTTTCGCAGTCACGCAGTGCGTGTTACCGCTAAAACGCAATGGGGATTCAAGCCGAAAAACAAGGAAGAGAGGGAGATCCCGATTCCCGCATCACTGGTTGCTGAGTTGAAGGCCCACAAGGAGCGTCAGAAAGAAAACAACCCGAATAACCTGATCTTCCCGACTACGACGGGCGAGCCGGACAAAAAGCATGAGTGGAAGTTAAAGCGGATTGCGTATAAGGCGGGCCTAAACTGCGGTCGATGCACGTCCCGCTATGGAAACAAATGCGCGGATGGGGAGTATTGCTCGAATTGGTTCCTGCACAAATTCCGTCATACATTTGCGACCCGGAATTTGCAGGACCATGTCTGCGATATTCGTACCCTGCAATTATGGCTCGGGCATAGTGATCTGGCTTCGACCATGGTGTATCTGAAGGCGGTTCGCAACAAGGATGTGGCGGCACGAGTGAGCGCAAGCGAGTTGGCCGCATTTGCCAGCGGGACACAAGATCTTACGCGCGCTCATGCAAACTGATAAAAATCCAAGCTTCCATGACTGATCTCGCAAAGTACCGCCGAGCACGTATGTTAAAGAGGATGGCGTTTGCCAGACAGATGCAGAAAAATGCTGAGCTGTTTCAGGGGGTTGGAGCCTACTATCGCAAACACGCAAATCCCAAAGCTGCCTTTCTGGCACAGAAGGTAATTACGCAGGGAGCCAAGGTTCGGCTTTACGCGATCCGCGCGCTGGTGCTATTGCGCTTCTGGATGTTGTTGAGGGCCTATGCATGGCCTGTACTGGGCCGGGGCAGCGCGACGGATCGTAAGTTCTGGCTGCTGCGTTTCCTACCCGCCTATCAGGTGCTTGAGGACAAGGGTCTGGAGCTAACGCGATTAGCTGAGCCGCATGAGTATGATGCATTATTGAAAAAGACCTCGCGTGGGCCTTCCAAGCGAGAGCAGCGAGTTCGGCAGAGCAATCCAGGCACAGCAATTGAAGATGGGTAAAATGGAGAGGCGCAGCCAAGCCTGGCTGCGCCTCGCAGATTTATTTTTTGCGGTCCAGATACTTGATTCGGGTCGCAACGACTTCGGTCTTAAACGGTGGGGCCTCATCAGTCCCGGCCTGGCTGTGATGCAAGTAGCCATAGACTTTGATGAACCGGCCTTTGGCACATTTTTCAACCACTTCCTTGGCCAACTCGCGGAATGCAACCACAGTGTGCCATTCGACGTATTCTTTTTCGCCGAAGGTGCTCTTGGTGGCCATGCGGAGTGAGGCAGCACTGTCATTTGCGCCGAAAAAAACCGCATCTGCGCCCAAGTTTCCGGTCAGGATCACTAGATTGTTGCTGAAAGACTTCCGCTGCTGGTTATTTGCGCTCTTGGTGGATGTGTTGCGAGTTGAATTCCGGCTTGTTCTCATGATGATTTCTCCTGTCCCTCTTTCGAGGATTGATTTTTTCTTTCACTCGGGCGTTAGCAGAAAAAACAACCGCAGAAGGCAGGGCAGAGGCCAAACCGGGAGCGCGGCAGGCCGCAGATGGGAAAGCAAACCGATTGACAATATGGGGTATCGTTGGCGGGAGGGATGCATTCCCCAAGGCCGGAGAGCCTGGAAACAGGTGAAGCGTGAGCGGCATTTGGCGGGGGGAAATGAGAACGGCTGATCAACAGAGCACCATACATGGAACAACAAACACGAGCGCGAAACATCGGGAAACTTGAGCTGGATGAAGGCAGAAACTTGGTATGGGTGTGCAATGGTGGCAGTGGTTCTGCCAAATTCCTTGGGGCTATTTGGCGAAAAGTTGTGGTAGGCAGATGACAATCTGGCCGGGAGATAAGAAAATACTTATGTAGTCAGGTATGGACGGCGAACTGCTAGTGACGGGGAAGGCCGCGTGAAAGTTATGGGTTAGCCTAGGGGGCAGCATGGAAGTATCTTCACGATTGGAACCTGGTCATATTGCTCCACGTTCAGGTGTTTATCGCGTTCACCATTACGCTCACCGTATGCCGCATGTGGTAATCATCATGGCCGGCACAACATTGCCCGAGTGCAAGCGTTGCGGAACCAAGGTTCGATTCGTGCCGATGGTAGCGGCAGAGCTAATTGTGCAAGATGCCGATTTTCTCGATGAAGATTTAGCCGCATAATATTCTGTTGCCATGCAGAACGGCAAACGCAATCCGCGCTCTTGAATCATTATCAAAAGGTCAAGGTGTGAAACTTTAATAGCAATTCTCGATATTAGAGCAATCCTCAATTAAGGCCGATCTGGCAAATTGACCGGAATTAAAAAAGAGCGTCTTCTGTCGAGGTCAACAGAAAGCAGGTACAGCCAGTTTCACTCCACACACGATGATCCATGCTGCCCGCCTCGCTATGGATAAAATCGCCGGGATACAGCGTTCTTTCATCTACCTTCAATATGCCGTGAAGCAGATGCAGTTCTTCGATGCCTGCATGCCTGTGTGCTGGGTAATCGGTTCCGGGATCAAGCCGGACCAACATGCTTACACTATTGTTTTCCGTGTTCCTCGCCAGTATCTTGACGTGAATACCTGGCGCTGCTTCCTCCCACTCAGGTTTAACCGGCGCATCCAAGGGAGGGACGAACGGCTGGGTGCGCTCTTCGCTGGCGATTCGTTTCGCCAGCCGGCCCCATAGCGATTCCGCCGGGAGCAACACATCGGTGGGCCAGCAGACGAACGATCGGACAACAGGCCGGAGGGTCTCGATTTCCTTGCGGCAACTCTCACATGATGAGATTTGCTCCTCAACCGAAACTATCTCGTGCGGAGGAAGCGCATGCAATACAAACAGGAACAAGCGATCCAGATGCTCTTGACTGTGGGTGCCCGGTTTTGAGTTCATCCGGCCCTTCACTCCCCTCCCAGCGCTTTTCGAAGTTTACCCAGTCCGGAGCGGATTCGAGTTTTTACGGTTCCGAGAGGCTGATTCAACTTCTTTGCCGTCTGTTCATAAGTTAATTCCGAAAAGAATGCGATTTCGATCACCTTTCGTTCTTCTGAAGTCAGTACCTTAAGGGCATCCCGCAACAGGCGGCTCTGCTCCTCAAATAAAGAGGCTTGTTGAGGATCAACAATGTCCGTTGTCGGCCCCAAGCTGTGCGGAAACGTGTTCACTCGCTTTTTTCGCTGATCGAACCGCAGGCGATCAATCGCCCTGCTGCGCGCCCGGTTCATGATCCAGCCGACAACTGACCCGTTAGCAGGATCATAGCTTGAGGCTCTTCGCCACACTTCATGGAACACATCGAGTGTGACTTCTTCGGCGGTTTCTTGATTCATGACTATCCGCACAACCAAGGTAAAAACGATTCGATGCGTTTGCTCGTAAAGGGAATACAGTGCGCTCTGATCCCCACTGGCAACCGCTTGAACCAGTTGTAACCACTCATTCTCCGATACGCGAGGCTTTGACTTATCGGCATAGAGAATATCCCCGAGCGTCTTCGTAACCGGCGCACTCACGCAAAAATTGTACCGGGCACAGTTCTATTGCTCAAGCGCCGAAAAACGACGCAAGACTCTATCTTTTCATGCCTACATCAGAATAAACGCCAAAAACCTGTCGCCGGATTTGAAGGAAACAAACAAATACGAATCGCCCGGAAAAATATTGTGTGTTGGATATAAATCCAAAATCCTATCTTTGACGTTATTCAGAACAAATGTTGCTTAGATTAGGTCTGTCCCATAAGAACGTCCATACCCGCTTCGTGGAAGAGCCGCCGCGGAACCAATGGAACACTGAAGCCCGCGGGGGTCCTTCATGACCCAACGAATACTCCTCGTGGACGATGAGCTTACAATTCGGCTCACGCTAGAAGCGATCTTGGAGCTGAACGGCTATGAGGTCGTCACCGCTGCTTCATCTGCTGAGGCCAAGCTTAGACTTGCAGCGGAGGCGTATGACTTGGTTATCACTGATCTGAAGATGGAGCATGAAAAGGCTGGTTTGGACGTGGTACGGTTCGCCAAAGAACAGAGTTACCGTCCTGCTGTTGCAATTCTGACCGCTTACCCCGATTTTGGCGATGATTGGAAGGAACTGGGTGCTGAGAGCCTGCTGATAAAGCCCACCAATACGCCGGAACTCCTGGAGTGTATTGAAGCTCTTCTGGCACGCCAAACAGATCACAAACGGGACGGAACGAAAAAGACCTCCATTGCCGGTAAGCCGCCAAGAACAACGGCGAGTTAAAAGCTAATGGGTGAAACCATCCACTGATCGCCCACTTCGGCTTGAAGGAAGTAGAAACCTGAACAGGGATTGGGTGATTTCTTTGTCCTGATTTGTGTCATCGCTTTAAGAGTCCACCGATCTTCGTTTTAAGGGAGACTTGGAAATGAGGGCCAGTCAGAAATCGAAAAGGCAAGAAGCAGTAGATTCTGTGAACGCACATGCAGTGATTTCCCTTGTCCAATACATGACCGGATTGCACGTGTCACAAACTGGCATTTACGAAATTATTCATCACGGCCAGCACTTCGGGTCATACGAGGTGGTTCTCATCAGCGGCAACTGCTTCCCACATTGCGAAGTCTGCGGTGAGGAGGTACGATTTCGGCTTCTCGCGACATCACCTTACATCTTCCATGACGAGGATTTCGCACCTGAAGACATAGACTGCGAAATGCCGAGGTGCTGTTGATATGCCGCGGAAGAAAACTCCCAAAAAGAATGAGGATGACGGTCTTTGGGTGGCAGCGCGTTACACCCTAAAAGGACCAGCCGGTGACCGGGCTTGGGATTTTCGTCGCGGCGGCCCACCTCAGGTAAGCAGATTCCTGGAATTGGCCGATATTGCTCTTGGACTGAAAAAGCCGGCCCCGGTTAAGACTAAGAATAAACCAACCCATCAAACGGCAAAAAAGGAACCCTACTCAACTTTAAAGGGAAGTTAACGTTGACTGTTGTGCTTGAAAGCCAAGAAGCTTGAACCCCGAATCAGCGCCCGCGTGTAGGTTGAAAACGAATCTCGACGACGTTGTCGGTTTCAACGTCTGCATTCTTGTCGTCCTGTTGCCTATTATTGCTTCTTCGTCTATTCGAATGCCGCTCAAGCAGGTGTTCAGCAAATTCCTTTCGCACTTGCGCGAGAATTTCATCCTCACCTGGGAGAGCGGGGCCGATATGAACATGCCTCGTCCAATCGCAGCCTGTGCAACTATACCCGGCCCTAGGATTCCAACTCAACATCGGCATGGGCTTCTTCATAGTCTGGACAACACCCGAATCTTTTACAAAAAGGATAAACGTTTCAGGGCAGAAATTCTATGCCAAACCATCGTTTCAACTTCGAACTTGCTTTGATGTGAATTTATGCTTCCGTTTCAACTAACAATTTTATTCAGTTCATTTCGGCCTGAACACTCTCGAAGTTTTCGTTCGTATCTTTGGCTCTTTCTAGGAGAATTCGTGTTTCTTGGATTGTTCCTTTACTTTGAGCACAAAGACGCTCGGAGATTTTCCGGACTTGCTTCGCCCTTTCCATGATTGCTTTTATTTTCATTATCCCATCCGAAAGCAAAAAAAGAGTAGCTGTAAGAAGCGCCAAGAGCATACGAACTTTATGTAAAGCCCGCTTAAAATGCAAGTTGACTCTCAGCCACAAAGTCCGGGCAAGTCGCCCGGGAGAACGCCAGGCGTAGCGTTGCTGCCCGTTGCAGTGTTGCATAAAAGAAGCGCCGCGAGGCTGCTGCCGCGCGGCGCTTAGGGAAGGACGGTTAATCCTTCCATTTCGGGAACGGATTGCGGCTGGAGTTGCGAAATGCCGTGATGAGATCGCGGATAGATGAACGGCGCTGATACAGAGTGTCGATCAAACGGGCGAGATCAGACGCAGAGCCGTAGCGGGACCACCACTCTTCCGGCAATCCTTCTGCAAGCTTCCAAAGCTCGGTGCTGTCCATCTGCCCGGCGCGACTCAGGACAGGCTCAAATGATTCCCATCCAGTCACATTCTGATAGACGCAATTGCGAGAAAAGACGCCCCGAAGCGGAGAATCGGGGAAATTCCACTCTCCGGCGTTAAAGCAATAGCCCGGTCGATAAAAGTGGCGCTGTATTTCCGGGCCGTAGCTGGCTTGGTGAATATCACTTGCCGTCCATCGGCGTTTCCAGCCCATTTGTCGAGCACAAGGACACAGGCAAAGTCCTGCAAATTGCGGGTTCTTTCGAGCATGAGGGATTCGGGCAGATAATCAAAAATCACGTCCTTTTCAGGGTCGGCCACGTAGCGCGAGCCAAGCTGAAGGCCGCTGCGGCAAGGTGTTGCCAGTCCGGCCTGGTCAAAGCGTAGCTCCGGCGTGTTCTCGATCAGCCAGTCAGATACGTACAACACTGCCACTTCGGGCATCGGCAAACCCAGGTAACGCCCGAGTCTGCTGGCGATGAACTCATTGGCCAGAACTCTTGTATGCTGCGGATTGTTCTGAAATTTGGTGATGTAGTAATTGCCGTCAGAAGCCCGCATAAGCTGAGACTGTGAGCCGCCGCGCATCCGGCGAATGTGTTGCTGAGCATAGAGTTCATGGTTTTGGTTTGCGCTACCTGACATTTTATTTCTCCTGTTTAGCCGTACCGGCTGTTTTGTTCTTCACAGGCCCGCGAAGCGGGAACAAAACAGTGGGGCGGCGGACAGGCGGAACGGAGTCGGTGAGGGTGGCAGGGCGCGATGGGGGAGCGCGGTGCGTGACAAACGGTTTGGAGTTTATGTTTGGCGCGATGCCGGCGCTGCTGTCGCGACCGTCCGAGCCTCCGGCAGTTGGAGGGCGTCTACCTCATCCGACGGAGTGGAATAAGGCAGAGCAAACCGATTGGCTCAACATTTAGCAATATTCTTGTCCGACGGAGCTAGTACTGCGCAAGTCGGCCATTTGTGGGTTACGATCTTGAGATTGGAAAGCGCCCAGAACAAGCGCGCACTTCACATACCGGTGAGAGGATACCTGACACAGCAGGACAAGCCCTGAACCTTGAGCCGGGTCTGGATGTGAGCATTCCTCTGAGTCAACACTTTAATGAGATAAAGGAACAGGTTGAATCTCATCAGCCGATGTCGGCAATTCGGAGGTGCAGTATTCAGGTCAGCGCGTTCTTTTCAGATCAACAATGTGGGCTCATGGCACTTACTATGCGCCGAACCCAAATAGGCCAGGTAAATACCAATCAGTCCGATATGAGCAATGGCAGACGTATTCTGTGGCGAACTAACATCAACTCCTATGGCGCTTGGCCCATCTCTTCTTCTGTGCCTCGCTAATCCGCTTACGAGCCGCTGCTGACAGGGTGCGCTTAGCTCCATTCACGGGTCTGATCTGTCCACGGGTCTGCCCCTGCAAGGCCATGATCGCACTGTTCAGACGATCTCTTTCGGCTTCCAATGCCGCAACGATTGATGCTGTGTCCATGCTTCTCCTTGGTGGTGTTTGAATCGAAATGATTGTACTGCATCGACTTCAATTTAATGCTCAGAGATCCTCGGCCACTCCATTTAAGAGCTGAACACCGGGTGCAAACGGGTTCAATATCAATTAGCAAAAAACAACGGGCGAGAAACTAGCGAATGGTGAGGTTGGCTTGAGAGTGTTGGGATCGTCACCTTGCCGGACCGATGTCCAAACAAGTCCCTGTATAAGCTACTATAAACAGTCGGATGATACTCTTGACGTTATGGAGAAGTTTCTCCAATGTTATTTGCCGATCAACTACGGCCCAGCGCGCTGAGCCAGCAAGGTCAATCCCACTGGAGCACTCCGTTGCGGATAAGTTAATTGTGCGACGCAATATCAAGGAATGCAACGAATGAAATGAGTTGTTGCTTCCTGTGCTTTCGCACTATCATCCAATTCAACTCATTCTAGCTTCTCAGATGGAGGAAAAATGCTTGCAGAGTCGGAAAGTGGCCATGCGCACCACCACAGTACCGGCATCCATTGGGTCGATTTGATCGTGGCGTTGAGTGCCATTTTCATTTCAATTGTATCGCTTGTTGTCTCCATCGAGCATGGGCGAATGATGCAGGACTTGGTTAAAGAAAATAAAAAAATGGTGGCAGGCAGCACGATGCCTTTTCTGACCGAGCAAGGCAACCAATTTGAAGCCACCACAGGTCGCCCCAGGCTCCGGCTGATCTTGCAAAATGGTGGAGTTGGTCCAGCCAGGATCGAATGGTTTGAAGTCCGTTATAGAGGGCAGCCGTACATTTTTGATGACCTATTACCCGCTTGCTGCCGTTCGGCATTACCGAAGGGCAACATTTGGCCAGGTGCATTTTACTCCGGCGTTTCTGGAACTATACTCCCGCCACGGGAGAGCGTTGATTTCATTGATCTCCACCCTGAAGCTGGTAAGGACCTGATGAATGCCTTAAATGCAGCGAGACGCGATCTCACCTTTAATGCCTGTTACTGCTCGGTTCTGGATGAATGCTGGCAGACTGATTTCTCTTCAAGCCATCCCAAGCGAGTGGAAACTTGTTCCGCACCACCGGGCAACACACCGTGGTAAGAACTGATCTCAAATTCAAAACGGATACGAATATAGCTTCTCGCGTAGCAAAGCATTCGTCCGTTTGCCTGGGATTTTCGGGGAGCAAAAAAATTGCGGCGCAAGCCGCAATTTTTTTGCGACGTAAAAAGGCCGGGGCGCGTTGGCAATGCACCCCGGATGGTTGAATCGTATTAGGCAAATAGCCTGCCGTCGTGGTTGAAGAAGTCGCGCAGGATTTCTCTGGTTTGTTTGAGCAGGTTTTGCGCCTTGAGATATTTCACGCCCATCGCTTCCGCCACGGCGGGCAAGTCGAGCATCGCCCGCCTTCTTCGGACTTGTTTCGATGCGGGTTCATGCCTGCCGTTCTTCCAATAACAATTGTCGTGCCGCAAGGCTTTCTCTGGCCCCAGGGCCGCGATGGTCTTGAGCATCTGGGCGTGTTCCTCGGGCAGGTGCGGGAAGGTGGTTACCTGTTCCAGAAGTTCGCGGGTCATTAAATCCCTTTCGACGGGATGATTCCGGTATGGGTCTTTGACGCGGTAAGACCTAATAACATCTTCGACAGCTTCAATACCCCAATTCTCCTGACGCAGGTGGAAAAGATACATCGTCCCATAGATGATAGTCCGGAGCATATAACGCCGGAATCCGTCAGGAATGGGTCTAAGCGGGCGGTTAGCCTCGAACATTAGTAAAAGATGTGTAACCGCCCCGTCGTACATAGCTTCAAGCTGCCAAGGGGTCGGATGGACAAATATCCGCGCGGCTCTGCGTTCGGCCATTCTTTGTGCGATTGGCATGGTGCAAGCAAGGAAGATATTCAATGCTTGTGGATCGTCATGGTTGTGATATGCGATTTCCGCAATCGCATTTTGCTGATGGTAGTCTCTAAGGGCAAACAGGTAACTGCACAGGGCTTCCATCTCGCCGCTATTAAGTGCGGGAATTTTTCTTGTAATTATGATCTCGTCAACAATTGCCAGCACAGGCGGAAGGAAGGGGATAGGAACGCTCATCAGTTCACCCCCTGAGCAGATTTCGAGGGCGCCGCACTCTCAGGGCTGATGGCCCCAAGAATGACGGCGGCTGTACGGTGGACAACCGCAAGACTTTCGGACAGCAGGCGGGGATCTCCGTAATAAAGCTGGCAGTCGGAAAATGCGGTTTTGCTGTCGAGTCCGAGTGCTTCACAAACCACAAAAGCGGCGGCTTTGGTTTCCTGCTGGTGAAGGAGGCGGGTTACGAATGTCCGGCGCTTGATGGTGTAAAGCAATTGGCTGGCTACTTCACGAAGCAACACCGGGAAGGCCTCGGCGGGTGGCATGTTGGGGAGCAGGCGAATCATGCCCCGATAAGAGCTGCCTTTCTTCTCTCCAATCCAATCGACAAATTCAATGGTCATACCGTGGGTCTGAGCAAAGACGGTGAGTTTTTCCAGCTTCTCGGCCACGTCAACGGGCTGGCGAGAATCGGGCAGCGTTTCCCCTCCGGTCTGCGAGATATCGAAAACCGACACGGCGCGAAAACCCAAAAGCTGAGTTTCGGGCTGGCGTGCCGCTTCCTTCTGGGGTTCGGCGGCCTTTTTCCCTTTGGTAGGCTTCTTGGTGGCATCCTGGGTTTGGCTTTCCGGCTTGACTCCAATAGTAGGGGCAAAGATGCGGATTCCTTTTTCGCCGGGGCGGACACTCCTGCCCAAGTCATTCCAGCTACGCATTCCCTCAAGACGGGTTGCGGTGGGCCGCTGTGCCGCAATTAACAGGACATTGCGGGCGCTGTAGGTAGGAAACGTCGCCATTATTTGCAGATAGGTGAAAAGAGCTTCAGTGCGGCCAGATTGAATCGCCTGAGTCAAGTTGTCAATACTGGCTTGGGCGAGTTGCCAACTGGTTTGAGCTTGGTTGTTCTGCGTTGTATTAAGCATTTGTTTAGTTCTCCTCATTGTGTTTTTTGGTTCTCCGCCTTTGGGGCGAGAGGAGCACATTCGTTTCATAGAGGCGAGGGGTGAGCGGAACGAGGCGCTGTCAATCCCCGGAGCGCAGAGGAGCCGGAAAGGGCGCGGAAGCGAGTACGACGCGGGTTTGGTTTATGCGGCGCACGGAGCTGCACAAGCGGGATTGACAGGGGGAGCCGAGCGCAGCTCCAAACTTCGCCTGAAACGAATGTGAAAGGGCAGAAGAGCAGCTCTGCTGTTACCTAGAATTGGCAGTAAGGTTTTGAGCGGGCCGGATTTTTCACTGGCCGGCCTGCGGATGCGACAACCATAAAGAAGGTGAGAATTTCGGGTAGGGACCCAGAAGAGAGTCAGCGTGAAACGAGAGGTCGAAATAAAAAATAAAAATCACAATTAGCGTGAAAAACAGCCAAGATTAACTGCTGTAAGAGACCGGGGCGACTGGTGAGTACCTGAATGCTGGGACTAGAGTCATTGAACTAGCATACGCGCTTGCACATCTCGTATTCGGCGAGTGCCTCTTTCCATGCTTCTCGCTGGTCATCGTCCAACGCATCTTCATTCATCTTGGTCACGAGAAGTCCAGTCCTTCTTATTGCAAACGCAAGATCGGGAGCTAACCCGGCTGCGTCCGCAATATCTCCCATGAGCGATTTGATTCTGGCTTCAGCAATAGGTTGTGGATCATCGGAATCGGGATCGAACCCGCAGGCATCATCGGAACCAGGATCTCGACCTATTTCGCCCCTAAATAGTTTACGCAACTCGCGGATAGCTCGTAGAGCATCATCGTTTAAACGGTATCTTTTGTTATGCGACATGCTTGGAGTCAAATCGCTAACTCTCATGCTACTCATCTCTGCTGATGCAGCGACAAGCAAACACTCTTGAGCAATTTTACCTCTAAAACTGCGTGAAGGTTCCAGATTCCACATTGAAAAAGTAAAGGGGAGCCACTGAATTGAGAGCTAGCCATCATAAGGAGCAATCCGAATAAAAAAGGATCACGATGAGAACCCGTTGCCTGGTCGATCAAGTAGAACGTTGCGCGACAACAGTGTTATGGGAATCAACAAGCCAGTAATTATGATGGCGGCAATATTTTCGTGTACGCACGGCTCTCCCCGGATTCACTTATTGATCGCGCGGATAAGCCCTGCGCCACTCCAATCCCGGTCCAACAATTCCTCACGACCTGTGCATAATGGCGCCCAAGGCACTCTTCGGGTGCAAAGAGCATTTCAGATGAACCAGATCAACATAGCGGCTTTCGGCACTAATACGAGATTGGAGAGGAATCCCGAACTAGCTTGCCTGATTCAATGGCTGTTTTGAGCGCACTAAGGCTGTCTATCTTGCCAGATCCACCTGTCCAGAGTGGCTTAGCAATTGGTTGATCCAGAGAAAACAGGATAAACACGTAATCATGAGCAATGCCTCCGCGCTCATAGTTCACGATGCAATAAGTGGAAGATTTCCCAGCAACGAATAATCGACGTCGAGGCAAACGGGAATCCGCAACATCTGTCGCGGCATATTTCTCACCAGGATCCGCAATACCACCTGCAAACCACTTCATGACCTCGGGAGGCAAATCTTTCTTGCTGCGTCTCTCTTGGAATTGTTGTTTTCCATCCACCCCGACATTAAGCAGGTTTATGGTAGTGATGGACTGTGTTCCCAAGCTGTGTCGTCCGCAAGCAGTCGGTGAAACCATCAAAGCAAGGAGCAAAAAAGCGGGCCTGATGTGACTGAAGAGTACGACGGTACGCATTTGCTTTGATTACTCCACTAAGCATTTGATTCTGCGGAACAACGTTTCGCGCAAGTTGCCTGTAACGCGGAATGAGGCATCGTTGATGATCGCTCGTGTACGGCTCTGATCAAAAAATATCGATAACATCTTCTCTCCAGATGTGTTGTACAAGATGACGCCGAACCTCATATCTCCCTTCGTCGAATCCGACTCGTACGTGCTGGATTGCATAGCCTCTGCTATCTCACTCAAAAACCGTGTGGACACCTCGCCCAAGGTTGCTTTGTATGGAGCATCCGACACAAGAGAATCAGGCTCGATGGCATGCTGAGTTAGCTCGCGCTCCGGCAGATAATAATATTCCACTCTCTCGACGGCGGCGCTTTGCAACTGCGCCGCCGCTTTGACGATGACCGTCGGTTTGGTTTGTTCGTTGCTCAGCCCATTTCGGCACGATAGCGTTAAGATAAGCGCGAACAACCACGCATATTTGAACATCTGTGCGAGCTTCATGTAACTCCTCTCAGGCAATATTTGGATTAGGCGGACCTGTGGGCTTCGCGGTCGGAGTGGCCATATTGGGAACGCTTGTTCCCCTGTGATCATGGCGTATGCCTTCTCCCAACGTTTTAGCCGCATGGTTTTCGGGGCCTTCAATCACACGGTGCTCTTCTCGACTGTCGTAAGGTGTTAAGTCCCACCACAAGTTCGGGTGCGGATTGGTGCCATGAGCCATTTCATGTCCCAGGCCCAATGCTGCCGATTGTCCGCCGCCGTTCGAACACCACATACCGCAATGCGGATTCCAATAGATCGTCCGCTCGTCGTTATCGTAGCGGTTGTTACAATCTGCCGCTCGCAATATTTTAATTAAGAAAATATCGGTCGACATTTCGAGGGTGTGAATGATGTCGGCCATCATCGAGTCTTTCATGAGGTAGTTTCTGGCGGTTACGTAATCGACGATATCGCTCTTTGAACCAACAACTGCTACTATATGGCCAGTTGGATCAGAGTATTTGACAGGATCATTCTTGGCATAGCTGTAGAAATTTGTTCCTCCAGAAGCCCAGGCCATACTGTCTTCGCTCAAAAAGTGCCCTGTCGATGGTTCATAATAGCGGGAACGATAAAAGTACATACCCGTTTCAGGGTCTAGTTCTCGCCCGGTGTATTGAAAGGGATTCTCAAACGCGGCGGTTAGCGTTGTTGTCTGGCCAAATGCGCTATAGACATAACTGTTCGCAAGAGCGCCACCCGAATCGGTGATTGAGGTTATCGTGCCGAGACCATCAGCTTCGTAATATCCAATTGTTCCAGCCCGCATTTGGGCGAGGGGCTCGTCCATTTGTTCCCCTTGGGCGTAGGTAGCGAGGACAGTGCCAGCCGGATCAGTCTCTTCCACAATATTGGAGTCATCATAAAGATAAACCTTCGTCCCACTCGAAGAGCTCTTTTGAATTCTTCGTCCAAAGGGATCGTATTTGAAAACGACGGTGCCGCGAGACCCCGATAGCGACACAGACGTGAGCCGATCGTCGAAATCCCATGTATACGTTGTGGTGCCAGTCGAATCGGTTTTTGTCTGGGTGTTTCCGTTAGCGTCGTAGGTAAACGTCACTCCCGGTGTCGAAGTCAGTTCGTTCGACGAGTTGTATCCATACGGCGATACGCCGGCGGATGAAAGCCTATTCCCAACGGGATCGTAGGAATAGCTTTCAGTGCTAACAGCTCCTTGTAGCACCTGTGTGAGTTGGTAGAGCGGGTCGTAACTGAACTGTTCAGTTGTATTGTTAAGAATATTGATCGTCGATGTGCGGTTCCCAACGTTATCGTAAGTGTAACTCGCTCCGTCGATGGTTGTGGCTCTGGTTGTATGCAGAGTGCCTAAAAGCCGAGAGAGAGAGTCGTAGTTATAGGTCGTAGCTACGCCATTCGGACGCTTAAGTACGGTGCGACGGCTTATGGCGTCGTACCCAAAACTGAACTGGCCAACCGAGGAATTAGAGAGTGTCGACAGGCGATTTAGCGCATCGCGCCCATATGTATTTGTACTACCGTCTGGCGCGGTAAATGAAACCCGGTTGGAATCGACATCATAGGCATACGTGTTTGTAAAAGTCGGCCCCGGAAGGAATGAGTACTGAGTTGCCGAGGCTGTGAGACGCCCTAGAGTGTCAAAGCTGAATCCATAGATCCCGGTGTTGTCGCTCACTGATGTCATGCGGTTCGCGAGATCGTAGGCGAAACTGATACTGGTGCCGTCTGGATATTGTTTCGAGACAGGACGATTCAGAGCGTCGTAGGAATAGTGGATTGTTTGCTTTTTCCGATCTGTTTTCGTCAACACGTTGCCCATAGGATCATAGGTGTACGTCTCGGACAAACCTGACGGAAAAGTCATTTGTTGTAGGCGCCCTTGGTCGTCATAATCGAAGGTCGTTTGCCTTTGCAGTGCGTCGGCAATTGCGGTTAGATTATTCTCAGCATCATACGAATAGCTGGTTACGCCGTTATTGGCGTCTGTTACCGTCAGCAGTCGGCCTGCATCATCATAGGCATAACCTGTGACGTTCTGATTCCCATCTGTGAAAGAGACCGTACGTCCCCGCGCGTCATAGGCAAATTGATTGGTAGACAAATCGGGGAATGTCATTGTGACGACTCTGTTCATATTGTCATAGGCGTAGGTGGTGGAGTTCTGCGCTGCGTCGATACCCTTTGTCTGGTTACCCGCAGCATCGTACTCGAACTGCGTCACGTTCTTCAGTGCATCCGTCGCGGTCTGAATCAAACCTGCAGGCGCAATTCCCCCAACTGGGGTATAGGTTAGCATCGAAGTGCGGTCCAAAGGATCTGTGCTTGAAATCAATTGCCCGTTTGAGTCATAACGAAAACTGGTGACAATTCCGTTGGTCGGATTGGACACGAACGTTAACGCATTACTCGGAACAGAATTCACGGAGACTACGACATCACCAGTTGACGCACCAGGAGGAACCGGAACGGAAATGGCCGTAGCGTTCCAAGTGGTTGGATTTGCCACCACGCCATCTACGGAGACGGTGCTTGATCCTTGCAAAGCACCGAAGTTCGTTCCGTTAATTGTGATCACCGTGCCGGAAACACCGGATGCAGGTGTAAGCGTGTTGATTACCGGCGGAACGGTGAAATCGATTCCATTGCTTATTTGATTATTGATGATTACCAACAAAGGGCCAGACGTTGCTGTATTAGGAACCGTCAGCGTGATCGCAGTATCAGACCAGCTTGAGATCGCTGGCGGTGCGGCAGCGCCTAAGCCACCGAGGACCACTTCACTTGTTCCCTGGCTGGTTCCAAAATTTGTTCCCGTAACATTGACGATTGTCCCAGACGAGCCAGAAGTCGGCGAGACGCTCGTTATGGTCGGTGGTGGCGGTGTTTGGCCTCCGACGGTAAATGGAGCCGCATTGGTCGTGAAACCATTTACCGTGACGACGACGTCGCCTGTAGTGGCACCACTCGGCACTGGCGTTGCAATGCTGGCACCTGCCCATGAGCTGGGGCTCGCATCTGTTCCGTTGAAAGTGAGGTTGCTCGCAACCGTACCAAAACCTGCTCCAGTCACTGTCACCGATGCTCCGACCGGTGCAGGATTTGGCGAAATCCCAGTGATGACAGGTATCGCTAAGAATGACTCTGAGTTGCTCGAGCTTCCGTTTACTGTTACCACGACATCGGCAAAGCCGGCGGCAAGGCTTGAAGGGACAGGGACCACAATCGTGCCGTCACTCCACGACGAAGGTGTAGAGGCAATTCCAGCAAACGTAACGGAACTGTTGCCCTGAACCGTTCCGAAGTTGCTGCCCTTAAGGGTCACTGACGAGCCAACCGGCGACGGCGGGCCAACCGTCGGAGAAATGCTGCTAACCGTAGGCGTTGTTTGCGCCCAGGCTGCTGTAGCAAAGACCAAAAAGACAATCGTGAGGATCCTGTACCAAGGCACGCTCCATGCTGGCTGAGGATTATTCACGGACTTGTCGCGAAATCGCAGTGACTTCTGGTTGCCATTGGCAGCAATGTGTCTCGAATGATTGCTCATGTTCGTCTCCGTAAAAGTTGCTCTGTTACTCCAAGTAGAGCAGTTCGTTAAGGCCGGGGCGTTATTACAGCGAGTAAGTTTCCATGTGCGTCATATTGGTAGCTGGTCACATTTCCAAGCGGATCGGTGGAACTGGTTGTTTCACTAAACTGGTTGTATGTAAACGACCAGGTCTGAGCAGTCCCATCGTCAAGACGCGCTGATTGACTCAGTACATTGCCTTGGCTGTCATAAGTAAACGTGACAGTATGGCCATTAGCATCTGTCACGGTAACTGGGTTTCCGGCGGTGTCGTAAGAATAAGAGGTGGTGGATTTAGTCCCGCAACTTGCGCAGCCAGGGCCGGAAGTCGAACTTACATATCTCCGGCCATTATTGTTGAAGTGATTGAATGTGGTGAGTGCACCACGGGAGCTAATTAAGACCGACGAATCACCTAGGTAGCTCAGCTGAAGGGCATCGGCGCCGCTTCCACGCGTCGAGGTTAGGCCTCTCCGAAAAGAATCATACGTATGGCCTTCGATGAGATGACCAAGCGAGTCGGTTACAGAAGTTAACAGCGAATTGCTGTCGTAGGCGTAATTGTTCGCAGATCCATCAGCATACGTGGCAGACGTCAGATTTCCATTGGCATCGTATGCGTATAGTACGTTGCCAGCGACAGACGTAACACTGGTAACAACGTTAGGGAATTGGGCATTGCCATACTGAAAGCCCAAAGCGACACCAGACGGCGCAAGCACCTGAACCAAGTTGCTCGAAACGCTATCATAAGAAAGCGTGGTGGTATTACCATTCCGGTCCGCGATGGAAGTGAGTTTCAGGCCATTTGCTGAATCAAAACTACGGGTCGTTCCGTCCTTGAACGTAATGATCGCCCGGCCAACTGAGCTGTCGTACTGTATCGTCGCATGTTCGTCTGATGGTTTTGATAGAACATAGCCGTTGCTGCTGGAGACGAAAGTGAAATCCCAAGCGCTTCCATCACCACGCGTGTATCTCAATGTTGACGGATCAGGCTGCTGTATCGTCTCCTCAAAGGTCGATCTCCATCCTTGACCGAACATGCCACTGTTCGCCAACAATCCAGTGACGGGCAACAAGCTATTCCAAATTCGGCCAAGATGCAGGCCTCCCCCTAGTCCTGGAATGTCAAGATCATCTGCGGTGATGTACGTGTTCCCCGTTGTCGCGTCAATCGGAGAGCCGCACGCAGCAGTACATTGGTGCGCGGGTCCTAAACCTGCTGGATCCCCATAGCCGGTTGGGGGTGCTTGGTCACCAGGCAGGAATGTGATGGATCCTGCCATTAACACTCCGCCTGGAAATCCAGAAGGAAAATCGGTACTAAGACCATAGCGGAACGAAAGGGAGGATGTGATCGTCTGACTTGGCTCTGTAAAGAATGAAATGGTAGCGGTCGGACTCGTCAAGAGCGGACTGTTTACTTGCTGCCTGAAGATAACCGGAAACGCGAAGTCGATCGAACTGGCCACTGGAGGATTTATATTCCTCGCAGGACTTGTAAGTTCGACAAACGGATTATTGCCTGTTCCCAAATACCTGAACTCCCGCGTAGCCGGCAGAAACGCCCATATATTCTGTGGACACACGTCAAATAGATTTGTGCTGAACTGAACGATACCAGGATCAGTTGGCGTCGCCCATGCTTTTGTAATCGTGACGGTATCTGTTGCGTTGATACGCGTTACGTTGTCAGCAGCAGTGCACGCAAAATAGGTGTACGTTGTCGATTGGGCGCTTGCATGGAGTGCGCCAAAGCCCAATATGGCAGCGCTTATCGCAAGCACCCACGCATTGCGCCGGGCGGACCAAAGCCTTCGAATTAACATAAGCATAGATTTCGTTCCTTCATTGCGGCTCGGTTCGCCCAACACTCCGATGGCGAGTCGAACCACTTGTGTGCAGGTTTGTGCTTCTTGCGGAAAACTGACTTTAGAAGGGCCCGGATACAACAGCACTCCCAGACCAGGGGTGGGTGAAGTGTGTGAATGCTAAATGGCCGCCCAGAGGCGGGCTGTGTGTCACGTTGTCTGAACTGCCTAGCGACTACATGTTTAAAGAGTTTTTAATCCATGTCTCATTCTTTGAACTACACACTGCCTCCGCCTTGGCTTGCGGCCCGGGGACGTCACTAGCCCTTGATGACATGGCTGGAGCCCCCAGCCCATCAATAGAGACAAATGGCTTGCCGAATGCTAACAACTCCGACAAGCCATTTCCTCCCCGGAAACATGGTCCGAGCAGGCAATGTGCAGTGCACTAAGCGATAAAGCCCTAGGAGAACTGTGCTACGCATCGTACGCACTCTTCTGAAGCAGTCGCCAGAATCGGGGGCCGCTAAGCGCAGCCCCCAGCGGAGCACTTGCCGTCTCCTTGGTGGTAAAGCTACTGCCTGATAGTCGTTGTATTGGTATGCCTGAAAACACTCTCTGGGACTCAGACCAGATCACATCGCATAACTCCGGATTGTCGTCAATGTTATGAGTACGTATGAATTCTGCAATGTCAACATAGACCGTCTCGCCATCGAAATAGAATCCCGGCTCAAAGGACATCAGGTATTTGCTTGTTGCCATACTGCCTTTCATTGACGTTCGTTTCCCCTAGGACTTCAAGCGCGCAATATCCGTACGCAACCACGCAAACTGATGTCCCGTCTGACAGTACCTGCTTGCGAGTTCGTAATAGGTACATTTGATAGCAACTAATGCACCTACTAGGCACGTAATCTTACACACATAACATTCGCTGTCAATTAAATATTTCTTTATCTGATTCAGTTTCTCGAAAATGGAAACTCGCAGGAATGCTAATTGTGTCGTAGTGCATCCGTGGGCGAGATGTGCATAGCTCGCCAGGATGGTCGGAGACATGCACTCACGATCAGGCCTGCCATGACAGCAGGCACGCTAGCGTATGTGGCTGGGTCAAGAACGCTAACCCCAAAGAGTAAATGTGCTATGAAGCTCTTAAGCAAGAAAGATAGTAGAAGTCCTAGAACAATACCGATAATAGCAAAGGGCAAAGTTGCTGCAATCACAAAGCGTCCGATGTGCATTCGTTGCGCTCCTAGCGCTAGCCGCATTCCTATGTCTCTATTGTGGGACGCAATCACGTACGAAAGCAGACCATAGATACCGACCACTGCTAGGAGAATGCTCAGCCAAGCGAAAATGCCAAGAAGGTAAGTATTGAATCGCCGCTGTGCGATGCTGTGATCGATCATGTGCCGAAGTGTCTGCACATCTGAAAGGGGCTCTTGTTTGTCAATGGCGGCAACAACTCGCTGGATCTCGCGCAAAGTGAAGGCCGTATTCTCCTTTGTCCGCACAACCAGTGTCAAATCCGAGAATTGGCGTGTCGGCCAAAACATCTCCGGTCTGGGTGGCGTATCAATGTTGAATTGCCGAAAATCACCAACCACGCCTATCACACGTCGCCAGGGCTCAGGTGGACGATGGGGAAGAACAACTCTGAGATGAGCGCCTACTGCGTCATGGTTAGGCCAGAACTTGTTTGCCAGCGTTTCGTTTACGATTGCGACTGGCTCTGCGTCTTGCTGCATGTCTTCTGGAACAAAAAGCCGCCCTCGGTGCAGTGGCGTTCCTATAGTCCGAAAAAAGTCCGATGTGACATTCGCATAATCGGCCGTCAGTAGAGTGGCAGACTGCGGACGGGGGCGGCCTTCAATTTCGAAAAAAGTATAGCGAATTGAGCTTAGCGGAAAATTGTCAACTAAGCTGGCCGATTCCGTCATGGGTTGTTCTCGTAGACCGTTCAGAAGCTCATCGCAGAAATGCCGTCGAGCGTCATCCCTGGTGTAATAGGGCGGCGTGAGAACGAGTCTTGCAGTGAGCACGTTTTCTGCGCGAAATCCCGGATCGACATCAAGCAGGTTTGTAAAACTACGGACCAGCAACATTGCGCTGACTGCGAGAACTAGGGCAATAGCGACCTCTCCACACAGCAAGACGCGGCGGATGACAATTCCGATATCTTTTCCCGTGGCCATACGCACGCCCTTGAGCGCAGCATTGAGCGGCTGCCGAGTGCTGAGCCAGGCCGGCAATAACGCGAATACCATGACGCTACAAACGAATGTACCGCCTGCAAATAGCAGTGCCTTTATGTTCAGGCTCAGCCGCTCGGCCCCAGCCAGGTCTCCCGGCTTTACAGTGCCAATCCAGCTTACTCCAGCATACGAAGCCAGCACTGCCAGGAGAAAAGCAGCAATCGCGAGAAGAATGCCCTCCGTTAGAACGTTTGCAATGAGAGCGGAGATGGGCGCGCCAAGCGCCTTCATAATCGCAAGATCTCTCTGCCTACTTATTGCTCGGACAGACATTAGACCTGCCAGATTTGCGCAGCCAAGTAACAGCACTCCAAGTCCACCCGCCCACAGAATGTAAAGAGCACGCTCAAAATCAGGATCAGCGTTCTCAACTCCCAAAGGAACGAGATTTGTGCTGTAGTTCTCATTCAATTCGGGATCTGCCCGCTGCAAGCGCTTTGCTATCGCAATCATCTCGGCACGTGCCTGCGTGAGGGAAGCATGGGGTTTCAAACGAGCAGACACAAAGAGCCTCCGGTACTTGGAGCCGTCGAGACTAGTCGTTTCCGGGATCGGCACCCAGACCTCTGGTTTGTATTCGTAGGAACCGCGCAAAAGCAAAGGCAAGTGAAAGGTTTTTGGGAGTACGCCCACAACGGTGTAGGGTTTGCCGTCAAGGATGAGTTTCTGTCCCACGGCATCTTTGCTGGCAAAATGGGCTTCTTTAAATGCATTTGTGACCAAGGCCACGGCCCCAGACCCAGGTCGGCTGTCGTCCGGCGTGAATGTGCGGCCCGTCTCAGCATTGGTCCCTAGCATTTGAAAAAAACCGCTGGTAGCGCCGGCCGCGGTGACCTGCTCTGGGTCCCCCCGGCCCGTCATGTTGTAGCTTGCGGACTCAAAGGCCTCCATTGCCTGGAATGATTGGCTCTGCTTACGCCATTCTGACAAATTTGACCATGCTGCGGGTACGCGGCTCCCCGCAGGCTCGCCCAAAGAAGGGTTGCTTTCCCAGATCATCAACAGGTCAGACGGATCTTTGTAAGGCAGCGGATTTAGCACAAATTGGTCAATGACGCTGAAGATGACAGTGTTAATTGCGATTCCGAGCGATAAGACCAAAACGGTAACGCACGCAAAAACAGGAACTCGCGCAAGTGAGCGAAGCGAGTATCTGATTCCTATTCCTATCAGCGGCATGAGCAACAATTCGCGGCGGCGACAAACACCCTATATGCGGTAGGTTCCTTCATGTCCACGCCGGATGTTCGTCCATGGTGGAAACAAAGATCATACGTCGGTTCTCGCCGGTCTGAGGAGGACTTATGTTCAGTTTTTCGAAAACCGGAAAGTACAATAGCACCAACATCGGAAGAGGAAATAGGACAAGTGGCTGATTCCACATCACCGGTGCCGTAATTCCACCCAACTTAGACCAAATGGAAAGGAAAGAAAAATGAAAACCACACTTACAAGAATGCTGTTAAGGATGACTCTGTTTGCCCTCCTCCTAGGAGGCGTCAATGCCAGACGGCTTGCGTCTGGCAGCCTCGCACCACTCCCGGCGGATTATTCTGTGATGTCCGCTTTATGTGAGGGACCAGGTCCAATGCCGACCCCTCCCGTTGAGCCAGGAAGAAGTTTCGCGTTGTAGCTCCCGTATTTCGAGAAACGAAACAATCCAGTAAGAGCATCTGCAATCACCGGAAGTGGGTTAAGCTGTCCACTTCCGGTCTCCCTACCGATGCGTCTATTTACAGTCCTGTTGCTGGTCATTCCAGTTATCTTGCAGATATGCATTATTGTGCTTTTGATTCGACGAGAATTGCAAGACCGGTTTCCATGGCTCTTTATGTACGTGTGTTATGCACTCGGTGAGGCCGCTATTAGGCTGGCGGTCTCCCATAGTCCTACAACCTATTTCGTCGTGTATTGGTCCACTGCAATTCTTGGAGCCATACTTACCCTCCTCGCTCTATGGGAGAGCTTTTTTGCGATTTTTTGGCCTGAGACACGATTGCGATGGTTCATGTGGGTTTTTTGGACTTGTATGGTAATCGCTGTTGGCTATGCGGCGTTGCAGGCATGGGTTGTTCCACCCCGACAAGCAGGGCGTCTCATGACCGTGATATTGGATCTTGAGTTTGGGAGCGGCGTTATTATCGCCACATTCGGGCTCCTATATCTCGGGGCTATTAAGCTGTTCGACATCGCGGAACACCAGAGGGAAACCGCTATTATTTTTGGATTCACGACGTACGCAACACTGAGCACGCTTAGCGTGCTGACCCGTTCGGCCTTTGGGACGCGAGCAAGAAGTGTGACTGATTATGTTCCAGCTGTGGGCTATATTCTCGCCGAGCTTATATGGATGAGAGACTTTGTTCGAGAAGAGCGCCGTCTGGCCGAACCCACACAAACACTTGACCAAATGAGAGAAGCAATTGATGGATATATCGGGATCCTGAATAAGTACCTCGGGAGAGAACAATGATCGTAACTGTCGTTGCCTGCTTGCTGTCGGCATTAATATCTGCACTTCTCTATCTCGCTCTTTATCGTCCTCTTTATTCCCATCCATATCCCGGGGAGATTATTGATGTGATCCCCGCCGCTTCGAGTGTCAGTCTCGCTGAGTTAGAGCGTTGGGTAAGTGAGGATCTGAGCACTATTATGGCCCGGAGGCTCACGCCGAGAGAGCGGCGACTAGCAAGCCGCAGACGGCGAAAGATAATAGCCGAACGGCTTGTGCCAGTTGAGGCAAATGCAAGGCTCATACTTGCCTTTACCCGTCAGCAGGTTAGGATGTTGCGAAGCAGACCTCCTGGACCTCGCTCAGAGCGCGACCGCCTGATGGAAGAATTATTTCATCACGCTCAATATTGTTGTTTGCTGTTGACCTTCGCCAAGGGAAGCCGGATATTCATGCCATGGGACACTCGGCGACTGATAAAGTTTCACCGGGACATCGTAATGAACGAGATCCGTGAACTCCTGCTTTTGTTTCTGAATGTGAGCGCAACCTATGGTGAACGATATCGCGACAACCTTTTGGCTGCGCTGGACGTGTGGGAACTCGCGGAAGAAAGGGGGTAAGTACCGCATCTCCTTTGGAATCGGGGACACAGTTCGGGCATCGTAGACGCTCTCCTCTTCGAGAACGCTTGATGCAGAGTCCCGGGCGGGATATGATTTTGCCACGATATCTTCTTTAGCTGAATCAGCAAGCCTACTTGGTTAAGTAAAAAGGTAAACGATCCAGTCGCAACGGGGAGGCGTCACGCGTGAGTACGCCCAAAAAAGCTATTGCCAAGACCGGTACACACAACCCAGCCCGTGACAGGGCGGGCGCTCCGAGGCATCATTATCTGGTTACCACCGTTACGAAGAAGGAAAAGGATGCAATACTCAAGTATTGCGAAAGACACAACAAAAGCGTGAGCGCCTTTCTAGCTGATCTGGCGCTTGCCGACGCACATAAGTCAAACAGTAAGCGTCAACAAGAGGAAATAACAGTCACTCTTAAGCTGCCGGCGCGCGACCTCGATCAAATGCGCAGTTTTGCCCGGCTAGAAGATAAAAGCTTGGAAGACCTCGTGCGTGAACTTCTGCAACCAAGCTTTCAGAAACGCCAGACGGCAACGGCACTGGAGATGCACACGCTCCGTTGCTGGCTGTCCAATGAAGAACACCGGATTATCAAGAAATATCTTGCCAAGCATCGCCTCTCCGCCCGCAGTTATCTCGCATTATTGGCTCTCAAAGTCATAAACAATCAATAGCGAGTGTCTGTTCACCTCGCCGAGCCGCCAGTTCGAAACACCCGCCACTGAGTTCATCCTCCATCTCTTTTTCCATAGGTCTATAATAGCGGATATGTCATACCTAGGTGTATAGTATCGCCAAGTGTGACATATATACTAAAAATGGCGATGAATGCGCCGACAGTCTGGAAGTGTTATGACTCATCAGCAAAGACGCCAGCCGCTAAAGAGCAAAATTCATGTGTACCGCAAACAGAAGAAGTGGACTTTGAAAAAGTTGTCAGAATTGTCAGGCATACGATTCAATACAGTTTGGCGGATAGAAAATGGATACAGCACCGCATTAAAGAATGCCTATAAGATTGCCAACGTATTTCAGACAACCATTTACGACTTATGGGATATCCCGCCAAGCGGCAATCTTTCGCTGGCATCAGGCAAAATGAAAACTACATCCCCGGCTGAACTTCGCTCCCAACGAGGCTGGGTGTTAGAGGATCTGTCAAAGTTGTCGGGGGTCTCAAAAACAACTCTTTTTCATGTAGAAAAAGGACATACGCCTGCTCTTGAAATCGCAGTCAAGATTGCACGGGCGTTTGGCGTTTCTGTTTATGAGATCTGGAAGCCTTAATTTTTTGCTGAACCTCCGCCTGTTACGCCAATGAGAGTGCGCTGTTTCCGCCTTTGAAGTCTTCGGTTTGTGCAAAGATCGAGCATGGAGATAGTCCTCCAAACGGAGGAACCTTAGAGGACCTAGCGTCGTGGTGGGCTATTATAGACGACCACCATGGGCTGAGGTTGCTTACTGGCGAGAACGAGGGCGATAATCCATCCGATCAGCGTAAAGCCAAAGAAGAAATTGAGGATGACGACGGCGGTAGTGTGTGGGCTTTTTCTTTTTATGGCCATGATCGTGGGAAGGAAGTAAAAGGCCAGTACGCAAAATAGCGCAATGACCAGGATGATCATCTGACTGAGGGGGAGATTCTGTAACGGCGTATGGTGCATAGGAATGCCTCGTTAAAAGCCAATCTAAAGGAGCGATACGGATATTTGAAATTATGCCGTTTTTGCTGCCTTTGTCTGGTTACTAAATTCCAGACGTATCTTGAAATCATCCGTTAGCACAAGGTGTGCATCATAGGTCCCGCTTCCGTCCTTTTTCTTGAATCCTTTAATGAGTCCCGTTCTGCCGGTCGTAACAAGCTGGCGAATGTGGCCGTCGTTGAGTTTTTTGCCGTTCATCTGGCCCCACATGGAAAACTTGCAGCCTTCCTTGTATCGGGAGCACCCGGCGCCTTTGATGGTCTTGCGCACAGTTCCGGTTTTACATTGGGGACAGGGGCCGTAAACATTCGGATTGGAGATCGCAGCCAACGCGGGCGGTGTGGCGGCGATTTCGGGGAAGATACCTTGAATGAATTGAATGAGGGAAGTGGCGAAGGAGTCAGCCGGCATACTGCCGTCCTGAATATCCGCCAATTGCTGCTCCCAAGAGGCGGTGAGAGCAACATCTTTAAGGACGGGATGGACCTGGTTAATAAGGGCCTTCCCTTTCGCCGTCGGCAGAAGAGCTTTCTTCCTGCGTTCGACATATCCAACCGCAATGAGCTTTTCGATGATGGCGGCGCGGGTGGCCGACGTTCCCAAGCCGTTTTGTTGCAGATAGGCGGCGAGATCTTCGTCTTCGATCTCGTGACCTGCGTTTTTCATGGCGGCTAATAGGCTGGCATCATCGTAGGGTCTGGGTGGTGCGGTTTTCCCTTCTTTGAGTTGGGCACTTCGCTTAGGGATTGCCTGGCCCTCTGACAATGCTGGTAATGTTTGCATATCTTCCCCTGGTTTGTCGTCGGTTTCATCTTCGGCGGCTCGGGTGCTCAAGACCGTCCATCCCGGTTCCTTGATAACTGAGCCGGCGGCGCGAAAGGAATGCTGGCCGATTTGGATGATGGCAGTAGTCTCATTGCGCACTTGGGCAGGAAGAAAGATGCTCAAAAAGCATTTTGCAACTAATTGATAAATGTTGCGCTGCTTTGGTGGCAGATCGGCTGGGGCCGGTTTATGTGTCGGAATGATGGCGTGGTGATCGGTCAGCTTGGCATCGTCCACATAGGTTTTTGATAGCTTTAAGCCTTTGTTGAGGGCCGTCAATGCAGGCTGGATGGGCCACTCCTCCGGCAAAGCACGAATAATGTTTGGAAGTTCCGGGAGCATGTCATGCGACAGGTGCCGGGACTCGGTGCGGGGATAAGAGAGCACTTTGTACTCCTCATAGAGACTCTGGGCCAAGTCGAGCGTTTCCTGCGCGGTGTAACCAAATCGCCTGTTTGCTTCCTTTTGCAAGGTAAGCAGATCGAAGAGAGGCGGAGCTTGGGTGATCCTCTCCATGGTTGCAACGGAAATAATAGTACCGTTCGATACCGGCGAGATCTGGTTCAGGATCGCTTGAGCACTGGCAGGGTCCTCGAGACGTGTTTGAGGATCATCGCCGCCCGTAATGTATTTGGCGGTAAAACCGGGTTCAAAGGTTACGTGAATTTCATAGAAGGCCGTGGGTTTGAAGTTCTCGATTGCGATTTGGCGATTCACGATAAGGGCCAGGGTTGGCGTTTGCACTCGGCCCACGGTGCATGTCTGGCTATTTATTACGGTATAGGCGCGAGTGGCGCTCAATCCTACCAGCCAATCGGCGCGGGCCCGCCAGGCTGCGGCCGCAGAGAGATTGCGAAAAGCGTCAGCGGGTTTCAGGTGACGGAAGCCTTCGCGGATTGCCTCTGAGGTGAGAGAGCTGATCCAGAGGCGCTGAACAGGTTTGTTTGCGCCGGTCAACTGATAGATGAGATCAAAGATGTGCTGGCCTTCGCGTCCCGCATCGGTGGCACAGATGATTTCTTTCGTCGCTGGATGCAGAAATAGCTTCTTGATCGAATTGAATTGGTCTTGAGCTTTCTCTGCCACACGATAAACCCATTTTGCGGGAATCATTGGAAGCTGCTCCATTTTCCACGGCTGCCCCCAGGCAGGATTCATTTCTTCCGGTTCGGCAATGGTGACGAGATGGCCGAAAGCATAGGTCACCTGATAACCATTCCCTTCAAAATAGCCATTCCTTTTCTGATTGGCTCCGAGAACGGCAGCAATATCGCGGGCAACACTTGGTTTTTCGGCGAGTACGACAATCATTTGAGTGACTCCTGGGATGAATTCTGTTGATTGCAATGGAATATGGTTTCAAGTTGATAGGCGTCATCAGCCGGGGAGTAACTCTGAATGGCAAGTACCTCGCTGATATAGCGCCGGGCGTGGCGGCGTTCGATGTGAACGAGCAGATGAATTGAGTCGGCAATGCTGGCTTTGATTGCCTTGTAAGGCAGTTCGATGCCGCTTTGCAAAACACAACTAGCAAGCCTGGAAAGCGCTTGAGCGGCGGAATTGGCATGAATGGTGGAAAGGCTTCCGCTGTGCCCGGTGTTGAGCGCTTGAAGCAGATCGAAGGCTTCTTCCCCTCGAACCTCTCCCAGGATGGTGCGTTCGGGCCGATGGCGCAGGCTGGCCTTGAGCAGATCGCGGATGGTGACGGCGGGAACCTTTGGTCCCTGCTGCCGGCGTGCCTCAAAGCGTATGAGGTTAGGCTTGCGAATGTGGATTTCTGCCGTGTCCTCAATGACAACAAGGCGGTCCTCGTCAGGGATGAAGTCGGCCAGTATGTTGAGCAAGGTAGTTTTGCCTGTGCCGGTGCCTCCGCTGATCAGGATGTTCTTGCGTTCGATGATGGCGTTTTGAAGTAAAGCAGCCATTGGTTCGGTGATCGTCCCGATGCGAATGAGGTCATCGATGGTGAAGCTGCGGGTATTGAATTTGCGGATGGTGAGGGTAATGCCATGAATGCTCAAGGGCGGCAATACTGCGGCAATGCGGCTGCCATCCGGCAGGCGGGAATCAAGGATCGGTTTTTCTTCCGAAATGTCATCGCCAAGCGAGCGGGCAATGTTTTGCACGGCAACTCGCAACTGGTCGTTAGGAATGGTGATGCCCTGAACCTGTTCTATGACTCCCTGCTTTTCAATGAAAATGTCAGTGGGGGAATTGAGCATGATTTCGCTGATCTCGGGATCGAGGATGAGATTCGCGATTGGCTTCAAGTAAGGCAGGATCAGTCGGAATCCGGGATGTATGTTGGTTGCGTTCATGTGCATCCTGCTCCTTATTTATGTCTTATTCGGTTGCGGCGGTGCGGGTGGAACGGTTTTCCGTGGACGAGCTCCGCCGCGATTGGTTTTGGTATTGGCCGGGTCAGCTTTCCAGGTTTGAAACTCAGTATCTTGCTTCAAGGTCCTGCGGATACATTCATTGATGATGGCGGATTGCGCCAGTTGGTGCGTGGCCTTGAGGAAGCGGGCATAGAGTTTGACATCGTTTGCAGTTTCCTCGGGCAGATGTATGGTGATCGAAGTGTCTTTGCCTTGCGGCGGAATTTCAATAAGCGGCATAAGTTTCGATTCGCTCCTTATTTTTGTTTTGGTCGTCGATTGAATGATCTTTGAATTTGCGATCGATCCAACTTTTCTGATCTCCGGTTTTGATTGGGCGAGCGTCCGCAGCCCATCCTTCATTTGCCTGAAAGCTCGTTTGCACGTTGCCGAACGGAACGAGATTGGAAGATTGCCTATCGGCTGAAGACACTGGCAAAAACTCTTCGCTTCCCATAAGCGAAAGTTTGCGCAGACCTCCAAGGGCCCGAGAGCCGTGATGCGAAGCCCCCAGGCGTAGCAAGGAGAAGGAAGCGCCCCAGCGCTGACTGATCCGGTCACGGCAGAAGCAGGAGCGAGTCCCAACGAGCGACAGCGGAAGGAGCGTCCCCAGACGCGACTGATGCGGTGCTGGGTCAAGCGCGAAGCGCGCACGACTGGCAGCCTGCGGGATGACCGAGCGAAGCGAGGGAATAGGCTGCCAGTCGGGCGCGGGAGCGCAGGCGGGCGTCTTCGGATACGACTCTTGGCCGAGAGCGCGGAGGCCAGTCCGAAGATCCCCGCCTCCTGGGTGTTGTTTTTTACCCCGGCCAGCGGGTGCCCTGTGAGAGCGCGGAACAGGGAGGCTGGCCTGGACGGTGCGCAGTAAAGATGCGGCTTTTAGGTCGAGAGCGCGGAGACCGTTCGCATCTTTATAAAGCACGAAGGCTTGAGCCATAACCGGAATGCGAACGAGGCGAGCGCCCGCAGCCCACAATGAGCATTCCGGCAAAGAATTACGGCCTACAGCATCGCCCATGCCATCGCCTACAAGATGGCCTACAGCCCGAAGGCCATGCTGTGGGCCATGAGCCATGTGAAGGGCCGACGGCGCATGGCTCGCTTTCAAGCTGCAATTAGCATGAAAAAAAAGAACGGGGAAAGTAGTCCCGAACATCGGTAGCTGGGCACAATGATCGATCAATGCTGATCTCCATTCGTCACTAACGCCAACTGTGGTTTGAGCCAGGTTTCGAGGTTGGCAAACTGAAACATCTTGTAATCCGTAAAGGTACGAGACAGGTGCAAACGCTGCTCCTGCTTGAGTTCCTGAATTCTCGCGGTTAGCGATTGATGGATGGTTTGCTGCTCTTCGGCAGTCCGGGCGATCCAGAGCACATAGTCATACTCATCGGCGTTGAGACGCCGGATATGTCCGGGAACGATGTTGTCTTTATAGCGAAGCGGATTTTTGAGGGAGAGTTCACATTCGATTGCGACTCTTCTGCCCTGAGGATCGCAAGCGGTTAGATCAGGACGGACACTGTATTTGGATTCGGCTTTGATAATGTTTGCCTTCTGTTCACGATCACAGTAGACAAAGCTCGTCCAGCCAAAGGTCTCTCCGGTGATGCGGATTTGCTGCAGCGATAAATAGTGTTCGAGCCGGGCAACACTGACTTTGGAGATGTTGAAGGTCACGGAGTTAGTTTCTTCGCCCGGTGGCGTTGCGAGTTGTTGCCCTTCAGCAGTAATTCCCCACAAAGTGACAGTTGCCATGGCAGTACGGATGGAAGCGCGGCGTATGACGCCTGATTGCTCCAGACGGACTAGCGAGTGATGAATGGTTGCGCGGTCCCGGATGCGCATGAGCTGGCCCAGCAGTGGCTCGGTGGAATAGATGGAAGTGCGGAGAAAGGAAAGCACCTCCCTGGCTTTGCGCCGGCTTTGCTCATAAGCGAGAGTGCGTGGAAGCAGGGACATGGCATTATGTCAGATTGTCCTGATCCGGAAGATCCTGCCGCGACTGCGCGGCCTCGGTTCGAGAAGACTCATTTTCGGATGCAGCTTTTTCTTTGGCTTTACTTTTGTGTTTGATCTCTGGCGCCCTTGGCGCCGTTTGAAGCTGCGGCCTTTCACCTTTTGGCATCCGGGCTGCCTGGCAGCGCCGTGCGAGGCCGACTCCAAACAACATTCCAACCAGCTTAGGCATGGCGTAAATGTCGTTGATAGTAAGCAGCGCTCTTTCTACTTCGCTGTATTGGGCAGTAGCGGCGTCGAAGGCTGATTGCTGAATGTCGGTGCGACGGGTTTTTGCAATGATGGTGCCGGAAAGCTCTGAGGCCCACTCGGCCGTCTCAGAGGTCTTTGCCCGGTAGATGAATTTGATTCCGGTATTCTCAAGGACTGCCCCGCGGACGGCAGCCGGGTCAAGTCCTAGGCATTCCTCGAGATCCCCAATGCTCTGGTGGGCCAAGGTCACATGGCAGTTTTTGTCCCGCACGGTCCCGAGCGCCTGCAATGCGGGCGGGGACAGAATGTATTTGAATTCATCGAGCATTAAGGCAATAGGCAGACGGTCGGCCAATGCTTCGGGGCGTTTCTCGATGATTTGCAGAAGGCGCAAGAGCAGCAGTTTTTGGCATTGGAGGGATTCCACGCTGCGGATGTTGCCGATGATGTAGAGAAATCCGGGAGTCGAGATCAGGTCGGAAAGATTGGGGCCTTCGTCAGTGTCGATGGCGTCCAGTTCCGTCATCTCAGTCAGCTTTTCGAGGAACGCAACTGCGTCTTCATCGGTGATGTATGGACTCTCGTCTGCAACTTCAAGCATCCGTTTGATTGTGGGATTCGATCCGGCGCGGCGTATTACATCGCGGGCAGCCCTGCGATCGAGCAGCCGGTAAAAATCAGCCGCGCCACCTTTGTCGGTGAGATCGAAGGTCGTAATCAAAAGCTCTTTCATCTCGGAATAACTGGCAAAGCGGAAAGGGTTGACTTGAGGCGGCGTCTCCGGTCTCAGGTCAACCAGATGGAAAGGCAATCCCGCTTCTTTGGCAGCAAGGGCAATCACGCTGGGCGCGTGCTTATCATTCTTTGGATCAAAGATGACGACGCGCTGGCCGTTCAGGGCACATTGGATGAGCAACATGGTGCACATCACGCCTTTGCCTGCGCCGGTTGTGCCAACTACCTGCATGTGCGTTGTGTTGTACTCCTCCCAGGGGATGTAAACGGGTTTACGGCGGTCATCGAGACCGGCAAAGATCCCTTTTTGAACACCGAAATAACTCTGTGGTTCGTAGGCCGGGCGCTCGGTTTCATTGAAGCTCTTGCGGATGTCCGAAAGGCTGTCAACTGCTGGCTTGCGCTTGGTCACCCGATGCCAGAGCCACAGCACTGGCATAAGCGCCAGATAGAGAGTCAGCATGCCATAGAACGCGAGTTGGGTAAGCCAAAACTCGCCGGTACGGGCAGCCATCATAAGGGTAATGAAATGCAAAAGGACGATTAGAGTGATGATCTTGTTGGATAATGCGCGATCTTTGAAATTTAGGAAGGTCATAGCGTGTTCTCCTTACGCAAGACCTTTGTGTCGTGAAAGAATGCCGCCAGCCAGGCGCAGGATGCGGCAATCATGTAGCAGCCCAGCAGTGGACGTTGGCGCAAAAAGAATGGCAGATATGCAGTCTGAAAGTCCTTAAACCATACAGCAAATGGCTCGTGGGTAGCGGCTTCGAGAATCAAACGGGCGGCAGTGAAATTGAGATGAGCATCGTGGCCAGAGATAAGAATTTCGGACAGTACCCAAAACACCACAATAAATACGAAAGCTCCGGCAAGGAGAAAGCGTCCAAACTGTTGCGGCAATGAAAGCTCGTGGTTCGGCATGTTTGGGGCGCTTCTTCCCGTTTGCTCAATCCAGCGCCTCGTCTTCGCGGAAGTAGGAGATGGCGAGGCCAAGCGGGTTAATCTGAATAAGGTCGTTGCCTACGGTGTCGCGGAAAGCAAATACAAAATGGGCGGTGTACTGGGAGCGTTTGACGGCGCTGCCGTCGAGCGGCGATTTGTAGATCAGCTCAAACTCGACAGTAGCTTTGTACGGGGCGGCGCGAAGGTCCTCGATGTCGATGCGGTTGACTTTGACTTCCTGCTCAGGTGCTGATCCGGTTAGAAAATTGTCAATCGTCTTTTCCTTGTTCCATGCGGCCAGGGTGTTGCCGGCAAGCTGGGTGTCCATGAACAACAGGGCACGTCGAAAATCGTCGCGGATGGTCAGCTTGTTCCTGCCATAGTAGAAACCGCAAAATTCAGTGAGAAAATATTTGATTTCTCGTTCCTGTGGCTTGTAATTGAGGTCGTCATATTTGATTGCTTCGGCCCGCCCGATGGCATCAATGCGGACGTACCGGGTATGAAAGCTGTCGATTTTTTTGACCGTAGCATAGGCGATATAGAGCGATCCCGTGCACAGCAAGCAGAGGGCCAGAATAATGATCTTCAGATATGTATTGGTCACCACAGCATCGCCCCACTGTTCGGCGTAAAGCCGCTTGCCTGCCTGGAATTCGGCATCGGACTTTGCGGGAATCGTCGGTAACTCTGGGTTCTGAGTCGAAGTTGATGAGGTATTCATAGAGCAAGTCCTTTCATCACTGCGCCAGTAATGGCAGCCTGAATTCCGCTGCCGGCGCTGGCGGTTCCACTGAAAATGTCCTGAACCAGGCTCGGAATTTTGAAGGTGGCATAAAGACCCGCAGCGAAAACGATGATCAGGATTGGTATTTGCGTAACCGTGATAACGATTTCCCCGGTTGGCGCCAGGGTGGTGTTGAGGACAGAGAGCATGATCTGACAAATTCCCATCAGTACGATATTTCCGATGACGGGATAGAAGCTGTACTTGATTACAGCCTTCAACCAACTCCAGAACAGGAAATCGAGTTTGGGAACAAGCATGAAAGGAATAAGGACAGGCCCGATCACCAGTACCGCCGCAAGAGCGAGATAGCCAAAGCCAACGACGATAAACATCGCTAGCTCCAAGAGAGCAATGAGCAGGGTGATAATGAGATACGTCACAAAATCGCGGACATGTAGCAATGAAAACGAACTCATGTCTGAAAGCCCGCTGATGATCTGGTTAAGTTTGACTAGCATCTGCTGTTGGGTCGTGGTGCCGACCAGATCGGCCATCCCGAAGGCGGTCTTCGGGATGGCCTCGGAAAAGGAATAGCCGCCAAGGAGCGGGCTGGAGCGGGTGTAAAGCGTCAGCATGATCCACACGATCAGGATCAATCCTGCCAGGGCGCGCAACTTGTGCAATGAGTGATCGTCTGAAAATGCGATACGCGCGCCGGCGATCACGATCATGACAAGGGTGATGGTGCGGAAGATGTTAAGGCCAAGTTGCGCAAACGGAGTTCCATTCTGGGTAAGCACGTTAAAGATGGTGTCGCGTAACGAGGCCAGAAGATTATTGAGTAAGGTCGGGTCCATATTTCCGTCTCCTCGGGACGGTTGATGGTGGTTAGCGACGTTGCCGATCCATGGCGGCCGCATTCAATTCACGGCCTCTCTCCCAGCGTTGCTGTGCGAGCGTCTGTATTTCTAAATCAATCGAAGACGTGAGCGCCCGGTTTGTATCTTGAAGCGTGTGAATCATGAGCAGCATGGCAACCAAGGTTTTCTGCTGGAGCGCCTTGGCCGATTGCAGAGTTGGGTCGCTCGTTGTCGCATCAGCCTCAAGCTGCGCCATCACTCGCGCGTTTTGCTCCATGTTGCTGCGCAGATCGCCCACGGTTTTCATGCCTGTCATGAGGCTGGCATCCTGCAATTGAATGAGTCCGTACTGTTGCCGCCAGTCCTGCTGGGCCTGCGGACTGGCCGTGACATCAACCGGCTGAATGGTGGGCAAGAGGCTGCGGAATCCGGTTTGGACAGTATTGGCATCGCCCGTGGTCATGCCGTTGGCCCAAGTGCTGGTGTTCCCATATTGATTTCCGGCTACGAACTGCTGCCAGTTGGCAAACAAGTAGCGATAGCGGCTGGGCAGGCCCTTGATCTGCTGGGCTTCAGCATTCAGTAAGTTGAATTGTTGCTGGTACAGCGCATACATTTGTTGAAGTTGAACCAACTCCTTTTGCATCTGTAGAAGCTGCTGTATCTGCTGTCTTACGCTGGCGACATCAACAACAGCGATCTGGCCCAGACTCGGGACCGCGCTGGCGAGTAGTAACATTGCGATTGTGATAATCCTTTTCATAACCTGTCCTTCCTGTGAAACTGTGAGACTCCGGAGTTAATTCTCCTTAGAGATCTGACGGCATTCGGTGATTGCTGTACGCAGGCAGCAGCAAATCTTCGGTGAGAAAAATGCTTACGCGATGGCCCTCGCGAATGGTGATGGTTGGCGGAATGTTCAAAAACCTATCGAGGATTCGGAGAGACGACTGCGACAGGCTTCCGGCTACGCCTTCGCGGTAAGCATCGGCGTTCGATGCGGGCAGCCCGGTAACAGCGCTATTGTTTGTGCCTATGGTCGAGAGTCCGGCGATAGCACCAATTGCGATCGAAGCGCCAAAGATTCTGAAGTAATGGTTGTTGACTTTATCTTTCAGCGCAGTCTCGCCAATCTGATTGAGGCCGGAGGCCTGGTCTAAGTCCACGGCATAACCGTCAGGCATGATGAGGCGATGAAAGACCACCGCCAGCCGTTCCTGCCCAACATCATTCACCTTCTTGGTTTCTCCCAAAACCCGGCTTCCTGCAGGAATCAGCAACTCGGCATGATCGCGGGAGTAAACATCGGTAGATATCTGGCAAATGACCGGGCCGGCAAAATCTCCATTCAGGCGATTTACCAGAACAGATTCAAGCACAGTGCCCTCAAAGACGACGTGATCTTTGCCGGTGGCACGATTTAGATCGGCATTCCGGCGGGCCGGAGTTGGCGCGGGCTGAGGCTGTGTCTGTGGCTGAGTTGAAGAAGCCGCAGGATTACCCGTGACCGCGGCGAGCTGTTGCTGCTCTTCGGTCAGCATTTTTTCCTGCTGCGCCTGAAGTGCGCTAAGTCGTTGCTGGAAATCATCCGGCACACCGGGAAGTCCTGATTGCGGCACTCCAAGCCCCGACAATTCACCTGGGTTGGTGCTGCCCGGCACTGAGATGCTCGGTGCTTGGCCACTGGAAGCTCCGGCGCGTGCATCGGAGCGATAAGACAACGCAATATTCGACGCAAAGCGTCCGGCGTATTCACGTTTGCGTTCGTCCTCTCGAATCGGATCGGGTGCCGGGTTCTGGTGAGGATTCTGTGAATCCATAACTGACGGGTTAGCGTCAGGCCTAAATGTGGCTCTGAATTGCGCATCGGTGGTTGGCGGCGGATCGGGATGCAGATTGGCTGCGGCATTTCGTCCGGCTTGTTCGCTTTCCTTCAATCGCGTCTGTACTTCTTCCGGTGAGAGTCCGCCAACTAGGGGCTTGACTTGCTCTCCCGGAACAGAGGCAGCGCCGGGCTTTGGTTTGGCTGCTTTTGTAGAACCAGAGGAAAACCAAAGTCCTACAGCCGCGACAGAGACAACCGTGAGAAAGATCCACGATTGCATTTGTTTCGGGATCACGCCGGTTGCAATGGTTCGCTTGTTCCGAACCGGGGCAGCGGCGGTTGAAAGCTCCGAAATTTCCGGGTTCGGTTGTGGCATGGTGGACATGGTTACTCTCCTTGCCTTTCAAAGGTCGTCTTGTGTTTGCCAATTGAGAGATAGCCTTTATCCACAACGTGGTCGATTACGTACACGCCCTCTTCGAGCGTGTAATTGGCAAGCGCCGGCTGCCCGTCTTTGACTTCGTAAAAGGCCGGTTTCTCACTGGCATCCGAGCGAACGTAGGTATGGCGGTCATCGTGATAGATGGCCGATATGCGAAAGGGCTTTTTATCTTTCTGGAACTTGTAATCGAATTTCAAAGCACGAACGGGATAATCAGTGCGGAAATGGTCGCTCTGCTCCTGAGCGGCCTTGATTTCAAGTGCCGCAGCCTGCCGGAACTGGTCAACGTCAGATGCAGGGAGCAAACGGGGTGCGCTAGCGGCTGCGTTTAATAACTTCTCATCCGTGGGTTCGATAAAAACCTTGAGGTCAGCCTGGGCGGTTTCCGTACTGGTGCAATAAAAGGTATAGATGTTCCCTGATGCCGTGATCAGGTTCATGCTGGTTTCAAGGCCCGCTTTGGTCGGCTTTACGTATGCGAAGTTCTGCGTTCCTTCAAGGACCCAGGCATCTTTGTCTCCAATGACAAAATCAAGAATGCGTTCCTGCGCCGGGAGCAGAATGAGGGTGGTAAAGCGCGGTCGTGTCGTAATCGAAACAATGTCTTTCGCAGCGTATTTGACGGTGCGCGCCTCGCCAGCGTTGTGGCTCAAATCCTGTGTTTGGGCCGTTGCAAGCACGGCGCTTAGAGAAAGTGAGATGAAGAGAGTTATGCGAAGTAGACGTTGCATATGGATTAGCTCCTATGAGTGCTGCCTAAAAGATCTAGGCCATTTTGAAATCCGTGCTCCGAGACAACGGCGGCAAAACGTTCGTTGTCTTTGGGCGAATTGGTGTAAAGCCAGTAACTTTTCCGGTCCACGTTCAGGACAAATTTCTTTCCCATGGTGGATGTTTTGATAAGCCCCTCGCGCTTGGGAATGAGCGTTTGAATCAGTTCCACCTCGCGCGGGTTGAGATGGAATTTCTCGGTATAGAAGCCGTAATCAGCATCAGCATTGGCCAGGAAGATCTTGGTGGGGAAAGAATCAAGCAATGGAAGCAGGTTCGATTCCTTCAGGTCCTCCGGCGACTGCGTGGCCATGATGAGAACGCCATTGTGCTTGCGCCAGGTCTTTGCGGCTTTGATGAGATAATTGCGAACGGCCGGAACAGTAAAAAACTTCCATGCCTCATCGAGAATGAAGACCTTCAGAATTGGGCGAATGGCCGGGTCATAGATAATGGCGCTGGCGCGGTGAAGAACATAAAACAGCAATGCCTGAATAAGCTGTGGATAGTCGTCCATCCTCTGAAAATCGAAGCATTGAAAATTGGATAAGGTGATCGTGTCTTCCACGTTGTCAAAGACGTGGCCGTACTGCCCGCCTTCGATCCATTTATGCAGGCGGTCGACAAGGTGCCGGGGCAGCGTGCCGGCCAGAGTTTTAAGACGGCGGATGTCCCGGTCCAAAACATAGAGGGTTTCAATGGCTTGGAAAATGTTGCGGTCATCCTCTGCTGTGGTTTGATAAGCATCGCTGCCAGTGATGAGCACCTGGACAAACGAGAACAGAAATTCGAGATTGGCTGCGGTGGGTTCGAGGCTGAAGGGATTGATTTTGTAATCGAGTGTTTCGCCGCCAATTTTCAGATACGATCCGCCCAGCAATCGCGTGAGCTTTTCGTAGCTGCCGCCCAGATCAAAGATGAAGGTGCGGGGATCATATTTTTGCAGGGCCAAGGTCAGAAAGTTGGCAAAGAATGACTTTCCACTGCCAGTGCGCCCGGTAAGGAAGGTGTGCGCCACATCATCGCTTGAATTGCCGCTGCCGTCCTGAATTCTCTGATGCAGGTTGAGATAAAACGGCGTTCCGTCCGTGGTCTCGACGATCGCCAACGCCTCACGATTGAGAAACGTGTTCCAGCGTTGGCCCTCGTGGAGCGTAAAAAGAAACGACCAATCCGCGTAGTTGTTGTTGGTGATGTAAAGCTGGCGGAAATTAAAGTGCGAATTGCCGGGGCAGGTGGCAAAGAACGCCGATAGCTGATTGTAGGTCTCTGAGTACAGCGATGCGCCCACGTTACTGAATGCTTTGCCGAAATCCGATACAGCCTTTTCGACTTTGGCGCGGTCACGATCATAAATGACAATCGTGAGCGAGAACTTCCCAAAGGACTTGCCGCGCTTCTGCACCTCTTTCAGGCATTCATTCAAATCGTCAACAAATTCGACTTTGGTTTCATCTTTCAGCCTGTCTCCGCCACTGGACACGCTCAGTGATGATTTGGTTTTGTGAAAATGGGTCCGCATGGACTCGATGTAGTGGACGGCTTCGCTGGCTTCAACGGCCCGCCATTCCGTCACGATGTGATAGGTTGCGGGGATCCTGAGCAATTGCTGCAAAACTAGTGGTCGGCTTTCGCTCGGTTCTTCGCGCAGCATCAGAACGCGCGTGTAAAACCCATCAAGCGTGAGGTGGTCGGCATGTGATTCAAGCGGCGAGTTGACGAGATATTTGTCTGTCATAACATCGAACTTGAGCCGCTGGCTTTGCTTCCGAGGATCGACATTAAATATCCTGAGCAGCATTTGAAATGCCGCATCCTTTTTCAACAGCCTGATCTCGACTAGATCGGAGAGATACGAGACAAGGCTGTTGGCCTGGCGCAGCAATATTGTTGCGGCCTGCTCAATCTCATCTTCGATGAGCAGAATTTCCTTCTTCGCGCTGAAAAGAGACTTGAGATTGGTTGCGCCTGCCCGGAGACCCTGGCTAAAAAAGCTACCTATGGCCTTCGCGAACGTCACCTTGGCGGCATGGGGCGTGCTCTGGTAAAGCACCACATAATAGAGGTGGATGGAAAACATCTCATCCGATTTTTCCGCGAAGTAACGAGCGCGTTCGACCTCTGCCCTGCGCACCACGGGATTGTTGTAGGGCGCGGGTGGATTGGGTTGGAAATGAGACTTAAATAGATATTGGTAAACGCGGAATTCTGGGCCGAACAGTTTGAAAGCCGCTTCGAGCCGTCTTGTCGTGCTGTCGAGCGTCCGCTGGTCCAGGCACTCGTAATCAATGCCTTCGACCTCAATAACCGCGCCTACGGCGCCAGGCTTGGTAATAAAGCACCAGTCATTGATGAAGCTGAATACGCTACACTGCTCGGCCAGCGCGCCGGTTTCCCGGTAATTCTTTACGAGTTTGCGGATGTTAAGCACGGCTCGGAATTCTCCTCACGGTCGCTGGCGTGTACTTGAAAGGGTCGTATTCAGCCCGGAAGGTGCGTGACAATGCTTGAATGATGAAGACAAGCATCTTGGAATCGCGGCGCGTCGTCGCTCGCGCCAGGAAAAGCAGGATGGCAAAGATCACGATGGCCCCAAGAAAACTGCTGAACAGGACCTGGAACCCTCCGCCGGTAAACAGGGCCGTGGCGAACAATGTCCGCTCGACTCCCATGATCGTCAGTGGCTTGTTCAGCGTCTTGTAAACCGGATTGTCCCGCGCCGTGATCTCAGCCATGACTTCCTTCATCCTGCTTGCTGAATGTAGGCAAAGATATTGGCTGCGCCGACGATTAACGCCGCGCCAATAGCCAATCTTCCAATGCTTGAGTTGTCGCTCTGCTTGCCATACATGTAACTGACGCCACAAAGAACAATAGCAATGAGGGTTATGGCTTTGCCGAAAGGGCCTGTGATGAACTGCGCAATGGAGTTGATCAGCCCCTCGCCTGGAATGGTGGCCTGGAATAAGATCAAATAAAGCGTCTGCTGTGAGATCGATTGGATGAGATTCATATCCTAAAAGTCCTTCCTACTGCATGCCTTTCGTACCATCTATTGGTTGACATATCTTTACTTGCGCTTAACAATTGCTTCGAGACTTAACAAATCTATTGATCTGTGCTTTTTAAGCTATATGTTTTGTAGCTCCATAACTTCCTTCCCTGCTCTGTTGCCATGACGTAAAATTTTTCCGCAACCAAACGTACTCTGTTACGTACTTTAAAGAAGGTGTGCTAACTATGCAGTTGGGTTCCCTGGCATCATTCTCCAGCTTCCTTCCGCTTCGGTTAGCGATCACTGTAAGCAGCACCGCAGCTAGATCGCCAAAGCTCGCTAGATTGTTTTCCTCTTTCTTGGTCAGAGTCGCCGAGTTGTGCGTTCTGCTGCGGTGTCTAAACGATAAGACGCCACAGGTAAAAGGAGGTTTCTTGACTCGGAGCAAAATGCGCACTCCTGCGCACTCGCGGGGAAAGAAACAGACACAATGAACCCGTATGAAAAACTCGAACACGCAGATCGGGCCTGGACCGTTGCTGAGACGGCAGCTTTTCTCGGATATTCCGTCAAACATTTGTACAGACTCATTCATCAAGGCAGGATCGAAGGCTGGCGAAGGGTGGAAGGTGGCCGTATCATGTTTTGCCCCTGCAAATTGAAAGCATGGTTGGAAAAGACCTTCAATGGAAATGGCATTAATAAACCGCCAATACCAGATAAGGCCAGCAAGGAGGTAATGGCGAAGCAACTTAATCAATTTGAATAGAAGCAGATACTAGCTCAATCTCGTTTGTCTGAGAGCACCGAGCGCCTGTTCCCGTTGGATATTTGAGACAAGCCTTTTGCTGCACGGCAACAAGCAAAGGTTTTGCTTCAGTTCTTCCGGATCGGCAGGAATCAGCCCTGGCCGCAATCGTTGCCAAAGTTCAATTGTGGCCTCCTCGGTACTCCATTACGCAATCTTTCTTTACACATCTTTCCGCTTTTGTGCGCAGGAATGCGCATTTAGTTTTGTGCGCACGACCAATAGCATCTCGTGAACGTCTTATCTCTTGTCATTCCTTGGGCTCGAACCTGAGGCGATCTGGAACACAGCAGGATTTATGACGTTGATACAAATGCTCGAAAGCCGGGAGAAGGCTCTGACTGTCCAAGAGGTTGCCGAATTGTTAGGAGTCTCTGAAAAACATATATACGAGATGACGGCTGACGGCACAATGCCGGCTTTTTATGTAGGCCGTTCGGTTCGACTCGACCCGCAAGATGTGGCCGATTGGTTGCGGAAGAAAAAGTCCGTTTCTGCGGAGCGCCCTGCGGAAAAGTCTTCCTCAAAGCATCAGGCTCGGACTCAGGATTTGAATTCCAGACCTGTCTACCGGGTTTTGCGCAGCAAAGTCCAGCACCTGGAAGCTGCCGCTGCAATCGAGCGTGAATCGACGTAAATAAGGAACAATTGCCTGGACCTTGAATCTAAACCAGAGAGGCGGGTTGATGCCTGAAGATGTTTTCCCGATTGGTTATGGTCCCAGCCTGAACGAGCTGGTGAAAATGGAGGACGATTATGCCTTCCAATGCGCCGACTGCCCAGAAATTTTTGAAACGGTCATCGCATGGGTGCAACATGCTCTTGATCTGCATAGTGATATTCTTCCTGGAATAGAGCCGGTCAAAAGGCAATAATTGACTGTTTGCTATGAGGTCCGCGTCGTTTCAATCTTCCGCTTACAATTGGCTCTCGGCCAAGAATCTCCCAACAGTAGCGTCTTGGAACGTAAGCGCAAGATTGAGGAGCTGGTCTCCTGGCTTGAGCGCCAGCACACCGTTCGCTGCCGGAGAATTCTTGAGATCAATGACATCGATGAATCCAGAGTGTTCCAACATGATGAGATGGCGGAAGGCCGCGACTCCGGAGATAGAAAAGTGTCCCGCAGCGTCGCTCATGGCTCCGTAGCCAGCGGAAGGAAAATTCTCTGCATAGCTCACGAGTCTGAGATGTACATCGTCCAGAGGTTTTTCCCGTTAACTCATTGACCGGCCTGCCGCCGAACTCACAGTGTTGCAACGAGTTTCAATCCACGCGCCTTGTACGGCGCAAGCCCACGCGGCTGATGTTCTGGGGATCACCGTTGGGGTTTCAATCCACGCACCCACCAGAGGCAGGCACCGGTGAGGAGTTGATGCCGTTGAGCAATCCACGCAATTTCAATCCACCCGCCTGCAGGGGCGCGAACCAGGCTCTCACACGAAGCACGCCACGTTTGCCGCCACAAACGGCTATTCGCTGACCGCATTTCAATCCACACGACCCGCAGGCGCGAACGCTCAATCTAGAGGTTTTTGTACCGATTTTCCACATATCCGTCGATTATCCACAACCATTCTTATTGATACGCTAATGCGCCTAAGCGCACCATATAGGTGTCGCCGAATGGGAGCCTAAATGAAATCCTACACTGTACAGCTTGAGGTGGCTGGCCCCGCCGCGATGTGGACCAGGCCTGACACCGGCGGAGCTTTTACAAGTTATCCAGCTCCGACATACTCCGCAGCCAAGGGGATCTTCGAATCAATAGCCAGGCTGAAGAGTGCGTACATTCGTCCCACAAGCGTCGAAATTTGCCGGCCAGTGCAGTTCCATCGTTATGCCACCAACTATAGGGGACCGCTGCGAAAAGCCAACCAGTTGAAAATAGATGCGAGCTATCAACTTATAGCCGTCATTCTGGTTGATGTTTGTTACCGCTTATATGGGGTGGTGGAAGAAGCTACACCTTCTCCGGTCTCGACAAATCATTTGCACGCCCTTCAGGAAATGTTTCTTCGAAGACTTTCCAAAGGGCAGTGTTTCTCAGTCCCGGCGCTCGGATGGAAAGAATTCACGCCTTCTTATTGGGGCCCTTTCCGTGAAAATACGCAGGTTGAAAGCACTCTGGAACTGGAAATCCCTTCCATGCTGCATTCGGTATTTGACAAAGCAGTTTCAGGAAATGTGAAACCCAGGTTTGTGCAGCAGGCACGGATTGAAAAAGGAGTGCTCTGCTATGCTCAATGAACTGTCAACCCTGCACGCCTCGCTGAAGCATTTCAATGTTCACGTGCAGGAAATGCACCCTTCCGTGAAGCGCCTGGCGCGTTCCGCAGGGATGATTATCGGCATTGATGCGAATGGATATGCAGGTTCAATCGAATACTTTGACAGCCAGCAGGCTGTTCAGCTGTCAAAGATTCAAAAAAGCAACCACAGCAACTTTCCCTCCTTCAACTGGGAATCGCCCATATGGAAGTTGCAGCTTTCGGAACAGCAATGCATCGAAATGTCGGAATGCCCTCGCAAAGACGTGCCCCGGCGCCTTGCACTACTCAAAAGTCAACTTTCTACGGCCAAAATTTCCGGCAGGCAAGCTGGAGTTCTTGGTTGTATTCAAAAGCTGGCGCGAGAGTATCACTCAAGGTTCGCGAGTTTGCCACCGAACGAAGAATTTGTTGCATTTCCTATTCTGCTGGAAAGACTGAGCCGGCATGAAATTGATGTGGATAAGTTCCTGCGTGGGTTGACCGATGACGCATTGAAGCTCTGTGAAGAAGGGGCCCCAGGAATTTTCGACATCGTAGAGATGCTTCTGATAGGCGAGCGGGACAAGGCCGGTGAACTGATAAAAAGCAGTGTGCCAATCTTTCTTGATCTGTCAGATTGCATACAATACGACTGCCGCGTGGCCGATCCGCGCATGGCGTTTTGTTTCAGCGAATGGTTGACCTTGACGGAAGCTGCGGGTGAAGCGGATGGGATATGTGCTATTACCGGCAAACACATGCCGCTTGAAGGCGACAAGATGCCGAGCCCGGTCCTGCCTGTACTGGGGCCAACCATCCTGATGTCCATGAACCCCGATACGCATTGCCTTATAAGGTATGGCCGGACTGCCACTGATATTTTTCCTGTCGGCAAAAAGACTGTTACTGAACTGAATTCCACATTGCAGTACTTGACCGCGCCGGAACGCAAAGGCAAGAACTGGCAAAGTGTTCCCACGCGCTTAAAAGGGAAGTCAAATCTCCTGCTCGTCTATCTGAGATCTGAGCCCCTTCTGGATGCCGATTTGGCCGAGGCCCTTTCAGATAGCGGAGCAGCGGATGATTTGTATACCAACACATGTGCAGATGTGGCCAAGGCTTTGCAGGGACGCTACACAAAGGGTGGTGATCTTCTTGAACTGTTCATCCTCAACAAGATCAACAAAGGTCAGGTACAGGTGGAACTAAGCCTTTCCTTTACTGCCAGTCAGGTTATCGAGGGCGGAAAAACTTGGCAGCTTGCTGCTCAAAACGCCCCTTTATGTGTGGTCCTGGACAACCTGCGGGTCCCGTTCCCCTCACAAGTAGCGTCTTGTCTTCAATCGCTGTGGATTCGCGCCAGCAGGGAGTCGGTAGATGCTCCGGGTGTCAACATTCAGGATGTTTATGACCTTCTCATACCAGACAGGCCGGCAGCCAAAGAGCGTGCGCGAACTTTGCTCGCACTGGCTTTGCACCGGAGTCATGTTCTGTTGTCCGCAATCGGACACGCCGTCCACCGGGGTGAGAGCGACAAGCAGTCGTGGAAAAAAATCTCACCCGAAGCAAAATCGTCTTACCCAACGCTTGTCGCAATATTTGCCATTACATTATTCAAGCTCGGCTACAGAAAGGAAATTTACATGCAGCAGCCCTCTTTTCGGTTAGGGCGACTTCTCGCACTCACTGACACACTGCATCTTGAATATTGCAAGGAAGTGCGGAAAGGGGCCGTTCCTCCGCAACTTCTGGGCAATACGCTGATGTCAACCATGACAAACAATCCGAATCGCGGCCTCGCTCGTTTGCGTGAACGGATCCGCATTTACCAGGGATGGGCGAAAACCAAAGGCTCTGGGTTGGCCAGGTGGTCGCTGGGGGAAATGGGAAAAATATCCACCGAACTGGCTCAGGATTTGCCAGATTCCCGCATGACTGAAGCCGAGCAGGCCCAGTTTCTTTTAGGGTATCTGGCGCGTTCTGAGAAGACAGACAAAGAGGTGGCTGAAGGAGCAATGAATGACTGAAGCAAAGAAGACAGACCTTCTGGTAAGAGCCACTGGCCTCCTGATCATTGAGGTCGTCAACTCCAATCCGAATGGCGACCCCGACCAGGAAAGTGATCCGCGCATGCGGGTCGGCGAACGTGGGGAAATATCGCCGGTTTCTTTTAAGCGCAAGCTCCGCGACTTGGTCGAAGAAAAAGACGGACCTGTGTGGAAGGAGATATCCCAACTGTTTAAGCCTCCATTATCTCCCGAGGAGTTCGACATTTTGGAGAAGCGTGGCCGTGATCGGAAAAAAATCGAAGCAGAGGTGCAAGACGGTACGTTCACGCGCCGTTACTGGGATGGGCGGTTGTTCGGTAATACGTTCCTGGAGCAGGGAGGCTCAGGGAGCCTGAGGACTGGAGTTGTTCAAATCGGAATGGGAATCTCCATAGCTCCCATTGAGGTACAAAGGCTCACGCTTACAAATAAGTCCGGGGTTCAGGAAGGCAAGGATCGTGGAATGGCGCCGTTGGGGTATCGCGTTGTGCAGCACGCCGTATACGCCATGCCGTTTTTTGTGAATCCAACGGCAGCGGCAAAATCCGGATGCGACAAACGCGATATACAGCTTATGTTGCACCTGATTCCCTATGCGTACTCGCACACCGCCTCATTCGTTCGTCCCGACGTCCGCATACGGCACGCATGGTATGTCGAGCACAAATCCTCTCTCGGTAGCTGCCCGGATTCGGCCATTCTGGATGCGTTGATGCCGGCGCGAAAAGGTGACGCCGAGCAACCCTCTCGTTCGTGGGCGGATTACGAAGTGCCCTGCCAACTGCCTGCCGACGTTCAGCAGCGTGTCGCTCCGCTAGTGGATATGGCGACAGCCTTTGCCGCTGCCACAGTCGCATGAATCGGCAGTTGTGAGACGCATTTTCGTGAATGCCGTTCTGCCAGGAAGTATCCGCAGAAGATGGAGAATTCGCGAGAGAGGCAACATGAGCCCGACTTTTGGTCGGCCGTAAAATTGTGACCAGTTCCACATTGTTGTAGGCGGGCGGGCAGGCAGTCCCTTATTTTGGGCGGAGCGCCTGAATCAGGGCGAAGTTCTCTGGCCGGTCCAGCCCAAATCAGGAGAGATGAGCTATTGGGACAGAACAACTGTGGAGAAGCTTTAGCCCACAGCGCACGGGATAGAGATGGTATTCCCGGTCAGTGCTACTGGGAACATGTCAGAAACGTGGTAAGTCGTTCCTCAGTAAATGCGGAGAAGTCCTCCCATTACTGGGGTGGCGACCGTTCACTTTTTTGCGCTTCGGTTGCAGCCGCCGCTCATGCTCACGACTGCGGCAAGCTGGCGGAAGAAAACCAGAAGATTTTGCGCAGCTCATCAATCTCTGCCCTCCCTCTCCGTCATGAGGATGCGGGTGTGGCGTGGTTGTTGCAAAACCAAAACAAATTGTCCGCGATGCTGGTGGCCAGTCACCATGCCGGCTTGCCATCGCTCAGTCTTGAGCGAAAAAAACTGCTCGAAAATCCGCGCGGCGAGATGTTTCGCATCACAAGCGCGATAGAGCACACCCGGCAGCACCTGACAGAGTTCATCAGTCAGTATGAAACCGCAGGATTCGCCGCAGAGTCCATGCCTTCCGGCAACACCGAGCAATGGTCTGGCCTCACAAAACGACTGGCATTGTCATGTCTTGTGGATGCCGATCACACCGACACGGCCATTCATTATCAAAAATATAAACAAGTGGACGTGGTGGAATGCCGCTGGCAAGAGCGCCTTGCCGCTCTCGATCAGTATGTAAGAGGCCTGGAAGAAAAATCGCTGGAACAAATTCGGACAGAAAACCGTAAGCGCGTCTATCACTCCTGCTGGCATGCGGAATTCGATCCGTCTCTTCGAAGCTGTGAGGCCAGCGTGGGTAGCGGAAAAACCACTGCTATTATGGCTCATTTATTACGAGTCGCAGACGCGAAGAAGCTGCGCCACATCTTCGTCGTCCTGCCATACGTAAACATCATTCGCCAGTCTGCCAAAATTTACCGCCGCTCTCTTGCTCTTCCGGGTGAGAATCCTGAGGAAGTAGTCGCAGAACTGCACCATCAGGCGGATTTCCAGGACCCCGATTTGAGGGGACTTGCCGCATTATGGAAAGCGCCAATCATCGTTACCACAGCAGTACAGTTTTTTCAGACGATTGCCGCAAATCGCCCTAGCCATCTGCGCAAGCTGCATGAATTGCCGGGCTCAGGGATCTTTTTAGACGAAGCACATTCTGCCATTCCCGTATGGCTATGGCCCCAGACGTGGCTTTGGCTCAAAGAACTTGTTACTGACTGGCGCTGTCATGCGGTCCTCGCGTCCGGCTCTTTGACGAAATTTTGGCAACTCAAGCAGGTCGTAACCCCTGTAGAAGACGTGCCCGATCTGCTCCCGCCTGATTTGCAGCGAAACCTTAGCGCCACAGAGGCCCTTCGCATTTCCCCAAGAACAGAGCCTAAAAGTATGAACCTTGAAGAACTCAAACAATTTGTTCTGAGCAAGCCTGGGCCTCGATTGGTGATTCTCAATACCGTACAGTCGGCAGCCGTACTGGCTGAACGCATGAACAAGGACAACTACGATGTTTTGCATATTTCGACTGCTCTTACGCCTGCTGATCGGGATGTGATTATCAAGAGCATCGAGGAACGATTGAAAAATGCAGAAGACAACGATTGGACCCTGGTTGCAACCAGTTGTGTGGAAGCCGGAGTGGACTTCTCCTTTCGCACCGGAATCCGGGAAGCGTGCAGTGTGGCCAGTGTCGTTCAGACCGGTGGCCGGGTGAATCGTGAAGGTAAATTTTCCGGAGGTGCGATATGGATTGTCAGGCTGATGGATCCTCTGTTCAATGAGCATCCCGCGTTTCGGACGTCACGGCAGGTCTTGGAAAAAATGGCGGAACAAGGCTGGCTTGACGGCAAAGCTGCCGCCGAGGCAGTGACAGAAGCTCTTTGCAGAGAATTGAAACTGAAGGACGTTCAGAAAAAATCATTACAGCTGAAAGATAAAGAAGCGCGGCGAGAGTATGCGGACGTGGCTGAACTGTACCGGGTGATTGATGCGGAAACTTATACCGTAGTGATAGATCGCGAGTTGCAGGCGAAACTCGAGCGGAGCCAGCGTGTGAGCAGCAGGGAGATTTTGCGTAACAGCGTACAGCTTTGGACGAATAAAGTTCGGTTTCTTAGACTCCAGCCATTTTCGAGGCGTCCTGAACTTTTTAAATGGACAGGCCTCTATGACAATTTCTTGGGATACATGAAAGACGTGTTACCTCTGGTACACGCCCAACAGACCGGTGCACATATAGTCGAAGGTTAACTTTAATTGGATATGTACTCGGAAGACGAGCTTTTGCCCATTTCGGCGCTCCAGCATCTGGCCTTTTGTGAACGGCAGTGGGCTTTGATCCATCTGGAGCAGCAGTGGGTGGAGAACCGGCTCACGGCTGAAGGACGCCGGTTGCACGAACGGGCTGACGAGGGCCACAACCAGACGCGGGAAGGAGTCCGTATCTGCCGGGGGCTGCATCTGCGTTCGCTCCGCCTGGGACTCACGGGCAAGGCGGACGTGGTGGAGTTCCACCCGGATGATGCTGGAAACATGCGTCCATTCCCCGTTGAGTATAAGCGCGGACGCCCCAAGCCGGACCACCGCGACGAGGTTCAGCTTTGTGCCCAAGCGCTTTGCCTGGAAGAGATGCTGAACGTTGAAATTACGACTGGCGCGCTCTTTTACGGCCAGCCCCGCCGTCGCACAAATGTGGACTTCGATGCCGAACTCAGGGCCGAGACCGAAAGGCTAGCCGCACGGTTGCACGAGCTAAATGCTGCACGAATCACGCCCAAAGCAAAATACGAAAAGAAGTGCGACTCCTGCTCGCTCTATTCCATCTGCTTGCCCAAGAGCACTGGGGCATCAAGCGCCCAGAAGTACCTGAAACGGGCCGTGGCAGCGGCGATTGCCGATACTGGGAACGAGCCATGAAAAAGTTGCTGAACACCCTCTACGTCACCACGCAAGGATCGCATCTTGCCAAGGAGGGAGAGACCGTCCTGGTCCGGGTTGAACATGAAAACCGTTTGCGCGTTCCTCTACATACTCTTTCCGGCATAGTCTGTTTTGGGCAAGTTTCGTGCAGTCCGCCACTGATGGGCTTCTGCGCGGAGAAGGACGTAGCACTCAGCTTCCTGACAGAGCATGGCAAGTTCCTGGCGCGGGTGCAGGGACCGGTGAATGGCAACGTCCTGCTGCGGCGGGAGCAGTACCGGCGTGCGGACGACCCGGCCAGCTCCGCTACGATCGCGCGGGCGGTAGTGCAGGCTAAGATCGCCAACTGCCGCACCGTGCTCCTGCGGGGGATGCGGGAACACGATCTGAACAGTGAAGTTGAGAACGCAATCGGACGGCTGGCCCGTAGCCTTCAATTGCTGGAGGCGGCCGCGTCAGTTGATGGCGTGAGGGGAGTGGAGGGTGATGGGGCGCGCACTTACTTCTGCGTTTTCGACCATCTGATCACGACCGTGAAGGAACATTTCTTTTTCCGCGAACGCAGCCGCCGCCCGCCCCTGGACAACGTGAATGCCCTTCTGTCTTTTCTCTACACCTTGCTTGTGCATGACATTGTGGGCGCGCTGGAGACGGTGGGCCTGGACCCGGCTGTTGGGTTCCTGCATCGTGACCGGCCTGGACGCCCCGGGCTGGCGCTGGACTTAATGGAAGAATTGCGGCCTGTCTTGGCGGACCGGCTGGCACTCTCGTTGATTAATCGTCGACAGGTACACGAAGACGGGTTTCAGACTGTGGAAGCGGGCGGCGTGATCATGGACGATGCTACCCGGAAAGAAGTCCTCCTGGCTTGGCAGAAGCGGAAACAAGAGGAGATACAGCACCCGTTCCTCGGTGAAAAAGTTTCATTCGGATTAGTCCCGCATGTGCAGGCGCTGCTGCTCGCCCGCTATCTGCGGGGAGACCTAGATGCGTATCCTGCATTCTTCTGGCGGTGATGGCCGATGATGGTCTTGGTTGCGTACGATGTTGAGACAGAAACAAAGGCTGGACAGAAACGACTTCGTCGGGTGGCAAAGACGTGCCAAAACTTCGGCCAGCGGGTGCAGTTTTCGGTTTTCGAATGCCTAGTTGACCCAGCCCAATGGGTCGCTTTAAGATCGAAGCTCGTCGCAGAAATTGATCCTGCCAAAGACAGCTTACGTTTTTATTTCCTGGGCGCAAACTGGAACAAACGGGTTGAACACGTCGGATCCAAACCCACTTACAATCCTGAAGGGCCAATCATAATTTGAATCGCGGATGTCAAGCGGGTTCGATTTGGCTGGCTGACCCGCGATGCCTATAAATACCCTGAATTCAATGTGCTTTAGGGCCTCTTCCGCTTCAGAACCTATCCGCGTTTAGCCTATTGTCGTAGGTACGCGAAAGATAACGCCTAAGTTGCTGCCCACAAGTGTGTTACCGTAAAGCCGTTCGCGTCCGTACGGGCGCGTGGATTGAAACTGTTGACGGTTGCCGTCATGGTCATTGGCCTTGACGTTCGCGTCCGTACGGGCGCGTGGATTGAAACATTGAAGATGGTCCTGCCATGGCGGTCAGTGATCGTTCGCGTCCGTACGGGCGCGTGGATTGAAACGCTCATGCGGCCTCCTGATAAACGCCGTGTTTGGGGTTCGCGTCCGTACGGGCGCGTGGATTGAAACAGTTCCTGAGCGATTTGCTTCTTCACCCAGGGATTCGTTCGCGTCCGTACGGGCGCGTGGATTGAAACCGAATTCCGGTGCACGGCACTTTTTTACTTCCATGTTCGCGTCCGTACGGGCGCGTGGATTGAAACCCTAAGCCCGGCGCGCGATTAGCGCTTGGCTGAGGGTTCGCGTCCGTACGGGCGCGTGGATTGAAACTCTGGCGATCTGGCAATGGGCCGATTGGAGATGTAGTTCGCGTCCGTACGGGCGCGTGGATTGAAACTTTGGCCATGAGCTGGCCGAGAAGAGAACGCTCTTGTTCGCGTCCGTACGGGCGCGTGGATTGAAACGCGGGATGGATGAACCGGCAATGGAACTTGACCACGTTCGCGTCCGTACGGGCGCGTGGATTGAAACTCCGGAGTCCTTTGCGAATCAACAGGCAGACACAGGTTCGCGTCCGTACGGGCGCGTGGATTGAAACAACATAGTGGGCGAAGCATTTGTTTGCTGCTCCTAGTTCGCGTCCGTACGGGCGCGTGGATTGAAACATGTACAACGATCCGCGCCGCGCCTCGATTGCTGGTTCGCGTCCGTACGGGCGCGTGGATTGAAACCATACGACGTTGCCATTTGTGGGATCGGCAAAGAGTTCGCGTCCGTACGGGCGCGTGGATTGAAACGATATCTTTGGCGGCTCACCAGCTCCGGCTGCTGGTTCGCGTCCGTACGGGCGCGTGGATTGAAACTTGATAGCCCTTGTAATCTCTACCAATGCGCTCATGTTCGCGTCCGTACGGGCGCGTGGATTGAAACATAAAGAGTGCATAGGCCAAGGATGTTATTGCAGGTTCGCGTCCGTACGGGCGCGTGGATTAAAACAATGTCTTCATCGGGAAAGGAGTGTGCGGAGATGCCGTTCGCGTCCGTACGGGCGCGTGGATTGAAACAACATAGTGGGCGAAGCATTTGTTTGCTGCTCCTAGTTCGCGTCCGTACGGGCGCGTGGATTGAAACGTCTCTGCCTGAGGGCCGCGCTCATTTCTGGATAGTTCGCGTCCGTACGGGCGCGTGGATTGAAACTGTATCGTGGATACGCTTGAGTGTGGGCACGAATGCGTTCGCGTCCGTACGGGCGCGTGGATTGAAACTAGCTGCTAATGCCGTTGCCCGCCTATGCCCGAAAGTTCGCGTCCGTACGGGCGCGTGGATTGAAACTTAATGCCGGCCACGCCGTTACCGATCAGGGTGTTGTTCGCGTCCGTACGGGCGCGTGGATTGAAACCAACTCAATCCACGTCCTGCCGGCAGCGCGCTCTTGTTCGCGTCCGTACGGGCGCGTGGATTGAAACCACAGCTATGCACAGTAGTTGTGCACAGGTTGTGGTTCGCGTCCGTACGGGCGCGTGGATTGAAACCAAAGGGTGACCCACAGAACGTTAACCGCGTGCAGGTTCGCGTCCGTACGGGCGCGTGGATTGAAACTCTCTGCCCAGCAAACACGCGAATCAGCGGCGCATGTTCGCGTCCGTACGGGCGCGTGGATTGAAACCTTGAAGGCAGCTAGTACGCCATGCAGAGCTAGCAGGTTCGCGTCCGTACGGGCGCGTGGATTGAAACGGCAACCTGGCCGAAGTAAATCCCGCTGATCTTGTTCGCGTCCGTACGGGCGCGTGGATTGAAACGTAAGCAAAAAAAAGCCCCAGCCCTGGCACCACGCGTTCGCGTCCGTACGGGCGCGTGGATTGAAACGCCTACTACTTTGGTCGCCTGGCTCAGAAGGTTGACGTTCGCGTCCGTACGGGCGCGTGGATTGAAACGCGTCACGTCGAAAAGAAACTGCTCTTCCTTCACGTTCGCGTCCGTACGGGCGCGTGGATTGAAACTTGAACGAATGGACGCTTTGCTAAATCTTTCTTGAGTTCGCGTCCGTACGGGCGCGTGGATTGAAACGTAAAGCCCCTGGTCGTGCACGCGCATTCCTTCGTGTTCGCGTCCGTACGGGCGCGTGGATTGAAACCGATCAGCCGGGAGCAGCGCAACATCTGATCGGGTTCGCGTCCGTACGGGCGCGTGGATTGAAACGTCTCTGACCCTTATATCAGCGCTGTTTTTGGAGGTTCGCGTCCGTACGGGCGCGTGGATTGAAACTTCTCGCTGGCAATGGAGTAGGCAGAGCGGAAAGCTGTTCGCGTCCGTACGGGCGCGTGGATTGAAACTATACGCCAATGGGGAGTACGTTCCGATCCTGGTGTTCGCGTCCGTACGGGCGCGTGGATTGAAACCGATTTGAGCCGGCAGATCAGGATTCATTTGCGGGTTCGCGTCCGTACGGGCGCGTGGATTGAAACAAAACTCAAGCCGACGCCATCGCTCCACACATGGGTGTTCGCGTCCGTACGGGCGCGTGGATTGAAACTCCAAACAACGCGACTCGCTGCACACCACGCTGGTGTTCGCGTCCGTACGGGCGCGTG
>DASTCT010000320.1:0-25050 GCA_035710845.1 Candidatus Angelobacter sp.
TTTGAGGCTGCTGTTGTCATGCACTCGCTGCCATTCAGCAACTGCGGCCCAGGTGGTCTTGATGGCCTCCAGCGTTCCCGGGATCACCGGCGGATCGCAATCCTGATAATAGGCAAGCCGGAGAAGCGAATCTTCAGGAAACGGGTAACAGAGGCGATAGCCGTTATAGCTCCTGATATTTTTGATGCCGTATTTTTCCGGCCACTTGAACATGGGGCTGAAGCGGTCGAGCCGAAAACGCGTCATTACTGTCGGCGGCGGCAAATGGGTCACGGCACGAATCCAGCGCGTAATCTGGTAGTAATCATCTGCAGTTTCGCCGGGAAAGCCGCAAAGAATATTCCAGAGGACATCAAACCCGATCTCCTCAGACCAGCGCAGCAATTGCACGTTTTGAATTCCCTTCACGCCCTTATCCATGAGATCGAGGACATGAGTATTCAGGCTCTCAATGCCAGGACAAAACCTAGTGCTCCCTACATCCCAAAACGACATCAATTGCTTCTTCTTCAGGTTCGCCTTGGTCTCATAGAAAAGCTGGATCTTGAAGCCGTCCGCTGCCAGGCGTGGAAACAGTTCACTGAAGTAGCGAATATCCACGATATTGTCAGTATTAAAGATCTCAGGGCTCTTGTATGTCTCCAGCAGGTACTTAATTTCCTGGTAAGCGCGGTCGGGTGTTTTGCTGCGATAAGTCATGCCCATGCCGTTCAGGCCGCAAAACGTGCAGTGGTGCTTTTGCCCCCACCAGCACCCCCGCGATGTTTCCATGGTGGTCTCTGTAACCACCTCGGTCCGTGCAGTGGAGTTTTGCAGGGCTATGTAGTAGTCAGTATGGTCAGGATAAGGCAGATCGTTAAGATTGGTGACAAACGTCTGCTGTTCAGAACTGGTGACCGTCTCACCATTTACGCGGGAGGTTACCCCACCCAGGGTATTGAGCGGCGCGCCAGCGCGGATGCGGCGCACTAATTCAGGAAACACAAGGTCGGCTTCTCCCGAGCACACCACGTCGATAAAAGGAAAGCGGCGGTGCAGTTCCACTCCCATTTCGGATTCAAAGTTTGCTCCGCCGAACACCGTAACGATTCCCGGCGCACGCCGTTTAATCTCCTTGGCCATGGCCAATGACGCAATGTTCTGCTCAAAGCTTGAAGTAAACCCGACAATGTCATACTGACTAAGATCGAGCTGGTCTGCGCATTCCTGGATAAATGACGGGGTCAGATTGCGCGCGTGCTCCAGTTGCCGCAAATAATCTTCAGAATAAGGCAGAACATAGTCGGCAACACTGGCCCTGAAGTCGGAGAAAGGACGCGCTTCCTCGCCATAAAGCGCCGGAGTAAAAAGAAATTCTCCCACCAGCAGGTGCGCGGGCGATCTCTCAGCAATGCGGATATAGAGGGGCACGCCGATTATGTCGGCAAAACGGAAACTGAAATAGCGAATGTCGCAACTCATTCCCTGGCGAGCCATTCCGGCTTTTAGCAACGCGACGCCAAGATGAGGACGGGGCAGCGTAAGGAGTGGCATCACCAGCAGCAGTACACGTTTTTCAGGCATTGTAGTCCTCATTTAACTTTCCACGGCACCCAATCAGACTGCGTGAGCAATCGCCGTCGTCGCCCTGGAGGCATTTGCCAAACGAGGCGGTGGCATAATCTCAACCGACTGATCGAGAGGAAGCAGCGCTAAGCTCAAATACAGATTGTCTTCCTGCAACATCAAATCACGCTCCACAAAGCCGCGCAGAACTTTGTGAATGTCCTCCATGGTGAATGATTGATCAGGATATTGCGATGCGGCATAGTCCAGCAGGAACGAGTCAGCGTGGACACCATCTGCAGCTAGGTAGAGAGTGCGCGCCAGCCCCTCATAGCGGTAATCGGCGGCAGGAAATCCAGCGCGTCGATCGTGAATGATCAGAGCAGAATCGGTCACCTCAGCCCGGAGGCTGCTGCTGGAGTGAATATTCTTCCATTCCGTTACAGAGCCCCAGACAGTTGTGATTTCTTTCATGGTTTCCGGCAGTATCGGCGGATCACAATCCAGGTAAAAAGCAAGCTGCTGCAGAGACTCCTCTGAAAATGGATAGCAGAGCCGGTGCGCAAGCGAACTGCGGACGTTCTTGATGCCATACTTCACCGGGTCCTTAAACATGGGACTGAAGCGGTCAAGGCGGAAACGCGTAATAAACACCGGTGGCTGCAAGTGCGGCACAGCGCGTATCCAGCGCGTGATCTGCTGGTAATCTTCAGGCTGTTCGCCGGGGAAGCCGCAAATAATATTCCAGGAGACGTTAAACTCCATTTCCGCCGCCCAGCGGAGCAATTGCATGTTTTGGATGCCCTTGACTCCCTTGTCCATCAGAGTAAGCACGTGCGAGTTGAGGCTCTCAATTCCAGGCTGGAATTCAGTGCTACCCACTTTTCTGAAAGTCAAAAGCTGGCTCTTCTTCAGGTTTGACTTGGTTTCATAGAAGAGCTGCATCTTGACGCCATCGGCGACAATGCGTGGAAATAGCTCATTGAAATAACGCAGGTCCACAATATTGTCAGTATTGAAGATGGAATAATCGCCATAGGTAGAGAGTAGGTGCCTGATCTCACTGTAGGCACGGTCGGCGGATTTGCTGCGAAATGTCATGCTCAGGCCATTCAATCCGCAGAACGTGCAATGGTGCTTTTGACCCCACCAGCAACCACGAGAGGTTTCCATGGTCATTTCAGGAACAATCACGGAAGGGGCCGTGGAGGCCTGAAACGCGCGGAAGTAATCGCCATGATCAGGATAAGGAAGCTCATCGAGATTGCTAACAAATTTTTGCGGCGTGGAACTGGTTACAGTTTCGCCCTGAACGCGGCAGGTAACGCCTCCCAGGTCGCGCAACGATTCCCCGGCGCGGACGCGGCGAACCACTTCAGGAAATATATGGTCGGCCTCCCCGGAGCAAACCACATCGATAAAAGGAAAATGGCGGTGCAGTTCAACCCCCATCTCTGATTCAAAATTAGAGCCACCGAATACAGTGGTGATCGCGGAGGAACGGCGCTTAAGCTCCTGGGCCAGGGCCAGCGACGCCATATTCTGCTGGAATGTAGAGGTGAAGCCAATAATGTCGTACTGGTCAAGATCGATCTGATTGGCGCAGTCCTGGATGAAAAGAGGGCTCAAAGTGCGGCACCAATTGAGCTGCCGCAGAAAATCATCAGGATATGGCCGCATGTAGTCCGCAACACTTGCTTTAAAATCCTCAAACGGATGGGCATCCTCGCCGTATAGGGCTTGAGTGAAAATAAATTCGCCGGCAAGGTGGTGCGAGGGAGATTCGTCAGCTATACGGTCATAGAGCGCCGCGCCAATGAGGTCGGCAAATCGAAAATTAAAATAGCGGACATCACACTCAATGCCTGCCCTATGCAGCCCAGCTTTGAGCAATGCTACCCCAAGATGAGGGCGGCGCAAGGTCAGGAAGGGCATGATTAGGAGAAGCACCCTTGGGGTGGGCATCTTGGAGCCTCGCTCAACCGGTTGGTCGCACGAAAAGAGGGTGGACCGAGAGCTTTATACTCATCGGTCCTTCCTCAAGAGAAAACCAGACGTTGCAGCAATTCAGCGCTGGTTATGTTTTGATTTTCTTCCCATTGGGAGTTGCAAGCATCGGCTCCTCATCCTGCGCAGCCGTCTGCGAAAAGTCCGCGACCACCTCAACGATAGGACGGGCTACAGGCTTTGGCAACGGCTCACGGACTGGTTCCGCGTTCTGTGCATCCGCCGCCTTTGAAAAGTCCGCGACCACTTCAACGATGGGTCGGGCGACAGGCTTTGGCAACGGCTCACGCACTGGTTCCGCATTCTGCGCAGCCGTCTGCGAAAAGTCCGCGATCACCTCAACGATGGGGCGGGCGACAGGCTTTGGCAGCGGCTCACGAACTGGCTCCTCTACTTGCTGAGCATCCATCTGGCGAATATCCGCGACCACCTCAACGATGGGGCGAGCAACAGGTTTCGGCAACGGTTCACGGACCGGTTCCGCATTCTGCGCATTCTCCGCCTGACGCCAGTCCGCGACTACTTCGACGATGGGGCGAGCAACAGGTTTCGGCAACGGTTCACGCACCGGTTCTGCATTCTGTGTATCCGCCGCCTGCGAAAAGTCTGCGATCACCTCAACGATGGGACGAGCCACAGGTTTTGGTAACGGCTCACGAACCGGCTCCGCATTCTGTACATCCACCTGACGCCACTCCGCACTGGGAGATGGAGACATCTCGACGATGGGACGGCCAATAGGCGGTATCGATCCTACACTTTGCGTCTCCGCAGGGGGAATGGCCGCATTAGGAGACACTTCGACGATGGGACGCACGATAGACTGCTTCGGCTCCGCTTTCTGTACCTCCATCTGGCGGAAGTCCGCACTGGGAGCCGGCGCCATTTCTACGATGGGACGGATGATAGGCGGCAAAGACGCCCGCACAGGTTCTGTCTTCGTATCCACCTGACGAAATTCCGCACTAATCTCGACGATAGGACGGGCGATGGGCGGCAATACCGCATCTGCATTCTTCACATCCACAGGACGAATGTCCGCATTAGGAGACACTTCGACGATGGGACGAAACTTCGGATCCCGGACCTGTTCAGTACTTACCAGGGTAGTGACTGCGGTATAGGACCGCAGCTCTTTGTCTGTACCGGCTTTGGTTCCGGTCGCTTGTGTTGAAGGTTGGTCGAGGACTTCGGGCGCTAACTGCGGTCGCTTTTGATCGCTCATTATGTCTCCTTACGAAACTGCTTGTGTATTGTCAGAGATTAGTTCTGGTACTTCAGCGCTTGGCTGGCGAGACGTCCCGGCAGCCGTGAAGTGTTCATATAATTCCAGCACGGAGGACAGTCCGTGCTGGACAAAATCAATGCGTACATAACTGGAATTCAAACTTAGGCGCAGGCCGCCAATGGCATAGTCGCTGTTCGGCAGCATGCAGGTATGGCCCGGCTGAGTCGTGATCCGGTTTAAAAATTTCAGACCGTGCAAATGGGCGTCCAGATACCGTTGGCGACGGTTGCCGCTATCAGCCGACCCCATCAGATTTATTGCTGCTCCGATGCCTTCCAAATATAACGCCGTAGTGTAGCCTGGGGTATCGGCCTGGTGATCGTTGATGAATGCGCCGCTTTTCTCCTGCTGCCATTGGAGCAGCCAATCACCAATTTCAAAAACAAAGTCAGAAAATTGCGAGTTGCTTTGAACACGCGACCAGGCGCTGAAAGCCTGCATCAGCCATGACGCCTGCCCAAAATCACGGAAATAGCGAAAACGATGACGATAGTAGCGAAATGCCCGTTCAAGTTTCTCCGAATCAACGTCGGTGAGTCTGGCTTCAGCCGCGGCCGCAAGCGCCAGCAATACCTGTCCTGGAAAATAATTCTGGAAGCTATCGTCCACCTCAGCCCTGCCTCGATGGGTGAAAATATAACCGTGCTGGCCAATGGCGGACCACAGGTTCTCCGCCAGTCCGCGCACCTGAGGCCGGCGATAATCTCCTTTAGGAAGCTGGCAGAGCGCAAGGACGAGAAGTGCAACTTCTGAAACCGAAGGTAAATCCTGCCCCATTTCCAGCCAGACTCCCATCGCACTGAGCTTCACTCTACGCAATAGGAACGCCAGCGTCTTTTCCGCCGCTGCCTGAAGCTGAGGGTTTTTGAGAGCGCGGCTGGCCCTGGCCAGCACCCACGCGGCATGCGCCATCCAAGGAAGGTTGCCGCCGTTCAGCAGGCGATTACTAAACGGCTCATAACTTTCGTAGAAAGTTCCATCCTCCCGCTGATGGTTGAGCAGGTAATTCGAATACAGTCCGGCAAGATGGACCAGCAGTTCGCCGCCTTCGCGATTTTCTGGCAGCCGCCTGAATGCTCCCTCCACTTCGCCTGCGCCCTCTGCATCGGCCAGCCAGGTCCTGCAATCGAACCGCTCCCAGAAATATGGAGGACGGGTAATCCCCGCTTTGTCGATCACTTCCAGCGGATATTGTTCGCGAGAGATGTTTTCCCTGGCTGCCCAGAAAGGGAGCAAATTACCTGAACGTTTCCCCTGGCTAACCTGAAGCATTTGCCGCCCCTGCATCACGTAACGCACGACCTCGCCAGGCTTAGCCTCTCCCATTTTCGTACCGTTGGTAAGGAGTGAAATGCTTACGGCGATGGCTTCCTGCGATGAAATCTCGCCCTGCTCAAAACGCTCGTCTTTCAGGGCATCGAGTACCAGGCCGCGCAGATCTTTATCCCCAGTCAGGCTCGCCGCGTCCAGGCCCATGCACCCGCGCAACCTGCCCCATATATATATGGTGACAAAAAGGAATTCAGCGCCTTGCGGCAATATTCTGCCGGACAAAGGTTCTGTGATTTCCGGCAAACCTAACAGGCGGGCGATAGCAATATCCCTTGCACGAACCGCAATAGGCAAACATACTCTCGGGTCATCGCAGGGATCGGGTGAAGCTGGAAGCGGAGTGCCGGTGGGCTGCCAGGGCGCTCCTGGCTCAACATATTTCATTACGCCATGCCGGTGAATCACAAATGGCTCAAAGGGACGCAGCTTGCCATTGGTGATGCGCGCATGTTGAAGCTGGCGAAACTCGCTGCCCATCCCTGGCATGCGAGGCAGCGCGCCGCCCATGACTCCCGTGCGCTCCCGGCTGCCAACCACAATCCCATAACGATCATTGTCCAATTGTCCAACCGTGCATTCTTCCAGCTCAGAAAAGAGCGTCACGGCAATGTGGCTTGAATCCACCAGAATGCGGCCTTCGCTTCCCTTTGGCAGATGCTGGGCCGTAAGCAAGGCTGCTCTTAATACATGTTCGGACGCTGTCCATTGCGGCTCACCGGGGAAGCACCAGAAGCCATCGCGCGCATGGCGCACCTGGATGTTGTTCCGAGAACGGAGGCTTACCCACGCACCGCCGGATGAATCGTAATCGCGGTCCATCTGCATCGGAGGACGGAGCAGCGTCCCGGTGGTGAGATACTCGAGCAAGGCAAGCCGCGCCAGATGTGCCGGATGCAGTCCTTCAGGCGCTTGCTCCCCGCTCCAGTTGAACGTTGGAAATGCCTGGGAAGGATTAGGAACAGGCTTCGCCTCGCCTTTTATATTGGGCATGATGTCCTGATAGATATCGAACAATGCCTCCATGTGAAAACCACGCTCCAATATATCGGCGATGCCAAACTCCCAGCCAAAGTGCACCAGGCAAACTCCGCCTTCCACTCGCAGCCCCGCCTTTTCCAGGTGCTCGCAACCCTTCCAGAAAGAGTTCCCTGAAGCAATGGAGTCATCCACCAGAATGACCGGCTCGTAAGGATCGATCTCACCCTCAATCAGCCGCATGGCCCCATGCGCCTTGGCTTCCTTGCGGACCAGCAATCCGTGATAGCGCCCGCCCGACTGCTGAATGCAGGCTTGGAGAATAGGAACGCCAATCAATCCGTAAGTGGCGAGCTGCCGGCCGTCAAAGCGTTCCAGTAGAGGCAGCAGGCAGCGGGCAGCCAATTCAGCTCCATGCTTCTCCATGGTGAATGCTAATGAATTCAGCATCCAACGGCCCGTTCTTCCGTCAGGGGAGCGGATCGGCTGCGTGGGCGAGGAATACAGGATTCCTTTTTTCAACAAGAGCGCCAGCAGTTCTGCGCGGTCTGCCTGAAATGAGGCAGGCATAGATGCCAGAGTCGATTTCGTGCCTTCGCGTATGATTCTCATCTGGCTACCAACTCCGCATCCGGCTGATTGACTTGCACTGCCTGCCGTTCCGGCGTGTCCTTTAGATCGAAATATGGGTTCTCTGGTAATGCCAGGCTCAAATAGCGTCCATCAAGGTGAAGCATCACAGCCTTACTTACAAAATCTTTGAGAGCAGCTTCGATCTCCGGACCATTTCCGAATTGGGCGGCAATGTCTCGCGGTGTACGCGCCTCAGCACAGTATTCATAAAGATCGGCTGCCTGTCCGCGATACGTGAACACCTGCTCCTGCCGCTTCCTGCCATCAAAGATTGTGATCGTTGCCAAAGATTTCCGGTATTTAAGATAAGGAGGCTTCTTCTGCTTCCACATTGCCTGCCACGCGCCCACTCTGCCGAAAAGTTCTTCGTACACGTCATCAGTGACCGTATTTCCCATCTGATGATCGAAGTAGTAGGAGATGCGGCGGAGATCGAAGCCCTCAGGAAAAATGTACTGATAACACTTCGCCGGAACCAAGCCGGAGACGGACTGCGAACCGGGCTCAGTGTACATGGGAGATCCGCGGTCAGCGCGCGCTTTCACGATGGCATAAGGCGGCTGAAAATGAACGATCTTGGCCGCCACTTCGCTCTGTGTCCGGTAGTCATCCTCGGTTTCTCCCGGGAACCGGCACAGGATGTTGTAAAGAGCGTTAATGCCGTAATAAGTGCACCACTTGATCAACTCCACGTTGCGCATCCCGGTTGAATGCTTTCTCATGATTTTCAGGATGTTGGTGGAGAGGCTCTCAATGCCGGGCTGCACGGAGAAAAGTCCGCTGCGGCGTAGTTTGGCCAATTGCTTACGCGAGAAATTGGGCCGGATCTCATAATGAATGCAAATGTCGCTGTTGGCCGCGGCCAGCTTTCCAAACAGTTTTTCCACGTACTCCGGAGCCATAATATTGTCGATGGCGTTGAAGTAAAACTGTCCGTAGCGGCGAGCCAAAGCTTCCAGTTGCTCCAGGACTCTATCGGGATCTTTAGCGCGAAATTCCATCCCTGAGCGATTTAGTCCGCAGAAGGTGCAATGGTTTTTTTCTCCCCACCAGCAGCCGCGGGCCGCTTCAAAGGGGACAAGCAGTTCCTGCACATAGTCTGAATTTTCGTAGCCACTAGCTTCGCGCGCGTAAAAGTATTCATCGAAATCCGGGAGCGGCGTCCGGTTCATGTCCATGAAGTTGGGCGCGCGTCCGGCATATTGGACCTTGCCTTCAGAATCGCGCCACATGATTCCCTGCAGGCCTTCCATGCTTTGGCCGCTGTACAGGCGTTCCACCATCTGCGGGAATGAAATCTCCGCGTCGCCGCAGTGAACATAGTCAATTTGCGGACAACCTCTCATGATCTCGTCCGCAATGTCATCCTCTAAGCTCGCGCCACCCATGATGATCGGCAGGTTGGGATACCGTTGCTTGAGCGCTCGCGCCAGCGCCAGGCTGCCTACCAGTTGCTGGAAGACAACGGTGAAACCAACTAGGCCAAACCGGTTCCAGTCAACAGAGTTAAGACAAAAATCAATGAACTGAGGTGCGGCTTCGTCGCGCAACCGCCGAATGTCATCGAGCGTACATCCTGCAGTGTGGCAAATAGCTTCGAACAGGCTGTCATAAGCGGCAAAGTATTCTTCATCTTTGGTGTTGGCTTGTTCGCCAAAGGCGGCTTTGGACCATATCCACTCACCCACCAGGCAGGGCCATACATCAGAAATAGTCTCCGCTATTCGCCAGCCAACCTGGTGCCCCATGTACATGAAAAATGAAAACTGCTGGGCAGGGATACCAGCTTGCTCCAACATAGGTTTGAGCAGTGCCAGCTGGAACGATGGATGCCGCGCTGATAAGGACGGCATGCTGACAAGGGCGACCGGTTTGGGATTGCCGTTCATGGCTTGCAGCGCAAAGATAGTATTAGCCAACGACCCGCGAACAAGCGGGAACGCTCAGCCAGGAAATCTTTAAAATCGTACATTAGCTTCTTTTAAAAAAGCAACGGAAACCGAGCTCTGGTCGCGTTCCAATTTGGGAAAACTACCCGATTTGAAACACTAACCGAGCTCTGGAGTACAAAAAATAATTGTGAGATCTTTAATTTTCTACTTGAACATATCTTTGCTTGTACTATGGCGCGCAGATGAAGTTGCAACCATTGGTGAGAACAAGTTGGGAGTTTCTGGTTTTTGCCAACATCATTGGAAAAACAAAACTCTTGCAGTGTGTTTGCTGATTAATAGATGCCAGCTTGACCACGCCTCGATGAGTCGAAAATCTGCATAAGAAGACCGACAGCGCCGCGGCAAAGTAAGAGCCCCTACATTGCTGGTCGCCGATCCTTTATTTGACGAGCCAGCGAATACGATACTGGCAAAAGCGGAGAGGCCGAAAGGTGCGCCGGCCAATGCGCGGCGGAGCATCACCTCTGGGTAGAAGCTCTCTGATGTTTATTTTGCTCCACTTATCGCCAAGGAACGTGAGGCGCACACCATTCAATCTCTGTTCCTGATGCCACTATGCTCACCCGGAACGCAAGCACCAAGGCTGCACTTGAACGTGCTGATGCGCCGCAAATTTTGCACATCGCAAACCACGGATTCTTCCTTGAAGACCAGGAGAGCAAACCATCCGCAGAAAACTCCGCCGATGCCGCCGACGAATCTACGAACCCTCTTTTACACTCAGTCTGGCGCTGGCAGATCCCAACTCCAAACACGGTGGAGTCAGCGGCGGCATATTTGACCGCGCTGGAAGCCTCAAACTTGAATCTTTGGGGCACTAAGCTGGTTCACGCTCTCTGCGTGTGACACCGGAATTGGAGACGTAAAGAACGGCGAAGGAGTTTACGGACTGCGACGAGCGTTTGTTCTTGCCGGCGCTGAGATCCTGGTGATGAGCATGTGGCCGGTAAGCGATGAAATCACGCATGAAATAATGACCTCCTACACTACACTGGGCTCAAAAAAGGACTAGGCCGGGGAGAAGCCCTGCGGCAGACTCAATTGGCTATGCTGAAGGACCGCATGCATCCTTTCTATTGGGCGAGTTTCATCCAATCGGGCGAGTGGGCCAACCTCGATGGCAAGAGATGAGCTTGCAAAGTATTGAGCGCTTGGGACAGGCGTTAGCAGCAAGCTGCCTGGAAATACCGTGCAATATCGGAATTTCTAATCCTTCGTAGTTCTACTTCGATCAAACCAGTTTATTAAATATTTGCTAAATGGCATTCATTCCCATTTTGGAACTCGGCGGGAAGGTAACCATCGTAACATGGCTATAGCTTTGGCGTAGTGTGACAATAAGCAAGAGTTATGGAAGTCCCCGGCGAGAAAGTAAACGGAACGATTCTTGTTGCCGATGACCATTGGCCGAATCGAGTGCTATTTGAAGAGATGCTGACGGCTGCCAGATACACGGTGGTCACAGCCGCAGATGGCGCTGCAGCTCTGCAACTATTCAAATCTGTGCGACCAGATTTGGTATTGCTTGATGTAATGATGCCTCACCTGGATGGGTTTGAGGTCTGCGAAAAAATCAAAAGCGATAAAGAAACCTGCCTTACACCGGTCATTATGGTGACTGCCCTCTCTGATACGCAAGATCGCATGGCAGGAATCAAAGCCGGAGCAGATGACTTCATTACCCGGCCTGTAGATCAGGGCCAGTTGCTTGCCCGCGTTCAGTCTTTGCTGAAATTGAAAGCCCATACGGATGAGCTGGAACGGGCGGAGTCCGTGCTCTTTGCGCTGGCGCGAAGCATTGAAGAGAAAGATCCTTACACACAAGGCCATTGCTCCCGCTTATCCGACTGCGCAACTCGCCTGGGCCAACGGATGGGGCTTGCTGCTGATCAAATCACTGCGCTCGCGCGCGCCGGCATTGTTCACGATATTGGAAAAGTGGCGGTACCGGATGCCATTCTGCTTAAGCCGACGCGCTTGACAGAAGAAGAGTGGAGGATCATGCGTGAGCACCCTGTTGTGGGGGAACGCATCTGCGCTCCGCTTAAGTCATTCCGTCTGGTTCTTCCAATCATCCGGCATCACCATGAAAAGCTGGATGGCACAGGATATCCAGATGGTCTGAAAGGCGAGCAAATACCAATCACGGCGCGAATACTGCAAATTGTGGATGTATACGATGCGCTCACTACCACCCGGCCTTACAAGGCCGCACTCTCAGCGACCGAGGCCCTGGAAACCATGGAGCAGGAAATTGCTCGAGGTTGGTGGGATGCCAACGTCTTTGCTGAATTCAAAAAATTACTGAAAGGCTCTGAGCCATCACGCTCGCAATCAGTTTTGACAGGTGTGTTCTGAACTCCGCCGTGTTCCTGAAAAAACGAATTGATTTTATGAACGCCTCCATTGAGCGCAAAACTGCAATCGGACTGTCTTTGGTTGGTCTTCTTCTGGTACTGGTTGCAGCCATAACGTACAAAAATGCACAGCAGTCTCTGGAAAACACCCGCTGGATAGGACACGCACACGAGGTGATTGCAGAGTTAAACGCGACCCAGGTTGCGCTTGATGACTGGAACTCAGCAGTACGCGAATATCTGCTCACGGGAGAAAACACCGATTTAAAACCATACCGTGACTCGTTTACGGATGTTCTGAATCACGTTGATCAATTAAAACAACTGACCGCCAGCAATCCGACCCAGCAAATGCGTGTTTACGCCCTGCGTTCGCAGATCATGGCGCTCTTCACCGCGCTCGATGAAACGATCAATTCCCGGCACGAAAGCGGTTTTGAGGCAGCGCGGCAGGCAATTCTGATTGGGCACGGAAAAGCGGAGACAGCCACCGTTCGGGCAACAATTGCGGGCATGAAGACGGAAGAGGAACAACTGGAAAGCATCCGCGAGAAAGAGGCCCAGGGAAACAGCTCTCGAGCAACAATGGCATTTTGCTTCATCGTCCTCTTTCAAATTGCCATGCTCGATCTAATCTACTTCGCAGTCCGCAAGGACGTTAATGAGCGCAGGCGGGCAGAAGGCCGGTTGCAGGAAAGTGAGGACCGGCACCGCAGGCTGTTCAGCAATAATCCATTTCCTACCTGGGTCTATGACCGTGAGACATTGCGGTTTCTTGCCGTGAACAGCGCCGCCGTTCGTAATTACGGCTATTCTGCGGACGAATTTCTGGCCATGACGGTGAAAGACATTCGCCCGGCTAAGGATGTTCCTGCCTTGCTGGATAGCATGAAGCGTGCTGAAGGAGTAGAGCACAGCAGCGATTGGAAACATCTGCGCAAAGATGGCTCCTTGATCGATGTTGAAATCACGTCTTACCCGCTCGATTTCGCCAGCTTCTCGGCTGAAGTGGTTGTCGCAGTTGATGTAAGCCAGAAAAAACGGGATGAAGAACAAAAACGCAAATTTATTGCAAGCCTGGCCTCGGCCAATCAGCAGTTGGAAATCCGTAACCGTGAAGTAGAACTGGCGACAAAGCTTAAGAGCAAATTCCTGGCCAGCATGAGCCACGAATTACGAACCCCATTAAACGCGATTGTTGGTTTTTCCGGGCTTCTGGATGATGGAACCGCGGGACAGTTAAATGAGAAGCAGAAGCGCTTTATCGCTCACATTAAAAATGGCGCTCATCACCTGTTGCAGTTAATCAATGACATTCTTGATCTTTCCAAAGTGGAAGCGGGCCAACTCGAAATACGGTGCGAAGAATTTCAGGTGAAAGACGCTTTGCCTGAAGTGCTTTCTACGATTAGGCCTCTGGCGATCGCAAAAAACATTCAGGTAACACATGAAATCCCGGTTGCGCGCCCTGTATATGCAGATCGAGTTCGGTTTAAGCAAATCCTCTACAACCTTTTAAGCAACGCGGTGAAATTCACGCCAAAAGGCGGTGAGGTCAGCATCCATTGTGCTGAAGAAGACGGCCAGATTTGCGTTTCCGTTGCCGATACTGGAATCGGTGTTCGCCCTGAAGATCAGCAGGTTATTTTTGAAGAGTTCCGGCAAGTTGATGGTGAAGGTGCACATGAGGGAACCGGTTTAGGCCTGGCCATCACCAAACGTTTGGTGGAGCAGCAAGGCGGGCAAATTTGGGTGGAAAGTGAAATTGGCAAAGGCGCCCGGTTCAGCTTCACACTTCCTGCAGGAAAGATGGTTTCCGTGGCTCCTGCTTCCTCCAAGCCCCGGCCTCAGGTCCCTGGTAAACGGTCTGACAAAGCGCCGTTGATACTGATTGTGGATGATGAAGTTCCCGCGCGAGAGATTCTGGCGAGCTATCTTGAACCCGAAGGGTATAGGGTTGAGACCGCAACTTCCGCGGCTGAAACTCTTGAAAAAGCAAGAAAGCTGCGGCCGGATGCCATCACACTCGATATCCTGATGCCCAATTCAAACGGATTTGAAGCTCTCTTGAGCCTCAAAAGCGCACCCGACACCGCGAATATTCCTATCATCGTGGTATCCATACTTGATCAGCAAAAAATGGGATTCGCTTTAGGCGCGGCAGATTATCTTGTTAAACCGGTTGATAGATCGCTGCTGGTGCAAACAATCCGTAAGCATGTGCAGCCGCAGGAAAAAGAACCCTGCCGCGTCTTAATAGTGGATGATGATCCTTTGGCCCTTGATTTGTTAGGAACCGTGCTCCGCTCCGTTGGATATGAGATTCACACTGCAAGCAGCGGAAGTGCAGCCCTTGAATTGTTGTCGCAAACTTCTGTCAATGGAATACTGCTGGACCTGCTCATGCCGGAGATGGACGGATTTGAACTGCTTGAACATTTAAAAGAAAGTGATCGCCTCAAGGACATACCCGTAATTATCCTCACGGCAAAGAACCTCACAGAAGATGACGTCGCGCTCCTGGAACGCGAAGCCAAAGCGCTTTTCCAAAAAGGCAGTTCCTGGCGAGATGAGTTGCTGGTTACGCTCAGCAAAATGCTTGGGAACCCGAAGCTGGAAAGTTTTGCAGGAAAAGCATGACCACTACCACCATTCTTATAGCTGAAGATAACGCTGTAAATCGCGAGCTTTTGCGGGAAATGCTGGAGGCCGGCGACTATCGCGTGGTGGAAGCCAAAAACGGGCAAGAGGCGCTTACTAAGATTGAGGAAGCTGAACCCGATCTGGTGTTGCTGGATATCAATATGCCAGTAATGGACGGATTTGCAGTGATACGGTGGATTAGAGAGCACCCCAAGTTCCGGAAACTGCCTGTTGTGGCGGTTACAGCCTATGCCATGAAAGAAGACCGTGAGCGAATGCTGAATGCCGGCTTCAACGGCTATGTAGCAAAGCCAATAGAGTTCGCATTGCTTTTCAAGGAAATTAGGCGGTTGACCACATGCTGCAACTCTGCACGTTCGTCAGAAGCTTCTTCAAATTAAATCAAAATCCGCCTCGACAAATACTCAAGATATAAATCGCAAATGAAATACAACTTTAGCGGTCCTGCAATTGGGTTGCACTCGCCTGTGTGCTTCCTTCGTTATACTTGATGACTGTCAAATTCCCGGCAGATAGCAATCCTGCATGAGCACGATGGAACAAAAATTACTGCGCGAAGCGATTTTGGAAGCCAGGCTTGGCTTAGCGACCGGAGGAATTCCAATCGGCTCGGTGCTGGCTGATGCTAATGGAGACATTGTCTCCAGAGGACACAATCTTCGGGTGCAAACCGGTGATCCCACGGCCCACGCTGAAGTTGTGTGCCTCAGAAATGCCGGGCGCAGAACGGATTGGCACCAACTCACGTTGGTAAGCACTCTCAGCCCTTGCATCATGTGTACAGGCGCAAGCCTGCTTTACAAGATTCCGCGCATCATCATTGGTGAACATACAACATTCCTTGGCGCAGAAGACTTGTTTGCCGCCAACGGTGTTCAATGCGTCGTAATGAATGACCCAGAGTGTATTGAGCTGATGCAGACTTTTATTCGCGCCAACCCAAGCCTATGGAATGAAGACATTGGCGTTATGAAGTAATAAGAGCGTTGGCTAATTTCAATTCTGGTTGAGCGTCACATTAGGGTCGCTTGAAGTTCCTTGCAGGCCTGATTTGCCTAGGCGTTTTAGAAGCGTAATAATGATCGACATCTGAAACTGAGAATTGCCGTCGGCAGCCGCCCAGGAGCAAAAAATCTGAACATGGCAACATCCGTTTATGCTCGTCCAAAAGAAGCAGCCATTCTGATTGACTCCGCCGGCCAGCGCGGCAGGGTGGTTATTTCAAAATCCCCTTTTACGGTTGGGCGCTCAGAGGAATGCGACGTCAACATCCCAGACGTGCGTGTCTCCCGCGTGCACGCCAGGTTCGTGCTTCAGGATGACACATATTTCATTGAGGATGCCGGCAGCCGCCACGGGACATTTGTAAATGGCGCACGCTGTGAACGCGCACAACTGAAGAACAATGATGAGATCAGGCTGGGCGCCGCAGCCAAAATGGTGTTCCTATATGGCGACGCGCCTGGCAGCGCCGCCGATATGCTGCTCACCCGCCTGGCTTCCAGCGCCGATACCTCTGACCTGGAAAAGCTCCATCTGTTTCTTGAAGCCGCTCGCAACCTCAGCAGCAGCCTCGTTGTAGATGACGTTTTGCGCAACATGCTGGGTTACGCTTTGAAGATCACTAAGGCCGAGCGGGGCTTTGTGTACCTGAAAGACAAATCGGGTGAGCCCGCCTTGGCCTGCGGTCTGGACAGCAATAACATGCCGCTCTCTCGTGACGCCAACGTCACGCACTCCGTGGTGCGTGAGGCCATGGTTTCAGCGCAGGAATTCATTACCGGCGATGCCAGCCGGCAAAGCGCCCTGGCAGCAAGAGAGAGCATCCTGTTCAACGAACTCCGAACCGTCGTTGCCATTCCGCTGCGTACGCGTCGTGGCGCAAGTGGCGCCATGGTTGTAGAGGAAGCGGATGGCGTTCTTTATCTTGACAGCCGTTTAGTCTCGCGAAGCATATCCGGTGTGAGCCATGAAGTGCTTCGCGCGCTGGCAAGCGAGTGCGCAGCCGTGCTAGAGAGTGCAAAGCTGGTGGCAGCCGAACAGGCGGCGCAGCACTATCGCAAGGAAATGGAGATTGCAGCCTCCATCCAGCGTAGCCTGATTTCGATGTCTGGCGCTGAGTGTGACTTTGCTCGCATCTTTGGTGAGAGCATACCCTGCCGTGAAGTGGGCGGCGACTTTTTTGATGTTGATGTTTCTCAGGACGCGGTGACAGTGATCGTAGCTGATGTCTCGGGCAAAGGCATTTCTGCTGCGCTGCTGGCTTCAGTGATCCATGGCATGTTTCACTCCCAGATTACTGGCGGCGCAAGCCTGGTGAGCGCTGTCACGTCCATTAATCGCTTTCTGTGCTCACGCGTTGCCGGCCAGAAGTACGCAACGCTTCTGGCGGCGCAGCTGCGGCGCGATGGCGCTTTGCAAATCGTAAATTGCGGCCATGTTCCGGCTTTGATTGCTCATAACGGCACTGTTCAGCAGGTAACTGACGGTGATATGCCCGTGGGCTTGGTTGCCGGTGTGGGCTTTCATGTAATCGAACAGCAATTGCCCGTTGGCTCACGTCTGTGCATTCTTACTGACGGAATCACCGAAACCGAAGATCCGAGTGGTGCTGAATTCGGCACCAAAAACGTAGAACCATGCCTCTTTGAACCGGAACCGATATTCAGCATGATGAACAAGGTTCGCGCTTTTTCCCGCAACCAGGAAGCACAGGATGACCGCACGATTGTATTGGTGGAGAGAACGCACTAGCCTGGCTGCTGATTGCCCGTATCTGCGACGGCTTTTAGCCGCGAATCAGTGTGGAGTCCACAAGGGATGGTTGCTGAACAATCCACCTGCAAAGCCAATCTGATAAACCAGGACAAGACCAAAGATCAGACTAAGCAGTCCAGAAGCCAGCCCTAGCCGCACGCTGAAATTTGCATGCCGCTTGCCAAAGAAATTAAAAGCAGAGGCAATGCTCATGGTAATCAGCATCATCCCGGCAACCGTACCAACGCCGAAAATGAGCAGATAAGCTACTGCCCAGCGGGGATCTCTAATCGTGGTTAAAACCAGCAGCGCTACCGCTGCCGATCCGGCTAAGCCATGCACAATTCCGATCAGCAACGGGCGAAACTGGCGATAGATGCCAACCTTGCCAAACAGCCGATCCATCCGCGCTACGGGCGTACTGTCCGGGGCATGTGGATGCGATTCCGGCGCGTGGCTATGCGGATGCGAGTGAATATAGTCTCCATGGCTGTGAGGATGAGAGTGAACCGTAGCCGCTACGCTTTGAATTTTTGCTACCGAGCGAGAGGAACGGACGAACGCCACGATATTCATTGCACCCAGCACCACCAGCATCAACGCGACTGAAAATTCCATGCTAAGGCCGATGCGCGCGGGAATGACCAGCCCAAAAAGAATGATAGCGGAGCCAACAGCCAGAATGGTCAGCGTGTGGCCGATGCCCCAGAAAATCCCTGTCAAGGCCGCGCGGCCAATTTTGTTCTGCTTACTGACAATGGTTGTAACTGCAATCACATGGTCAGGATCGGTGGCGTGCCGCATTCCTAGAAAAAAGCCAATCGCGATAATGGAAAGAAAGCTGATCATGATTTTGCAATACGTGGATAGCTTCTGAACTGCGATCCGGATAATAAACAAGATTATCGATATTTTGCCAAACAGGCTACCTTACCAACACTGCTCTTCAGACATGATGCAGAAAATCTCTTCGGGGTATCGCCAAATCATGCCCTCGATCAACTTTTTCAGCCCCGGCAGCACGTTCTGCGGTATATTGCCAAAAGTTTTTATCTTGAGAGGTTTGAATGTCCAGAATTGTGCGCGGCGGATTAATCCAGGCCAGTAACGTGCTTGGCGTGAACCAGCCGCTGGAAAAAATCAAGAAAGCGATGATCGAAAAGCACTTGAAGCTGATCGAGCAGGCCGCGAAAAAGAAGGTCCAGGTGCTTTGCCTGCAGGAGATTTTTTACGGCCCATATTTCTGTGCCGAACAGAACACGCGCTGGTACAAACTCACCGAGCCAGTGCCGGACGGCCCGACCGTCAAGCTGATGCAGAAGTTGGCGGCAAAGCACCGCATGGCGATCGTGGTCCCAATCTACGAAAAAGAGATGACCGGTCTTTACTACAACACGGCAGCGGTGATTGATGCTGATGGCAAGTATCTGGGCAAATATCGCAAACACCATATACCGCAGGTGGCGCCTGGGTTCTGGGAAAAGTTTTACTTCACTCCCGGTGACACTGGCTATCCGACTTTCCAGACCAAGTATGCACGCATCGGCGTTTATATCTGTTACGACCGCCATTTTCCTGAAGGCGCTCGCATTCTGGGCATGAATGGCGCGGAGATCGTCTTTAACCCATCCGCGACCGTGGCCGGCCTTTCCGAATATCTATGGGAGCTGGAGCAACCGGCGCATGCCGTGGCCAACGGATATTTCGTCGGAGCGCTGAATCGCGTGGGCCGTGAAGCGCCATGGAATATCGGCGAATTCTATGGCAAGAGCTACTTCTGCAATCCGCGAGGAAAGATCATCGCACAGGCCAGCCGCGATAAGGATGAGCTTGTGGTCGCCGATCTTGATCTCGACATGATTGCTGAGGTGCGCAACGTGTGGCAGTTTTATCGCGACCGACGCCCCGATAGCTATGAGCCTCTGGTCACGCAGACGGGTAAATCAGCTACTAGCTTCTAGCCGCTAGCTTTTAGCTGGTGATCTGGAAACTTTATAAAATGCCTTAAAATGCTGTGCTCGTAAATGCTATTTGTTTTGATTTTGGCTAGAAGCTAGCAGCTAATCCGCACGTCGAGAAGATTTTTGATGACTTCATCCAGCGTAACCACAATAAAAAATATTCAATCCAGCTCGCTCTATAACGCTGACCTGGCGCCTGTGCCGCCGGAGCGACGCACCTGGAGCACCTATAATTACGCCGCACTGTGGGTATCGATGTCAGTCAATATCCTCACCTACATGCTGGCAGGCGGCTTTGTTCAGGGCGGAATGGATTGGAAACAGGCCGTGCTGACAGTTTTGATTGGCAACACCATTGTGCTAGCGCCCATGCTGCTGAACTCGCATCCGGGCGCGCGCTATGGCGTGCCTTTTCCGGTGCTGGCGCGCGCGTCATTCGGCGTGCTAGGAGCCAACGTTGCGGCAGTGCTGCGGGCCATGGTCGCCTGCGGCTGGTTTGGAATCCAGAGCTGGATCGGCGGCGAAGCGATCAACATCTTGTTGAAAACTGTGTGGCCGGCCTGGGGACAAAATTCCTATGGCACCGCCATCTGCTTCATGGTCTTCTGGGCCATCAATCTGCTGGTGATCCTGAAAGGTATTGAGTACATCAGGTTTTTGCAAGGCGTCAGTGCGCCTATTCTTTTAGGTGTGGGATTGTTGCTGCTCGGCTGGGCCTGGAAGAGCGCTGGTGGCTTTGGGCCGATGCTGGCTGCGCCTTCAAAATTCAGTTCGACCAGTGACTTGCTGAAGTTTTTGATTCCCGCTCTCAACGGGACAGTCGGTTTCTGGTCAACCGTCTCACTCAACATTCCCGACTTTACCCGCTTCGCCAAAGATGAGCGCGGACAAGCTATTGGACAAGCCTTTGCCTTGCCGCTAACCATGACGCTGTATTCGTTCATCGGTGTAGCTGTAACTTCTGCGACTGTGGTGATCTACGGCACATCAATCTGGGACCCGGTGCAACTGCTCAGCCGTTTCCACTCGCCGGTCGGGGTGATCATTTCTTTACTGGCGATTCTGCTGGCGACGCTTAACGTCAATATCGGCGCCAACGTAGTTTCACCCGCCAATGATTTCTCCAACTTGTGGCCGCGCAAAATCTCTTTCAAGCTGGGCGGCGTAATTACCTGCTTTATGGGCATCGCCATGATGCCATGGAAGCTTCTGGCCAACCACAAAACCTTCATTTTTGGCTGGCTCGGCGGATACGCGGCTGTGCTGGGGCCAGTAGCAGGAATCATGATTTGCGATTACTTCATTGTGCGGCACAAGCGCTTGCAGGTAAATGATCTCTATTTGCGCGACGGCGAATATGAATACGCAAGCGGTTTCAATTGGCGGGGCATCGCGGCGCTATGTATAGGTACAGCCATGGCGCTGATGGGACTGGTCATTCCTTCAATCCGGTTCCTGTACGACTATTCTTGGTTTGTGGGATTTGCGGTAGCGTTTGCGGTGTACTGGGTTCTGATGCGCACAAAATCAAAGTAACGGCAGGATCATACTTAACTACTGCCTTTGTAACCGGTCTTTCGCCTTGAACACTTGCAGAACGCTCTTCTCCTGTCAGAATACGGTTCTATATGAATACAACGGGGGTGGCGCCACCACCACGACATGCCGGGGTGGTCTATACAAAGCATTTGCGAGCCGCGCAACAGGTACGCCTCTTTCTTCAAGTCGGCCTTATCGTCTTCTATGCCTATTCCCCGGTGCATCCATGGGTGACTACGACCGCACAAGAGACTTCACGCAGTTTTATTGTTCAGATTGCGCTGTGTTGGATCCCTCTTTGGATCATATCTTTTGTCTGCGCTCTTCCTCTTTCGTGGTACAGCTTTCATCTTGATCGCAAGTTTGCCTTGTCGCAGTCAAGCCTTCACTCGCGGTTGCTAGAAGGCGTCAAGGCAAGTGCTCTTGCATTCTTGTTTAGTGGCTCGATTGTTGAATCCATTTTCGTCTCGAATAAATTTTCGGAATCGCTCGGTTGGCTGTGGGCTGCAACTCTCTGTACTCTTTTGTTTATTGCCTTAGACCGTGCTCTTCCGTGGTTGCTCTCACTTTTTTATCCCGTGACCCCTCTGAGCGATCCCGCACTGGGTGACCGGCTTAATCGTTTAGCCGACAAGGCCCGGATACCGCTGGTGAATATTCTGGAGTGGCACATTTCCGGTCGAACCCGCCAAGCCAATGCTTTGGTATCAGGTATGGGGCCAGCCCGCCGCGTCCTGCTCACTGACACCTTAGTAAAAGAACTATCGCAAGAGGAAGTAGAAGCGATTATTGCTCATGAACTAGGCCACCTGGCCCAGCATCATCTGAGGAAGAGAACCCTGTGCCAATGGATTTCGTTTTGCGGGATTCTCTGGGCGATCAATTTCTGTGTTCTCAATGGCCTGATGTGGTTTGCTGACCAGAATCTCGGCTGGGCTGATTTGAAATCAGTTCCGGGGGTGTTTCTCTATTGGCAAATCGGTTATGTCTACGCAAATATCCCTATCCTGGCTTTGGCGCGACGCCAGGAGAAAGCAGCAGATCTGTACAGCTGGAAGCTCATCGGTACGGCCAGGCCATTTGTGACCGCGATGTGCAAACTTGCTGACTTGAATCTCATTGTCTTCGACCGGAGCGAGCAATGGAGATACTCACACCCGCCAACGCCCGATCGCATTGCTGCAGCAGAGCAGTATGAGGCCGAGACGTCAGCCGCTGCGCTGGCTCAGGTTGCTGGCAATTAGGAGATCATTTGCCTCCCGCCAGCAGTTCGTCCACGCTGCATTGCGGGCTCTTCCCTCTTGCTTCCTGCAGTTGCTTCCAGCTCATGTGTGAGCGTCCAGTATCCACCCGGACCATGGTAATGCATCCCGGTACCGGGCAGACTAACGCGCAGAGATTGCAGCCGACGCATTCATCTTCCAGAACGTGAGGAACATGCTTTAGCGCGACACCATGTCGCAGATCGCCGTGAGGGCGATCTTCAACGCGAATGCACTGGTGCGCGCCGTCCTCGCAGGCGATATAACAGAGATTGCAGCCGATGCACTTCTCGGCATCAATTCTGGCAATGATCTTGTAATTCAGATCGAGATTACCCCAGTCTTCAACGCGATCCACAGACTTGCCAACTAACTCCATTGCTGAACTTAGGCCTTTGTCGCGCAGGTAATCCGCCAGGCCATCAATCATGTCACGCACAATACGGAAACCATAATGCATGGCTGCGGTGCAGACCTGGACTGAGGTTGCACCGAGCAGCATAAATTCAACCGCATCACGCCAATTACCGATGCCGCCAATGCCTGAAATTGGAACATTGACTTTAGGATGTTTGGCGACAGCGGAGACCATGTGCAGCGCAATCGGCTTGACCGCCGGGCCGCAATATCCGCCATGGCTACTCAGCCCACCTACACTCGGTCTCGGCGCAAAGGTATCGAGATCAACACCAACAAGGCTGTTAAAAGTGTTAACCAGAGACACAGCATCAGCGCCTCCGGCTTTGGCTGCGGCGGCCATGTGGGCCACATCGGTCACATTGGGCGTAAGCTTCACGATCACCGGCGTGCGCGCAATTTCTTTCACCCAACCGGTAATCATGGTGGCGTATTCAGGAACCTGTCCTACGGCAGCGCCCATGCCGCGCTCACTCATTCCGTGCGGGCAGCCGAAGTTTAGCTCCAGCATGTCAGCGCCGGAATCTTCCGTGCGGCGCACGATGTCATGCCAGCTCTCGCGCTTTGATTCCACCATGAGCGAAGCCACGACTGTATGCGCCGGAAAACGCTTTTTTACCTCAGTAATCTCGCGCAGGTTCACGTCAATTGGTCGATCGCTGATTAGCTCAATATTGTTGAGGCCGATCATGCGCTCATTCTTATAATCGATAGAACCGTAGCGCGAAGCAGTGTTAACGATTGGCTCGCCAATGGTCTTCCACACCGCTCCGCCCCAGCCAGCATCAAAGGCCCGCATCACCTGGTAAGCCGTATTGGTGGGCGGTCCGGATGCGAGCCAAAAAGGATTTGGCGATCTCACTCCGCAAAAGTCAATGCTTAGATCCGGCATGGGCCCTCCTTCCACTCTGCGCTTCCAGCGCCTGGTGAATTCCCGCCGCAGCTTTCTTGCCATGCGCAACCGCGTCCACAACTTCTCCGCCGCCGTTTACGCAGTCACCACCGGCATAATATTTTGGATTGCTTGTGCACATGGTTGCCGCATCAACCTTCACGCAACCATTCTTCAGTTCAAGTCCGCTGATCTGCTGCAGGAAATCAGTCTTCCGCTTCTGGCCAAGCGCCTTTACCACCATGCCGACTTCAAGTCGAAATTCGCTCCCTGGAACAGGAACAAAGTTTGCTCGGCCGCGCGTGACGGCGGAAGCATTCTCAGGCGGACCTTTCTTAGTACGGATACATTCCAGCGCGGCTACACGGCCTTCTCCATCATCGATGATGCGTACCGGCAACGCCTGCCATATGAACGTGACCATGTCTTTTTTTGCCAGTTCGTATTCGTAGGCAAAGGCGCTCATCTCTTCCGGGGCGCGACGGTACACCATATAGACCTCTTCAGCGCCCAGGCGGCGCGCTGCGGTAACAACGTCAATCGCAGTATTTCCGCCGCCGATGACCGCGATACGCTTCGCAATCTGAACATCGGCAAAATCTTTGTTTTTGGTTTCTTCGATCCATGAAAGAGCGTCGCGGCAGCCTTGCAGCTCTTCACCCGGGATGTGCAAATCATCTGTGGCACCCAAGCCAATACCAAGAAAAATCGCGTCAAAATCGTGCTCTAGATGAGCCAGGCTGACGTCGCAGCCAATGGAGGTCGAACTTCTAATCTCGACTCCCAGCGAATGAACCATCTCTATTTCCTTCTGCACATCTTCAGCGCGCATTTTGTATGCTGCGATTCCATAGGTATCAAGGCCGCCGGGCTGCAGGTTGGCATCAAAGATCACCACTTCATAGCCGCGTTTGCGCAACTCAACCGCACAGGAAAGGCTTGCTGGACCAGCGCCGATCAGAGCAACTCGATACCCGTTTGCAGCGCCAGCCTGAAAGAGCTGAGTGCCGTTTGCGATAACTGGATCGACCGCATAGCGCTGCAGCTTCCCGATCTCGACTGGCTTCTTCCCTTCCATATTGAGAACGCATGCGCCTTCGCACAAAACAGAGGTCGGGCAGGCACGCGCGCAACTGTGGCCAAGGATATTGGCTTCAAGAATCGTCCGCGCGGAGCCGCGCATATTGCCGCTTAGAATCTGGCGAATGAACTGCGGCACATTGATCTCAGTGGGACAGGCCTTGATGCAAGGCGCATCATGGCAGAAGAGACAGCGCGAACCTTCTTCCAGAGCCTGGGCCGGCGTGAGCGGCGGATTGATGTCAGCAAAGTTCTTTTCCAGTTGCTCTGGCGAGAGCTTGGGAGCAGGATCTTTAAACATTCGTCACACCTCCCTGAAAGAGGGAGTGGAAATTCCGCGAGTGTAGCATAGAATTCTCTTCCTATGTCCTTTGATACCCTCATCG
>DASTCT010000321.1:0-10558 GCA_035710845.1 Candidatus Angelobacter sp.
TAAAGGCGTCCAATTTTTCGCTTGTGTCGAGGTTTTCGTTGAATGTCCCTGGCGGGACATTCGGCCCTCCGGGAGCATTCCCTCTTGTTGCAGGGATTGCTCAATGTTGTTCCAGACCCGCGGATTCGGATCGTGCATCGGCAGAAGCAGCTTGGCTTGCTCCGCAATATACCTCAGGTCATTCACCAGCTCGGTACAAGCCGAGCATGTCTCCAAATGCTGTTCCTCTTCCGGTTTGCCGCCCGACTCTATAATGTAAGGCAGTATTTCCTGGAACTGCTGGCAATTCATTGTTTTCATCCTCTCCCACCTAACTTTGCAGGGACCATAACCGCGACCTTCTCTTCAACCCAGGATTTCCGCCGCGTTATCGTGCCGGCAGTCACCCTCTTCAACCCGGGTTTCCGCCGCGCTATTGCGCCAGCAAGTCACCCAAATCGCGCCATGGATTTCACTTCCCACTCAGCCCGCTTCTACTTATCTGCGAGCGGCCTTTTCGGCTCTACTGAGCTTCAACAAATCGCGCAGCTTCATGCGTGCTTTGTGCAGTTGCGATTTGCTGTTTCCTATCGAACATCCCATCATTTCCGCAATTTCGTTGTGTTCGTATCCTTCAACGTCATGCAGTACAAAAATGATCCTGTATCCCGGAGGCAGGCTTTCAATGGCGCGCTCCAGGTTCACCCGATCAATTGACCCAGCTAAAACATTGTCCCGTGCGCCGATATCTTTCTTCGGCCCATCTTCATGCTGCGGCTCCAGCGCCTCATCCAGCGATACCTCTGGCAATCCCTTCTTCCGCAGGTGCATCAGCACCACATTTACCGCCAGCCGATGCAGCCACGTTGAAAACGCTGACTCGCCCCTAAACGTCGCAATCTTCCTATAAAGCTGCAGAAACGCTTCCTGCGTCAGGTCTTCAGCCTCAGCCGTGTTGCCGGTCATCCTCAAACACAGCGAATACACACGACGCTTGTGTAGCCCATACAAGGCCTCAAAACACTCCGCGTCGCCGCTTTTGGCACGTTCAATCGCCTCTGCTTCGGTCATCCCGGATGCGACTAATTTTTTTGCTTGTGTCAATTTGCCCTTTTGAGGCCGCTTGTTCCCCGATTGGATGCGGCAATGTAGCTGCTTCGTTGTCCAGCCAGCCCTGTTTTCGCCCGATATATTCAGTGCTTTAGCGGCCCTTAAGCCTTCGGATCAATAAGCCCTCGTATCACAAAGCCCTTGGGATCACAGCCCCGGATCACGGCCTACCATTTTCAGTATAACGCTTTGCATGGTTTGCCCAATATTTGGTTCGCCCGACTCCGGCTCGGCCTAGCCTCACAAATCCATCATGTAAATAGATATGCTCTGGTTCGCCCGATCTCGGCTCGGTCTAGCCTTACAAACTCATCATATAAATAGATATGCCCTGATACGCCCGACCACGGCTCGGCCTAGACTCACAACCCATCATGTAAAAAGGTAATGGACGCCATTTTCGGGAGCTTTGGTTGCCTGAGAGGGGTAGCGTCTTCATCCAAAGTCACACCTATAGTGCGACTAGCTTTTTTGATGCGATGCCGCATCTTTCGATGCAGCGATTCCGCTACGCTAGATGTGTCGCTGCCTTGGTTAATCTCAGCCACCTGCCCCTTTTCCAAATCCGCGATCATCCGCGCAAATCCGCGGTAAAGGTTTTGCTTTTCAGATCACGTACGATGTCGGCGATGACGCGCGATCTCGGCAATCCTAGATCAGTGTCATCCGTGTTAATCAGTGGTAAGGTTTTTGCTTTTTCCGGTTTTCAGATGTCCCGATGTCCCGATGCCCAGATGTCCCGATGCGCTCAGCCGCTATGCCTGATATGCAACACGTCTCCATCCTGCACGATGTAGTCTTTTCCTTCCAGCCGCAATTGGCCTTTGGCGCGGGCGTTGGCTTCTGAGCCAGCCTCCAGCAGCGTGTCCCAGTGAATGGTTTCGGCGCGGATAAAATGCTTTTCCAGATCAGAGTGGATAGCGCCCGCAGCCGCCTGCGCGCGTGAAGCTTTGGGTACGGTCCAGGCGCGGCACTCGTCCTCGCCAATGGTAAAAAATGAAATCACGCCCAGCAGCTCATAAGTCTTGCGGATCAGCCGCGTCAGGCCGCTTTCTTTGAGCCCATAGCTGGAAAGAAACTCCTGCGCCTCTTCGTCGCTCATCTCGGCGAGTTCGGCTTCCACTTTGCCGCAGATCGCCGTGGCACCGGCGTTCTTGCGCGCGGCAATTTCGGTAAGACCATATTTTGTGACCGCATTTTCCAGATCAGCGCCCAGCGTCTGTGATTCGTTCACGTTCAGCACGTAGAGAATTGGCTTCTGGCTCAGGAACATAAAGCCGCGAATGCGCTTCTCGTCCTCGGTGGAGATCTCCATCTCGCGCAGCGGCAGCTCTTTTTCCAGGTGAGCCTTGGCGCGCAGAATCAAATCATTTTCGCGCTCAAGTTCCGCGTTCTTCATCTTCTTCAGGTCTTTTTCCAGCCGCTCCAGCCGCTTCTCCACCTGGACCAGATCGCTCACGATCAGGTCAAAGTCCACGCTCTTGGCGTCGCGTAGTGGATTAATCTCTCCCACGTGCGCGATGGCAGGATCATCAAAAGCGCGCAGCACATGGGCCAGCGCATCCACCGTGCGCAGGTTGGTGAGAAACGCCGTCTCCTTGAGCGCTTCCTGCCCGATCGCAGCCACGTCGGCATATTCCACGGTGGCGTGCGTCAGCTTTTTGGGATTGTATTGCGCAGCCAGCCGGTCAAGGCGGTCGTCAGGGACCTTGGCAATGCCAAGATGCGCTTCACGCGGGTTGGAATGCCCACGAGCGGAAACGTCAACCTTGGTGAGAATTTTAAATAGTGATGTCTTGCCCACCTGCGGCAGGCCGATGATTCCACATTTCATTTATTTATGTCGCTTCGCTCCAAACCGCTAAGCAGTAACGCTCTCCCACTCTTCAATTTCTGCGCTTGTGGCGGCGGGCTCGGCGCGTGGTCGGCCTCGCCCTTTTTGTCAGCAATGAGTAATTAGCAGCCAGCAATTAGTCTTCAAAGATTGTATCAAGTAAAAGTGCGAGCATTGAAAGCTCCGGCTAATTGCCAATTGCCATTTGCTAATTGCTGCTAAAACGTCGCGCTGTTAAACCCGCTACGACCAATCCACACAGCAGCACGCCGCCTTCTAATCGCGTTGACCAGGCATGAAGGCTATTAAATTGTTCGCTGTACATCGCGATCAGGCTGGGCGTGGAACCGGGAATATAAGGAATGTAATCAGGGTCTTGCGATCTTTCTAACTGAGATCGAACCAGCCGCAGGCGTGGCGTAATTCCAAACTGCGAAATTGCCGTCAGCGCCAGCATCACCACCATCAAAATGTGACCGGCCGCGAACAGCTTCAACTGCGCGTGTTTCAGCCGGTTATAAATCAGCGAGCACACCAGAAAAACCGCCCCTGAAATCAGCCCCATCCAGTGGAGCTTGGTCAACGATACGCTCACTACATCGCCGGCCATATGCGTCGTCGGCAGGACGAGGAACAACGTGGGCGCTAGTGCAAAGGCAAAAAAGATGATCCCGCCGATCCAGACGATCAGCGCGAGAAGCATCAGAAATCGCAGGGAGGACATAGAGTTAAGTATAGCCGCCAGAATGCATTGAGTAGCTAGCTCCGCTTGCACCAGCTTAGGAAGAGAGTTACATTCACCGATTAGCCAAAGTTTTATGAAGCGCAAGCGGGCTATATCACGGCAACAGACTATCCGCCGGGAAACGCTTCGGAAGGAACAGAGAGAAATTCAGCGGAGTGATGTTTTAGGGCAAAAAGAAGAAAAACAAGGGTTCGTGGAGGAAACAGGCGAGATTTTTGATCAGATAACGGCCCCGGGAAAAGAACAGTCGAGACCAAGTATATTACTGAAAAATCCTGGCTGCATTTTCAGTGTTTCTCGCTGCATCGGTGGCCAAAGCAGTATTTGGCGACTGGATGCATCCTCACGTATATGCCTCTTTCATAACATTCTTTACCGTTCTGGCTTGCTGTGTATCAGCCGTACTAGTTTTCTCAAACTTAAAAAGACGTCCAGGTCCCATTATCGCTGCAGTATTTGTGTGGGCTGGCCTGATGGCCGGATTTTTTTGCTTTTTGTATTGGGTGTTTCATGTCGCGAAAGATTGAAGAGGACAAGCTGCGACACGGCTCGGATTCTGAAAATAAGGACTTCCTTATACAGGAATCGGCACAGACTGAATAATGTCGCGCAGAATGGTCTCTCCCTGATCAGATTTCTTCAACGTCGAAGAATAGCGTGCGTTCACCACCAGCCGATGCGAGAAGACCGGCACCACGAGCGATTTGAAATCCTGCGGCGTGGCAAAACGGCGGCCTTCCAGATACGCCATGGCCTGTGCAGCGCGGTAGAGCATGAGCGATCCACGGGGTGAGACGCCAAGTGAAAGCGTTTCAATCTCGCGCGTCTTTTTGACAATCTGCAGGGCGTAATCCACCAGAGAATCGTCTACCTTGATCTGCGTGACCTCATCCTGCATGGCAATAATGTCTGCGCCGGTAGCCACGGGCCTGACGGTATCAAGCCGCGCAGCGCCTGCTTCTGAGCGCAGGATCTCGCGCTCATTGCTGGCCTGCGGGTAGCCCATGTGCACACGCAACAGGAAGCGGTCAAGCTGCGATTCCGGCAGCGGATACGTCCCGTGGTGCTCAATCGGGTTCTGGGTAGCGATCACAAGAAAAGGCTGCGGCAGAGGATGCGAGTTTCCATCCATGGTGACCTGGCCTTCGCTCATGGCTTCCAGCAGGGCTGATTGCGTCTTGGGCGTGGTGCGATTGATCTCATCGGCCAGCAGCACATTGGTAAAGATCGGTCCGGCCTTGAATTCAAACTGGCCTTCCGCGGCGGAATAAACGGAGATGCCCAGCACGTCAGAGGGCAGCATGTCACTGGTGAATTGCAGGCGCTGGAAGTTGCAGTCAAGAGCGCGCGCCAGGGCATGGGCCAGCGTGGTTTTACCTACGCCGGGAACGCCTTCAATCAGCAGATGGCCGCGCGCCAGCACTGAAACCAGGGCCAGGCGCAGCACTTCATCATTGCCGCGAATAATCGTGCGCAAGGATTGCTCAATTGCTGCAGCGCGAGAACTTGCGCCGGAAGAAACTGCTGGTGGCTGCGTCTGAAGTGGGGCCATTGACTTTGCTTCTATTGTATCGTTGTAAGGCACGCGTATGCTGCATTGTGCCCTTTGGCTTTGTGTTTTCACAAGCAACCAAAGGGCTGATACCCCTGCCTAAAGTAACCTCAAATAAACTGAAGCGCCTTCGGAAGAACGCGCTAACTCATGAAATTTGCGAGCGTTCCTGCGGAGCGACCCCATGATCCCAGCTCACAAGAGTGATAAAAACATGGCAACTTTAAATTGTAAGGTGTGATCTTTCTATTAAGAGCAATCGCCGGAAACAGGCTTCCAAAGCACATCATCTTGGGGTATAAGTACCAAGGCGCTCACCCCCAAAAATCTATGCGGGTGCTTGGCTGGTAGCTGCAGCGATTGCAAATGTTCAAGCAGCGAACGGCCTTCAAGAGGGTGCGTATGTTTTGTTCGAAATGCGGTTCGCCTAGTCCGGATAATGCGCGCTTCTGCGCCAGTTGTGGGCAAGCGCATATAGCTCCAACGCCTGCTAATACTCAGGCAAATCCGCCTGCTTATTCGCCAGCGCCACCACCTGCGCCGCAACAATATGGCACTGGGGCCGCACCAGCTCCGGCAGGGCAGCAGCCACCGGTTTATTACGCCAATCCGCAGCAATCAATGCCGCCTCCTGCGCAACCTCAGCCTGCGTACTACGCCAATCCGCAGCAGCAGTTTGGTCAGCCTATGGCACAACAGCCGGTGTATTACCAGAGCCCCGGACAGGGATGGGCTCCCGGAGCACAAGGTTTAAAGCCTTATGCCGTAGGAAAAAACCCGGCCCTTGCCGTCTTTCTCTCATTCCTTATTCCAGGTGTCGGCCAGTTCTATTGCGGCGCCAATTCCAAAGGCGCCATCATGCTCGCCATCTTTCTTGTCTCATGGCTCATGTTAGGGATCTTTATCGGATTTTTCGGCATTGTAGGATCCTGGATATGGTCGATGATTGATGCCTACAACGTGGCCAGCGGAAAATCTCCGCTCTCCTGATCTTCGAACAGGCCTCTCCTGCGATGCTCAGACAAAAAGCTCGACGAGGGGGTTAACTCGAACGCGATCAAAGCCAGAATAAAGGGGCTTTCTTCAAAGCCCCTCTGCATCATTGATATTCCTGCGGTCTGCCCGTGAGCCTCTCAATTCGCTTGTAAATCGGTGGATGCGTAGAAAACAGGTTTCCAAAATTCATCCCGAACAGCGGCTGCACAATAAAGAGATGCGCCGTGGAAGGCGTGGCCGCCATGGGGATGCGTTTTGAGTAGGCATCCAGTTTCTGCAGAGCGCGCGCCAGCGCATAAGGATTGTGGGTAATGTGCGCGCCGGTGGCATCCGCTTCATATTCACGCGTACGTGAAACCCAAAGTTGAATCAGCATGGCCGCAAAAGGCGCCAGGATAAACATCAGCAAGCCGCCACTACGGTCGCGATCGCGGCTGTCTCCGCCCAATCCAAACCAAAAGCCCATGCGCGCCAGTATGGTGATGGCACCGGCCAGGGTGGCGGCAATCGAACTGGTCAGTATGTCGCGATTGCGAACGTGGCCCAGTTCATGGGCCAGCACGCCTTCAAGCTCTTCATCGTCCAGCAACTGCAAAATGCCCTGGGTCACCGCCACTGAAGAGTGCTTCGGATTTCTGCCGGTAGCAAAAGCGTTGGGAGAATCAGTGGGGATCACATAAAGCTTCGGCATTGGCAAGCCGGCTTTTTGCGTCAACCCTTCCACCACAGAATAAATGCGTGGCAACTGCTCCCGCGTAACCGGCTGCGCGCGATACATGGCCAGCGCAATCTTGTCAGAAAAGAAATAAGAGACAAAGTTGGTGACAGCGGCAATTGCAAAGCCAAGAATCATTCCATTCTGTCCGCCAAAATAGTCCCCTATCCCGATAGCTAGCAGGGTCAGCAAGGTCAGCAGAAAGAATGTTTTTACGTTGTTCATAGTAACTAGATGCTAAATCGAATTAAGGGATTCTGGAAAGCGGCAAGCCAAAGCCCGTGTGCGCTGGGCCAGCAACTCTGATTGTTAAGATTCATCAAGAAATCAAAGGGGAAAATTTGTAAGTCTTTGAAAAATAGCAGCATACATGAGTATCAAGGTGAACGATAAGAAATTCTAATCTTTTTCTAATCGTTGGCTAATTGTTAATCGAGTAGCCTGCTTCTGGCCAATATCGCAAGTGATAGGTTTCTGCATAGTACGGAAACCACACTCTGTGATACTTCCGGGCTTTTCTCCGCAAAGCGTGCCTCCTCGCGGAGACGCAGTTGATAAATCATTTGCAACTGATGTTCTGCAACATATTTAAGGAGCGCAGCTTATGAGTGATAGAGAAGATGGCTTTTTCTTATCTGAAAAAGCCTCCAAAGCACGAATCCGGGAAGCCGAAAATGCGCGGAAAAACCGGGCAGAAATTCTCAAGGCTTTCTCCACAGGCAAAGTTTCCCGTCGTGAATTGGTGAAATGGGGCTTGATTACGACTGGCGGCCTTTTGGCTCCCATTCACGGCCTGAACCCCTTTGTTAGTAGCGCCTATGCCTCCGGCGGCGTTTGCTGCGGCGGCGGTGGAATTCCCACTGGCGCTCCGCCCAGCCCAACGTTCGGCGTACAGCCGTTCACTACGCCGATGCCGCGGTTTGACGTGGCACCACGGATACCAAATCCACTGACCGGCGGTTTGACCCCAGTGCCGCAAGCCGAGTCCAACCAGACCCAGCAGCCACTGGATCCGGCCCTCGTCGGCGGACAGACCGGCTTGACTGGCCCCATTGAAGGCCGTCCTCCGGGACCCATCTGGGCGCATCAACGTTTCAATCAGTTCCTGCCCCAGGTCGGAATTGAGACCTCGCAAGCGCAGGCTCAGACCAACGTAAACTATAGGCCGAACGTCGACCCTAAATTCAACAGCGGAATTAATCCTGCAACGCCGATTCCGTTGAAGTTCCATCCCGGCTTCCCCACTCAGGACCCGAACTCTGTGTGGACCTTTAACGGCACACTTCCGCCGTATCTGGTGCAAGGCCGATATGGTGAGCCGATCCTGTTCCGCCATCACAATCGGCTGCCTGCCGATGTGACGCAGAACAACGGTTTCGGACGCAACACCATCTCGACCCACGAGCACAACGGCCACCACGGTGCGGAGAATGACGGCTTTACCGGCGCGTACTTCTATCCAAACCAGTTTTATGACTATCACTGGCCAATCGTGCTGGCGGGCATTTTTGAAGTCAACCAGGATGCAACTGACCCCATGGCCGGCAGCCCTGCCGACAATGGCGGTATCAACAAAGTTCCTGGTGATTGGCATGAAACCATGTCAACGCATTGGTTCCACGATCACATGTTCACGTTCACCTCACAGAACGTGTACAAGGGCAACGCTGCCATGTTCAACATTTACAGCGCGCTCGATCGTGGCGATGAAACCGTCAATGACGGCGTGAATCTGCGGCTGCCCAGCGGTTCGTCCAACGGCAAGGGCTGGGGCAACCTGGATTACGACATCAACTTGATCATCAATGAGAAGGCGTTCGACGCGAGCGGCCAACTCTTTATGGACATCTTCCAGTTTGACGGCTTCCTGGGCGACCTGATGATGGTGAACATGCAGTACAAACCTTACTTTGAAGTCGAGCGCCGCAAGTATCGCTTCCGCATTCTGAATGCCAGCGTGTCGCGCTTCTTCAAGTACGGATTGTCAGACGGCTCACCGATGATCCAGATCGCCAATGACGGTAACCTGCTGCCCTCACCGGTAGTGCAGACCGTCTCTGACGAACAGGGCATTGCTGAGCGCTATGACTGGGTGATTGACTTCTCCCGTTACAGCATCGGCAGCAAGGTGTGGCTGGTGAACGTATGCGAGCATCAGGACGGCAAGAAACCCGCAGACGATCTCACGGTTGCCCAGGCCTTAGCCGGCAAGTCGAACGATCCGTGCGTAGGCAAGTTCCTGGAATTCCGCATCGTGCGTGACCCGGCTACACCAGACGTGAGCCAGGTGCCTGCGGTGATGATTCCGAACCCCGATCTGTCCAACATTCCAATTGCCCGTCAGCGTACCTTCACCTTTGGCAGCGGTGCATCACAGCCGCTCCCAGCAAGTGATGAAGCCAACTACGTCTTTGGCGCCGGCAATCAGAGGGGCGGATGGGGTGTTTCCACTGATGGTGGTCCAATGCTCAACGCCAGCTTTGGCCGCATCTCGGCTGCACCGGCCTTCGGAACGCGCGAAGTCTGGACGCTGCAGAACGGCGGCGGCGGATGGGACCACCCGATTCACATCCACTTTGAAGAAGGCCAGATCCTGGCCCGGAACGGCAGCGCTGCTAACGTTCCTGCCTGGGAAAAAGGCCGCAAGGACGTGTATCGTCTGCGTCCGGGTGGAAGCGTGACCCTGACCATGCAGTTCCGTGATTGGGGCGGGATGTACATGGAACACTGCCACAACACAGTACACGAAGACAATGCAATGTTGGTTCGTTGGGAAATCGATGACGGAGGCGCGCCGTTCCTGCGGCCGCTGCCGACGCCGATCCCGACGCCACAAGGTGTCACCTTTGAGGCGCCTGAAGACATCGCTCCGACTGCTTTCTAAGCAGACGGGGTTTAGCAAGAACCAGGCCGGCGGTCCGCAGCGCAAGATGCGGGCCGCCGTTCCTGATTTTTTGAATTTTCCGGGTTAAGCTGTTTGGGCCACAAGGAGTATTGATCATGCGACGGAAGCTTCGGGCGGGCTTCACGACGGGAACCGCCACTTTTCTTACCGCTATTCTTTTTCTTACTGCAAATTTCTCACCGGCAGCAGCGCAGAGCCGCTATGGCGCGAACTATTTTCCTAACGTAGTGCTCACCACGCAAGACGGAAAGAAAGTCCATTTCTATGACGACATGCTCAAGGGCAAGAGCGTAGTCATCGATATGATCTATACCACCTGCGGATATGCCTGTCCGCTGGAGACCGCGCGTCTGGCCCAGGTGCAGAAGGTCCTGGGCGATCGCGTAGGCAAGGACATTTTTTTCTATTCCATCACTATTGATCCGGCCAATGACACGCCCAAGGTGCTCAAGGCTTACATGGAGAAATATCACATCGGCCCGGGCTGGACTTTTCTTACCGGCAAGAAATCTGACATTGAGCTGATCGGCAAAAAGCTCGGTCTGTGGAACAACGAGCCCGACCCGAACAATCCCGATGGCCATACGCCCAGCGTTCTCATCGGCAACGAGCCGGGCGGGCAGTGGATACGCAACGCCGCGACGGATAATCCCAAGTTCCTGGCCAACATGATTGGCAACTGGCTCAATGGGTGGGCAAGCTCTAAGCCGATGGAAGTCAAT
>DASTCT010000322.1:0-3786 GCA_035710845.1 Candidatus Angelobacter sp.
AGGCGAGCTTTGCACTGTGACCGGTATGGGCTTTTTGCCGTTTTTCTCCGGCGGGATCACTTGCTCTGCCGTCTTTTCAATGTCGCTGGTCTGCTGGCGGACGTGAGAGAGCAGGCCGCGAATCTTGTCAGAGTATTTGGGCAATTCATGGGCAAAGCTGACGGCGCGGTTGTAAAAAAAATAACTTGCGCCATAAATCACGCCCAGCAGCAACAGAATCGCCACGATTGAACCCAGGGAACGCGGCAGGCGCACACGCTCCATCAGTCTCACCAGCGGCTCCAGCATAAAAGTAATAAGAATGGAGACCATCAGCGTGATGAGCACCAGCTTGGCCACATAACAGACAGCCAGCACAACCACCGCGCCAATCACGATCTGGGCAATCGCGCCCGCATGAAGCACTGCGTTTAACTTGCGCTCTTGTCTCTCCTGCAGCTCTTTCTCCGCCAGATGGTTATCCGGCGCTTCTTCCGGATTGAGCTGCTCTGGCGCAGGCGGAATGATGCGATTGGTAGCCATGCTCAAAGTAAGATGCACTTTCCTCGTATAATCGCCACGTGAGCCTCTCCGGACGCATCCTGGCCATCGACTATGGCACCCGCCGCATGGGCCTTGCCGTCTCTGACCCTCTTGGCATCACTGCCCAGGGATTAGAGACGCTGGAGCGCAAGAACAAACGCGCTGATTTTGGCCGGCTGGAGCGCACCATCCGTGAATATCAGGTGCGCGAGATCGTGCTGGGCAATCCACTGCGCATGAGTGGCGAAGAGAGCACGCTGTCGCAGAAAGTAGCTGAATTTGCGGAAGAATTGCGCCGGCGCTTTCAACTTCCGGTCCATCTTTGGGATGAGAGGCTGACTTCGGCGGAAGCCAATCGCCTGCTGCGGGAAAATGAAGTGAGCACCAAAAAGCGCGCGCAGGCAGTGGACCGCATGGCGGCCGTGCTAATCCTGCAAAGCTTCATGCAGGCACGCGACATTAATTAAATCTTTACGCCGCGCACTTCTGCATTCTGTTACATTCTGCGATTGGCTCTCAAAATCACATCTCGCTGGCTGAGCTGCGCTGTGGCGCTGGCATTGTTCTCTGCTGGGTTGTGTTCGGCACAGGATGCTGGCAACCAAGACGACGCTTCCGAGCCAGCCACGGTCTTTCCGCATTCATCGAGCGCACGCTGGTGGATTTCTGGGCAGGTCAATACCATCTTTCAGGCCCATCCGGATTTTCACGCGCTTTATTCCGGCCCCAACAGCCTCTCCGCCCAGGGCGAGCACGCCACCTCGCGCGTGCTGACCTTGTACACCGGCTTTCAGATCAACAAGCGTACTGAAATATTGTTTGATCTGGAGAGCGCGGGCGGGCGCGGCATAAGTGATGCGCTAGGACTGGCAGGATTTACCAATGTTGATGTGGTCAGGAATCCCACACTTGGAGCAGCGCCCTATGTGGCGCGTGCCATGGTGCATCGTGTCTTTGCTCTTAGCAGCAAAGAAGAAGACGCGGAGCGCACGCCACTCTCTTTGCTGACCAAGCAACCGGAGCGCCGCCTTGAACTGCGCGCAGGCAAAATGAGCCTGGCGGATTATTTTGATGTGAACTCCGTGGGTAGTGACAGCCATTTGCAGTTTCTCAACTGGACTGCCGTCAACAATGGCGCTTACGACTATGCTGCCGACACGCGTGGTTATACCTTTGCCGCCATGGCCGAGTATGAAGATCGCAATTGGGGCGTGCGCTTTGGCGAAGCCTTAATGCCCAAAGTCGCCAATGGCCCGAACCTTGATGCTGACATTCTTCGCGCCCGTTCAGAAAACATTGAGTTTGAGTTCCGGCCTGAGCTGCTGCCGGAACGGCACACCGTGCTGCGCCTGTTGAGCTATGTTAACCACGCCAACATGGGCAGCTACCGTGAAGCAATCAACTCATTTCTAGCCGGCGTTGATCCGCAACCCAATATTCTTGCCCATCGCAAGCAAGGCCGTATTAAATACGGGTTTGGATTCAACGGTGAACAAGAGCTCACCAAGACGTGTCGCGCTTTTGCGCGTCTGGGATGGAATGAGGGCAAGAACGAGAGTTTTGCTTATACCGAAGTTGACCAGGCAGTAGAAATCGGCGCAGATTATCGCCTGGAACGCTGGCGCAGACCGGCAGATAAGATTGGCCTTGCCTTCATCTCCAATGGAATTTCACGTCTTCATCAGCTTTATCTCGCATTGGGCGGTCAGGGATTTCTGCTGGGCGATGGCCGCCTGACCTACGCACGGGAAGACATTCTGGAGAGCTATTACACAGCTCATCTTTGGCGAGGCATTTATTTTGCGCCTGACCTGCAGTGGGTCCTGCACCCCGGTTATAACCAGGACCGCGGGCCGGTGATTGTGCCCGGCCTCAGGCTTCATCTGGAACTCTGATAAAGCGGACTAGCAACTCCGCGCCCTGTATTCACCTTCAAACTTCATTAAAGATTTAAGAAGCTGAAAGCCGCCAGGCCATTGACCATTCGTGACGCTCCCTGCTTGCAGTTCTCGGCGGCAGATTGGGCGTTCCCCGTTAAAATGGCGGAAGACCAATTCATGCTGAAATTTCTTTTCAGGTTAATTGCAATAGCGCTGGTGCTGGGAGCCGCATGGCTGGCCTATGGCCTTCTGCTGCCTGCTGGTCCAACGCAGGAAAAGCTGGTGCAGCTTAAGTCCGGTTCGTCTGCCCACCACATTGCGGCTGAATTGGCCGATGCCGGCATCATTCGCAGCCAGTACGCATTCCTGCTCTGGCATTACCTGCATCATAAGCCGCTCAAGGCGGGCGAGTACGCTTTTGATCATCGCGCCTCTGTGCGCGAGGTTTATGATCGCATTGCCCACGGCGATATCTACTTCCAAACCCTGGTGGTGCCGGAAGGCTACAACATGTTTGATATTGCCACTGCCGTAGAAGAGGCGGGTCTGGGCAAGCGCGACGACTTTTTGAAAATCGCGCGTTCTGATACGGCACTGGTGCGCGATCTTGATCCGCAGGCTCCTAGCCTTGAGGGCTATCTTTTCCCCGACACCTACCACTTCACCCGCACACAGTCATTGCATGATATGGCAGCGACCATGGTCCGGCGTTTCCGCCAGGCAGCTAAAGAGCTGGGCTTGAACCAGAACATGCATGAGGTGGTGACCATGGCGAGCATCGTGGAAAAAGAAACCGGTGCGCCGGAAGAACGGCCCGAGGTGGCAAGCGTTTTTTACAATCGATTGCAGAAAAACATGGTGCTGGCCACTGATCCGTCAGTGATCTATGCTGCCCTGATCAATAATCGCTATAGCGGCACCATTCACCAATCTGACCTGCATTTTGATTCGCCGTACAATACTTACCGCAAGGCCGGCTTGCCGCCGGGGCCAATCAGCAATCCGGGCAAGGCGTCATTGCTGGCGGCAATGCACCCTGCACAGACTGATTATCTTTATTTTGTCAGTGATAACCAGGGGCACCACCGTTTTGCACGAACAGATGCTGAACATGAAAGTAATGTGCAGGCTTATCGCCGGGCGGTGCAGGCAGCCAACCGTTAACTAATAGGAAACACTGCCGCAAAATGTCGTACCTTGCCGTGGGCCGCCACACCAGGAACTCTCTTCCTCCGATATACTTAAAGTGCATCCAAAAATAAGTGAGAACACGAACGAAGTGATGTCTTTTTATTGGCGTAAAGCATTTTTTCCTTCTCTATTGTCGATTTTCGCTGTCTTGGCGTTAAGTGGCTGCGGATTCCGCACATCGCACCCGGTAAAG
>DASTCT010000323.1:0-9368 GCA_035710845.1 Candidatus Angelobacter sp.
CATCTTTCCGACAACAACCCGCACTGCGCAGAAGCACACCTTCAAAACCGCTGACGGAACCCGGTTGTTCTATCGCTATTGGCCAGCCCTGGATGCGGTTTCCAGCCAGGCGATTGTTCTGCTGCATCGCGGCCACGAGCATTCCGGGCGGATGCAACATATTGTGGATGAACTGGGCCTGCCCGGTTTCGCCATGTTCGCCTGGGACGCCCGCGGTCACGGACTTTCTACCGCCGCGTCCGCGGACTCGCCCACCTTTGCCACGCTCGTCAAGGATCTTGACGTCTTCATTCGCCACATCTCTGCGTCCTACAAAATTCCAGTGGAAAATATCGCTCTCATCGGCCAAAGTGTAGGCGCTGTTCTGGCAGCGACCTGGGTGCACGACTACGCGCCGCAAATCCGCTGCATGGTGCTGAGCGCTCCCGCATTCAAGATCAAGTTGTATGCTCCGTTTGCGTATTCGGTGCTCCGCTTGCTCTATCGCCTCCGTGGGGATTTCCGCATCAACTCATACGTAAAGCCGCGCGTGCTCACGCACGACCCTGAGCGTATTGCCTCTTACAAAACGGACCGGCTGATCACCCGGCCCATCTCCGCGCGTGTGCTTCTTGGCCTTGCGAGCACCAGCGCTCGCGTTGTCGCCGACGCGCAGGCCATCACGGTCCCGACCCAGATGCACATCTCCGGCCGCGACTGGGTGGTTCACCAGAAGCCGCAAACTGACTTCTTTCACCGGCTGGGCAGCGCGGAAAAGGAGCAGCATATATTTAACGATTTTTATCATGACATTCTGGGGGAAAAAGACCGGCACGTGGCCCTAGACAAAGTACGCGCATTCATTGCAAAAGCTTTCAATCGTCCTTGCCAACAGCCATCACTGCTGGACGCTGACAAGAATGGATATACCAGGAATGAATTCGACGCGCTGAGTCGGCCCTTGCCGCTACTTTCTCGCAAGAGGCTGGTCTTTGCCCTGGCAAAGGCCGGCTTGCGAGTAGGAAGCTTGTTCTCTGCCGGCATTCGGCTGGGCTTTAGAACAGGATTTGATTCCGGCAGCACTCTGGATTATGTCTACCGCAATCAGGCCTGCGGCGCCACACCGATTCGCCGGTTCATCGATCGAGGCTACATTAATGCAGTTGGCTGGAAGGGGATTCGCCAGCGCAAAGAAAACCTGGTGCGTGCATTGCTCGCCGCCATGGAAGAGTTGCATCAAGAAGGCATGCCGGTAAGAATTCTCGATATCGCTGCCGGGCATGGACGCTACCTGCTGGAAGCACTCGAGCACCGGCCAGCAAACGTAGAACACGTTCTGCTGCGCGATCTGAGCGAGACCAATGTCCTGCTCGGCATGTCTTTGGCAAAAGAGAAGAAGCTGGAGCACATTGCGCATTTTGAAACGGGGGATGCCTTTGATCGCAAGTCGCTCTCCCTACTTCAGCCGCGCCCAACGCTCGCTGTTGTCTCCGGCCTCTACGAGCTATTTCCTGACAACTACCCCGTGCGCGAATCCCTTGCAGGCCTGGCGGATGCTATCGAACCCGGTGGCTTTCTGATCTACACCGGGCAGCCTTATCATCCTCAGATCCAAATGATTGCTCGCACTTTACCCAGCCATCGTAACTTCCATCCCTGGGTCATGCGGCGACGAACACAGGCTGAACTGGACCAGTTGGTGGAAACCGCCGGATTCCGCAAGATCGGTCAGCAGATTGATGACTGGGGAATCTTTACTGTCTCCGTGGCTCGAAGAATCGCAGCGTAAGAAACCGCCGGGGGAACAGGATACCTCTTTAATGATTGACTCGTGCCAGCTTTTCCTTAATAATTAAATAACCAGTTAATTAAATGCCATCAGCCATCAAATCCGGCAGATCAGGCTCTCGGGGCGAGCCGGAAAAGACACGTGCTGCCATCCTGAAAGCAGCGCTGGAAGAGTTTTCCCATGAGGGTGTTGCTGGCGCGCGCACAGATGAGATCGCCCGCCGTGCCGGCGTCAATAAGGCGCTGCTTTACTACTACTTCAAGGACAAAGAAGGATTGTATGCGGCGGCGCTGGAGCAAGTGTTTTCAGGACTTCACCAAAAAGTTGGCGCAGTACTGGAACGCACTGATTTGCCCCCTCGGGAAAGGCTGATGCTGTACGCGCAGACGCATTTTGATTACATTGCCAGCGCGCCTGTTTATCCCCGGCTGGTGCAGCGTGAGTTCATGCGCAGCACCGGGCGCACACTTTCTCCGGCGGCCGGTCGGATTATGGAGCGGCATGTCCGCCCATTTTATGACCGGCTGGAAAAGCTGATTCTTGAAGGCGCCAAGTCTGGCGACTTCCGCCATGTTGATCCCGTGCACACGGTCACATCCATCATTGGAATCATTGTTTTTTATTTCATCAGCATGCCGGCGCAGCAGTTCCTGCATCCGGGTGATCCCAGCGCGCCGGAAAGAGTGGCCGCCCGCCGCAGTGCGATGCTCGACTTTATTCGTGCTGCCGTCCTCACGCCGGAAGCGGCCAGGAGGGTTGGCCCGCTGTGAGCCAGCGCAACAAATTTTTTGCCTTTCTCGGCTTGCTGATGATTATTGCGGCCATCTATTACTTTCTTTCAACTGATCACTCCTCTGATCTTGTGTTGATCGGCACGGTTGACGCCAACCAGGTTGTTGTCAGCCCCAAGATCAGTGGGCGAATCGAACGCCTTGCTGTGGATGAAGGCACAGAAGTAAAAGCCGGCGACACGATTGCCGTGCTTGACTCCCAGGAGCTTACCGCAGACAGACTGGCTGCAGAAGCGCTGCTGGTCAGCCTTCGCCATCAGGTCTCACAGACCCGCGCCACAGAACAGCAAACCGCTGGAGAAACTTCCAGCGGCGTGGTGAACGCGCAGGCCCGCTTGCGCGCCGCACACGCCACGTTGCTGCAGGCACAAGCTGACTTACAGCGCATCCAGGGTGATACCCAACGCTCGGTCGCTCTAGCACAGCAGGGCATCGCATCACAGCAACAATCAGATCAAGCTGTGGCCCAACTCAAAGCACAGGAAGCGCTGGTTCGCGCAGCTGAAGATCAGGAGCACGCGGCACAGGCCGACTTGGAAACTGCGCAGGCCCATACGCGGCAGACGCAGGCGGCACAAAGCACCGTTGCCTCCACCGAGGCGCAACGCCTGAATGCTAAAGCGCAGTTGGAAGCGGCAGAGGCGCGGCTCGGCTATACCAAAGTCACGGCTCCGGTGAGCGGTATCGTTACGGTTCGCGCTGCGCGTGAAGGGGAAGTGGTAAACCTGGGCCAGCCTATTGTAATCATCACCGATCTAAGCGATACCTGGGTCCGCGCTGCCATCCCGGAAACCCAGGCGGTCAACATTTCACTGGGCGATCAACTGAAAGCACAGCTGCCTTCAGGTGAAACCGTTCCCGGAAAAATCATTTACAAAGCTCCGGAAGCCGATTTTGCTACGCAGCGCGACGTAAACCGGCGCAAGCGTGACATTAAAGCGATCGTTCTCAAACTGGCAGTCGATAATAGCAAGAAGAACCTGGTCCCCGGAATGACCGCGGAAATTCTGGTTCCAAAAACAAAGGTCAGCCAATGAACGCCGCAGCGCCTAAAGCGATTGAGGTTGTCAACATCGTCAAGCGCTACGGGAACTTCACCGCGGTGGATGGTGTCTCTTTCGACGTAGCTGAAGGCGAAGTTTTTGGCCTGCTTGGCCCAAATGGAGCGGGCAAGTCAACTCTGATCCGCATGATGACTACGCTGCTTGAGATCACTGCCGGCACCGCGCTGATTGAAGGTTCTGACGTGCGCAAAGATCCTGATCGGGCGCGGCGCTGCATGGGCGTAATCCCGCAAGCCATGACCAGTGATGGCGACCTGACCGTGTGGGAAAATCTCAGCATCTATTCCAAACTTTATGGCATTCCCACAGCCGAGCGAGAAGCGTCCATCGATGAGCTGCTCACCCTGGTTGATCTCAAACAGTGGCGCGATGCTCCGGCTAGAAATCTTTCCGGCGGCATGAGGCGGCGATTGGAAATAGCTCGCGGGCTGGTGCACCGCCCAAAAATCTTCTTCCTCGATGAGCCGACTACGGGTCTTGATCCGGTTTCGCGCGTTGCCGTCTGGGAAATGATTACCAACATCAAGCAACAACGCCACCTGACTGTGCTGATCACCACGCATTACATGGATGAGGCTGACCGGCTCTGTGACCGCATCGCCATTGTTGATCACGGCAAGCTGGTAGCGCTGGATTCACCGCGTGCGCTCAAGGCAAGTATCCCCGGTTCCAGTGTGATTGAGACGCAATTTTTGAATGCTCCCAATGATTGGCAGCAGACTTTGGAAAAGCTTGCGGCGGTAAAATCTGTGCAGCCTGAGGGCGCAGACATGTACCGCATCCTCACCGACGACGGATCAAAAACCACGACTGATCTGGTGGAAACCGCGGTCCGTTCAGGCGTGGTGGTGAAGACGCTCACCGTACAGAGCACAACCCTGGATGACGTTTTTGTCCACTACACCGGACGTCAACTGCGCGACCAGATGATTGATGCGCCTCTTTACACGTCTCCAGTGGCCTGGGGCAAGTGATGCCAAAATTCTTTCAGGGCGGCCGCATGATGGCCATTGTGGAGCGTGACCTCCGCAAGTTTTTTCGCTCACCCGCGCTGATGATGGCCGCCATGGTTTTTCCTCTGGTGCAGTTGATCGTGCTGGGCAATGCTTTCGGCGGCAAGATCAAAGACGCAAAACTTGGGATCGTGAGCCATGACACCGGGCCGCAGGCTGTCCGCGTGATTGAGGCCTTGCGGGCCGTTCAGAGCAACGCCCGCACCTTCCAGCCCATTGTCTACGATAACGAACAGGCCATGGTGGCTTCCGTGCGTCGCGGCGACCTGAATGCCGGTCTGGTCATTCCTCCGCAGTTCTCGCGCGACGTTTACGAACATGCACGACCGAGCATCGGTCTGGTGCTGGACAACACTGACAACTTCATGACCTCCACCTTTGAAGACGAGATGACGCAATTGGTGGATGCGCTGAATCAGCCTGACGTGCAGCCGCGAGTAGTGCAGCAGACAGCGCTTCAAGTCGTGGAACTTTATCCGTACATTGAATATATGAAATATCTTTTGCCCGGTTCCATCACCCTGGCGATGTTTGTCAGCGTGATGATCGGCGGAGGAATTGTCTATATTGATGACAAGGCGCGCGGCGTGCATGAAGGCTATCTGGTAACGCCCATCACCAAGATGGAACTGGTCGCTGGGCTGAACGTCGCTGGAGCATTTAAAGCCATGGGCGCCGGAATTGTGCTCACATTAATTGGCTCCCTGATCGCGGGCGTTGGATCAGCTTTTCAGCCGGCCAATTTCTTCTGGCTGTTCCTGCTGATTGCCTTCACTTCATTTGCTTTTATCGCCATGATGTTTTTGATGATGGTACGTATAAACGATCCGCTGATTCCGCGCGCCATCTTCGGCATTTTGAATACGCTCTTGTATTTTCCCAGCGGCGCTATCTATCCCATTCAGGCTTTTCCCAAGTGGTTGCAGTGGATCGCCGTCATTGATCCGTTCAGCTACTCTGTGCACGGGTTCAAAGCTGTGCTGCTCAAGGGCGTAGGGTTTGCTGCTATCTGGCCTGATCTGCTGTACCTTGGCGGATTTGCGGTTATAACTTTTGTTCTTTCTACTTTGTTGTTCAAGCGCACGCTTTAAAAAGTTTTATGGCTTGATGGATGCCAAAAAATACAACAACGCCGTCAGACAGCGGCGACCGGGGCTGCAATCCTTTTTGGCCTGCTGTATCTTGGAAGGTTTGGATTACGTTCTTTTTCAACCTGTATTAAAACGTACTCTTTAAGGGAAACTCATATGGGATTGATGGATGCTAAACAATACGATCCCCGGCCAGCGCAGCGCCGCAATCGCATCATTGCGACCGCCGTGGTGATCGTGGTTGCTGTCGCCGTTTACCTGTATCTCACGCGCTTCAACTCTGAGAAAGCGGTGATCAATCATTTCTTTCAAGCCCTGGAACAAAAAGATTTCGACGCTGCTTATGGTCTCTATCAGGGCGATCCGGATTGGAAGCAACATCCGAATAAATACGCGAATTACACAGAGAACCAGTTCGTCCTGGACTGGGGACCTTCAAGCGAATACGGCCCTATTACCAGCCATCATGTGGATTGCGCGCTAAAGCCGAAGTCATATTCCACTGGAGTTGTCGTAGTGGTAACCATCAATCACCGCGCTGAGCCTCGCTCCATGTGGGTGGAAGCCAAGAGCAAAGCAATCAGTGACTCACCGGTTGGCACCGTGGTTTGCCACGGTCAGCAGTAGAACTTTTCTAGTCCTTTGCGGCGGCTGCGTGCAGATTGCTGACTTTCTGCAATGCAGCTTCATTTTCCGTGATCATGCAGGTCTGTGAGCGATCAATCTGGCGCATCAGTCCCATCAACACCTTGCCCGGGCCAACCTCAATAAAGGTCTTCACGCCCAAGTCAATCAGCGTTTGCATGGATTTTGCCCACTGCACTGCGCCAGTGACTTGGCGCACCAGGGCCTGACGCGAGCCTTCTCCGGTGGTCTTGGGCGAAGCATCAATGTTACTGATCACCGGCACTTCCGGGTTGCTGAAATGAAGCGTTTGCAGATCACTTTCCAAGCGGTCTTGCGCGGGCTGCATCAACGCACAATGGAACGGAGCGCTTACCACCAGCATTACTGTCTTTTTCGCGCCGCGCTGTTTGGCCAACTCTGCTGCGCGCTCAACCGCTTTCTGGTGGCCGGAAATCACGATCTGGTCTGGTGAATTGATGTTGGCCGGCGAAACAACTTCGCCTTGAGCAGCATCCGTACATACCTGTTGTAGTTGATCGATCGTCATACCAAGGATGGCCGCCATGCCGCCTTCGCCTGCAGGAACTGCTTCCTGCATATAGAGCCCGCGATTACGCACCGTGCGCACGGCATCAACAAAAGAAAGAGTCCCAGCGGCAACGTGCGCTGAGTACTCACCCAGACTGTGTCCGGCGGCAAATTGGGGAGTAATTCCCTTTTCGCGCAGCACGCGAGCCACAGCCGTGCTCATCGTGAGGATGGCGGGCTGAGTATTTTCCGTGAGCTTCAGTTGCTCGTCAGGGCCTTCAAAACACAGCTTGGAGATGGAAAAGCCAAGTGCATCATCGGCTTCCTGAAAAGTTTGCCGGGCAATGGGATATAGCTCCGCCAGTTCCTTGCCCATGCCTGTTGTTTGTGCTCCCTGTCCGGGAAAAAGGAATGCCACCGGGTTGTGGCTCATGTCATTGTTCCGCCTTGCCATGGCTGATCAGGGTTTTCAGGGCGCGATGACTCAACGTGGGTCGTGCTGAGTTCCTTCTCAATATGCGCGTTGATGCCCGATTCGTAAAACTCTTTGGCCACGCGGATGGCATTCTTGATGGCGTTAGCGTTGGAACGTCCGTGGCCAACAATGGCTACGCCCTTTAAGCCCAGCAGCGGAGCGCCACCGTATTCAGAATAATCGAGCTTGCGTCCGAAGTTGGTGAATGCTTTGCGCGCCAGCAGCGCCCCCACCTGTGACGTGATGGTTGAGGTCAGCGACTCCTTTAGCAGGAAGCGCACAGCTTCCACCAGGCCTTCAGAAATTTTCAGCGCCACATTGCCGACAAAGCCATCGCAAACAATCACGTCCACTTTGCCGTTGTACAGGTCGCGACCTTCTACGTTGCCGACAAAGTTGAGTGGCAGCTCTTTAATAAGCGCATGCCCCTTGCGAGTAAGCTCGTTGCCTTTGCCCTCTTCTTCGCCAATGGAAAGCAAGCCGACGGTGGGCTGGGCATTTTTGAAGATGGCGCGATAGTACATTGCGCCCATCAGAGCAAACTGGGCAAGATTGTGCGGCTTGGAATCAACGTTTGCGCCCACATCGATCAGGATAGAAGGCTTGAGTTTGCCTGCCGAGGTGGGAAACACATTGGCCAGCGCGGGACGATCAACGCCCGGTAGAGCGCCGAGAACCATCTTGGCTGCGGCCATGGCGGCGCCAGTGTTGCCGGCGGTCACAAAACCTACAGCGCGCTTGTCTTTTACCAGGCGCAAGCCCACGTGCATGCTGGAGCCGCGCTTGGTGCGGACCGCCTGCACGGCCTTTTCATCCATCTCAATGACTTGGGTTGCGTTTACAACATCTACCGGCAGAGCGGAAGCAGAAGGGTGAATAGCAAGTTCCTGGCGCAGGCGCGCTTCCGGGCCCACCAGCAACACTCGAACTCCATAGTTACGAGCGGCCAGCAGGGCGCCTTCAACTTCAGGCTTGGGGTGCCTGTCTGAACCCATCGCATCCAGAGCTATGACAGTTTCCACTGACTTTAGCCCTTAGCTCGTTTCTTTCACTTCCACAACTTCGCGGCCCTTGTAATAGCCGCACTTGGGGCAGATGCGGTGCGGCATCTTCTTTTCATGGCAATTCGGGCACTCGGCAGCGGAGTGCGCGGTCAGAAAGTCATGTGCGCGGCGATTCGAAGTGCGAGCTTTTGAATGCCGCCGTTTTGGATTTGGCATTTTCTTGTTTCCCTTTCTTCCTGGCGCAGGCAAATGCCAGCGCACAATGTCATCGTGCTTATCGTTCTAGTTTCTTGCGAATATCTTCCAGCGCCGACCAGCGCGGATCTGGCATGCTGGTGACACAGTCACAGCTTTCATTATTCAGGTTCTTTCCGCATTGTGGACACAGCCCTTTGCAGTTGGCGCGGCAAACCTGTTTTACGGGAAGAGCCAGCAGAATCTGCTCTTTCAACACATCTTCCAGCAGCAGCCCCTCTCCCTGATAATACCCAATTTCTGTCTCTGCCTGGCTGATTGCCACTTCGTCGCCCCTGGCATCCACGCCCAAAGGACGGTAAAGCAGGTCAAACTTTTCTGAGACAGCATTGTGCACCGGCTCCAGGCAACGGGCACATGGGTTCTCAATCTCAGTGGAAAAGTTTCCTACCAGCCGAATGTCTTCCACAACCTCACGAGCGCCCCTGTTCTCCCGGATCAGCTCTGCCCTTCCTGACGTAAGCAAAGGGGCAGTTTGAACAATATCCTCCCCAAACTCGATCACGCCGGGCAAGAACGTTTCATTGAATTCCAATTTCCGGAGCTCAAGGTCCTTTATTTTTATAAACATAAGGGGCGCTCCGGGATTTAGAACGTAAAAAGGGATACGCTCAAGAAGTACTTTTAAGAATAAAGGGCATAGCGAGGGGTGTCAAGGAATAGCACGGCGCACGGCAGCAGAGTTAGCCGCCGCACGCCCACTATGCAATTACAGGTTACGAGTACCAGTAGCTTCCTGCACTGCACCGGCA
>DASTCT010000324.1:0-6647 GCA_035710845.1 Candidatus Angelobacter sp.
GATTTGTTGAAAACTGGGATGATAATCACAACCTATAATGTTCATCTGAAGGCTCCTTTCTTCCCAGTTGTCTTCGTCGTCAAACAAAGAATACTGTGTCGGACGGGGCCTTCGCTCTTATTCAATCAATCCTTTGCGGCCCGCCAGAGTCGCAGTACTCATCATTCGTATTGGGTCGCAAAGGGTGGGAGTATTCACGATCATGCGACAAACTTAAATGACCATCCCAAACTATTAAACGGAAGCCGTGACGCGCTTATCCACACGACGCCCCAGCGCCGCAGGCGCGAAAGAGCCTAGCCCACCTCTGGAGGCTAACTGGCGCGTAGCGCTCGTCAGCCGGAAGGGTGGGTAGGCAAGAATTAAAGAACCCTTCCTCACTGCCGTAGGCCCGCGCGCAGAGTAGCGGAGCGCGAGAAATCATTACTACTATCAAGTTCTATCGGGTTAAAATCGCCTCGTGGAAGAGTTCGCCGCAACGCCTCCCAAGGTTTTTATAAGCTATAGCCACGATTCTGAGGATCACAAAGCCCGCGTTCTCGCTCTCTCAAATCGCCTCCGCAGCGACGGCGTTGACGCAACCATCGATCAATATGAAGTCTCCCCACCTGAAGGCTGGCCTGTTTGGATGGAGCAGCAGATCAGGGAATCAAATTTTGTACTTGTTGTATGTACTGAGACATATCTTAGGCGTGCAGAGCGTCGTGAAGAATCTGGCAAAGGCCACGGCGTAATGTGGGAAAGTGTCCTCAGCTATCAACAGATTTACGACGCTGGATCTAGAAACGAAAAATTCATTCCTGTTCTATTGGAAGGCGGGGATCGCTCCAACATCCCTGCTCCGCTCAAGTCTGCTACATCTTACGACTGTTCAACCGAAGAAGGATATTTTGAGCTTTACGCCCGGCTTACAAATCAACACGGCAAAAGCAAGCCTGAACTGGGGAAACTTAAGGCTCTTCCAGTGCGCGAGGCCAAGCAAATTCCTCCGGTCAAACTACCTGAAAAAACCGTTTCGCCAGCCGGAGAGAATCCCCTGTTATGGAGCGTTCCTCACGACCCCAATCCCGTATTCACCGGACGCGAAGATACATTGGAACTGCTGAAACAGGATTTGATTAATACCAAACGCCAAGCTCTTTACGGCTTAGGGGGCATCGGCAAAACCCAAATCGCCGTAGAGTATGCCTATCGACATCGTCAGGAATACAAGGGCGTATTTTGGGCCTTTGCCGATTCCGACCAGTCTATAAGTACCAGCTTTATCCAGATCGCAAAGCTGCTCAATCTTCCCGTGCAGGATTTGGCTGATCAAGCTGTTGTTGTCGGCGCTGCTAAACGTTGGCTGGAACAAAATGATAGCTGGCTTTTGATATTGGACAATCTTGATCGTACGGAAACCGTTCAGACGGTCCTGCCGCAACACGGAAACGGTCACATTCTCATAACCTCAAGGGCCCGTGACTTTCAGGCGCTTTCTATCTTCAAGCCCATTGAGGTATTTGAATTGCCTGTTGAACCAGCAAGACAATTCCTCCTTAAGCGGACCGCACGAGAAGCAAATACTCAGAGTGTCGATGATATTGACGCGTTAACGTTAGAACTCGGCTATTTTCCTCTCGCTCTCGAGCAGGCGGGTGCATTTATTTATGAGAACCAGACAAGTTTCACGAATTATCTAAAAAGCTATCGCAAGAGACGCATCGCTTTGCTGGAGCAACACGTTCCGGTAATTGGTCGATATAAAGAGACTGTTGCTACAACTTGGGCCATTAACTTTGCTGAGGTGGAGAAAACTCCTGCCTCTGCCGACCTCTTGCGATTGAGTGCTTTTCTGGCTCCAGCGATGATCCCTCTGGAATTGCTGGAAGCTGGAATCAGAAATGAGCGAAGCGCTTACAGCTAAACTCCATGGGGTCGCCGAAGATCCCGTCATAATGGACGAACTCCTCAAGCCGCTAACCAATTATTCTTTGGTCCGTCGCAATACTACTGCTCGAAGCTACAGTATCCATCCTCTGGTTCAGGAGGTGATCCGTGCCAACATGACGGTTGATACACAGCGCTCTTGGGAGGAACGGACAGTTCAGGCCGTGAGCGCGGCCTTTCCTGATCCAAAGTTCGAAAACTGGCGCGAATGTGAGCGACTGCTCTCTCACGCTCTTCAGTGCGAAAAATATACCTCTACTCAGAACTTTGAATTGGCAGCCGCCGCAACTCTGTTAAGAAATGCTGGTTCTTATCTACATCAGCGGGGTCAATATGCCGCAGCTGAACCTTTCTACACGTTGGCGTTGGCAATTCGAGAAAAAGTGTGTGGCCAGGAACATCCCGATACAGCCGACAGTCTCAGCCAATTGGCTTGGCTCTATCGCGATCAGGGCAAATATGCGAAATCTGAGCCTCTTGACAAGATGGCGCTAAAAATCAGAGAACAAATATTGGGTCCTGACCATTCGGAAACAGCGACCAGCTTGAACAACCTAGCAAGTAGCTATTTAGCGGAAGGGAAATATAGTCAAGCTGAGCCTCTGTTTCAGCGTGCTCTGGCTCTCAAAAAAAAGGCCTTAGGGCCAGAGCATTCAGACACAGCAACGAGTTTGAACAATTTGGCAGGAGTTTATCGAAGGCAAATGCGTTATAAGGAGGCCGAGCCGCTACTCCAGGAAGCACTAAGAATTAGAGAGAAGTTACTGGGGACAGAGCATCCGGACACAGCTAGTGGGCTAAATAACCTCGCTGTGCTTTATAAAAATCAGGGCAGGTACGAGGAAGTTGAGCCGCTATATCAACGCGCACTGAATATCCGGGAAAGAATTCTCGGACCGGAACACCCGGATACATTAATGAGCATGCAGAATCTGGCAGTCCTTTATGTGGAACAACATAGATATGATCCAGCTGAGCTGCTATCCCAAAAAGCTCTACGCATTGGCGAGAAGGTACTCGGCCCCGAACATCCGCATGTAGCAAACAGTTTATATATTCTGACCCAACTTTATAAAAATCGACAAAGGTACGATGAAGCTGGGGTGCTAGCTGAGAAAGCCTTACAAATTCGAGAGCATACACTCGGACCAAAACACCCTGATACTGCAGCCAGTTTAAAGATGCTAGGTAATTTGTATTTTCGCCTTGGCAAATACAAGCTCGCGGAACCATTACTTTTACGTGCAAGTGCAATTCAGGTAAAAGTTTTTGGGTTCAGTCCTGACACAATAGACACATTGCAAAATTTGTCCTCCCTATATCGCAAATGGGGAAAAGTCAAGGAAGCTAATAAATACGACCGGCGACTAAAAGAAATTTTAAGAAACAAACGCAAATAGAATGTTTTTGCAGTTCAGATTTTGTTCCTCAATCATCAACTTACCTGATTAGCAACTCCTCGTTTGTCACGGCCTCACTGCCGAGGAAATCAAAATCGTGGAAGGGGCCTTTTCTGACAGATGACCGGGTACCCGTTTCCCATCCGCGCCCCTGCGCTTCAAAACTAAATCGCGCGATCCGCTTCCTTTGCTTTCGCCTCAGCCTCTGACACTCGCAAACATCTCATCGATCTTGCAAAAGGCCGTTGCCAATTGCTATTTGCTAATTGCTTCCTAACCCAGCTTTGGCCGTTTTTGGTGCCAATCTGTATGCGCCTGGAAAATCCGCGCTGCCTGGACCACCTTGGCGTCGTCAAGCGCGCGGCCAATAAATTGCACGCTCACCGGCAAGCCATGCTCGCCAAAGCCGCAAGGCACGCTGATGGCGGGGAGCCCGCAAACGTTTCCAATCCCCCCGATAGGATCAGCAAAGGTCAGCGCCACATCCAGGTTCGCATCCAGTTTGCTGGCAGTTACCGGCAGTGATGGCGTGGCAAGAACATCAACCTTGGTGAAGATCGCGTCCATTTTGGCCTGCAACACGGTGCGGACACGCTGCGCCAGAATAAAGTCAGCGGCGCTCAGCTCTTCATTCACGTAGCCGCCAATCTGCCCCAGCGGATCGTTGAGTTCGGCCACGCGCCCGGACTGGATTAGTTGGTTAAAAGCCGCAGCGCCTTCCACCGAGATAATCACGCCGGCGGCAACTTCCCACGGCCCTTCCGGCAGAGCTACCTTGCTCATGGCCACGGAAGGACTCTTCTCCAGCACCTGCCGCGCAGCCGTGGTGGCCTTGTCAACATCGGGCGAAATATCTTTCCACTGGTTCGTGAGCCAGCCAATGCGCAGTCGGCCCTTATGTTCGCCCGCGCCGTTATATTTTGCGTAAGCTTCAGGCAGTGAACCAATGTCGCGATCATCGTGACCGGAGATGGTCTTCAACACCAGGTCACAGTCCTCAGCGCTGTGGGTGATGGGGCCAATCTTGTCCATGGTGTAAGAGAGCGCCATGGCGCCGTAGCGGCTCACGCGGCCATAAGTCGGGCGCAGCCCGCTCAGGCCGCAAAATCCTGAAGGACAGATGATGGAACCCCACGTCTCTGTCCCAATAGCAAATGCCGCCAGACCTGCGCCAGTGATGGCAGCCGATCCGCTGGATGAGCCGCAGGTCCAATAGTCAGTGTTCCAGGGATTTTTAGCTGCGCCAGTTGCAGAGGCCGATGCATAGCGATAGCCCATGCCCCCGGCCAGTTCGATCATCGCCGCCTTGCCCAGCAGAACTGCTCCAGCCGATTCCAGCTTGCGAATCACCGTAGCGTCATAGTCGAAATGCTGGTCTATGTAAGGGCGCGCGCCCCACGTAGTGGGATAACCTTTCACCGCCAGCAGGTCCTTGGCTGCATATGGAATCCCATGCAGCGGCCCGCGATATTTTCCCGCCGCGATTTCTTTTTCCGCTGCATGCGCCTGCTTCAACGCCAGCTCAGGCGTGAGCGTGGCATAAGCATTCAGTTTGGGGCTGAGGTCGCGGCAGCGTTCCAGATAACCCTCTGTCAATTCCACCGGAGAAAGCTGCTTGCTGCGGATCCGTTTTGCCAGTTCGGTAATGGGAAGATAAAGAATCTCTTCGCTGATCATTATTTTTTCTCTTCCCCGGTTTTGTTTTCTGAAGCTTTCTCTTCTGAAGCCTTCTCTGCTTCTCCAGCCTTCTCTTCTGCGGGCAGCGCCTCATGCCGATCAGCGCGGAAACTGTCCGCAGGCTGGTCGCCGTTTTCCAGAGGGAAGGCGCGCATCTTATCCAGCCCTTGTTGCGTCTCCGCCATGATCCGGCGGATATCGGCTTTCTGCTCGTCGCTCAGCCGGTCGCCATATTTGCGGAAAAGATTGGCCACTTTGGCTTCCACCTCTGCGCGTCCTCGCGGTGTGAGCTTGGCCATAGCTGCTTTGGCCTTTTGGTCCAGCTCAGTAAGACTCTCGGCGGTTTGTGCAAGCACTTCACCAGGGTGGATCAAAGCCGCTGTGGCAGCCGCTGCTGCGCCCAGCGTGAACTGGCGGCGATCAAGCAAAAATTTGGGCATCCCGTTTTCTCCCGACTTCCCTTTGCTATCTTTCGTTTAAGTCCAACGCCGGAGAGTAAATGAAGGCTGCAAGGGCCGTCAAACACGGCAGACGGTCATCGCGCAGAGATGAACCACGTGCTTTTTGATCCTGCCACACAGCCGCAGGAAAACAACAAACTGGCCACTATCCAGCTCAGGATCGCATCCTATTTCTTGCCACTTTATTTATTTAAAGACAATTTTTGAGGACGGTAGCTTTTATGGCCCGGTGGATTGCCTTTGATCAGCAAACTTCATCGCTTCTGCGCTCAAGCCTGGCGCAGGGCACAACGGTTGAAACTTTTGGACGCGGGCCTGTGGACTACGCCCTGGCCAAGCCTAACGCTGTAGTCACGTTGCTGCCCTCTGCCAGCGATTCTAACGTCGGCATCGCCATCTTCCGCTGGCCCAGAGATCGCTTTGCCAAAGTTATGGCTGCTGCGAGGCCCCAAACCGGGCGGCCCCAGATCGGGCGGTCCCAGATCGGGCGGCCCCAGTCCGGAAAGACCCGCGTAACCGGTTTTTTGGGCTTAAGCGATGAAGTGCTCATGGAAGATGAGCCTCAAGAGAAGAAGAGCTGGTGGCGGCGTTTCTGGGAAGAATAGAACACCTAACCTTCTTATTACCGGATTTCGTTTGCCTACCCATCTGGGCTGCATGGCAATGCCTTGCCAATCCCCGCAACTTACGCGATAATAACAACTTGCCCAGAGCGTTAGGGCTCCCTTTTATCAAGGAAAGGATTTAGTGAACAAGTGCTAATGATACGATTGGCGCGCATTGGTGCGCGCAAGCAACCTTATTATCGCGTGGTGGTGATTGACAAAGAGCGGGCACGCAATGGCCGCTCCGTGGAAGTCGTGGGACTTTACAATCCTCGCACCAACCCAACCACCATCAACCTGAAGCGTGAACGGATCGATTATTGGGTTTCCAAAGGCGCGCAGCTTTCTGACACCGTGAGCCGTCTTCTCGCCAAGTCACAGGCCGCGGCAACGCCTGCGGCGTAAGCAAGCAAGAGTCAGTTTCCGGGATAGGCAAGAGAAATTAGGCCCCAAGCATTAGGAGTGAAGGACTCCCCTTATGACGGATGCGGGCGGCGATATGCGTATGCTCGTGGAGCAAATTGCTCAGGCTCTTGTAGACGCTCCAGAACAGGTTCAGGTAACCCCGGTGGAAG
>DASTCT010000325.1:0-15224 GCA_035710845.1 Candidatus Angelobacter sp.
CACGCTCTTTTATTTCTTTGCTGTGCCCACACAGGGCCACACGGCGGAAGAGCTGGCCAAGCCAATCCATGATGAGATTGAGCGCTTGAAGACGCAGGACGTAAGCGATGAAGAGTTGGAATCAATCAAGACCCGCGCCAAAGCTGATCTTATTCGCGGGCTAGGCAATAACCAGGGGCTGGCCCAGCAACTGGGTGAATATCAGGGCATCTATGGCGATTGGCGCGAGCTTTTCCGCCAGATTGATGAGATTGATAAAGTCACCAAAGCCGATATCCGCCGCGTAGCCAACAAAACTTTCAGTGAAACCAACCGTACTGTGAGCGTGATTGATACAGAAACGGCCAAGCCGCCTATGCCGGCGCCAAGTAAAGGAGAGCAGCAATGAACCGGATGAAAATTTTTCTGACTGCTTTCACTCTACTGGCGCTCACGGTGCTGATGTCTGCACAGCCGGCCGATCAAACCACGGCCAAAACGTCTGGCAAGCAGACATCTGCCAAAACCTCTGGCGAGCAAAAGGCCCGGCCCTCAGGCAATGCGCCTGCTGCATGGGAAAAAATCCCAATTCCTCGCTTGCACGCATTTACGCCGCAGGAGCCGCGCCGCGTGGCATTGCCGAACGGAATGGTGCTCTTTCTCCAGGAAGACCATGAGTTGCCCTTGATTGATGGCACCATTCGCATCCGCGGCGGGTCGCGTGACGAACCCGCGGACAAGACGGGCCTGATAGCCATCTACGCGGACACCTGGCGTACCGGCGGCACAAAGACAAAGACTGGAGACGAGCTTGATGACTTTCTTGAAGCCCACGCGGCGCGCGTGGAAGCCTCAGAAGGCGCCGACTCAACTTTCCTCTCATGGTCATCGCTCAAAGAAAACTTTGATCAGATTTTTTCCGTGGTGCTGGACTTGCTGGAGAACCCGGAGTTTCGCCAGGACAAAATTGATCTCACCAAAGCGCAGTTCGATAGCCTGATCTCGCGCCGCAATGACGATCTGGATGAGATTGCCGGGCGTGAAGCGCTCAGGCTGGCTTATGGACCGGGAAACCCGTACGGGCGTATCGCTGAGTACTCGACCGTCGCAGCGGTCACGCGTGAAGATCTGCTCCAGTGGCACCAGCGCACCCTGGCTCCCAATAACATGATCTTGGGCATAACCGGCGATTTTGATTCCGCCGCTCTGGAACAGCGCTTGCGCCAGGCTTTCAGTTCCATGCCTCGCGGAGCGGCCGTGACTGCTTCACAAATCAGTTTCCAGGAACCAAAACCGGGAATCTATTTCATCGAGAAGAGCGATGTGAACCAAAGCGCCATAGACATGGTTGATCTCGGAATCGAGCGCCGCAATCCTGACTATTATGCGGTTGAAGTTATGAACCAGCTTTTTGGCGGCGGCTTCTCTTCCCGTTTGTTCAGCCAGATTCGGACCAAACTGGGGCTGGCTTATACGGTAGGCGGCGGCGTGGGTGCGTCCTATGACCATCCTGGCATCACCAGCCTGACCATGGGTACCAAGAGTGGAAGCACAGCCGCCGGTATTGAGGCGCTGCGCAATGAAATGACGAAGTTGATCACCGGTCATGTGCAGCCGGACGAATTGAAGAGAGCCAAAGATGCTCTGTTGAACTCCTTTATCTTTGAATTTGACTCCAAAGAAAAAGTCCTGTCTGAACGCATGCGCTATGAGTTTTACGGCTATCCGCCGGACTTTTTGGAACGCTATCGCGCAGGGGTTGAGAAGGTCACCCCTGAGGATGTGGACCGCGTGGCGCGGAAATATGTCCATCCGGATAAAATGGCGGTCTTGGTCGTAGGCAAATCCGCGGACTTCGATCGTGCTCTGGCGACCTTCGGAGAAGTTAAGACCATCGACATCAGCATTCCACAGAAAAAGTCGGAGAAATAAAGCTGATCTAGTTAGGGATCTATAGAGAATGATGGCTGGCGATTCATCAGTGTGAATGGCTCGGCGGCAGCCGGGTTACCGACTTGCATGATCCATCGCCTCCATCACGCGCGATGAAGTTGGGATCGAGAGCATCATTTGCTCTGCCGGGATAGGACGCGACAGAAATACAACGGCAGCCTGCCTCGGCCAGCGTTACGTTCTTGAGAATATATTCTGACGAAACTGACTTCACCAGCATCTGCTGCGTGGTCATTGGCTGGCTATCAAGCGAGTAAGAATCCTTGACCGAGTAACCCATTCCGCTGAAAGCGGGATAAATCCCATAGTTGCTCTTCAACCAAGCTGCAAGCGCAGTATGGTTGGCATCAAAGAGCGTTCCCGCATAACTGAAGGTCTGCGCCAGCGCCGGAGGAACTTTGGTTGCCGGAGGATCAGTGAAAGCCTTGGCGAAGCACGCCATCTGCATGGCTGGATCTGCCGGCTGCGCATCACAAGCGCCTGGGCTCAGCGGGACATCGCGCTGAATGGCCTGGAAAACATTGGGCCACGTCGCAAGCACCGCATCTATTTTCGCTGGATCGGTTGGGCGGCAGCGCATGGCGACCAGCACCTTTGTGTCGTCATTCGCCAGCCCGGAGTAGTAGGGCATAGCTGCCAGCTTTAGCGGCGGTAAATAGAGCACAGTGGCGGTCATGAACGCGCGCAGAGATCCTGGGCGAGAAAGCGTAGTAACTGGGACGTTGGGTGGAAGAAAGCTGATGCGCAGATAATCGCCCGGCAGGTTCTCGCGCACAGAGTCGGATACTACAACCGGCGCTGAAGTTCGAATCGCGGCGCGATGAGTTGCACATCCACATGCTAAAAAAACTGCACTGGCACAGATAAAAGAAGCTATAAAACGCATTAGACCTCCACAAAATCATCTGCTAATCAGCTCAGTCGTCTATGGTGAGCTACTCTGCTCTTCTGTAAAGCTTCATTCATCAAAAAGTAATACTCCATTCATCTTTCCCGCAGACAGACCTGCTATCCGTATTAGCGGGGACGCAAATGGCCGTCAAGATCATCCGTAAGCGAATCTTAGCGGGCCGCAGTGTTCACCGCCAATCTTAAAACCTGGAGATATCAATGTCGCATCTCAGACGTCTCGCCGTCTTTGCCCTGTTGGCTACATTGTGCAGCTTGAACGCACGCGCGGACGAAATCAAGACGGTTTTCGTGATCGCCATGGAGAACCACAATTGGACCCAGCCAGCCAACCAGTTTTCCGGCCCTATCCAGCAGATCTTTCAGAACCCCAACGCTCCTTTCATCAACAGCCTGGTAAACGGGACCGCGACTGCTGTCATTAATGGCCGACAGGTCAATATCAGCGAGCAGGTGGCCTATGCTACGAACTATCGCAACGTTCTGGCTACGGCGGGCGGAAACAATCCACACATTCACCCGTCCGAGCCCAACTACATCTGGGCAGAAGCAGGCACAAATTTCGGCGTACAGAACGATGCCGATCCGTTCACCCCGTCGGGCTCCCTGGCCCAGATCCAAAACCAGGACAACCATCTGCATCTGGTGCGTCTGCTGACTAATTGCGGGGTAAGCTGGAAGTCGTATCAGGAAGACATCGACCTGGTTCCAGACGGCACTTCCTTCGACAACATTGTCCTGCCCCAGAACCAATGGACGTCTCCGATCAAGAGCTTCTCCGGAATCTTTGTCGCCGGAACCAACCAGTTCAACGGCTCCAAGCAGTTTAATTACGCTGTAAAGCACAATCCGCAGGCCTTTTTCACTGACAGCAATGGCGGCAACGACCTGACAACCGCGAATCCTGAGCGCCTGCAATATGCTCCGCTACAGCAGTTATTCACCGATCTGGCTAACAATACCGTGGCGCGATACAACTGGATCACACCGAACCAGTTCAACGATCAGCACACCGCGTTGACAGGCGGGTTCAAAGGCGTGACCGGAGATGCTGCAAATATCCTGCAAGGCGACAACTTCCTGCAGCAGGTGATCCCTGTAATCATGGCTTCAAAGGCTTACAGAGACCATGGCGCAATCATCCTGTGGTGGGACGAAGCTGAGGGCGATGGCGTGGCGGGTGACAATCCAGATGACCTGAACCACACGATCGGCGAGATCGTGATTTCACCCGATGCTCACCCCAACGAGGGCGGCGTTCCCTTTGCCAGCGACGTCTTCCTCACTCACTCGTCTGATCTGCGCACCATGCAGGAAATCTTCCACGTGACCCGGCCGTTCTTCCTGGGCGACGCAATCCACGCGAACGATCTTTCCAGCCTGTTTGCAGCTGGCGCTATCCGCTCAGACAGGGATGGCGACGGAGAATCTTGTGGAGGAGATCGGGACAACCAGTAAAACTTAGATAACTATCATCGCCTGCAATTCCAACTGGCGCAGAGATCGAAACAACATGGATCTCTGCGCCATGTGTTTTTAGGGTCCTATCTGAAGATCAAAAACGCTGGAAATGAAATGTTGCGTACTTTGGAACGCAGGCTTATCATCGCGGTTCACTACCGGGAGCGCTGGGTCCTAGGACCGGTTCTTAGGAAATGCAAGAATCGCGTACCTTATTTTGCTTCCGTAGAAAGGCTTCCATGATCCGTATCCTGTTGTTCTGCGCGATGCTCCTCCAAGCTTCTACACAAGGAACGCCGGCAATCGACAATGATCGCGTTTCCGTTTGGGAGGTCACAGCTCCTGTGGCTGCACAACCGCTGGATGCCGTGGTTGTCTCGTCTTCGGGCGTTGCTGAATTTGTGCCCAAGGGGGCAACGGCAAAAATTTCAGGACACTTGCTGGTAATCGACCTTAAGGATCATCCAGTACCGCCGATTGAGAACAAAAGCGGCTATCCGCTGGGATTTCCGCGACCGGGATCAAAGAAGCTGCTGGAGAACGCACGCGTGATCGTGTGGGATTACACCTGGCAGCCGGGCGTGGCTACTCCAATGCACTTCCATGACAAAGACGTTGTGGCGTGGTTCCTGGAAGATGGCGATCTGAGTTCAACTACTCCTGATGGGAAGTCCACGGTAAATCATTACACTGCGGACACGGTCAGGTTCAACGCTGGCAATCGCACGCACACGGAAACGCTGGTAAAAGGAAAAGAACGCGCCATTATCACGGAACTGAAGTAAGTTCCGGCTTGCGCCGATCTCGTCCCTCGCCTCGGCGGGCAGCAGAAATCGCACTTGTTTGCATTATTTGCAATTCAAGCGCGGTGAGGCCTGCTTGCGCGCCGAACCGCATACCTCAGACGCAGAAAACCGCCGGGTGCAAAGATGTCCACCGGCGGTTTGGAGCGAAGCGACATGAAAAGCAGCGAGCCCAACTTGCGCGGCGAGCTGCTTGCCTCAAGCGCAGAAGAGATTTTGCCACGCGAAATGCTTCAAGCGGTTTGGAGCGAAGCGACAGAATTAAAGCTAGATGCTGGCCTTTACGCAATGCTTCTCAAATGCCTGCTTCAGCCTTGACGCAATGGTCAGGGGATCACTGGTTTCGATATCGCTGCGCTGCATCATGTAAACCAGCTTGCCATCCTGCAACAAGGCAATAGAAGGCGATGACGGCGGATAGCCGGTGAAATGCTGCCGGGCAGCCTCGGTGGCCTCGCGGTCCTGGCCAGCGAAAACAGTGATCATGCGGTCAGGCCGCACGCTGCTCTGCACAGCCGCGCGCACGCCGGGACGCATACGTCCTGCGGCGCATCCGCAGATGGAGTTCACAACCACCATCAACGTGCCTTTTTGCTGGATTGCGTTTTCCACGTCGGCTGCTGTGCGTGCTTCTTCAATGCCTGCGCCGGTAAGTTCCTGGCGCATGGGCGCCACCATTCCTTCTGGATACATTCGACTCTCCCCTCTCTTTCGGATCTAACCCTATTTTACCAAGAACTGCCCAAGAGATGCTTCGGCTTTGTAAGACTATCGCGCTATTCCTGTTTTGGGTACGATCAAGCTGCACTTATAAATATTGGGTTATTTGCCAATCGCTAATTGCCGGTCGTCAAAAAAGCAATTCCCTATTCTGTGTTCTTGCTTTACCCTGATCGCAACCCCTTGGAGATTCAGGAAAACATTGCCCTTGCTCCGCTGACCACCTTTCAGGTAGGTGGCCCCGCTCGCTATTTCATTGAAGCCCATGCCGAGCATGAAGTGATGGAAGCTGTGGCTTTCGCCATGGCAAGGCATCTTCCGCTCTTTGTGTTGGGTGGCGGCAGCAACCTTGTTGTGGCCGATGAAGGCTGGCCCGGCCTGGTGTTGAAGGTTTCATTACGCGGGGTAGAATTTGAAGGCGATCTGGAGAAGATGCTCTTCTGCGCCGGCTCTGGAGAAAACTGGGACGATCTTGTTGCCTTGGCAGTGAGCAAAAACTGTGCGGGTATTGAGTGCCTGAGCGGCATCCCCGGCACTGTGGGCGGAACGCCGGTGCAAAACGTGGGCGCTTACGGACAGGAAGTTTCAGAAACCATCACGCGCGTGCGCGTTTTGGAGGTCGCCACCGGCAACACACTGGAGATGAGCAATGCCGACTGTGGCTTTGCTTACCGTACCAGCAAGTTTAATGGCGTTATGCGTGATCGATATATCGTGCTGGAAGTGGATTATCTTCTCCGCCGTAATGACGAGCCAAAAATCGAATATGCCGATGTGAAGAAATTTTTTGCGGCGCAACCAAGCGTAGATAAGACAGCCCAAGGCAAACCGACCTTGCAGCAGGTGCGCGACGCTGTCCGCTCCATCCGCCAAAGCAAGGCCATGCTGATTGTGCCGGGCGATGAAAACTGTCGCAGCGCCGGATCGTTTTTTAAGAACCCGCTGGTGAGCGAAGCTGAAGCCTCGCGGGTTGAAGCGCTGGCGCACAAGCTTGTCCCCGGCAAGACACTGCCGCGATACGCGGCGACAAGCGGCCAGGTAAAGCTTGCAGCAGCGTGGCTGGTGGAACAGTCTGGCTTCCATAAAGGATACACGCGCGGGCCGGTAGGAATCTCGCGCAAGCACTCGCTGGCAATTGTGAATCGCGGTGGAGCAAAAGCCGCAGATATTATCGCGCTCAAAAACGAAATCGAGCAGAAAGTCTTTGATGTCTGGGGCGTCACGCTGCAACCGGAGCCGGTGTTTGTGGGGTCTGGGAAAGACTCCCGACCTTCGTAATTTTTGCGAAGCGCAAGTACTGGTTCGAAGAAAGTGGTACCTCTGCTGAAGTTTAGCTTCACGCGCTCGCAAGATACGTGTGTCCAAACACAGCTGAGCTGCGACCTGATTGTGTGCTGGGAGCATAACTGGGCGGGCTGTCCGGTGGAGGTGATTGAGTTGAAGAAGCTGGTGGGGAGTGGGTTGAGGATGTCTGCCTAAAGGCACGCGATTGCAGCGCACCGCGCTACAACTGGGCAAAAAGACCCGAACCTTACCACGGATAACACTGATCACACCGATTTACACGGACCAGAAAGTTCAAATAGGATATTGTTGAAATTTGTAAATCCGTGTCATCCCGTGTTGAGGTTTGTTTTTGTGCAAAGCTCGCCATCACGTCAAAACCCTTGGCGATCCAGCGATTGCATCCAGCGATCGTGAGCGAATCGCGAGACGCTGATGCTTGCAGTGAAGAAGTTTTCAAAGCTGATTAACGGCCGGCATCGCCGAAATGGCGAAGATCGCTGGAAATTGCCAGAGCCGATTAATAAGCGCGGCGGAGTGCTTGGAAAATCCAAATATCGAGCTTTTGCGTACGTTCAATGAATCCTTTTCTCAGCATGCCATCTCCAAAGTAATGGGCGAAATGTGGCTGGGAAGGCCATACAATAGAAATCGGGAGCCAGCAACAACGAGCCATGGTGATCAAAAAACCCAATGACGTAGCTTCATCGGAAATCACTCCAAAATCAACGTATGTGAACCGGCGCAAATTTATTACCGGAGCTGCAGCCACCGTGGGAGCAGCTTTGGCCGGAGGGTTTTATCTGCGCAACCATTTTGATGAGAGCACCACTGTACATGCCGGCGGAGCCAAGCTGAGCGGCGTTGTGAAGAGCCCTTTTAGCACCAGTGAGACACAGACTTCATATCAGGACATAACGAATTACAACAATTATTACGAGTTCAGCACTGATAAGTATGAGCCGAACGGGCTGGCGAAAAACTTTCGCACGCGGCCGTGGACTGTCGCGATTGACGGCATGGTTAAAAAGCCGAAGAAGCTTGATATTGATACGATCCTGAAGCTTGCGCCGCTGGAAGAGCGAATCTATCGCATGCGCTGCGTTGAAGGCTGGTCGATGGTGATTCCGTGGGTAGGATTCCCGTTGAGCGCGCTGATCAAGCAGGCTGAGCCGCTGGCCAGCGCAAAGTACGTCGCATTTCAGACTGTGTTAGCGCCAGACCAGATGCCGAATCAGCGCAGCCGCGACGTGCTGGAGTGGCCTTATGTGGAAGGCCTGCGGATGGATGAGGCCATGCACCCGCTGACGATCCTGGCAGTGGGACTTTATGACGAAGTTCTGCCGAACGTTGATGGCGCGCCTTTGCGTTTAGTTGTTCCTTGGAAATATGGATTCAAAGGAATCAAGGCCATTGTGAAGGTCAGCTTCACTGACACGATGCCGCCGACTACCTGGAACAGGATGGCGCCTGACGAATACGGCTTTTATTCCAACGTTAATCCGCACAAAGATCATCCGCGTTGGAGCCAAGCTATGGAGCGCCGGATTGGCGAATTTCGCAAACGGCCTACGCTCATGTTCAACGGCTATGACCAGGTAGCCAGCCTTTATAGCGGCATGGACCTACAAAAATACTACTGATGAAGCCGCTGCCCGAAAAATATTTGCGCCTGCTCAAACTGCTGGTCTTTATCGTCTGCCTTGGACCAGCCTTTGTGCTTACCTGGAAAGGTTTTCACAGCCTTCTGGGCGCCAATCCCATCGACGTTATTACGCGCACCACAGGAAGATGGACGCTCACTTTTCTGCTCATCACGCTAAGCATCACACCGCTGAGGCGGATCACCAAGATGGCGTGGCTGATTCGCTTCCGCCGGATGCTTGGATTATTCGCGTTCTTCTACGGTTCACTTCACCTGATGACCTACGTGTGGCTGGACAAGTTTTTTGACGTCCATGACATGCTGCACGACATCGCCAAACGTCGCTTTATTACCGCCGGCATGACGGCGTGGATGCTTATGCTTCCTCTGGCCCTAACTTCCACTGCTGGTTGGATACGCCGACTGGGAGGCAAACGCTGGCAAAAGCTGCATCGGCTCATTTATTTCAGTGCTGTGGCTGGAGTAGTGCATTTTATCTGGCTCGTAAAAGCAGATCTGCGGCGTCCGCTAACTTACGGCGCAGTGCTGGTTGTGCTGCTCGCCTTTCGCATATTCCTCTGGATCAGAGCTCGCCTGAGTTCCCGTCCGGCTGCAGTTCGGCAAGCTATTCATACGTAAGCTCTCGCGCATACTTAAACTCGTATGAAACTTTTGCCTCGGCTGTTCACCTTAAGAAATAAAAAAATTGTAAAGAAATCACAGAAAAATCGCCATTTCCAGCTCACGCTTTCGCAGAATTGCATCTTAGTTTTGAGTAGAAATTTAATTTCGACGCCAAAGGATTTATCGACCAAACTGGCTCATGGCGTCTAGGAGTACCATGCAGAACCTGGATAACATCAACGTCGCCGAGGTGCTTGATCGGGTCCTCGATCACTGCATCGTGATGGACCTCTCGACACGAATCTTCCTTCTCGGTGTGGATTTGCGTTCGCTCAAGGGGAGATTGGTGGTGGAATCCGTGCAAACCTGCTGTTGATGGCGGGTCTGCTAGCGTTTTGGATCTTGCCGCATCAAAGAAAGTTCCGAGCCAACCAGAAACTCACCTTTTTACCCTGTGTTTTCTTGAGATCGATCAATACTCTTTCTAAAAAATTAAAAGGCGCATCCACGAATGCGCCTTTGCTCTTTCCGTCAACTTTTATTCGTGATCGCGGAAATCCAGTCGGATTTGGGTGGTCTGTTCTATCGGCTCACCATTCAGGGTAGCTGGCTTGAAGCGGTATTGTGTAACTGCGTTAAATGCCGCGTCTCTAAAAATGGGCGGGCCACTGATAAATTTGGGATTGGAAACTTTTCCATCTTTGCCCACTTTCACTTCCACCACCACCGTTCCGCTCATATGGCGCGCTCTGGCAATTGAGGGATAAGCCGGGGGCACGGTCTTGATTAATTTGAGAGACTCCAGCTGTGATTGCTGAACCGCCGCTGTGGGCGTAGAAGTAGGTACAGCCCGAGTCAGTGTTGGCAGAGCAGCAGTATTGCCGCCTGCAACTCCGAAAGATGGCGCCACGTCAGGAGCTGCCGCTGACGCGCTCTGCTGAATTCGCGATGGTCCGCCGCTGTTGATTGTTGCAACAGCTGTGGGTTTTTCCACCGGAGACTCTCTCTCTTCTGAGCTGGAAGCCTTATCATTGTTTTTTGCAGATTTCCTTGCACTGCCGGTTTCAGAAGCCGTCCTGGCAGAAGCGCCCGTTGTGCTCGCTGAAATAACTGCCGGAGTGGCCGGATTTGCTAAACCATTAGCCTGTGTCGCGGGCTGTCCGTTTGCAGGTGCTGCCGGGGATTGCGCTGCCGGAACGTTTGCAGCTTGTTGTGTGGGCTGCGCCGGCGCAGACGGTTTCCGCATCTTGAGAAGAGCAAATGTCCCGGCTGCGGCGACCAACAACACAGCCACCACTCCTAAGAGCATGAATCGCGATCCTGATGGCTTGTCTTCAGCAGCGGACTCAAAGGTGCCAAAATTTGCCCGTGGTTGAGGCTCAGCCCGTCTCTCTTCTTTTTGGGTAGGCATCGCCAGCGGAACAACTTCCATGGGCGCACTGGGCCTGACTGGTTCCACTTTGGATACAACGGGCGCTGGCGCACGTGGCGGAGCTGGTGCTGGCTTAATGACGACCGCAGGCGGCGTAACTGGCGCTGGCGCTACCGGCTTAGGTGCCGCAACAGGCGCTGGCGGAAGCGGTGCTTCAATGCGTTGGCCCTCTTCCCGCGGACGACGATCTTTTTGCAGCAACGCAGAAATCTGGTCTGCCATGGTTTTGAGCACGGCAACATGCGTAATAGTAAAGGCGTGCGGTGTGGGCGCAAACACGGCCAGTACGCCGATCACGCGGCCCTCTTCGCGGATGGGAGTGACTACCATGGATCGGATATTGAGTGCGCGAATGGCCGCTGTATCAACGCGCGTATCGGTTTCGCAATCGTCGCAGCGCAGTTCTTTGCCGCTCTGGATACATAATCCTGTAAAGGTGCCTTCCACCCGTAAGGTAGCGCCAACATCGGGCGCGCTGGCTCCGCTGCGTGCGCGACAAATAATTTCATCAGCATTGCCTTCGCTTAGGGCGATGGCCACTCCAGAAGCGTTGGTAAACGCCTGCGCGCGCTGCGCAATTACGGCCAAATCGTCTGGCGAAGCGCCACGCGCTCTTCTGCTGGCAGTGTTGTTAGCAGTATCTGAAGCTTGGGTTGCCATTTTTTACGCCGTCCCTGAGAAATTCATTTTTTGTTCAACCCGGCCCCGCGCCGGGACCACTTCGTTCAAAAGCATTTGGTAGCTGGAATCACCAGCTTGAGCGCTTCAAGAGCACCACCAAATTCAGCCGCAGGCTTGTGCCCGCAGCCAAGGTTCTTCTTAGATTGTTCAGAAACAGCTGGATCGGCGAAAAATTAGACTCGTGGCGTGCATTGCCTTTCGCGCTGTTGGGGGAAGGGGCGCTTGCTGCAAATACCAAATCTGTTTTTACGGCCAAACCCGCTTGGTCTTATCACCACCGTTAGCCGTGCTTACTGGTTGTACCGCCACCGGGCGCGCAGCTTCAGCCGTGCCGGCAGGTCCGCCCTCAAGAATCCGGGCGGCCACCCGCAGGGCCTCAATCTCCGCTTGCAGGCCAGAAATCTGTGCCTGAAAGATGGCGATTTGGTTTTCTTTCTCTTTTATCGCGTCATATATATTGGTCATTGTTTGAATGGCCTCAGGCGCGAATATAGCAACAACTGAACGAATGTCAATCAGTACCCAGGTACATACGTCCCAGCCATTTACCTTAGTTAGTAGCTTTTAGTGCATGTACTAAAGTACCAATTTATAGTTTGGCCAAAATAGCATATCGAGCGCGAAATACCCTGCAAAAATCAATAAAGACGGCACAAAACTAAGTTCCATTTTGGAACTGACTGTGCAGCAGAATCTGAGGTGGAAGATTGCAGCGACGCGGTTACTTTCGTAACTATATTTGTTGACGCAAAAAGGGAACGCACATTAGCTTTGCCTAAAAACAACTCTTTACTACTGATGAGCACTGAGAACACTGATAAGAAAAGGTCAATTTGTCAGCATCCTATGCGAAGCATTTGCTTGATCAGTGTTATCAGTGAGAATCAGTGATAAATGCAATTTTGGGCAAAGCCAACGCACATTCCAGATTTTTACTTTGGGGTTGCCACAGCACCTTCTGCGAGCGAGTTCGCCGCCAGCATTTGCTTGATCAACCTGCTCCACGCACCTACCAGAACGATGCCGATCACCACCAGCGCCGCGCATAATCCTACCCACATGCCAACCGCGCTTCCGCCTCGCCAGAAACACAGATATGAGCCAAGAGGCAGACCCACGGCCCAGTAGCCGGCCAGATTCACCAGCATGGGAGTGCGGGTATTGCCTGCGCCGCGCAATGCGCCAGTGGCAACTACCTGTAAACCGTCAAATAGCTGGAAGATGGCAGCCACAATCAGCAGAGTCGCACCGGCACGGACGACCTCGAGCTCTGGTGTATAGATTCGGGCGATTGGACGCGCGAACAGGAAGAGCATCAGTCCCGCGCACGACATAAATCCGGCGCCAAAAAGCAGGGCCATCCATCCTGCACGGGCGGCACCAGCAATATCGCGGCTGCCTATGGCATGGCCCACACGGATGGCCGCAGCCGAGCCGATCCCCAGCGGCACCATGTAAGTGAAGCTGGCGACGTTTAGCGCAATTTGATGTCCGGCAAGCTGCACCGCGCCTAGCTTTCCGATGAGAAACGTTGCCGTAGCAAAAGCGCTCACCTCCATGAACAGTTGCAATGCAGCTGGCAATCCCAGCCGGACCAACTCACGGATGCGCCACATCTGCAGCTTCCGGGAAGCTTGCCATAAGCCGCTGGAACGCTTGCGATCGTAGTAAACGGCTGCCCAGGCCAGAACGGCAACCATATAAATTCGTGAAACGCACGTTGACAAACCACTGCCCGCAACCCCGTATGAGCGAACCCCCAGATGTCCGTAAACCAGTATCCAATTCCCTGCCAGGTTCACCAGGTTGGCGGAGATCAGGGCAAAGACTACGGGCTTCACAATATGCATCGACTGCAAATAGCGCCGGAGGGCAAAGTAAAGGGCCAGCGGTAGCGTGCTCCATACCAATGCTTTTAGAAAAGGGACGGTCTGCGCCACCAGGGCCGGAGCCAGTCCGAAACGCGGGAATAAGGGAACCACGGCCAGGATTGCCAGCATGAGCACAGGAGAAAGCACGCAAGCGAGGTAGAGCGAGTTCCACATGCTGCGATGGCAATCTTCCAGTCGGCGCGCGCCATAGGCTTGCGCCACTACCGTGTCCATGCCGAGCATAATGCCGCTGCCGAAAAGTCCAATGGCATAAAACAAGGTGCTGCCAAGGCTCACCGCGCCAATGGCGTCGGCGCTATCCGGCAGACGCCCCACCATCACCGTATCAATGAACGACATCGCCAGCCACCCCAGCTCGGTGAGAGCAAGGGGCGCGGCCAGGCGCAGCATGGGCCGAAATTCCTGGCGGATGTCGCGGGCTTGCAGCATAGAAATGATTTAACCACACTGTAAGCGAGTTCGATTGTGGAGGCAGTCGTCGGCTCAGAAATCCCTGCGGGCCGCTGTGACTTTAGCTTTTGGAAGAAATCGGCTTATCTGCGGATCTGAACGTTACATAACTGGGAAAGGCTCGGTATCAGGATAATCTTCCAAAATGGCGTGGTAGCCGGAGATGATTTGGGTGGGATTCTTTACCGCGCGGCGCAATTCAAAACGAACCTGCCGATGACATCGCTTACACAACGGAAATCGGCTCCCTGCTAGCAGCATGGCCTCGTGCATCAAGCGATGCTCATCATGGGTCACACGATAAACGCCGCTCTCTGGCACAAGTTCTCCAGGCCGGTACTTCTTGATCAAAATTTGTTTGTCCTTCACTACCGTAGGCGTTCCAATGCCAGAGGAACAGGTGATATTAAAGTCTTCAAAGATTGCTGACAAGTGTCCGGATGGACAAAGGGTGATGCTTAAGAAACATCCCTTAATCCATCCTGAGCGACCCTAAACATTCGCTCGAACTCCAAAAACTAGTGCTGCCCATAAGTGTGATTTTGGGAGATGCATCACTAAATCCTTATCCGCCACATATCTGCACCACAGACCAGCTGCTGTCTTTATAAATTGTTAACGAGCCGCTAGTTTTAAATTCATCAACAAAAACTGGCGTTTACTGGCTTTGCCCAATAACTAGCATTTCCCGCCGATTTATTGGGCAACTCTGGTAATTTTTGGGCAATTCGCTTTTTTCTTGCCATGTCTCGCAACTCCCTCTAAAAAGAAATCGGGCCGCAATCGTGTTTCCGCACGAAAGCAGCCCTAACCACAAATCACCTTCGTAGAAAGGCGAATCATGGCTGACCGTAAGACTACCCGTTCCCGCAAGCGACACACAAGGCTGCTGCGCTTTACTGAGATTCAGGGCAAGACCCTTGAAGCTGTCGAAGTTGACCCTGACGTGACCGCAATCACAATTCTGTTCGAGGACAAGACTGCGCTCAGTTTTGACCTTGACCCCATGCTGCTCGTATTCCCTGAATTGGGCAGCCTGAAAACTGGCAACTGGCGAAGCCGCAAGCGATGGCCAGTCATGCGCAGTAAACCCGCCATGCTTAGATGGCCATAACCCCGACCCGCCGAAAGGCGGGTTTTTTGTTTTTTCGTAATCATACGAACTTATTAAAGTCAACATAAATCTCATTTTTTTACTGCGAACGTTTGCACTGATTCTTGACGTCTGGAATCGGCTACAGACGTCAGAAAACTTCTCCAGCCGCCAATCCACGCGGCCAACATTCAAACCAGATTGCCGCAATCCATCGGTGAGTTCGCTACCCGTAACGCTGTCGTTGTTCCTGAAGGTGCGCTGGCCGAGCAGTGTGAGCATCAGCGCATCTTCAATA
>DASTCT010000326.1:0-92176 GCA_035710845.1 Candidatus Angelobacter sp.
ACAGTACAGTGATAATCCTGAAGATTTAAGCAATCTTGAGACATATGACAAATTCAACACAGCAATGAGAGCCTGTGCAGTTTCTTATTATGAGAAACTGAAAGCAGGCACATTCATGTGTATTGTAGTAGGACCATTCCGAAATAAGAAAACATCAGAATTGATAGATTTTCCAGCACACACAGTTGAAAATTTTCGCAAGGCGGGGTTTCTTTATCATCAACAAGTTGTATTATCGAAAAACTTCGGAAGTGCGGCTAAAAGATCAACAAATGCCTGGGTTAATTTTCAGCTTGTGCCAATACACGAATTTCTGTTAATATTTAGAAAACCAGGGGTTAAGATTAAAAATGTTAGATCAAAAAATACTAGATCGCTTTTGGGGTAAAGTAATAATAGGTGCCCCAATGGAGTGCTGGGAATGGCAGGTGGCTAAAACTAAAACCGGGCACGGCGTTTTTTCTATTAAAGGCAAATGGATCGGTGCCCATGTAGTTAGTTTTCTAATTAAGAATGGGTACAAACCCCAATACCCAAATTTGGTAATGCACGATTGCGAAAATCCTAGTTGTGTTAACCCAAGTCATTTACTTGAAGGCACTATTAAACAAAATGGAAATTACCCAGGCTGTGTAGAAAAATGTCGTAAAAATATAAAAGATAGAGAATGGTTTGGATCTAAAGGTGAAAATCATCCTAGATGGGGAATGAAACACTCTGAAGAAACAAAAGCGAAATTAAGTGCAGCAGCTAAGAAAAGAGGTGGTTGGCACAAAGGTTTTAAACGTTCAGAAAAGACAAAACAAAAATTGAGGGAACTTTTTCGAGGAGAAAATTCTCCGAACGCTAAATTGACAGAATCTCAGGTTATAGAAATATTTAAAATGCCAGGAAAATATGCAAAAATTGCAAAACTTTATTCCATTGATCCATCCATGATTTCAGTAATTAAAAATAGGAAACGTTGGACTCATATAACAAATTCTTTACCAGATGAGTTAAAAGGGCGCAGATGAACAGAAAAGAATTAGTAAAAAAGCTAGAGTTGCTAAAACCTGCCCTGAGTGAGGAACTGTCAGCCATTTTTGGCTGTTATGTTTTCAAAGAAAATGCCCTTTATGGGTGGAATGGCTCTAGCTTGGCTATCGTAGCTCCGTTTGAATGGGATGGAACGCCATTTGCGGTCAACGGCAAGGCCGTACTTGGCTTATTGCAGAATTGCAGCTTCGAGGACGTTGATTTTACTTTCACTAAAACCGAAGTGGAGATTGAAGCCGGCAAAAGCCAATTTAAGCTTCCTATTCTTGGGAAAGATGCGTTCATCTTTGATGAACCAGAAGTGCCTGAAACAGTATCTTTTGATGTTGGTGAGCAAACCGCCGAATTAATTGAAATCTGCCGGTCTACCTCTGCCACTGATCATACTCTGCCGGCCCTCATGGGCATCTGTTTTGATCTTAAAAATGGGTATATCTATTCAAGCGAGGGGGATGTTATTACCCGCGCAGAATTAGGTGGAAATAAGAAAGGTATCTATACGGTACCCAATCTGTTTATTGATGCTTTCATTAAAATCAGGGATGACTTGGAAAACAAAGTCTGCACCCTAGCCTTCACGGATGAATGGGTTTGTGCCGATTTTGAAGATTCCTATACGGTTTACGGACGTACCATAAAAAGTACAGTTGATTTCGCAAAACTGATCGATAAAACACTAAAAGGAAAAGAAATAGAATACACTGATCTACCTGAAGGGTTCGGTGAGGCTCTAGCCCGCGCTAGGGTGCTTACTGATGCAGAATCCAAGCCTACTTTTCTTGGAGTGGAAGGCGGTAAATTGCTTATTACCGCCGAAAGCAGTTATGGCGAACTCTATGACGAATTGCCCTTCAAGGGGCATGAAGATTTAGAAACAACCAGCGTTCATGCTCAATTAGTGGAACGAGCACTCAAATTCTGTGATAGGATAGCACTTCTGCCAAACTGCACCTGTTACAGTAACGGCACTACAATCTTTCATCTTATAGGAAATGCTAAATAAGGAGAATTGGCAATGAGTTGGAGTTATTATAAAAGAGGACGGGCACAGGAAGTCAGAATCCACGCTGCCGCTGCTCTTAAAAATGCAGAAAAATCATGTGAATCGGTACCACCAGAAGCGGCAACCGTTCGTGCTTTTGCTACTGTTGTTGATGCTGCCTGTAAATCTGCACACGGGCAATGCATTCTTGTTGAAGCAGGCGGTTCAGCATGGCTGGATGAAGGCCGTTTGAAACAATTTAATTTTAACGGCAAAATCGACATTATCGATATGGATTAAATGGGATTTTTCTTCTCTAATCAGAAGAAAGCCAAAGCCAAGAATATTCAGCGTTCTGCTAAAGCAACACAGCAGAACGCTGAAATACTTAATGGGCTCGGCTGCAAGGTGTGCCCTCTCAACGAGGCTAAGGTCTGCACTCCTAAAATGCAGCCCAGTCTCGTTAAGGAAACCCTTATCTATTTTCTGCGTGCAACCCCCTCACTTGACGAAGATGAGGAAGGCAAACAAACGCCTAGCGATATCCTATCAAGCACAATCCCCAAAGGGATGAAGAAATACTGTTCTTATGACAGCATTGTGCGGGATTATTGTGAAAAGCCTGAATGGAAAGAAATTGAGTGCTGCCGGGGCTTAATTACCAAAAGTATAGAACAGGCTAAGCCTGTTCTAATCGTGGGTTTAGGTGAGCAGGTACTCCGTTGGGCTGTTCATGAGCATGATCTGGACGGACTGCGGGGGCGCATTTTTGCTGTCAAAATCGGCAACCATTCCTGTTGGTTTCTGCCTACTTATGATGATAAATTTCTAGTTGAGCATTCATTTAAAAAGGATAAACCGCTCAACAGCAAGTTCGGCCATGCATTTCGCATGGATGTCAAAAAAGCATTTGCTTTTGCCCAAGAGGCCGAACCGCCTGTTATCTGGTCCGAACAATTTCTAAAAGCAGACATCCAATGCTTCAATGGTTCAGAGGGGGCGGAGCCAGTATTGGTGCTGCTTAAACAGGCCCGCAACGCCCCTGTCGTGGCCACTGACGTTGAAACTACTGGGTTGCGGCCTTATGCAGTCAATTCAAAAATTCTCACTGTAGCCTGTTCTTTTGGCGATATACACTTTGCCTTTGCCCTGGATCATCCCAAAGCCAAATGGACGAAGCAACAACGGGATGAGATCTTATCATCCTATCTGGAACTACTTAAAGCCCCAAACATTAAGGTGGCGCATAACGCCCCAATGGAAATTGAATGGGCTATTTCTGTCTCTGACCCCACCATAGTCAAACATAAAGTTTGGGAATGCACTCAGATGCAGGCCCATTTTATCAATGAGCGAAGGGGGGAGAAACGAGGCGAAGGTGACAATTCACGGGTGGCCTATCAGAGCTTAGATTTCCTTATAAAGATGCACTTTGGTATCGCTTATAAGAAATTCTTTAAGCTGAATAAAAAGGATATGATTAATGCCGATTTGGATGAAACTTTATTGTATAACGGGGCTGATTCCAAAGTTACTTTGGCACTATGGCTGAAACAAACGGCAATTCTTAAAAAAGAAGGGCTGTGGAACGCTTACCGCATTGCTTTGCCACGACAGCCTACCGTGGCGTTGATGCAACACTTCGGCATTGACGTAGATCAATCAGTTATTGCCGAGGCTCAAACTAAGTTAGGCGTGGAAATCAAGCAACTTGAAGATAAAATTTATGGGCTTAGGGTAGTACAAGATTTCATCAAAGATAACGGCGAATTTAATTGGGCATCTGATAAAGATGCCGTTTCCATATTCAAAGATTACCTTAAGCGGGATGAAATCTTCATTACCGATAAAAGTGGTAAGAAGCGGATTTCTACCGATAAAAACGTGCTTGATCGTATTGACCACCCCTTAGCCGATCTTATTATTCAAGCTAGAAATAGATCCAAGCTTAAATCAACTTATGTGGATGTGTTTGAGCAGGGTAAGGGGGCCTTTATCTGGCCTGACGGCAAAATTCACACGAATTTCAACACTACGTTCACAGAAACCGCTAGGCTATCTAGTGATTATCCTAATTTACAAAATTTTCCAAAGAGATCAGATAGTTGGATAAGGCAATCTATTATACCCCCTAAAAATCATCTGATTGTTGCATTTGATTACGGGCAATTGGAAGCTTGTGCGGCGGCTATGTGCAGCAAGGATAAAGTTTTGGTTAAAGCTTTATGGGAGGATTATGATATCCATATGGAGTGGAGTGAGCGTCTTGCTAAAGAATATCCCTTAATTCTGGGTAATAATAGCCTAGATGATAAGAAATTTGCCAAAAGCTTCAGATCACGCATTAAGAACAAGTTGGTGTTTCCAGCTATTTTCGGGGCGCAGGATAGATCAATTGCCGGGTATCTAGGAATTCCTGAAGAACCAATTAATGCCCTCATGAGGGAATTTTGGCGTATCTTTTGCGGCTTGAGAGAATGGCAGGATGGTTTAATAAAAGAATATTATGAAACTGGTTATGTATCCAGCCTAATTGAACGACGGCGACATTGCCCTTTAACTAGAAATGAAGCAATCAATGCCCCCATACAGAGCACCGCTTGTGAAATTGTTGTTGATTCGATGAACACTTTGTCAATTGAATCCATGACAACTGGTGAGTATCATTTACACCCTATTCTAAATCTGCACGACGACCTCTCATTTTGTATTCCAAATGAAGATGAAATTTTGGAGGACAACATACGACGTATTTACACAACAATGCTGACCCCGGCATTTGACTTCATCAATGTGCCTCTCTCAGTTGAGTGTTCTGTGGGCGACAACTGGTATAAACTTCAAGAAATCGGGAAGTTTTGGTCTCACAAGGACATCCCATGAGTTTCCATTGCACGCAATGTGATGCAAAGACCAAGGTTACATCGACAAGGGGGGAGATACGTGAGAGGAAATGTTTAAGCTGCGGCCACAAATTCAGAACTGAAGAAATAGAATATGATGGCCCAGTTCCGTGGGATTTAAGAGAAAGACATAGTAAGAAGGTGACAAACGGTGTCGCTACATACCGCACACAGACCTAAAACTTGGGATCAAATCCTAGGACAGGATGGGGTTATACGAAGCTTAAAAAAGGCCGTTGAGGCAAACCGCGCCCACTCATTTCTGTTTACCGGTCCTTCGGGTGTAGGCAAAACAACTCTTGCTCGTATGACGGCCAATTATTTATGTGGTGCTGCAACAGATACTAGATCAAATATTGAAGAATTTCCTGCATCTGAGAAATCAGGCAAAGATGACGTTAAACAGGTCATTGCCCGCACTCATTTTACTTCTCTTGGTGAAAGCCCCATCAAAGTCATTATCATAGACGAAGCGCACCGTTTGAGCGGAGCGGCATGGGATGCATTGCTAAAGCCAATTGAAGAACCACAGGAACACGTCTATTGGATGCTGTGTACTACCGAACCAGCTAAGGTTCCAAAAGCCATAGTTACCCGCTGCTTGCGTTATGAGTTAAAACCAGTAGCCGAAGATTTGTTATTTGGTCTTCTTGAAGAAATAGCTGCAAAAGAAGGACTGACCATTCATGACGACGTATTGGAGGCTATAGCTGAGAATAGTGGGGGCAGCCCCCGCCAAGCCTTAGTTTATCTGGAAGCTTGTCAGTACTGTGAGAGCCAGCAAGAGGCCCTCAAAATCATGCGGCAGGCTGGCCAATCTAAGGAGATTGGTGATTTATGCCGATTCCTTATGTCAGGGCGCGGCACCTGGGCTGATGCCGTAAAACTGATTAAATCACTAGAGAACGCAGAAGGTGAGAGCATTCGTATAGGTCTGGTAAACTATTTAGGCGCGGTGTTGATGAACACTAAAGATAATGCTAAAGCATCTGGTGTTCTAGGGCTACTGGAATGCTTTAAGAACCCCTATAATTCTTCAGAAAAATTGGCCCCATTGTTATATTCCGTAGGCCTTGCTTTAAACTTGGATCACTAAAATGAGTGGAGATAATCTATCCCCAGAAGGTTTGACAGCACTTATTGAAGAAAGAAAAAGCAAATTTGATATAATCCGCTCCGACCCAATAACTTTGCTTCTTGATTTGGATACAGAAGCAGCACTTGCTCAATATGAACGAGTACTTCCGATTGTTAAAGCAGAATTTAGTATAAATTATATAGAAAAATGGAAATCTAAAAGCGGTAACACACACATTGCTATAACACTGTCTGATCCATTTCCTTTTGAGGAAAGACTTGCTTTGCAGGCGGCTCTGGGGTCAGATGGCGTTAGAGAGGCCTTAAGTTTAAAATGCCTCCTTAACAAGTGTACTGAGCCAAGTATTCTGTTCCGCCCCTTTGGGGCGGAAATAACTAAAGAGATTATTCGTGGAAGTTGAAGATTTCAAGAAATTGCTTGTTATTGATAAAGGCAACTTAGATGATGATGTTGCCCGACAGGCACAAATATTTTTCCAAGTGTGTGAAGAACACGTAGAGGCTGTTGCTGAGCGTGATGCCTGCAAAGAAGAGTTGGCTACTATTGATGCCGAACTTGATTACAAAGTTCGTAGAGACCTTAGCCAAAGTGAAGAAAAGGTCACTGAGGCAATGGTCAAAAATGGCATTCAGTGTCATAAAGATCATCAAGCCGCCTTTGATACCTACACGCGCGCTAAGATGAAGGCTGATCTTCTTGCTGGCTTAAAAGATTCCTTTGCACAACGTAGTGATGCCCTCAAAGATATGGTCAAATTGTTTCTTGCTAGCTATTTTGAAACTACATCAATTTCTGCTAACCAATTAGACAAAGCCAAATACGCAGCACGACGTACTCAATTAGCAGAAGGCAGGATAGAACGTATCCGTAATGGCTGAAGCAATTGTTACGTCAATTCTACTCCCACTCATGTTGTGGTTCACTGGTTCCAGTTTGATTGACTATTATTTCAAACAGAAATTACAGCTAATTCGTTTGTTGCAAAAAGGAAATATTAATGCCTCGGGAAGCACGTCAATTTAATTTTCGCCGCCGCAGCGCAGAGAGTGTGCAAAAGCGCGCCAATATGAAGGCGGGCGGTTTCAGCACCCTGTTTAAGTCCGAGTTTAAAGTCTACAAAATCAAGGACGGCAAGAACATCATTCGTATCCTGCCGCCCACTTGGGATGATGCGGAGCATTATGCTTATGACATCTTTGTCAATTATAACATTGGTGCCGACAACCAGAGCTTCCTTTCCATCAGTAAGATGCAGAATGAGAAGGATCCGCTGGCCGAAGCCAAGCGTGAGGCTGAACGCCGTGGCGATAAGAAGCTAGCTAAGGCACTGAACCCGGTGCAGCGCGAGCTTATGTGGGTGATTGACCGCCAGGATGAGGATGAGGGGCCGCAACTGTTTAACTGCCCCTTCACCTTGGATAAGTCATTTGCCAATAAGGCATATGACGAGGATACCAGAGAGGTAATTTATCCTGATGACCCCAATGATGGCTGCGATATCAGGTTTTATAAGGAGGGGAAGAACCTAAACACTGATTATGACGCTTCTAAAATCAAGTTTTTTGACCCTTCGCCGCTGAGTGAAGACCCGTCACAGGCTGAAGATTGGATGGAGTTTGTTGAGAAGAATCCTATTCCGTCAGTGCTGAATTTCTACGATTACGATCACATTTCTGAGGTCTTCAACGGCATGGCTGGCCGCCGTGATGAAGATGAAGATGTGAATGACGACCGGCCACAAAGAAAGCCCCGTGATGACGACGATCGTCCTGCCCGAGGCCGAAATGATGATGAAAAGCCGCAGCGTACCCGCAAACCGTGGGATGATGACGATGAAAAGCAGGATACGGCTGCTGCTAATAAGCGAGAGACTGAGCGGCCAAGTCTAAAGGAGCGGCTTCAACAACGCAGGCGCAGGATCGACGAAGATTCACCGGCCGATCACGCCCAAGACGGTGATTGATAAAAGATTGGCTGCACATTTAAAGAGAGCAGGCCTCGACCCTATAGTATTAGACAAAAGGCCTCTCTCTGAAATCATGGGCGATGAAATTCCATTTTGATGATTGAAATCTATCAAAATCTTTTTGTGGGCTCCCAAGATGACGAGGCTGAAATCCGCACCCAAAATGGGTGGTTTGTAATTCATGCCTGCAAAGAGCCTTATCATCGACAAGCTTTGGGGTACACTAGCCGTGGTGCCCCAAAAGGGCATCCAGAATATTTGATTGCTTACCGGCCTGGACGGTTAATTCTCAATCTCGTTGACGTGGCTGATGTTAATTTTGTGCCAGCGCAGATTATGGATATAGCCATCAATGAAATTGCCAATAATATTAAGAAGAACAAGGTTTTAGTTCACTGCAATCAGGGCTTGTCTAGATCCCCAACCATCGCACTTTTATATCTAGCAAAACATACAGATGTTTTTAAAGGTAAAAATCTAAACGAAGTTTTGCGGGATTTTATAAAGAAATATCCAGATTATGCCCCTGCACAGGGGATGGCAGATTACGTAAAAAATAATTGGGCCGAATACTCAAGCAGTATATAAAATGACACGAGAAAAACTAGATAAACCAAAAAATAATTATTTCCTTAGTCAAAAGGATCATTATCAGTTCGTTTCCACTGGATGTACTCTTCTTGATTGCGCTCTCGGTGGCGGTTTTGCCCTTGGCCGTGTGGTTAACGTCGTAGGAGACAAGAGCACCTCGAAGACTGGCATTGCTACCGAATGTCTTATCAATTTTTGTAGAGCATACCCTGATGGGCAAGCTGCTTACAGGGACGTAGAAGCTGCGTTTGATACGCAATACGCAGAAGCCATGGGCTTGCCGCTTGATAAGATTGATTTGGGACAGGAGCAGCTTACTACAATTGAGGCATGGCACCGTGATCTTGAGAAGTTTGTAGAGCAACAGAAAAAGGCGGATGCCCCAGGTATCTATGTGCTGGATAGCCTTGATGCCTTATCAGATGAAGCTGAACTAGAACGTGATATTGGTGATGGCAGTTTTGGTGCAGCCAAGGCCAAGAAAAGTTCTGAATTATTCCGCAGGTTGACGCCTAAAATTGAGTCGTCAAAGGTGTTGCTGCTGATTGTTTCCCAAGTACGGGACAACATCGGAGCAATGTTTGGGGAGAAGCATAAGCGCAGCGGTGGCCGCGCCCTTGACTTTTTTGCTTCCCAGATTTTATGGTTGTCATATCTTGGTAAACTAACCCGCACAGTTAAAAAAGTAAAACGCCCCTACGGTATTGAGATTAAAGCCCTAGTTAAGAAAAATAAGATTGGAATGCCTTTTCGTGAATGCGAGGTGGAATTCCATTTCGGTTACGGCATTGAGGATCTTATTTCCAATTTAAATTGGCTAAAATCGGTTGGCAGGCCGTTTGATAGGGAAATTAATATTGATAATCTTTCAAATTCAGAATACCGAGAAACTGCTGATCAAGTGTCACAAATAGTTAAAGAACATTGGACTATAATTGAGGAGGGATTTATTCCATCCCGTTCTAAATATGCTCAATGATTTTGCGAAACGTTGCCATGCAGCTAATCAAACATGGTGGCATGATCCTGCTACTGGTGAATTTCTATCAAATCGCAATAAAGGTGAATTGCTTATGCTTATTGTTTCTGAAATTTCAGAGACAATGGAGGGCGAGCGTAAGAATTTAATGGATGATAAACTGCCACATCGCAAAGCGGCAGAAGTTGAATTAGCAGATGCCCTTATTCGCATCTTTGATTATGCTGGGGCTTATGGTTATGACCTAGATGGGGCTTTTGAAGAAAAAATGGCTTATAATGCAATTAGAGAGGATCATAAGCCAGAAAACAGGCTAAAGCCTGACGGCAAGAAATGGTAAATTCCAAACAGAAAGGCGGCGAATTCGAACGCACAATCTGCAAACGTCTTTCCTTATGGATTTCTAGGGGCCAACGGGAAGATCTTCTGTGGCGTGCGGCAATGTCGGGTGGACGTGCGACTGTAGCAGCTAAGAAAGGCCAAATGTTAACTGCACAGGCAGGTGATATTAGCTGTATCCACCCTATGGGTGAGCCCTTTATTCGTCGTTTCTATTGTGAGTGTAAATTCTATAATAACCTGCAATATTCCAGCTTATTGCTTGCCAAAGGCAATCTAGCCAATTTCTGGAATACTACAAAGGTAGAAGCATATAAGTACGAAAAGCTCCCCTTCATGATTGCCAAACAGAATAGACTGCCAACTACAATTTGCACCGATACTAATGGGGTAATGGCTTTAGTGGTCAACAGCGATCATGTGTTGATGACTGTGCCCATGTTGGATCTTTACATAATCCACGCCGATATGTTCCTGAACAATTCACCATTTGTACCTGAAGATCTTTCAGAGGCGGTGAACTAAAATGCGCTTGCTTGTTGTTGGAGATACGCATTTTACCGATAAAACAAGGGATGCTCATCGATTTGATATCTTCAAATGGATCAAAGAGGAGCGAAAACAGCGTAAAATTGAGTACGTAACCTTTATGGGGGACATAGCTGATTCGAAAGATAGGCATACAGCCACCCTTGTTAATAAGATTTCAGATGGTTTAAACATACTTGGCTGCCCCGCAATGATTTTAATGGGCAATCATGATTACATTGATCCAAATAGTCCTTTCTTTGGATTTCTATCTTGGATGGAAAATCTTGTCTTTTTAAACCACCCCTGTAGATGTTTTGAGTTTACGGGTCCTGCTGCCATTCCACACTGCCGTACTCAAGATCAGTTTGATCAGGCCGTTGAAAAATTGTTGAAAATTTATGAGGAGCCCCCAACAACCCTATTTCTGCACAATACTTTTACCGGGGCTGTATCTGAGACTGGTGCTGTTTTATCGGGGCTGAGGCCGTCATGGGTTGATTATTTTAAACCGGCCCGCGTCTATGCCGGTGACGTTCACAAGCCGCAGACGGCAGGTCCTGTGACTTATGTCGGCGCCCCCTATCATATCCGTTTTGGTGATGATTACAAACCACGGGTATTGTTGCTAGATGGTGACAAAGAAACAGAGCTTTACTTCCCAGCCCCAAAGAAATGGAAATTAAACATTACTAGCCCTGATGATATCCTTGGCAGGAATGAACTAAAACCTGGGGATCAAGTAAAAGTTACCTTGGAACTGGCTCGTGAAGAAATACCTGAATGGAAATCAATGCGAGCTAGAATCGCTGATATCTGCCGTGAAATGGGCCTTGAGGTTTACGGAATTAGTTTAAAGGCAAATACAGCTATACGAAAAGCCAAAGACGTAAACCGATTACACGCTGACCCTAAAGAAATCTTAGCATCCTTTGCGTTAAAGGAAAATCTCAGCACACCTATAAAACAGGCCGGTTTGGAGTTTCTAAAATGAAAAACATCTTGTTGATCGGTGTCACAATTGCTTACGTGGGGCAAGCCGCTGTCTATGGGTTTACTGGCGATTGGAAACAGGCTTTGATTATTGGGGGCTATGCCATAGCCAATTGTGGTCTTATCGCTACTGTGTGGTAAGATGTTTGAACTTCGTTGTATTGAACTTGAGAATTTCAAAAGCTACAGAGGAAAACATGATTTCAGTTTTCCTAAAGTTTCTGGACTATATTTCTTAACTGGTGATAATAAGAAAGAGCCGAGTTTACAAAGCAACGGCAGCGGAAAGTCAACGCTTCTTGATGCTATTTTTTGGTGCCTCTATGGCCGCAGCCTACGAGGATTGAAAGCAGCCGACATTGTTTCTTGGGATGAAAAAGGGGCGTCTGTAACCCTAGTTCTAGGACTGCACAATTCTGAATGGGTAATTACTCGTACTCAGGGGCCAAATTCCTTACGAATAGATGGTGATCTGGTAGAACAACAAGCCATCAACAAATTGCTGGGTCTGGAACCTGATGGCTTCCAACGCTCAGTCATTATGGCTCAATTCAATGAGCCATTTCTTGACTTAGGCCCAACTGACAAACTCGGCTTATTCTCGCAGATCATGAATCTGGATTATTGGCTTGAGCATAGTACCAGGGCTGATAAAAAATCTAAAGAAATACTGACTTCCATTGAGAAACTTGAAAAGTTTTTAATGGCTGTGGATGCATCTATTCATGCAACCGAATCCAGTATTACTGATTATCTAGAACAAGAAGGGGTTTATGATATTGCTAAGAAAGAGGAGCAGAAAAAGCTTAAGACTGAGTTAAAGCAATATGAAAAGGATTACTCCCCGTATGCCCAACTTGATTTAGATTACATAACGCAGATTAAAACCTTAGAAACCGCACTTGATCAGAAACAAGCCGCCTATAAGGCTGCTAAAGTAATTGAAAAATCCCTCGATGACGAACTACAACAATTAAAACAACACAGAGCGGTGTTAAATACTAAGAATGATGCTGCGGAGGCTGATCTAGCTGCTTTAGACAGCTTAGAGACTGTTTGCCCCAATTGCCTGCAAAAAGTAGATAAAGCACATCTTAAGAAGGAAATAAAGGAGGTTGACGCTCGGTTATCTAAGATTAAAACCGATAAAGCCAGCAATACGGCTTGCATTGAGAAGCTCAATGAAGAAATTGATCAAGTTGAAACTGAATTGTGTGATATTTCTGTAGATATTGATGCTCTTAATCTAAAGATTAAGAAGTTAAGAGATAAAGAGCGACTCAACACAATTGAGCAATTGCGACTTAAAAGCTTTATAGAAAGCCGAAAACGAGATATAGATAAACTAAGCAAGGAGCAAAATCCTTATATTCAGCCACGGCTAAAAGCGACTGCTGGATTGGCTAAGTACCGTGAAGATAAGGAAATAAACACTAAAACGCTAAAAAAGCTAGAAATTGAATATGAAACCGTCAATTACTGGGTGCAGGGTTTCAAACGGGTCAGACTCTTTATTATTGAAGAAACCCTTCGTACCTTAGAGGCCGAAGTCAATAGTTGCCTTGTCAGTCTTGGCCTAACTGGCTGGTCCATTGAATTTGATGTAGAACGTGAGAATAAATCGGGTGGGATTACCAAAGGTTTCGTAGTATTAATCAAAGCGCCGAGTTATGACCACCCCATTAAATGGGAATCTTGGTCCGGGGGTGAGGCACAGCGCCTCACCCTAGCGGCCGATTTAGGGTTAGCTAACTTGATAATGCAGCAGTCTGGATTACAGAATAAGATTGAATTCTATGACGAACCAAGTAAGCATTTAAGTAAAGCCGGTTTGATGGATTTGGCGGAGACGCTGCATCAACGAGCCGTAGACGATGGAAAGGTAATTTTCTTAGTAGATCATAACATGCCAGAATTTGGCGAATTTGCTGGCGTGATTAAAGTTATTAAGGATGTTGAAGGAAATTCAACAATTCAATTAGAAGGAAATTAATTATGTGCGTTGTTTCTTTTGTTGGAGATTATTATAAAGATCAATTTCCACACAAGTCTTATTGGGATCGTATTCTGGTTCCAACAACACCATTTCCAAATACTATTCCAGCATCAATAACTCGTGAAGAGTTTGATGATCTTAAGAAAACTGTTCTTGAAATGAAAGATTTGCTCATTAAAGCAAAAGAAATTGACGAAAAAACTGGACAACCTGATTGTGAAATGGAAGAGAAGGTTGAGTTGCTTCGTAAAGTTGCCAAACTGGTTGGAGTTGAGCTTCCTATCTAATGCCTAAAAAAGATGATGAACCTAAACGAAAGTTGACTCCATCTGAAGCTAAACGTCTAAAGAAAGAACGTGAAGAAAAAATAGCTTTCGCTAATAAAGTCAAAGAAGCTTTGCTTTTCCTACTTACCAGGAAATTGTAAGTGTACGACAATTTAGTAATAGGCGCCACCGGCTTCATTGGCGGTAATCTGGCCAAACATCTGCCTAAAATCGGCACCGGGCTTTGGACCCGCAACGATTTTGATATGCTGACTAAAACCGGCTTTCTACCCCAGGCCCACATAATCTATCTTTGTGCGGGTGTCAATGGAACATTGACCTGTTCCACCAATCCCCAGGAAACCTACAGGGTTAATGTAGACGGCACAATCTATATTACTGAACATTACCGCATCTGGGGTGGATTTGTAGTATGGATTTCTAGCACTACTGTAGAATGGTTAAGCGAAGATTACGGAGCTCAGAAACGCACCACGGAACAATACCTGCGGCAAATGCCTAATGTAGCCATTGTCAGGGCCGGACGGGTAGATAACAGCAATGTGGCCGATCTCTGCACAACCATGATTGATCTAGGCCAAAAACAACGGAAAACGTTAGTGCTGTGGAACGAAAATGAGCAACCTTATAAAAAATGAATAATACTTCCCCAATTAAAGAAAGAAGTGGTGTAAGTAATCCAGATTATAGTACAGCCCTTTATTGTGATCCGCCAAGCCATGACTTCTGTGTATGGCTAATTATGGCTGAAATGATGCGGCGGCAGCACAATGCCCCAGCTCCGCTAAAGGTCCGATTTGGATTACAAGATGGGCGCCTTTTGCATCCTGCTAGAAAAGATGCTGAAGAATACTCAGATATTATGTTGCCAAATGTTTTAAGACCCGCTTTAACTATGCTGGGGGCCAAAGAAACTCTAAACACTTTAGATAATGCAATGTATGACCACCATATCGGTGAATTGGTGGATGCTGCCCGTGCCGGTTGGGAAGTTCCACATTGGAAAGTACCAGTATGGGCCGCAGAACACGTCAAATGGCTGGCCTATACCAAACCGCTGGTAATTACGCTGCGGGAATGCCAGCATCAGCTAGAGCGCAACAGTAACCTGGATGCATGGCAAACTTTTGCTGAATACGTTAGTGGGAAGGGGTATTCGGTAATTTTTATACGAGATACTGCCAAAGCGTATGAGAAACTCGATTTTCCGACATGCCCAGTTGCGTCACAAAATACTTATATCCGGGCAGCTTTAATGCACTCGGCCTTGTGTAATTTCTTAGTTTGCACCGGCCCCAATGTGTGGGTACAATTTTCTACTGCCCCATATCTGCTTTTCAAGCAATTGGTGCCTGCCTTAGATGGATGGCAACACGGCAGGTACGATGGGTGGCGGGAACAAGATCATATGGAAGTTGGGCAACAATGGCCGTGGGCCAGCCCATTGCAACGTATGACGTGGCTGGATGATACTTTTGAAAACATCCGCAATGAGTTCGAAGCCATAGAGCCGAGATTGCGTGCCAGAGCCATGCCTACAGGCAGGCTGTGATGCCCCTTTTAAATTCTGAATGTAGCTCAATGGCAGAACACGTTCCTTATAAGAGCGAGACCTGGGTTCAATTCCCGGCAGGCCGATCAAAGCCTCATAGTTCAATGGCAGAACAGCGCCCTTTGAAGGCGAAAATCTTAGTTCAAATCTAAGTGGGGCTACCAAATAGAAAAAAGGGGCAGCCCGGTGGCTGCCCCAAGTCGGTCTGAGACGTCCAGAGGAGACGCTCCCTTCTAATACGTCTCACCAATTGGAAGCAAGCGAAAAATGACCGCGTGGTTGATGTGGGTTCACCACTCGGAATCCAGCCAAACTGCGCCTGTGAATTCTAGTTTGATGGCCGCCTGAATTGGGGTCATAAGCTAAAACTGTTCCATCTCCATACGTTTGTTCAATGTAGAACACATGATGGGATCGATAGGCCACCATGCCGGGAGCTGGGCTGGCAGGAGCAAAATAACGCCCCCAATTAGCTGCAAGGAACAGCGGCCGGGTAGCCCGCGTAATTGCCCCAAATACCTTTTCGGCCACCCCACAGCCGCAAAAGGCTGTTCTAGGGCACCCTGATGGATGATTTACAATGCCCTCACTCTGCGCCCAAGGCTGCACATATTGTGCATGTCGTAACTCACCTTGGCCTAGACGATGATAATGACCGTGATGTCGATAAGAATAATGATGATGCTTATGATGGTGAGTTCTTGCTTGTGCCGTTCCCACAGTAACCAAAGCAATCGTAATCGCCACAAGTAGTTTTCTCAAAGCAAAGCCCTCCGTTTGATTTACTGACAGACACCAGTAGACCAATACAGACGCATCGAGTCAACTAGATTTTAAGATGGATTTGGCGATGACGGTTGAGATTTTACGTGCTCGTCCAGGGCGCGTTCGGCTGCCACTTTGATTTCTTTGGTTGTTGACGGCAGCTCCTCACCCCCTCCTAATGAGGCAAGGGCGGCAGCAATTATGCGTTCTTCGGCCTTTAACTTAGAAATTCTGCGCAGCTTTTTCTTGGCAGTTCTATCTGACCGCCAAGTCTGTACGGTTTTACTCTCCCAAATGCAGATGGCATACCAGATCATGCCTAGTATGCCACCAATAAGAACAACCGCACCAGGAAGCCAAGTCAGGTTATAGAGCGTATAAGCGCTCGCTAACCCTACGCCAACAGCTTCACTCGTATGAGGCGGAGAGTTAGCGACGACGCTCATTTTTTCACCAACAGTGCAGTACGCGGCCAGTCTCGTTATGCACCCGTACCTGTTTTACAGTAGCGGCCGTATCGTGCTTGGCGGCATAAGTAATAGGCCGCCACGGCGTACAAAGGTTCTTAACGCGGGCCGTCCCTATCGAAGCGGTCCCTGCGCAGCCCATTAGGCTTACGAGCAACCCGCTTGACAGCATCAGCATGAGCCTTCTCTGCCAGCTTTGTGATATTTGCTTCTTGGTCAGCCCATCGTTTGTTTTCATCTTTTACTCCTAATGTAAAGCCTGCCAAAGCTACCCCAGTAATCAAGGCTAGATATAATCCAAGCTTCTTGAAGGCTGGTGAGAAATAAGCCCAAGCGAGGCCACCAATTATGAGTATAGCAGCAATACCAAAATGTAAAACTAGTCTTCCCAGGCCGTCAAAAATTGTACCGATGTAATACGTGGCCCACAGTAAATTAAACATGATTAATCGTTCCTCAGGCACTCAGCCCGTTCTTTGACCCTGCGGTTATGCAAACCTCTAATGACGCGGCCACCGGCCCTATCCCATTGCAGTAACGCATCACAGCCTCGTTTAACATTACCGGCATTAAGGTACCGTGCCACACTAGAATGACACAAAGCACCCCCACCTACATTATAGGTAAACGATAGGATAGCGGCATGACGGTGCGGCGGCATTTCTACATGGATGCACTTCATAACCTGTGCATCATATTTAGGAAGATCATCGGCCAACATATCCTTGCATTCTTGTTCGGTGTAAGAATCACCCATTTGCACGCCTTCGATGTGCCCATAACAAACGGTCTTCACACCTACAACATCGCGGTAAGCATGAGTGTATAACCCCTCAAACCCACCAATCAATGAGACGGCAATGGCGATGGCCCCGGCTTTTCTAGATCCAGAAGAACGGAAAAGAGCCATTAAAAATCAACCCCGGTTTGATGCGTGACACGGGCAATACAAAGGGCGAGAGAAAACCCCACGCACAGAAGCGCGAAATTAATAGGGGAGAAATATTCTGTAAATGCCGGCAAAGCGTAATAAAGGCCACTTACACCGGCCCAAAACAGGGCAATGCGAATACTCCAGAGTTTATGTGCCTGTTTCCACTCCGGGATTAGTTTCATTTCTTAACCTGATCAACCGCTTTTTGCGCTTCAGATTGAACATTTTTAAGATCGCTGATGACGCCGTGCAATGAACGAAGTTCAATCCACCACGCCGCACTAGCAATCAAGGCACCAAGAACTAGACCAATAAGAAACATACTATTTTCCTTTTAATTTGCTTGCATTGTAACCCAAAGGCCGCTGGCCGTATCTCCGATGAGAACAGCATATTTGCCGACACCAGACCCCACTATAACAGATGTGTTTGATCCCGTCAGTGAAGAAATATTAACAGATGCCGAATTTACAGCCCCATTGACAGTTTTAATTCTTAACCAACGACCTGCTGTTACTGGTGGAAGGGTTAAAACTGTAGGAGAGGCATTAGACACTAATAATGCACAATCCGATGAGGCTAGTGTATAAGAATTTATATTGCCCAGGGTAACTAAGGCAGAGGTAAAGGCTTGCTGGGCAACCTGCGTCAGGGCTGCTGAAAGATCGGTAAAGATGCTATTCCATGTGGATGATTTAATCACTGCCCCCGGCACCGCAGATTCGGCACCAGTAGGCGGCGTATAAATTCCAGTATTTCCATAACCCATGAATTTATCGTCCTGCAAACATCATAGCAGCCATCATAATAGTTGGTGGCATCGTCGTTACAGCATTTTGTGTTACCCCACCATTAATGGACGAAACTGTACCTGCTGGAGTTATAGAATTCATCGTAATAGCAAAATTAAATGGTGCAACCAAGTCTTGATTTGCTGCTACTACAGCCGATTCCGTTAAAGCTGTGATGCCACCGCCAGTAACGAGGCCGATATTAGCGTGGGCTGTAGCCATTGTTGGCGTAACAGGAGTGCCGGTAAAGGTTGGCGAAACATTTGGCAATTGATTCTGCGCAATAGTTTCATTCTGACCACCACCTACAGCACCAATTACTGCGCCATTAATTCCAGAACCAGCCGTCGTAATACGGTTTGCTGGCGTGCCCCCCGCATTATCAATATTGATAATAGCGCGCCCCCGCGTGTCAGGCATTCTGAAATTGCCAGCGCCTTCCCCACCTGTATTATAAGTAGAGCCGATAACGCTAAATAATTCTGGAAAAGAAGCTTGTGCTAGAACTTGTCCAAACATACCAATCCAACCAGTAGGAAATACCCCGCTGGGCCAAAACATAATAGAGCCAACAGGGCATAAGACAGCACCATTTTGATTAGAAAGGCAGTTGCCAGTTGTACTGGCTTTAGTGCTGTCCCCCTGGAGGAGAAGAATGCCCCCAGCAGTCAAACCCCATTTCCCAGCACTTGGAAGGAATAAGCCAGTTGTACTGTCAGCGGCAAACGAAACACCCGGATTTGCTGCATTTCCAGAAGCAAATTTTAAGGAACCGGTAAGCGGAGTTTGCCCGTCGGCTGAGACTGATTGCGTAAGCGCAGTAGCAATATCAGAGAAATCACTGTTGACTGCGGCAGACGCAATAGTCGTGCCGGGCGTAAACGCTGGCTGTGGAAGTGAATAGATACCACTACCGTTGCGTGGAATTGTAACCTCCTACAACTTAAAGGTTGGATATTATCTATTAATTCGATACATTACTATTTGTAAGCCCACGACGCAAGATGGAACCGATAACACCAGTGCTCACTTGCGGGCCGAAATTAGAAGGTGCTTTATAATTTCTCAATGCGGTAGCAAAATCAGCAGCCCGTTGGCCTTTTTCAGCCAAAATCCTGCCGAGGGCATCGTTTGCTTCTTTGAATTTCTGTGCTTGTTGCTTAGCAGCATAAGATTCAACCCCGAGCAACTTGATTGGGATTGCGCCAGGACGAATGTCCGGATTGTAAAAATGACTAAAGAAGCTGGTTAAAGTTTTCTTTGGATTTGGAGTTTGTTGTTTCGTAGCTTCTTTATTGATTTGCTTTTGCCCAGCATTCTTAAATTCATTAGCAGTATCGGCAAATGTTTTTTCCCTAGCACCACTTCTAAGAAGTTCTTCTACGTCAGCAGGATTAACGCCACGGGCCTGAGCTAGTAATTGTATCTTTTTGACGGTATCGGGGGTTTGCAGGGCAGAAGCAGCACCAGAAGCCCCATTAGGACCAGCATTCAATAATTTATCCAATCTGCCCCGCGCGCCTTGAGAAAACGCTTCTAATTCGTCAGGCGATAAATCCTTTAAATACTCACCCATTACGTCAGAATCAAAATTCTCATTGTCTAAGAAATTTTTCTGGCCAAATTCACGGGCTTTATTGATTTCCGCACCTTCACCATATTTAGCAAGGCCCTCTTTATAGGCATTGGCAGCGGCGGGGTTATTGACGGCAATTTCATTATCCAAACGGGCACGGGCAGCTTTCCATTCCATGCCCTCTTGGAAGCGCCCTTCTTCGAAAGCGTTATTCATGCGGCCGGTTATATTTTGCCGCACCAATCCCCAAGATTCGGGCGTAAAGTTTTCTTTGTTTGGCCCTGGTTTGAAGAATTTCTGAGTAGCAGGAACTTGATTTCCTGAGAAACTGCGGGCCTGTTGTAATGACGCAATAGATTGATCTAGATTAGCATCTCTGACTTGTTCATAGATATCATCCATCGCTTTAGTAGGATGAAGTTTGGCAGTTTTCCACTGTTGGAACAACGGATCGGTAATATTCTCAGTTTGTTGTTTGGTAAATTGTTGTGCCTTGACAAGATTAGTTTTAGGGCCGAAGACATTATCAACGGCAGCAGTGATTCGTTGCTCAGGAGCGCCCACGGTGCCACGGGTATTGACTGCATTAGATAGCGCCCCTTGGCCTTCGCCGCCTCCTTGTGTAGCCACGCCAACTGCGCGCCCTTTCAATTGATTATTGTATTCTGCCAGAATACCTTCTGGGCCAAGCTCGGTTAATTTACCAGCAATTTGAGCATCAGTCATCCCTGATTTCTTCATGGATTCGCTGAGCCAATCAATTGTCTGCTGTGGTACCCCTTTTAAGATTGCTTGCGCCACATCTGGTTTTACCAGACGCATCACACCGCCCGCGATAGCCCCGGCCAAGGGGGCCGCCGCTCCAATTCCCGTTGCTAAGGCGGTGTCTTTGATAGCTTCAGGGCCGGACTCTTTCCCCTGCATGTATTTAATACCACTATCCGTGCCCTGTAACGCCCCACTGCTAAGTCCACTGGCTACCATCGCCCCAGGTGTTGACATTCCGGCCCCAAAGGCCCATGGGGCATAAGCTGCCGCAGCCATTGTGGGAATGGAACCACCGATAATTTGAATAGCTTTGGACGCAGGCGCCCCTAATTCTTTATCTGCTTTTGCACTGGCTTCAGGGGCTAAAGTATCTACAAAATTCCCAATAATTGGAATGCCTTTAGCAGCTTCAATGCCCACAGCTTTAGTAGCTTCTGGGGTTTGTGGATTTGCACCGACTAATGTGTTTACACCCTCTTGGTATTGAACATAAGGATCAGTTGCGGAAACCCGATTGGCCACATGCTCTACAATTTGAGTAGGTGTGTATCCAGCTTGTAATGCTTTATCAAATTTTCCTGGGGCTTTTGTAGATAGACGATCAAGAATCTGCTGATCCGTATAACCTGCTTGCCGGGCATTATTTAAATTATCAGCAGTAAAACCCGCAAAGGCAGAAGTATCTTCATCCGGTGGCTGCGGATTAGAAGGGGGTGGTGTAAAAAAATCAACTACTTTAGAAAAGAAACTGGGATCAGCCATTATTTACCGAAAATAAGACTATCTAAATGTTCGGGGGATTGTTGTGCTGGTGCGGCAGCAGGAGGGGAGCCTTGAGGCGCCTGGGCCTGGGGTTGCCCACCAACTAAAATGCCAAGATCTGCGGCCTGTTGAGTTAATTCTTGCTGCGTTTGAGCCGCGTTAACTTTTGGGTTTGCTACATGCGGGGCAGTCTGCAATACATTATTAATATCTTGGATTTCTTGATCTGTAAACAGTGGGTGACGCTCAATATAACTCATAACCTCGCCGTTGAGACCGCCACTGGTAATAGGATTCGTATTTCTTGCATACTGATTGGTGGAATTATCCCAAACGTAACCCTGCTGATATGCCTGAGCAATTCTAGCCACATTGGCCGCTTGGGCGTGTTCGCGAAGCATAACTTGCAGAACGGCTTTATTCGCTGCTGGGGAATTATATTTATTTGCCACCGATTGTGTAATTAAATTAATTTCAGCAAGGCGGATTTGGCCGAGGCCACCCAGCGTCATTTTCAAATCGCCAACAATATTGCCGGATAGAATTTTTTGGAAAATTTCCATTGGGGCGGCTGCCGCCTTAGCATTCCCACCAAAGAATTCACTAATGGCTGCACGGCCTTTTTGAACAGCCTCATACGGTTCTTGAAGAAATCCGGAGTAGAACCGTGGGTCATTGACATATTGCTGAGCCACTTCCAACATTGGAAGCCCCTTTTGGGCAATTTGCCCAGCCGTATAGTACTGCTTTAGTGCATCCTCTAAGTTTTTATTATCCTTTGTATTAAGATCTTTCTGTTTCTCATACTGAAGACCAAAATTAGCCATATCATTCAATAGGCCAGCTTCTTTTGGATTATTACTTGTAGGGGGCTGTGTGGCCAGCGCCTGAGCCACCTTATTGCCCATTGGGGCAGAAGCGGGGGAAGGCACGCCAGTTTGACCACCGGGGGCCACAGGCGGCAACACACCTTCGGCAGCATTTAGAACTTGTTCAGAAGTGCCGGGAGGTGTAACCGATTGAGAGGCTGGTACATTAGAAGGAACACCAGGGCCAGCTACCTGACCTGGGGCCGCAACCTGCCCTACATTCGTTTTAGGTTCTGCCTGATCAAATAGAACAGGCCCCTTTGGGCCTGAGGCGGGCGCTGGTGCGGCAGGGGCTGGGGCAGCAGGGATAGGGTTGCCCACACTAATCGGCGGTGTCGGCACAAGTGGCTGCAAACCAGCCGGCGCCTGTTGACCGCCGCCGCCGGGCACAGAAACATTGGGGGCAGGCGGTGGAGCAGAAGATCCCCCACCAGGGCCAGCACCGAATAATCCCTCTTGAGGGGCCAGCATGTGCATTTGTGGACGTCCATCTGGGCCAGGGGCCACGTAAGTCTGAACCGGCGCTTGCATTCCACCTGGACCCGAAACCGTCCCTTTCTCCACACCAGGGGCAAAGAATTGCTGGGTTGGATTGTTAGGATTTACGACTACCTGCCCTCCAAGATAAGGAACAACAGGGGGCAAGTTCTGTTGCATGTAATATCCACGCTGTTCAGCCTTTTGTTCTGGTGCGGCCCACGGACTACCCTGCAATTGCTCTAAATCACCACGTCCCACTTGTGGGCGACGCATAATCATATAGGGTGGAATAATTGGTTGTTGCCCAGGAAGCGCGCCGGGGGGCTGTGCTTCTCCCGGAAGGGCAGCAGGAGCTTTGCCACTTGCAGCTACTTTTAAAGCATTCATAATAGCTTGTTGCCCCGGATTACCTTCAGCAGGATTTCCTGTATTAGCATAAGCTTGAGCCGCTTGTCGTCCATAACTGCCTACAGAAGTGCCAAAAGCATCAGTGCGTTCTGGATGATTTACTCCACCTTCACCACCTATCCAAGCTCGGGCAGCGCCTTCCACACCATATTTCTGCGTGTATTCAGCTAATTTAGCTTTAGCAACCGCATCTTGTGCTTGTGGATTCTTAAGAAATTCCTGCGCGCTCATGGGGCGCCCCAGGACGTCAGTCGTCCAGGGGGCAATATTAAAATCCATAATTCCATACTTACCAAGTGCATACTGTTTTTGACCAGTATGAGCATTAATGGAAGGCACAACTCTGTCATAAGTTTTGCCTTCCATGTTTCCTATAATCGGCGCAAGTTTATCAGCCCCCTGAGAAGCATTACCCGCGCCTTCCGGGGAGGCGGCTTCAGGCGCGGGATTCTGATTACTGTTAAAAGTGTTCCCATAAGTTTGTGGGGCCTGAACAGTTTTAGCAGCATCATAGCCTCGACTTGCTAATTCTTGATTATTAGCTTGCCGTTGCAATGAACCACCAACTAGAGCATCTACCAGATGCTGTAAACCAACTGTCCAACCACCACGGGTACCAGGAACTGCGCCCTCAGAATTTTGAAGGAGAGCCTTGGCATAGTCATAAGTTGATTGATTATAATTCGGGGTTACATAATTCTTAGGATATGGATTAACTAGCGATAAATTGCTGAAATCCATCGGAAGAGAAACCCCCGGCCCCAACGGGGTATTGTTAGAATTAGGGTCCATTCAATTCTCCTTATTACAGGGCAGCTAACGATAATAACGCAGCGGGATCAGCTCCCGCTGACGCCATTCCAGCATCTACTGCGGCACCACTGCCCCCTAAGAAGGAAGGCAGTCCAAGGCTACCGCTTCTAGCCATGCCGCCGAGTACAGCACTTGGGATACCAAATAAGCCACTCATCATATTAGAATTAGCTTGTACTTGCTGAGCATACTGTTGGTTCAAAGCATCCTGGTAATTGGATTGTGCCTGAATGGCATTCGTAGGCTGCAATGCGGTTTGTGGGGTAGAGGCAAAGCTGGAAGGAACATAATTTGGATTAATCATTCCAAATTCTTGCTGAGCAGTCTGCAACGGCAATTCGTAACTGCTAACCGCCTGATTATAAGCAGTTGGCTCGAATTGAGTAATCAGACTATTAACATTCTGGTTTTGATTTGCCTGCAATTGCCGCATTTGATTAGCATACGCAGGCGAACTTGGATCAATGCCCTGATTTCGAAGTTGGGCATCTAATTGTTCAGTTTGAGTTGTGTAAAATGGCTGAAGATAATCAACGCCTTGCTGAACCAATGCGGCAGTGTTTCCCGTAGTAGCACTTCCCACCACATCGGACGCATTGTTATTTGTATAACCACCCTGATTGACCTGATTAGTAGCTCCTGATCGCAAACTAGTCAGCAAAGCCTGAGTAGTTGGATCAAGGGTGGTGTTGGCGGTGTAGAGAGGAACACCATTAGGGCCAGTACCCGTTTGTTCATAATTTAACGATCCAAAGGGAGTATTTTGCCCAATCAGATTTAATGCCTGTTGGGCCTCGCCGGTATTGATATTATATCCGAACTGCTGTTGTTCGGTTTGGGTTGCCGGTTGAACTGGTGGCGGAGAAGGGGCAGAACTACCCATAAAATTAACCTCGCAGAGCAGAAATCATTTGCTGCACATTAGGCTGTGCTTGAGATGGCTGCTGATACCAAGGCTGCGGGGCATCAACAGATGATGGCAACGCGAAGCTAGAAGGGGTAGCATAACTTGACTTATAGAAATTCGCATAATAATTGGATAATTGACTTTGAGGATCACCAAGAATTTGATTAGATTGATCATTCATGGTGGGGGCATTATAAGTAGGCGGCGACTGGTTTAACATCTTTTAATTCCTGCCCACCTATTAATTTCCTCACGAAACATTACCAATCTTATAGCTGTGTTTCGTGCATTATCAGTATGCCCGTAAAAACGCTTCTGACTTCCTTCTAATTTAAAGCCAAACTTAAGAAGTTTAGAAATCAGGCGCTTATTACGCTTAGACGTTACCACTGTACATCGTGCCGCGTTTAATTCCAACGCCACAATACGTGCAATAGACCGGCCGATGGCTAGAGAAGGTGTACCAGGGCCATAATAACTCAGATGTACATCGACTCCATTATAGTGTTCTAATAGGAATGCGCCAAGTAAAATCTTCTCAGGAGATACAATCCCCACCGCCATATCGTATTTCATAGGAAAAAGACGATATGTGGAATGCACCCATGCAGCTACTTGGGCATCCTGCCCTAGAAGTAATCCATTAGCCACTTATAAATGTGCCCAATTATTCAATGAAGTCTGAATTAATAACCCCAATGTGCCGCTTGCTATCGTAAATGTTCCATTGGTTACACCATTAAGGGTTTGCCCACTCTGGACATAGACCACACCAGCAGAGCCTCCACTTTTGGCATAAACAAAATAAGGAGAACCAATAGGAGCAGTTGCAGGAACAATAACGCCTGTGGCGCCAACGCTTGCAGTAACTTCGGTTAGAGTTGTTATCAAGAGGGCTGCCGTAGCTTGAACCGTACCTGTTGCAGCAATAGACGTTGGTTGATTCCCTAAAAGAACAGCCAATTCTGGCCGCATACCATTAGCAAGCAAATCACTTCCTTGAGGCACTTACTACTTTCCTTATTAGATAAAGGCGCCAAGTTCCATAATTGCATTAAATGCGTCTACTTGCAGCACTGTAGGCGCATTTACGTGCGATGAATCGAATGTTGCCGAATCAAACATCCCCACATCAAAAGTGGCAGTAACGGAGACATTTGGGTCAGTAATAGAAACAGCTAGATGGATAGCAAGGGCGTGGCCTATGGCCTGCACGCTGGTCCACGGTTTGAACACAGATGTTGGAGTAGAACTTCCATCCCAAATAGATGAATCCCAAAGAGCAGTATCCCACAAAGTTGTGCTCGGTGTGCCGATAGAAACTGGAGCACTTACTGTAGAAATACCAAAGTCAACATCCACAGCCAATCCCACAGTGATAACCGTATTCGTCACTGTAACAGGCTGCACCATCGTAATGCGTTTATCACGGCCTGGATCATCAAAATAGTTATAAGCCAATTGCATATTAGCGTTTATGGGGGTAATAAGATCGGAACTCCCCTGCCACGCTAAGTAGACATTCCCATCATTTCCGCCGAAATAAAGTTGATCGCCATAAATCTCGAAATGGTTGGCATTCCAGCCGTTGAATTGACACCACGCCCCCGTAATCGTGTTCATAACAAATTGAACTTGATTAACATTTGTGGTCAAAGGAACATTGATAATCGCTAAAGTTTGAGCAGGATAGGCAATTACTTGCCAACCAAAATTAGTTGCGGCCGATATAGCCGCTTGTACCATCGCATTCTGAATTCTAGCTGTAATAGCAATAGAGCGATCTGCGCTAGGGTCAAACGGAAGTGCCTGTGATAAGGGAATCACACCTGCTTGAGTAATAATAGCGTCATCTGAACCAACGCGGGTCACACATCTGTCAGAAATTGGAATTGATAGATCAAAAGTACCTACAAGCGACCAAGCCGCCGAATTAGTTGGATCGGTACCGGCATAAAGAGATACTTGCCCGCGACTGGAAAGAAACCCCACATAATCCTGTGGGCCTGAGCCACCATCTACCGTCCAATCGGCCATTGCAATTAAATAGCCGCCTTTATTCCATAGCGCGGCAAAATCAATATAGCCAGCGATGGGGCCTGTTATTGCATCGGTGGGCATGAACGCAGCAACAGTACCCCTTCCACCCGCACCATTGCCCATAACATACCAAAGACGCCGTTTCTGCGCTGCAATATTGAAGATGTTGGCTGTCGTCAGCCCATTGGGGAAGCCAGTAATGCTGGGCTGCGTCCAACTGGTGCCGTCATATTGCCGTAATTGATCCACCCCATTGACACATTGCAGGTAACTGTTCGTGTTCCCTGCGGGGGAGAACATCACGTATTGATAGCGGGCAGAGCTGGAACCAGTAACTACAGACGTTGCATTTGAATTGGTACTAACATCATAAATGTGTGCATCTGAGGCCGCAAACAATTTCTCAGTACCATTAGCTGGCCTATATGGAAGTAAAGTTTCAACAGGAGCACCACTATTGGTCACTGACCAAATATCATATCCTGGTCTAATTTCTACCCAACCAGGGCGCGGCACCCAATTGATTAAAATTGGTGCCCGCTTGGGGTCCATTTCAGCTAATGGAGAAATAGCATCCCAACCGCCTGTAGGAGCTGGAACAACTTTAGTCACAACATCAGGAAGCTGAAATGGCGTTTTAGCTAACGCCTGCGGGGTAACTTTTCTCATTTATTTAATTATTGGATCGGGAACACCCAATTCTTGCATCCAGGAGCGGAGTTGATCTGTGGAAGAAGGTAACGGATTTGGTGAAGAATTTGCGGCATTAATAAAATCTTTTACCGTCTTTGGCAAGATTTGTGTCATGGGTACTGGGGTAGAATTTCCTTTAGCAATTGGGGTTTCCATTACCGAAACTCCTCTCTTCTGAGCATTTAAAGCTTTAGCATAGCCAGATAAATCTGGGTTCTGGCTTTTCCAGTAATCTAAAACCTCTTGCCTATTCCATCTGCCTGTAACAGGATCTTTAACCAGTTTAGGCCCCATCAACTCGCTTGAATGAATATCCGAACGCCCCTCTTGTAAACGCTGCGTTAAATTATCGTTTGTATTAGCGGCAGGGGCGCGTTTAATAAATTCTTCAACTTTAGGATTGGTGCCAATAGCCCTAGTCATTTGAAATGGTATAGCTTTTCCTGGGCCAGCACTGCCAATTCCAAAAGGTTGCTGAAATAATCCAGGTGCATCGGCACCTGGGATATCGGAGCCTTCTCCAGGCGGCAGGGCCATGGCATATTGTGGCCCGAGCAACGCTCGGCTTATTGCTTGGGGTGAAGAAGGATCTTCAAACATTACCGTTTTCTCATTCCAGCTTCGTACCCTTCACGCCACCCACGAGTATAAGGGTGATCCCCAGGGTAGGGCGTAACTCTGGTTCCCGCCATCTTATCATCAAGAGCTGATTCGAACCCTTCTCTGTAACCACGCCCTTGAATTTCAAAATCAGGTGAAATTGGAACACCTTTTCCTGGCCCGGCACTCCCTATGCCAAACGGCTGCTGGAATAGCCCCGGAGCATCTGGGGAAGGAAGGTCACTGGTTTCACCAGGAGGAAGCATCATAGCCATTTGTCGGCCCTGTAAAGCCCGGACAATGGCCTCTGGTGAGGCGGCCTGTTGCGTGCCCCCATTATAATTCTGCAAGCCAGCGGTCAAATCTGTAGGATCCAGCATAGTTACATCCCCCTGACCCAATTTACACCATTACTAGGGATGCCCTCACCTGTTGGCGATGCCATATATTCTCCAGGGGTCATAACATGACCCTGTTCGTGCTTTAGAGGCGATAGCACATTAAACATGGCATTAATTCTCTCTTGTTCAGGCAAATCTTTATGAATAAGATCATGTTGCTGCCGCAATGCACGGATCATGGGATTTTGAGCATCAGGCAGCAAAACTAATAAATCACCAGAAGGGGTAATTGGTGGCAATTTCCCTACTAAGTTAGGAAGTATTGAAGCAGCGTCAACCAGGGTAGTCATAATGTAGGAGGCCCAATTGCCAGTTTTGCCATTAAACTTGGGTCTTTTGTAGTTTTAGTTGGGGTCAATGGTGCCGTAGAAAACGTTCTAGGGGTAAATTGTCCAATAAATGGGTTATAGATAATTTGCGTTGCAGTAACATAAAACCTAGATGCAAACGCGGGGCTTACGCTGTATAATCCATCCGGGGCTTGCACGTAGAACAGCCACGTATCACTGTCATCCTGCAATAGGATATTTAGGGCTTGATTAAGTCCTTCTACCTGATAAGCGAGTAATTGGTAGGCACCCTCTTGATAAGCCCCCATTTAGGGTAAACGCTCTCGTTTATGTTTAACTGGTTTCGGGCCAACAACCCGCAATCGTCCATCGACAACCATCGCGAGCCAATTTCTAACTGCAATGTAATTGTCAGCATCTTCTGCTAAAATGCCATTTACACGCTTTAAAAACTGAAACGCTACCGCAGCAGCCTTGCGACTTTCATCTTCACTAACGCTAGGCGCAACCATTTAAAAGCATCCTTCAAATTTTACCAACTAGGAATATACCGGGTTGTCCCATTATCATCAATAGGAACCCATTTAGTTGGATTTCCTGCTGCCGGGGCATTCGTTAAAGTAGCAGTATTAGCTGCTGCACCATTATTCCAACTTGTTTTGTTTCTCATTAAAAATGATGCAGAATTAAGATAAATCAGCCCAGAACCGGGGTCAGAAGTTGTGCCTATTGAAAGGCCATTTAAAATTCGAATAACTTCAGTATTGCTGGTGCCAAACAGAGTTGGATTGGCGCCCTGGTTATTGATGGCAATGCCGGCCGAGCTGGTACTCCCCTGAACGATGGCGCGATTCGCCAAAATCGCCGCCGAGCCGGTAAGCCCGGTTCCGCCGATGCCGAAGTTGGCGAAGTTCGCGCTGTTAAAGAACGAGCTGACTGAGAATGCCGACCCACCAGTCGAGTTGTTATTGATGACGGGGCCGACCGTGCCGTTGGTGTTGATTGTCTCCTGAATCTGCGTCCTGAATATGCCAGAGCCGTCAATGTGCAGGTTCGGGACGTTGATAATGTCGGCCGTGAATGTGGCGTTCGGCAAATTGATGAGACTGCCGGTCGTGAGCGCCCCGTCGGAAGAAATGACACTGCCATTGGACGCGAGCGGCTGGACGGTCCCGCCGAACGTATCCAGAAAGAGTGCGTTTTTGAAAGGCGCGGCGCTGATGGGAAAAACGCCATAGGCCGCATCAATAGACGTTCCCTGCACATTGCTGCCGTCACCACCACCAGCCAAGAATCCGAAGCGGTTTGTGATCGCACCTCCGACAGCCGAAATGCTTTCGGAGAGAACACCGACCGCATATTGAACGTTGGCAGATGCCCCGGTAAGTGCACCACCAGCAACGCCATATAACGCATCACCTGAATTGATATTAGAATATGCACTGCCAGTTATACCTTTGATAAATCCAACTGGTGCTGTTTCGGCAATGGCCCCCCATAAACCATTATTATCATTGCCTGACGATGGCCCGCTCACATTCATATAAGCCGTAAAGGCAGAAACGTGCGGAACAATGCCGAATACTGGATCAACTGCCCCTGTCAGTGGGACGCTGTAGCCAGAATTTGAAGCGTTGATTACATTAAAATCAAACGCCGTAGTCTGTGACGTGCTGCCCGGCAAGGACTGTGTAATTATCAGCCCTTGAGTAGTAGAAACACTCGGTGGATTTAAGATTAAAGGGCCAGTTAACGCATTAGACCACGAGCCATCACCGCGCCAAAATGTAGATGATGACGCAGATGCCCCACCAGCCATTTGTGACGTAGAAATGTTCCCGGTCAGGTCTCCGAAAGCTAATGAACCGGAAACTGTGTGTAGGGAATTCCAATCACTCGCAAGAATACCACCTGCCGTGACCTTTGAGGGATCATCAGGAACGGTATTAGTTTTTGCGTGAGTAATTGAAAGGGGCATTTTAGATTAAGCCCACTAAAAGATTAATTAGTACCAGATGCAACCGGACCGGGAAAAAAACCGTCTTGAATATTTGAACTGGTCAGCAACACTGAATCTTGCCTACGCACCATTTGAAGGGTTTGCGCACCACCATCACGGGCGGATAATGCATTAACATAATCCATCCAGTCGTTCTTCATATCGGCGTAATTAAATCCTTTGACCTGCCAGAACATCCATTTGATGCCCATAATCACGGCTTGGTCATCAAGAACGGATTGATCCGTATCATTAGTAAAGGTTTTAGTATAGATACCCTGAAAACCAGATGGTCCAATTTGCTTAACTGCTGCATTGCTTAAGTATTCAAAATCAATCTGCAACGGTGAAACAATTTCAACTGGAGCAGGCCATAAACGAAATCCTGCAAGAGGAATTGCTGCATTTGCGGCTTGTACGGGTCCCAGTTGTCTGAAATGCCTACGTGGCCCCGTAGCTACAATTCCGCTGCGGTGCCATTGATCAATTTGTGGCGAATCAGGGCCTAGCAATTCCCAACGGTTCGTTCTATCCCACATTGTCCGATTATTATAATAATCAAAATCAGTTGGCATAGGATATGTATCTTTGGCAAAGATAATAGCCAAATTGGAGGCCGTTGGCCCCGTATTTTCCATCGTTAGCGTAACTTGAGAAGAACTATCAACCGTCAACACGCGGGCCGCCTGAGGAATGGCATTGCCAGAACAGGCATAAATCCAAGGAATAATACCGTTTGTGTTTGGGGAAATGTTCGTGATTATTGGCGAATTTAATGTAACAGTGCCGGTAACTGAGATAGGTGGGGAAACAACAATATTGTATTCGGTTTGTAATGCCGTCCATCTGGTATTTTTCCAACGACGGACAATATCTACAACGCGGTTTGCCAGATTATACATCTGAACCGTGGTAGCATCAGTATTGTTGATAACAGAAGAAGATTGTGGCAGCCCAAGTTCCCCCTGGGCCGCCTGCACAATCTGAAGGAGAGTGAGGGGCACTTTTAACCCCCTTAAGTGACGTTAAGCAGAAACGACCGAAACCCACTTACCTTTTGACGCTTGCCAGATAATAAGCGAAGTATTCTGGTTTACCGTCTTACTATCATTAATGTTGCCATTAAGCGTCTGACCAACCGGACAATAAACTACCGCAGCAGTGGATGAAGTGCAGTTAAAATAAAAAGGACTGCCAATATGAGCACTACTATTTAAAATAGCACCAGTTTGGCTCGCGGCTGCACTAAGAGTCGTATTCTTAGTCTTAACAGTGGCCGCAGTAGCCTGCGAAGTGCCTGTGCAAGTTAACGTATTCGCAGTATTTCCAAGAAGGTCAGCTTCTTGGGCGGAAAAGCCCACGCCAACCAGATCATCACCTTGAGGCATTGAAATTCTCCTTCAGAGAAATAAGAAATTAACGTTTAATACGCTCACGCGAACGTTTTGGTTTTTCTGCGCGGGCAGAAGTGCCATTAATAAGTGCGGTTTGGGCATCAAACCCAGCATCTAACTGTTTTAGGCCTGGAAAAGTAGGGCGGGCAGCCTGCCCAGCAATAAGCCGCTGGAGTTGCTGAAGATCAATCTGAGCCGTGTTATTCTCACGAAGCTCATCAATCTGTGCTTTCAGCATATCAACAGTGCGTTTGAGGGTGCTGATTTCTTGATCCCGCTCTTCCAATTCTTTCCGCAACTGATTAGCGCCAACACCCTTGTTCGCCATTTCAAGGTACTTGGCCGAATCATTGACATACTTCTGCGCACCCATACCAATGTTCTCAATTGCATCGGCAGAAAGTTCAGCACATTGTTCAATGGTGTGGACACCATGGGCGCGAAGGGTAGCTGCAATCGCCACTTTATCCGGGTACAACAAATCAATTGGGGTGCCTTCAGGAATTTGAATTCGGTTCTCCTGAAACTGTGCCCACTGAACAGGAAAACGCCGTTTATCTTGAACAGTGGCAGGCCGCACAACAATGTTAAGGCGCTCACCTGGGGGATGGATTCTGACCATCACAACATCATCGTAAACAGGTGATCCAGCTTCCGTTGATTTTGCTGGATTATGACGGGCTTCGTTGTAGAAAATGGCAACCATTCGGTTATCGCCACCATACTCAACAGTACCCACGTTACCAGACCAGCGAATATTAGTGTGTGGAGCAAACTCGTCCATAATTACCTCTTGATCCTAGGAGCAGCCCTACACAGCCACTCATACAAAGTTTTAGTTCCTATACTTGCAATTTTAGGATCTTTTCTCAGGCCCCAAGTATATAAAGAAGCTTGGTCTCGAGCTACCGCAACCAACTCGCGTTTCCATTCAGGGATTGCGCTGGTTGATACAGATCCATTCTCATCATACACGGAATCATCCATAGGTGTCTATCTATGCTGCCCGTTTGTTTCTATCAGAAACATACTGCCGAAGTGAAGCAGAAACTTCTTTCATTACTGAGACCCAATCATTGGGCTTAGGCTGATAAAACTGGGTCAAAGTTGGATACCAAGGGCTGTCCTTTCTGGTTCCCAACCAACGCCAACAACCATCGTAGCGGCTCAATAGCCATGTAGGCTTGCCTAAAGCCGCAGCTACGTGGAGAACGGCAGTGTCTACCGAAATAACCAAATCAAGGTTTTCAATTAATGCTGCGGTATCGTAGAAATCATCAGCATCATCCATCCAATCCCCAATAGTCATACCGGGCGGTGGTTCTTTGACCTGTTCAGCAGGCGGCCCTTTCTGCAATGATACCCACATTACACCTGGAACTAATGCCACTGGTGCAAAATTTTGCAGTGTGGTGGAGCGTTTTTGGTCAATCCTATCAGCCGCAGGCGTACCTGGGCGGCTCATTCCAGCCCAACAAATCCCAACTTTTAATCCAGGCGGTAAAATCGTCAAACGCTCGGCCCATGTTTTTACATGATCAGAAGCAATGTGGAAATATGGCACGTCAGCAGGAATAGTTTCAACCGTAGTGCCTAAAATTCTAGGCAAGGACATCATGGGAGTGCAGTAATCAGCTTCGGGCAACTTATCCCCATAATGAATAACTTTATCGATGCCTTTGACTGTAGAAACCAACCTGAATAGGGGCTGTCTTACTTCCACAATTACATAGCAATTATACTTTTTCTTAACTTCTGTAACATAGCGAATGAAATTAAGGGTATCGCCATGACCCTGTTCGGCATAAATAAACAACGTCTTGCCATTAAGGTTCTCACCCTCCCATTGAGAAATTGAAAGACCCCGTGGAGTCAATTGAGAGCGCCAGCGCCATTCAAATTCCTTCCAACCTTCCTCATATTCACCGTCAGCAAGAAGGGCACAGGCTAGATGCAGATGAGCATCGGCATAATCTGGTTTATTTTCAATCGATTTCCTGTAGCCTTCAATGGCCCCAGGCAAATCACCCATGAATTTCTTAGTATTTCCTACGTTATTCCAAGCTTCTGGCATTCCAGGAACAAATTCAAGGGCTTGGTAATAAGCATCAAGGGCGCCAGCATAATTCTCTTCCTGTTCAAGCATGGCCCCTTTATTATTGTAATAGGCCGCTTGATTAGGTTCAATTTCTAGAGCCTTTTCTATGTTTAATAGGGCGTCAAATGGATGGCCCATCTGCAACAGGCATAAAGCCCTGTTATTCCAAGCTAGAGCTAGCTTTGGATCTTTTATAAGGATTTTTTCTAGGGCAATTGTGGCGTTAAGGTAATCGCCACGCTGCATCATACCAATTGCTTCTTGCACGCCAGCTAACGCTACTTCGTCGGTCATAGATACTCCAGATTAAAGAAAAATAGCCCCTGTTCTCAGAACAGGGGCTATAGCACAATTAGGCGCTGGAGCCAACAACCGGATAATTGGCAATCGCAGTATTCGGACCGGCCACCGAACCGGTAGCAACTGAAATAACCAAACCATTAATCTGATAAGTGGTGCCGGCACCACCAGCAGACGAGCTGACCTGACCTGAGACGGTAGCAGACGAATAAAGCTGTGCATTCTTGGTGGTAGAAGCCGCGCACTTGACATTTGGAATATTACCAGCGCGCTGCACCCAGAAGAAGGTACCAGTTTGCGTACCAGTAGGAGCTGGAACTGCTAACGAACCAATAGAACCACCAACAATACCGACAAGCTGACCAGTAGGAGCTGTAGCAACAGTTGCACCACCAATGAGCGAAACCGACCAGCTACCTGGATGCGGGTCAACCAGCACAACCGAAGTTGCGGCAATGGAGATGCTTGCCGTGCAGTAAACCCACTCAGAGCCGTCAGTGCCCCAAGCAAGTTCACCAACGCCAAACGGAGGGGCTGGATACTCAGGGGTGTTGGTATCTTTGATAAAGACGGCGTTAATATCCACGCCTTCCTTAGTCGAGGTAGAATAAAGAGCCATAAGGGCCTCCTAAAATAAAAATTCTAAGCTGCTGTTACGTTTTAATGTGGAGGCCGCGAGAATTGGTTTCCAGGCAGCCGAGTTAAGTTCCACTTTACTCAAGAAAATTTAGATTGTCAATTATGGATGATCGGTCGATTGCGTCGGTGAATTCTGCGGCGTCCAATTGTTGCCCTCGCCGGACGTATCGGCGCCAAGCGAACCAGCGTTGGCGAAATTCAGGAAGAAATCGAATGTGCCCGTGTATGAGCCGCTATAGGTCTTCGGCACGCCCGGCGTGCCGGTGATGAAGCTCGACGGCGTGAGTTGCTGGCCGTCGATGTAATAGACCTGGGCGAGGTTGCCGTTGAAGAATGTTCCGGCTACTGGCTGCTGTGAGCCAATCAAGTTGGTGGCAGCAAAATTATTGGATAGATTTGCGTTCTGCGCAGGCTGCGTGTTTATGCCAAGGGGCGCCGCTACTCCATCCACATAGATGATGGCGCGATTGTTCGCGCCAGCTTGCGTCGTATTCATGGCGAATACGACAGAATGCCATTTGCCATCGGCGAAGGCCCCCGACGTAACTAATGTAAATGCGCTGGCGGAAGCCGTGGTGCCGAGGAATGAGATCGTGCCGTTCAAGTTGATCCGAGCAAAGACACGGTTCGCCGTTGTGCCGTCGCCGAGATAGAAAAGCGCTTGCGTCGCCACCGTTGAGGTCTTGAACCACGCCGCGAAAGTGAACTTCTGCTGATTGATGTTGGTCTTGCCGGTCGCGGTCAACGACTGCGACGAGGCGGAGGCAAAGACGATAGAGTTGGTCGCGACGGAGACGGCGCCACTACTCAAGTTTTTTTGAACTGGAAGAGCTAACGATAGGCCGAGCATTAAACGCCAGTGCCGGGAGTAAAATAGACAGTTGGGGTACCGGCCGAACTGACCGCAGCAACGTTAGTAATTACGTTGGATAACCCCACACCCACTGTCTCACCAGGGCCAACCGGCATGGAGCCTGGGGTAGCGCCATTAGGAACAGAAGCAGAAACAGTAGAACCACCTAATTCCACATACGCAACGTTGGTAGTATCTATGTTTTTAATTCTAAGGGAAAACCCAACAGCGGCGGTAGCTACAAGGGCCACCCGAGCGGTAACTGTAGAACAAGTAATGCTGACCGTGGCAGTAGTTTGCGGTTCAAAAAGTTGGATCCCTTGCGACATCGTTTATCCTTGATTCTTGACTACACCATTCTGATCTGGTTTGGCAGTAGAGGTGTTAAGAAAATTAGAGCCGGTATCGGCAAGAAGAGCTTCAACTTCCTTATTAGCATCAGCCATTTCCTGAGAAAGCGCGTTCACTTTCACTAGGTTAGCCTGAGTATGAGCTAGTTCGGAAGAAAATCTTTGTTTGGCATTAGCCGTATCCTGCCGCAGCTTGCCTACCGCATCACGCAACGTACTGCCCAGGTCTTTAATCTCACGCATTTCCAGTTCCTTACTACAGAGGCGGTAAGATGTTGAGCGGCGATTTATGCTTATGACTTCGGATTCTAAGACTCGCTGGAGCTGTGACAATACGAGACATTGAGTAGCCGCATCCACAATACACCGATTGCCAGTGACCGAAACGTTCGTTGAATGTAGCAGGTTTTGGAGGAGATAGCGAGAGAGCGAGAAGGTACATAGAGGCAATGAGGGGGTTCACTGTTTTACTCCATTTTGCTTCTCACGCCGTTTCTGCCACTGCAATTTAGTTCTTTCACTTAGAAGGCGTTTATATTCTGGATCATTACAGGAAGCCTTTATTCTATCAGTAACTTTTTTCCTGTACTCAGAATCTTGCCACAGCTTAGTTGTGCCCTCAGTTCTTTCTTTAACATATTGTGGGTCCTTCCACCGTTCAGCACGTTTCTCACTCATTGCTTGACGGTGGGCTTCAGAAGCCCATAATTTGTTTGCATTAGCCTTTCGATGCTTAATTTGCTTTTCACGAAATTCAGGATTGGCCCAATTATCATCAAAGATTTTTTGAACTTTAGTTCTAAACTCAGGATTCCCCCAACGCGCAGCCGCTTTAGTTCCTAAATTGAGCCTAAATTGAGGATCGTTCCTCAAAGCATCAAGGAGGGCTTTCCCTGCTGCCGTCCTTTCTTGTTTCTGCTCTTCAGTCAGACTATTCCAATATTTTTTATGGGCTTCAGACATCCGTTTACTTGGAACAGACTGCCTTACTGGATTAGCAATATTAAATCCTTTTACTGTAGCATTGAATAAATTAATCCACTCTTGTTCTCTGTCAAATAATTCAGGCTCAGAACAAACTTCTAAAACCTCAAATACAAAATTATTTGATCCGTATTTGTTCCAAGCATTTTGGAGATGTTTATTGCCGTGATCGCCTTTATTAAGATGCCAATAATGGCTTTTACCACGATCTTCGCACGAAACAGCAGAACCAACATAGGACCGCTTATTACTTTTACAATAAATTCGATAAACACCAATCATAAAAACTCCACTGGCTTCCAGTGCTGCTATAGCATAGGGCCGCCAGTGGAGCAAGCTTTACGTTAAGTCCTTGATCTTCTTATGCGACGAGGACACCTTGGAGGAAAGCATTGGAAATTGTCATATTCCCAGCCCAACCCACAAGACGAACCATAGCATCCTGATTGACCGAAAAACGGTCGGGATCAAGGGGAACCATATTCCGACGCGCGTGGGGCCTCCAGTGGCAGTAGCGAGTGTTCAAAAAATACATAGTGGTTGCAGGTGCACCACCAACTGCCGAAGTAGACGAAGAAACCTGCGGCGGCAGCGGGTCAGTGCTGAAGCCCTGGAAGCCACCATCCAGCACCACATCAGCGTTCATATACTTGAGCGACTGGAACCCGGCTTCAGCCATATCCGGGGCAGACGACTCAGTCTGAATACGCTGAATAGCCTGAAGGGCATTCAGGTAATACTTGTAGGTGTTGTTATCCGCGATAATCAGATCGGGATAATCGCGACCACGGATCAACTGCACCCACAAGCTATCCATCTGCTGGATAATAGTGGAAGCAGAAAGAACCGTACCGCCATTGGTACCAGCCGACCAAGTCTGGTTCTGCCAGAAGGTCCACTGACTACGATCAATGCCGCCCACAACACCACTGGTTGGGCTCGAGCTGACAAGCAACTGCAAGCCGCCAACGGAGTTGGTCACGGTACCGTCACCGTAGATACCCTGCGAAAGACCGTTCATGAATGTATCTTCTGCATTCATGATACGCGACTCAAGCAGATCGATGATAGCCTCTTCGCCGCTATTCTGAAGCTCTTCCAATCCACTGATCGAGACTGCAACGGCAGCCTGACGAATCGGAAATTCAGCCGCAGTGAAAACCTGGGAGGGGGCGATATTAAGAGTCTGATACCCGCTGTACCATTGGAAGGTCTGGTTCAAAACCGTTAGTTGTATGGGCTCTTTATCCCATACGTCAATAGCTTCATCTTTCGCTACTGTTCAGACTATCTCATTATGAGTAGTGCGTTTATCACGTTTCCTGTTCTTAGCTGCCAAACTTAATTTAGCTCTAAATTCAGGATCAGCAAAGCGGCGTTTACGTTCAGCCATTTGCTTTTCGCGGTAAACTGGATCGGCCCAGGCACTCTTAACTTGAGAACTTAACTTAGCCCTTATTTCTGGCTTAGCAGCATATTCTTTGTGTGCTGCAACCATTTGAGCCTTATATTCGAGTTCTGCCCAAGCTTTGAGTTTAGCGTCACTTAATTGCTTACGGACTTGGGGGCGCTTTGCAACATTTTCAGAATGAAATCTTTTATTAAAATGATCCCAATCTGTTTCACGCCTGTTTGCCCAATAAGCTTTTAACACTTCACTCATTGCTTCACTCGGTAATAATTGTTCAGCCGAGTGCATCACATTGAACCCAAATTTACGATTACACGCCTGAAGCTTATCAATCCATTCTTGCTCAGTATCCCATCTCGCTTCTAATTTACAACAAGCAATAACTTTTGAAGAAAAACTTTGTTCCCCATATTTGTTAAAAGCGTGTTGTAAATACTTGTTTGGATGTTTATTGGCACGCAATTCACGAAAATGATCATTTATTCTGATCCAGGATCGTTTTGCTGAACCTATATACACCCGCCCTTCACAATCAAGACGGTAAACATAAGCAATTTGACTACTACTCATATCGGGCGCTCGTGGCTCTCTAGGTTTCCCTGAGAACTAGTCGTTACACCGTTCACAGCCCTCAGACAAGCATTTATCCTACATCTGTGACTTGGCTCGGTATTAGCATCTCAGCCTTCACCGAATTCACCCGATTTAACGCGGACCAAACCTTAATCCGCGTAATTCAGCTCTTGTACAATCGTCCGGCCTCCCGAAAACGTCTTTAGATTGCCACGTTTAGTTAACCGAAGAAGAGCAGCGTTATTGCGCGATCTACCGTTCTTTATTCAGGCTCTTTATCCTGAATATCAATAGCTTACAATTCGCTATTGTTCAGACTATATCTTTAAGTTGCCGTAGTTTTCGGGCTCTACGTCTGCCTTCACTGATTTTCTTGCCGTGATCTGCTGGCACACCATTACGCCAACGACCAACATGACGAGAAGCTTCTATTCCTGCTTTAGTGGCAGCTTCAGTAAAGGCAAATGCTTCTTTGTAAACATTATAAAGAAGACCTTTACTCTCGTACTCAGCCATCCACCGCAACTCGGCTTCACGTTTCACGGCCGCTGATGGAAATTTATCAAGTTCTTCAAGAACTTCCATCTTAAATACTTGCGACCCATAAATCTGCCAGTCTTTTTGTAATTCTGGCTCTTTATGAGTACCAGCATTTAAGAGGCACCTATGTTCTCGAAACCTCTTAGCCAATTTACTTGAAACGGCTTTATATTCTCGTTTCGGATTTGGCCTTCCACCAGTACAACCAATGTAAGCTTTACCAGTAATCGTATTAACAAGCCCATATACTACTGCCATTCGGGATTCCCCTCTCTAGCTAAACAACTTACCGGGCGCTCGTGGGTGGATTATTGTTTCCTCACCACCTAGTCGTTACACCGTTCACAGCCCTCTCATTATTGATACGTCTGTGACTTGGCTCGGGATTGGCATTTCAGCGTCCCCCGAATTAACCCGGTTTTACATGAGCCACAACTTTAAATTGAACTCATGTTATCGGCCAACTCTCCCGTGCGATTTCGCAGGGTAGTCGTGACAATTTCCGACAGATTCGGAAATGCCATAATTTTAGTTCCTTTCCTTAGATGATTGATTTAGGGTTTAAGACCGTATGCCGTCTGACGCTACCGCCATTTGGCTGTTGTCAGCCCTGGAAAGTAACTATCTAAGGACGCGCTGTACGTTTACGCGGCGCAGAAGGAAACTTCTGTGGAAGTCATCTGCTAATGTTGTAACTTCTATCTACTACTATCTTTGGAACTTTGTCGAGTCCCTCGATAGAATTAAAAGAAAGCAACTTGTTTCCTACACAAGGGGCTAATAATTTTATTTTACCAAAAGGGAGACTTTGCTGATGAAACAGAAAAACCACCCAAATTATCCAACTGTAAAAACTAAATTAAAAACTGCGTTTAAAACCTTAAGAAAACAAGGATATTTCTGCCGAATGAATTGGTGGTGTTGCCAAACTTGTGGTTGGGCAGCAATCCCAGAAAATCGAGCTGAAAAAGCTTGTTTCTGGCATGATCAAGATCATGATAATTTAAAGCAGGAAGCAACAGTATGCCTCGCTTGGTCAGGAAACGGCAATGAAATAAAAAAAATACTAGAAAATGTGGGTCTCTCAGTAGATTGGGATGGGGCAGAAACTAAACGCTTAAAAGTTAGCCTACCCAATAAATAAAAAGGGGAAGCATTTCTGCTTCCCCTTCATTCGCAGGTTCGTCTGAATAATCCCGCCATGCGTCAGGATCATCGGGTTCCATTGTTTTACTCCGTAAGTTGTTCCATTGCTTCCCTGATTGAATCTTTAACTGATTTCCTAGCACCTTTCTTAGTTGTATTAGGATTAATCTCACCAGGGGCACCACCCGTAACACCAACAGCAGTCTTTCTGGCTTTATCTGCTTCAGCCTGTTTCTTGGCAGCCAAGTCAGCTTGCTTCTTCTTCAAAGCTTCTTGAGAAGCAGCCTGTTGCTCAGCCTGAACCTTGGAACGAACATCAGGAATGGCCCACACAGCCGCATCATAGGCCGCGTCAAGATCAACTTTGTTATCCTTGAGCGGAATCGCACCAGATTGAATTAAATGCGCCATCATTTGACGCACTTCCTCAAAATGTGGCTTATCTTTAGACCAATTAGCTAGGATTTCATTGGTCCGTTGCTCATTCTGCTGAGTAGTTTGTTGCTGAAACCCGCCAAATGCCTGTTTTAGCTGACCAAGTTCCTTCTGCATATCGGCAATATAGTTTTTAACTGCCGGTGGCAGATCTTCTTGCTGTTGCTCGGTTGGCGCTTGCTGTGGCTGCTGATTCTGAGCCTGTGGCTGCACAAACTGAGTTAAATCCCAGCCAAAGCTCTTGGCAAGGGCTGGAAATGCAACAACTGGGTTCTGAGATAATGCTTGGAACCAACCAAAAAGCTGGTTTACGGCTTCAGCGGGCGACCGTCCACTCTGCCTGATAGCATTTAAGTGTGGGGCAATGGCAGCATCAATGTCTTTGTACTTACCCTTAAGTTCTTCCACACCTTTTGTGGTATCTTGCTCACGTTTAAGGATGGCTTGCTGAACAGCAGCAGGCACTTTCGCCCATTCTGCCTTAGCTTCCTTGGAAAATGCCTCGGGGGCCTGTGTCTGAGGCGCTGTTTCCTCAGTCTCTAGTTGAGTTTCCTCACCCTCTGGTGTCTGATCTAGTTCAGCACCGCCCGCAATACGACGGCCTGTGCGCTGTCTGCCAGCAGAACCCTTTTTCTCAGCTTCTTCGGCGGCTTTGCGGTTCTTTTCAAAACCAGATTCTAATGATTTCCTGATAGCTGAGCGGCCTGAACCCGGACCATCATGCTCTTCAACATCAACTTCTGGTGGCGGAGTATTGGAATCTACTTCAGGGGTACCAGTTTCAGTCTCAGGTGCGTAAAAAGGTTTCCACTTATCAATCAACATAAAAAGCTCCTACATCGGCCGTGGTTGTCAGGGCCGTTCTTATGGAAGATTTGCACTAGAAATCGTTAAATGTCCAGAGTTGTGTGCTAGATCAATGGCGTATCTGGCAATTTCATCAGATTTAAACCAATAAACACACGCGAAATCATCACGCTCGCAGCCATGGTACGTTAAAATCTCAGGCCAAGCCTTCTGGGCAAACCGTGTAGTACAACCCACACATGGAAGATCTGGTACAATTGGTTTTAACCGCCAATTGGGTTCCCCACGCCGCCAAATTATATTCATAGATTCTGGGGAAGTAGTAAAAAGTGCAACAATCGGCACATCAGTAGCACCAGCAAGGAAAAGGCCACCACAATCACTGCCAATAAAACATCTTGATCTATGGCAAACCTCGGCTTGTTGATGACAGGTCAAAAAACCACGCAGGTCAACAACACCTTGGAGTTGCTGATCCCTCGCCGTTCCAACTGTAGCTACTGCAAATCCTGCTTCTTTCAAGTGGTCAGCAACACCTTGCCAAAAGGCAGTAGGCATTGTCCTGTTCTGCCACGATGTAGCGGGATGAATTGTAACGCAGTTTTCTAAAAATTCAGTACCGACTTGGGGTGGAAGTGGCTGGCGGCATACCTTTAATGACTTATCGCCACCTGTATCGCCAAAAACGTCTTCCATGTAGCAATCAATGCCGTGAACAGCACGTTGCCGTCGCTCATATGAGCCATTGAGATCAAAAACTTTTGAATAAGTTTCTGAAGAAGGAATTGGAAAGGCTGCATTTACATCTTCGTTTCCAACGAAAATCTCTGGATAATGCGTTTCTACATGAATAACTGCATCAGGATGTTCCTTTCGCAGCCTTCTCATAATAGGAGTTATGGAAACAACATCACCAAAAGCACCAGCCCGTTTGACCAGTATCTTACTCTTACCTTGATACAACACTTTACACGCCCTCTTGCAGCTTACATTCTACTGTAATTGGATTTTTCTTATAAACCTTAGATGCCTTTAAAAGCATCGGCATATAAAATTTTATCGAATCCTGACACGCTGAGCATTTCATATCATAAGCGGTAAACGTATGCAGGCCAGTTACGATTACAATTAACGCACAATACATTAACGGTTCCTCAACTCATAAATAGCTTTTCTAATAGAATCGCGCCTATCAGATCGGCTCAATTCAATACGTTGCCTAGGAGCAAGAACGGTTTTAGTTTCCTCACCAATCTCAATACATCCAGCAGCCTTGGTAGCCTGCCTAAACTTAGCTTTGCTTGTGTAATGCTTTCCATCTGCCATATGGCGCAGCGCGGGCATCTCGTCCGTAATTACATACGCAGCATTATCAGATTCATGCTTTGGACCTGCAATGGACGCTTCAACCATTCCAAATTCATCACAAGATGGATGGTCGGGGCGGTACACGTACCTAGTCATTACTGATTTTCCTGTGGTGTTCCAGCTTCTACCATTGGCTTCATGGCCTCACGCGACATCATCATCGTCTCGTGCAGCATACGCATACGCTCAAACTGCAACTCCATTTCCTTCATTTGCATTTCCATAGCTTTCATACGCAGATCCGCAGAATTATTAGCTTGATCGGCCTGGTCTTCCATCTGCTGATGCTGTAATTCCGTCTGATCTTTCTGCTGGTCAGCAACAATTTTCTGTTGCTTTTCTTTAGCCCCCAACACCATTTTCATTTTATCAGTCTGTGATTTATCTTTTGCAGTCTGGGCCGAAGCCTGTGCTTTAATCAATTGAGCAGTTGCAGTTTTCTGTTGCGGTGCCGATTGAGCAGCCTGAGCCGCCATCTGTTGATGCTTCTGAGCAATTTGCACAGCTTCATCACAAAAATCTTCAATAGCTGATTCTAAATCACGGCCTACTTTGAAACCCCGCACACCAAATTGCAGGAACTTTCCAAGAAGCGGAGCAATCTCGGGGGCCTGAGCAGATAAAGCTAATGCCTGCTGCAAATAACCAGTAATGGCAGTGATGAACTGAATTCTATCCTGTTTCTCTTCCTGATTATCGCCATAAATGGTGGAATCAACTTCAATATCAATTCTGAAGCCACGTAACCGCTGATCACGAATAATTTGCAAGCCTTTGGTAATACGCTGCACGCCTTCCAGCTTAGCCTTGATCTTAGCCATAATTTCTGGCGGCAGCATGGGCATTCCAGGCCCCAATTGCCCAGGCAAGCCCGCATGTGGTGGCATCTGAGGCTGGGGTGGTTGACCCGGCATTTGAGGAGGACCAGCCTGCGGGCTGCCTTGTGGCGGCGGCAGACCAAATGGATTGGGTGGTTGCCCCATTTGATTAAGCTGATGAGGCTGCATCTGCTGACTTATATCCTGCAACGAGATAATATCTACATCACCAAGGCCCTCTTCGTATAAGGCACCTGACACATCAACCAGCGATTGATCGCTGAAATGCTGTGCCATAATATCAGCCATAATGCGAACAGTATCCCGAGCAAAGCGAGCCACTTCATTCTGACGGCTTTGCAGGCGCGTACCTGAAGAATTAGCTTTAAGGCGCTGCCCGCCCATCGTCTCTCGGGCATCAGTGGTGCCACGCATAATATCGGTAATACCAGTCAGGCGGTCCATTTCTTGGATGCATTTATCCTTGACTTGCATCAACTCATTAAGGACACCAATAATTTCCTTCAACGGCAGCATGGAGATGTTGCCAGCAACACCACCGTCCTGCGCAAACGCAGTCCAATCATCCACTGGAATTAACTCATTCTCGATGGACTCATTGAAAATACGGGCAATATCTTTAGCCGACGCATTATAGACGCCAGCAACCTTACAGGCTTTCGCCAGAAGGTTAATACGCATGGTCAATTCATCAATCTGAATTGCCTGATCTTGATATTCAATATAATCAGCAACAGGAATTAAAGTTCCTGTAGTCTTATTAGCAAATAGCGGGTGTGGGCACGGCCAGAAGTTCTCTAATTGCAGAGGATCGTCTTTGCGGTCACAAAGGTAACTGTAACCCTCGGCTATCCACACAACTTCCTTATTGGTCATTGACCAAATTTCAAAGACTTCACCCTTATCCATTGGGTCGGTGTCAACACCGTCATACTTGCCAGCGCCACGATCGTCTTTCTTCAAGGGAACGGCTTTGCCGATTTCTTTGCCGAAGCGCCGCGTCATTTGCTCCTTGGTCATGTAGACACGCTTGGCAACAGCCGTCACTTCCCGCCAAGTACGGGCATTGACAGGAAACATAAAGAAGTCTTCCCAGTGAATGTAATCAACCGGGCACGATTCCCTTACAATTTGATCACCAGTTTCCCTAAGCTTCTCACCTTCTTCTGCCTCTTCAGGCTCAGGTTCATTCTCTTCATCATTAGTTTCGGGCGGTTCAAGTTCTTCATCAGTAGGTGTTTCCGCATCTTCATCCTCAGGTTCAATTGGGCCTTGTGCGTCTTCAAGATCCATATTGCCTTCAGTTGCAACTGAGACACCTTCTTCCACTTCCGGCTCATACCTGACCCAAACCGTACCAAGGCCGGGGAGCAAATAGTCATCACGGGCCTGACACATAGCCTCGTGAAAGCCATTGATTTCAATTTCGTTTCTGAGTGCGCGCTCTAGGATCTGAGCAGCATAACGCCCGGATGGATCCTTATCTTTAAACCGTCGTTCCACATATGGAACCGGTGATTTACCATAAATAGCTGGTTTGAGAATTTCTACGTTAGACCATAAGGAAGCATAGCGGCGGTTATCACCATCACCGCTTGTTCTACCACGTTCATTTCTATAGGTACGTTCAATGGTACGGCCACGCCTGATAAAGTCTTTGCGCTTTGAATCGTCCTGGGCCTTTTGAATTTGGCCTTTCCAAAAGTCAGCAAGGCGGGAGCCTTGCTCACCACCCTTTGGCCCAGCCAATTTATCCAATTCAATCATTAAGCTATCCTAAGATTCCGTCCAATTTTAGTACTACGACGCTCATGATCTTTCCAGAGGTCGTCCATAGTAACCGTGCATTCCCTTGGGTCGGTAGAAAATACTTTAGGTTTCTCAGCTTCCTTGGAAGCCTTAGAACCTTTTACCATTTTATCCAGCACTTGACCAATGAGACTTAGAGCATCGACCTGGTCGTCATGGGTACCGTTAGGAAATACCATCAACTCATTTTTGAAATCAGGATACCACGGGGCACCAAGGGGGATATGCAGCCCTTTTTGTGCCATACGACCACGAATTGATTGTGCCCTGACTTCCTTAACCTTCTTTGAAGGAAATTCAGCGCGGGCTAAGTAAAGCCGTTTTTCCATCAACCGTTTATTCAAGAACGGCCCAACACCGGCATGAATTTGCCCAGTTTCTTCTGCCCAACCTAACGGACGCCATTTTTCAACAAGATTACAGAATTCCTCAATCCAAACATCAGGAGTTGTCCTGCCACGCCAAAGATCAAGTACCCAAATATCATCGTTGGGATCAATGCCAACAATAATAAGAACAGTATAGTCGCCCTTATCTTTGCTAACAGCATAGTCACTTGCACCATAAATCCTCATTTCCTCCGTATCAGGAGTTTTCTCATAAGGCTTCAGCCAATTAGCCTGAAAGAACTCACCGCTTTCTGGCGCTGGGCGCTGTTGATATAGACTGGACCAGGTACGGGCTTGCCGTTTGAATGGTGCAAAATGATCTTCAGGAAACCACTCAGGCCAAATACGCTCACCAATTTTACGACCTAATGGGTCGTCTTCTCGCTCAGCTTCAGCAGGAAGGCAGAGAACGTACCAATCATTTCCATCGCGGCATTTTATCCAGCCGGATTCCCCATTATATTTCTCTGGTAAAACTCTACCAGCAGGGTCGTCCTCGTTCCAGTGTGTAAGAATTCCAACCTCTTTAGCATCTGGTTTCTTACGAGTTAATAAATCATCAATATAAGCATCCCATGTTTTCTGACGAACCGTTTCAGAATCAGCCTGCTCACGGCCTTTAATGGGATCATCCCAAATAACCAAATCAGCGCGATTACCAGTAATGCCGGTCATAATACCGGCCGCCATCCACTCTGATCCGTTTGTCAATGCCCACTCATCAACAGCCTGACTTTCCTCAGAAAGAGTTGTGTTGAAAATTCGTTTATAAATAGGCTGCGATACAATAGAGCGGGCACGCCGACCAAATTTACGGGGCAGCACATCCCCGTAACTAGTCATAATGACATTAAATTTAGGAAAACGCCCCATAAGATGGGTCGGAAAAACTACACTCGTAAAAATGCTTTTACCGCTGCCTGGGGGCATAAGCCCTAATAATCTCTTGATTTTTCCTTCTTCTACCTGTTGAAGAAGTTTTAACCACAAGAGATGATGCGCGCCAAAAGCAGCTTTGACAGGACGGATTACATCAATGTCATCAAGTGACTTATGCGAGGGGGCGCCGGGTATCTCAATTGAGCTTGCGTATGTCAGAAGGTCCGTCCTCGCTAAGAGTCGGCTTTCCTTCTCCGCTTGCAACTCTTTCAACTCGCTTGAGAGTCTCTCTAATTCTTGAGTTGAGCTCGGCGTCGTCAATCTCACTCGGTTTACCATCAGCGTTCACCTGTGCATTAACATTCGTCTGCGTGGCCTTTCCATAAGCCCGGTCATAAAGCATCTGAAGTGCCTGCAATTTAGCACTATCGGCACTATTTTCTGATTGAATAATTGCCCAAAGAACATCAAAAGCTTCACCAGCTTTCTCTCGGCAAAGTTCCTGCAACTCTCTGATTTGCATAATTTTCTTAGTTTCAGCCATAGTCATTTTCCAGTTTGGGTTCCAAATACCAGCCCCACCATAGCCTTTTTGACCGTGAGGATTGATAATTTCCCCTGGTTTTACAGCAGCCCTGTAGCGGTTTGCTGGGTTGAAATGCGCAGCATTTCCCTTAAATGTTCCTGCATCACCAGGAATCTTAGAGCCACTTCCTTCAGTCCATAGCCTTTCCCTAAGATGTTTTCGTTTCATAAAAAATTTTGGCCTTTAGTCTTGTAAATACCCCTCATACAATCCTAAATCTTTTAATCTTTGTTCTTCCTCCGGAAGAAGTTGCGGAGCTTTAATCTGCCTAGTCCGATAACGATATGCCCCGTATTGATTATCTAATTTATCAACTCGACTTCTTGCCATCGGAGCATTTATATAAGGTTTCCCCATAACTTGATTAGTTTTAGGATCATAAACCTCAAATCGATAACCTGGGTGGGATATACCAGTCCGTTTTAGTCTATCTTCAATTGGAATGGTGTCTAAATATTGCTTTCTAAACTCACTTGAATTAATTTTCCCACCAAAACTACCAAGAGACCCAATTTCTGACATTGGTGCCCCAACACCAGTTAAGTACCCTGCTGTTTCTACAAATGGTGCTGGATTAAAATCCCCTGTATTTCTTAAATTTTCAGATTCTTGAAAAACCTGTTTAGGTAAATTATACACATGCTGAATCCCTGAGCCAACACCATGCAATAAACCGCGAACAGCATCCTGCACTTCCAACGGGGGCAAGGTTGGTAATGGAGAATTAATTAAAATCGGATCCAGTGAGGATCGCTCCCCTTGAGCAGGTTTATTATTTAATTGTGAGACAAAATCTTTAAGATCAGGCATCTACTTTAACCGATTCCCAAAGATGGCACCATTTGGTAGGTTGAATATAACCTAGAACCTTCTCACAGGAATTTGGTGCATTGAAATGGCTACAGAAACCGCGCGGCCACTTAGAAGTTGGGCCACAATGAGAACTGGCGTGACCATCACTATAATCAACTGATTTCTTGCTGACTTTGCTTTCGTGCTTGCCACCCATAGCCTTGTGCATTCTTGCCACTAAGGCTTCGTCTACTGGCGGTTCGGTATAAGGCCGCATATCCAAATCGGATGGAACTGATTGAATTTTCTCATGCTCGTCGGCTTTAATAAAAGGCTTTAGCGCTTTTTCGTACCCGTCCCACGGGAGGCCCGCAGCAAGGACATGACGACGCTCAAATCCTGTCGCAGCTTCATGCGCCGGAGAATATTGCCAACCAAGCGCATCCATAATGGCCTTTTCAAATGACTCGTGATCTTGCAAAAATCTATCAGGTCGGAATGAATGTTTACGCCCATGATACTCAAAACTAATTTCATCAGGAAGATGTCTATCGATATAAATAGTTTGGCCATCTACCGAATAACCAGCAAGATATGGGATGTCATACTCACAACAAATTCTGCGCGCCCTGTGAAACAGATCCATGATCTGTGGATCGCGCATTAACTTGTTTAAAACATGGGAGCCCATTCCCATGCCATTATGACGATGTCCGGCTGACATTGCTTAACCCGAGCCGCTGGGGGAGGTGCCCCACAATGCTTGCAGCATAGGAGCTACATTCTGTGTTCCTGTAGGCCCGGCAAAGGACTGCTGTGCGGGGGCAGGCGTGGGTGAAGGTGCTGGCGCCCCAAAAGAGCTAGGTTGGGGATTAGTAATAGCCAAATCAGGAAGAGCTACAGGACCACTAACTGTCAGAGGTAATGAACCAGCAGATGGGGCAGTAGAAAGTGGAGAAGGAAGCGAACCAAATGCTGGATTCAATGTAACGCCTTGCGGGACAGAACCCGACGATTGCCCATTTGCTTGGGGAAAATAATTAGATAACCAACCAAGAATGTTGCTTGTACTGAAAGGCTGAAACGTGCCGGAAGGTGAGCCGGTATTGCTGCCCAAACTTCCATAAACACCTTCAGTTGGCGCAGCGCCGCCCATTATCTCTTGCCTAGTCGGTGGGCTTTAGGAACACCACTGATTCTAAGATGCCCTTGGCGCTGATGGGCACCGTGTCCATAGCCATGGGCTCCGCCAATAGGCCCTTTAAATTTATGAGCCTCACCGCTCACACCAGGAAACCTGCCGGGGCTTTTAGGAACAATATTAGGCACATCGTTGCCAAGAGAGGCATTCTGAATTGGAACTTTATCAGCTATCTTTTCCTTTGGCGCATGTGGTTCAGTATCGTAAAAGCCAGGATTAGTTTTAGGATGAGGTTGATCAGTATGTTTCGCAGAGCCAGAATGCTTCGGCTCTTTATGGAATTCTTTAGTGGGTGTATGTTTCTTACCGTGGTGAAAGTGTTTGGCATTTTCTGCAAACACCGCACGTTTCTTGACAGCCGGATCCTTTGAATGCGTAGCTTTCTCAAGTTTTCCAGCAGGAATTGGCTTATCTTTGCCTACACCTAAATCCTTATGAAGGAGGCCTTCATGTGATTTCTTAATGTGAATGGCCATATTTCTTTTCCTTGCATAAGATTGAAATAGCTTTAATGGCTACTTCCCGTTCAGCTTGCGTAGTTGTATCAGACTTAATAATTTCAAGAAAGGCAGCAACCAGTTTTGCCTTTGCCTGCAACCGTAATTGCTTATTTCTTACCAATTCGGTGGGCATTTGATTTCCCACTTAAACGGTAGAGCCCTGATTTATGCGTGCCACGAAAACAATCTGCCTGACCAAATGACGGTTTAGGACCGGGCTGCGGACTTCCCTTCGTGCACATAGGCGGGCTATGTTCAGGATGGGAAGGAAACCCTGGATTACCAGGGTGATGACTGTCTCGGGAATATTCAGGCAATTTCTTGCCCTTAGAAGCCTGATCAAATTCTTTTACAGTAGCCGCACCAACCTTTTTCATTCCCTCTTTAGTATGGAAGAATTTTCTTTGTGCGTCAGATTCGTACGGCATTTCAGTATCCTTTAAAACATTGGCCCAACAGATTTAGATGCGTGATAAACTAAGAAAATGCCAAGAACAATTCCAGCAATTGCGCCTAAGAAAACTAGCCCTACTGTAATCATGGCTTTTGAATATCAGTCGCAAACAAACCCTTCTCACCACTTTTCTCGGTAAAAAGAATGTCTTCCCCTTCAATGGGCAAACGGCCTAGCTTGGCTGCATTCCATTGCTTGGCATGAAAGAAAACATCTTTATCCCGGCCTTCAACTTTCAAGAAGCCGAAACCCTTGATCTGATCAAACCATTTAACTTTCGATTTAATCTTAACGTCAGACATAAAAACCTCACCAAACTACCGACTGGCCGAACTAGCGACCAGTACTTTCTCTTCGATAATAACCGGAACTTGCCTTCCTAGCAAGTCAGCTAGAACTTTAACTCGTTCTTTATCACTCAAACGCTGCTCATAAATAAGATCAAGGCCGGTCAGGGGGCCTTCGGTGGCCCGTACTGCCTCACCTTTGACAAACTTTTCAGGTTTATCGGCTCTCAAGTCAATTAAACCACGTTCGTTCTCCTTGGAACGAATAGATTCAATAACGCTATCAGAAACAGTAGCGGGGCCGTCATCATTCATAAGCACATAACTCACACCTCGTGTAGATCTCAGGGAATACCACGTTCCATCCGATTGTGCAAAGATGTATCGCGGGAACAGGGGACGTACCAAAGTTGTAGCACCCTTAGACGTTAAAATTCGTGGGAAATAATACCCATAACCTTGACGTTTAAGATTCTCTACCGCAATGGCTTCACTGTTAGGTTTGGTCATGACCACAATCCAGGCCATGTTAAGCTCCTTTAAAATTTACGAATAGCTCAAAATTTTCGAGTGTCAAAGCATTCTTTTCGTGATAAATAGAAATTTCATCAACTATGGATAGTTTCCATGCTTATTTCTGACGAGGACGGAAATGGGTATTCTAAAAAAGATACTATCATGGTTCCGAGATCCAGTACCGCCATGCCAGTGCGTTTGTCCGGATAGAGCAGAATGCCGTAAATTAAATTATCCGGCAGACTGCTTTTACAGCCGATGTGACGTACACAATTTCCCACATAAGGAATAGAGAGTAAATTTTATGGATCAGACTAAAGTGCAGGGATTGCTTGACAGGCTCACCACAGATTTTAACAAGCTAATGGTGGGGCCTTATTTCGATGAAATGCGGGAATTTGTAGATGATTCGCCCAATAACCGAATCATGATTGCAATTGCACAGGCGGCATTAGCTTCTGCCTCATTGGATTACCTGAAGCAAAATGGCGTTGCTGACCCCATGGAGGCTATTCAGGTAGCCGTATCCCTGACCGGGCACTCCATGCAAAGTTGGCTGATGGGTGTGCTGAAGCAAAACAATTTAGAACTGGACGGATTAAATGGCATTGCTGCCGTTCCACAGAAGCTCAATTAGTTTCCTCTGTGTTTTAAGCCTTACTTGGGCTTTAGCCCCGGCTCAGGCGACGTATAAACCTGAATATGAGGCGGCGCCGCAGGCAGTTCGCGAATGGTTTCAGCACCAATTGATTATGCCTGCGGCACAACCACGATTAGGCTGGGTCAGTTGTTGTGATCATGCCGATAGGCTTAGAACTAAGTTTGTTGGAACCAATAACGGGGATACGTGGTATTATTATACCGATCCAAACTGCACGCAGAAAGGCTGCAAATTAGCACGAATACCCGATGATGTAATTCACCCTGAAGAAATCCGAGCCCTAGATCCTAAAGATGATCAATTGCCTGAATTTGATCAGATGCGAGAAGAAGGTGTATTGATGATCTTTGCAAGTAAAGTTACCTGCTTCTGGCCACCACAAACTGGAATTTAATTTCTAACTAACGAGTAAACTTATGCCTAGATATAATCCTAACGAAGCAACAATAACTTGGACAACACAAGAATTGCACGAAGCCACTGAGGCATTTAATGCTGAAGAACAACTCCCTTTAGGGGCAGAGACACCAGCAGGCTTGGATCGTGTTTTTCATCAAAGGCAGGCGTTGGAAGCCAATGGTGGTTTTCCGGGCGTTTCAACCAATACAATTGCCGTTGCCGAAGCCCCCGGCTTAACTATTGAGGATGTTCAACGTTCTATTGAAAATCTGGAACGCCAATCTGGTTTAAGATTAACACCGTCCAGGATAGAACCTGAATGGCAACCCGTGCCACAACGGGTAGCCCAAGTTCAGTGGACTGGAGAGACACAGGTACAAGAGGAAGAGGTTGATAGACCGGGAATAGTAGGCTCCCTTTACCAGGGAAATACCCCTGGTGCAGACAATGCTGCTAACTATCAAGGAAACGTTGGGCAGGCAGCTCCAACCGCATTCCCTCCAACCGCATATCCCTGTGTTCTGCACATTGGGCAAAGCCTAAGTGGGGACAAAGTTATTGTAGATAACGGTACTACGGTATTTGTTGTTACAGCGGATGGAAACATTAGACTTGGCGATGGTTTGAATTATGACGAAGCAGCCAAACTATTCTTAGAGGCCCTTGGCGCACAATTTCCATCCTTTATCATTAAAGCAAAAATGACGCTAGGGCAGCAGCATTGCTGCGTTTGTCAGCAACACCCAACCACAGGCGAACTCAAGCCAGCGGCCATTTGTGAGGCATGTGAGCAAGAATTAAATCAAGATTGATCGTGCGTAATTCGTTTATTCTATCTTATTCAATTTTAATTCTAACCGGCATAGGGATATTTCTTCAAGGAAGCCTGGGAAATGGCCTTATTGTTGCCACAGGTGGCGTGCTAGGCTTGCTGCTAGTTCTAGTTTAAACGGAGGTTTAGCGGTAAATCACCGGGAAGTGTGAGGTCGCGGGGGTTACTGTCGGGTTACTCGACTATGCGTGTGCCGTAATGGGGGTAAGTCTGGGTTCGGCAAGAGCACGGTAGTCAAGTCCGGCCACACTGTCGCGGCGAGCCCCATTTTTACCGTCGGTCTGCGCTCACTGCTGAGGGCCGGTCGTGATTTACCGCTAAGCCTTTGTAGCCCAATTGGTAGAGGCAATGAACTTAAGATTCGTAAAGTGTCAGTTCAAGTCTGACCAAAGGCACCAAAAGCAATGAACAAACTTATCAAAGCGGCGAAGGAAGCTATACGCATCGCTAAATGCGATCATGCTTTTGTGCTAACACCAACTCAGCCCAAGAATAGGAAGTTGATCAGGGTGTTCTGCCCACGTTGCGAAGGTACTTTTACGGTTCCAGCCGATAAGAAATAACTTAATTTCCACTGAAATTTCTATGCAACCTGACACCCCTAGAAATGAAACCAAGCTGGAACAAGGAGCATGAATGCTGGCTAATTCCGTGATCATGCCCATGTTGCAGAAAATGCTGGCTAAAGACAGATAAGAATGGGGAAATATTGACTGGCTACGATCAGGAACGGGGTGAACAAAGAACGTATTGTATTCATGGCGGACCGTATAAGGGGTATGCAGATGCCAATTAAAGGTACATGGAAGGATGGATATTACGTTCCAGAACCATCAGTTCAAGCTTTTGAAAAATTTCTAGCGGATAGAATAGCAGAAATACCCTGTGCTGAATGTGGAAAGTCTATTGGGGAAGGTAATATCCGTATATCGGCTTATAAACTGTATCATCCACAATGTAAGAAGGAAACTTAGATGAAAAAAGTTAAATTAAAGATAGGAGATACAGCTTGGTTCTACTTAGGAGACCATCAAGGCAAGATGACTGATGGAAAAGTAATCGGTCTGTTCCCCTATTATGGACAAGAAAACTACATAATAGAAATTGATACTCCTATGGATCCATATTTAATCATAAGGGAGCCAATGAGTGTATCTGATGCTCCTGATAAGCCAATTGGCTTATGGCGAAAAATTTATGCCTAAGAAGGAAATAGTTAGAAATTTTACTCTATTTTCTATGGGGAGAATCCGAATCCGAAGAGGGGGAGGTCGAATGAATAAACGAAAACAATGGCCTGAAGAAATTAAAAGAACTTTTGGCATTTGGAAAGAAATGCAAGCTAGATGCCTGCATAAATCTCATGATCTTTATCATTTATACGGGGCGCGTGGGATTAAAATTTGTGATCGCTGGTTAGGGAGTTTTGAAAACTTCTTAGAGGATATGGGTCCACATCCTAAAGGATTATCAATTGAACGTATTGATAATAGCAAGGGCTATAGTCCAGATAATTGTTGTTGGGCAACAGCAACGGTTCAAGCTAGAAATAGGCGGACCACTAAACTGACATTAGAATTGGCTTGTGATCTTATTCGTTTACACAATACATACGGTTATAGCCAACGTGCTCTTTCCTGCTTATATCAGGTCAGTGAAAGAACAATCAGATCAACTGTTTGGGGAAAGAATTGGGCAGAAGCTAAAGAAATTTGTGAGAAGGAAATATTACCACCAAATTGGTATCAAGTATATTGGTCAGAAGGAAATTCCTAATATTTTTACTCTATTTTCTATAAGGAGAATCCAAATTTGTATATAGGGGGCTCTACCATCTTCGAAATTACGCTCATCGATTTCATGGTGCCCGGTCATGCGCGAGGAAGAAAACAAATACAACCACGTTTGCAGCTTGTGACGATTGTGGCAAAAGTAAGGTAGCAATAGGGAAAAATAAAAAAACAATGAAAGCAAAAATACCCTTAAAATACCTTAATCATGCCTTAGTGCTGCCACATTGCCATTGATAATGGGTAGCGTTGATACCGGCATATAGCTGGTATGGTTCACCGCTACCGCCGCAGCGCCCAAACCTGCGGTGCGCCCCCAAAAGGGCCTAGCAACGGTAGCGCGCCCTAGCCAAGCGGCCTCATTGTGCCGCAGTGCTACGCAATGGCACGCCGCGCGCCTGAGCGCGGTTTCAAACTTGAAGGGTACACTACAATGTCAAAAACCAATGACGTGACGGGCTGGTATTCAACCGTGCTCAAGGGCTGGCAGGTCAAGTTGCTTGGCCCCAAGGTGACGGCTGAGTTGCTGAGCACCGCCCATGCCCTGGGTTGCCGCCCCGGCAAGCAAGCACTGGCCATGGCCATGTACTTGCGTGAAGGCGGCGCCAGTGACGGGCAGGTAAAGGCCGCCTGTATCATTCAGTGGGGTTCAAGCGGCAGTCATCACAACAAGCGCCGTGATTTGGTTGACGTGGCCAAACTGGCGCGCAATAAGCCCATTATCAATGACGCGCAAGGGCATAAGGTTTATGCCATTACGCTCACTGACAAGGGTGTGAGCCGGGTCAAGGCGGCGGGTGAAGCGGCTACCGCTGCGGCGGCTGCAAAGCCCGCCAAAGCGGCCAAGCCGCGCAAGGCCAAACCTGAAACCCCTGCTGCCACGGTGCCTGTCACGGCCACGCAACCGGCCGCTGAGCAGCCCACCGTGCAGTAACGTCAACCGGCATGGGCCCGCGCAAATGCGGGCCTAGCGCCATTTACAAGGGGTTTACGGCTATGGCTACCTTAGTTGACCGTACTGGCAATGAACTTGAAATACCGCAACTTGCGGTTAGTGAAACCGTGCCCGCATTTAGCTTAACAGCCGGTCAAGGGCATTGGCGGCTTGCGCAACTTGATTGTGGGTTAATTATTGGTGAGGGTGACTTCACCATAACCCTCAACCTTGCTGCTTTTGATAAGGGCAGCATAGGGTACATTACTACAAGCTGCGTTGGGCCGCTTGATAAGGCAAAAGCGTGGCTTTTCACAATAGGCAGTGACCCTGAAGCTTCAATAAATGAAGCTTTGCGCCGCGTGCTGACTACTTGGTTAGTACACAATAGCGGCGGCAATTGGCGGCGTAAGGCCGTAACTGATTAACCGCAAGCCGCTAGGGGCATTAAACCCCTAGCGGCTTTTTTATTTGCCTAATGAATTGTGGCGAAAATAAGGCAAACGAAGAAGAGAGAAACTAGGAAGAAAAAGACTAAGATATTCTTTTTCTTTTTATTCATATTTATCGTCTTTAGATTCATCTTCTTCATCTGCGATGGCTCATCCACAGAACCAAATGGCTCATCCACTCAGTTCGGGAAGGCTCATCCAGGCATAATTCATCCTACGAAATAGCTAATCCGTAGCATGAAGATTCGAAATCTCGCCTCTCTCGAAAAAATATTATCCTATTTCAGTCTAGAAGAAGAGAGACCTCAAGAAGAAAACAATGAAAATAATAAAGAAACGCTGATCAGATCTGACTATTGACAAATAACGAATAATCAGTAGAAAAAGGCTCATCTAAGCTAGTAGAGGGATAATCATGCAACACGCGAAATCATCTAGAAACGCTTACATCATTGAATTACTCCAAGCTGGTGAAAGCTATGGCAGCGTAGCCAAAAAGATGGGTGTTAGCCGATCACGTATATTTCAAATAGTACATGCTTGGATCAAAAAGACTGAAAAAGCCGACAATCGGCCACAATCGCGCGACAGTAAGATTTGATAGCTGTGGGCTACTCGGATACCAGATCACAGTTTAAATCAATCAGCGGTCATTTATATTGATCTTTGTCTTATTTTTCTTCTATATGGAAGACGAAAACAACTAAGATGCGAATTATTCAGATAATAACGACGAGAAAGAGGAGAAATCCTCGTCTACAACAAATTTCTAACACAAATTTCTAACAGTTGCGGCAATTCTAGAAGACAATTTCTAGCCAATTTACATAACCTGTAGATACCCCCTGGGGGGTATCTACAAAGCATCCGTATAACTAGAAGTGGATACATAACCCGCAAGTTATGAATGACCTACTTTCTCCTTAGTAAATCTCTTATTCCACTGTTTTTCTGCTGATTCCTTATCCCTACCCGTAATCCTAATAAATGCACCAATAACGCCATCTCGTCTCTTGCAATGATGCCAAATTTCCCATGAAATCAATGCGCCTGGACCTTGCATCGTCGGACTTAAATACTTCCCTCCGCCTTCAATCTCATTGCTTCCACAAAACGGGCATTGTTGCAATTTCCTATCATCTGCCATCTGAAACCCGCCTCCTATTTGATTTCACAACTGTTTCCAGTTCTTTTCAATTAAATCTGCAATTCGTTTAAAACTCTTTCCCATATCATTCAATTGGGCCAAGGAAGTCTTATCAATTTCATTGACCATAATACCTGGATTTGCTTCATATATGCCCGTCAATTTCATTACTTCATTAGGAAGTACTATATTGGCACCGAGGCACTTCCCGTTATAAAACTTCTTACCAGCTACCCGGCACAACACACCCAAGCAGCAATACCCTCCGGTTTTCTCGTTATATAACCTCCTTCTAGCTTGCGTGTACCGGCCGCTTCTCAATGCCTTGACCCACTTCTCAGCCCATTCCTTCTTCATTGCTTTCTACTCCATTTAAAATGAATTTCTCCATTTCTATGGTACGTCTTACTTCTTACGTCGATAAAGAGGAAATAACCAGCTTAAGCAGAAGTAGGGGCCAAGTTTGCCCCTACTTCCCTGGTAGCTGAAAGCGGCCAGTAACCATTCTAGGCCGCTTGACTTCCCGTGCCTGGGTGAGCGGGCTTTGTGACTTCACGCCCATTTCCCGGGCATGTTGCGTTCCTGAGTGACCGCTGCCATCCCAAATATTCTTTGGGTGCCAGTAGTTGAACTTTGAACGCTTCCTCTTTGGCCGCTGCCTCATTTTAGTTAAACGCTTTCTCAACTTCTGACCAAGGTTTGCATTGCGCTGGCGGCACCATCTCGGCCAGTATTTTCTTAACGGCTTCAAATTGTGCAAGCCGCCTCTTTTCCATCGCCTGCCACACGTCAATGCGGCCATCAAAATCCCATACAGGTGAACGGCATAACTTGAATTTGAAATCGTTAAGCGCCCACACCATAGAGGAAAACAATGCCGCATCCACGGACACTGTGTGTGCCATTTCCTTCCTCCTTCTTCGGTTGTCAAACAGCCCTGCCCGCTTTGGGCAGGTAAGTAAACGGTAACATAAGTAGCTGGAAATTGCACGTTCACTTCCCGCATTCTTTTTGTGATTTAGGCAATAAAATAGGGGGAAGCTGGGTTAGCTTCCCCCTATCAATTCACGTCACGCTTGCGGCTGCGCTTCCTGAACGGGCGCTTCCACCGCCTTGGCCTTCGGCTTCACCAGCGCCTCGCCCTTGGGCGTCAACGCAATGGTGTAAACCTTGTGGCCGGTGGCATCCTCGTGAGCGTTCACCGTCCGCACCAGCTTGCGATCCACAAGATCGCCGCGCTTGTTATGGTGCGAACCGCTGCTGCCCCAGTTGAGGATGCAGGCCATTTTCATCTGGCCATCAGTGGCCCCGCCCTCGCGCAGGCACATGGCAACCGCCAACGCCTGCTTCCCCGGCCTGCAACCCAAAGCATGAGCCGCTTCGAGGTGAGCCATCGTGGGCTTCGGCCCCAGCTCCTTGGAACGCCAGTGCGAAAGAACCTGACGGTACGGGCTGGCCGCAGTTTGCTTCTTTGCCATTTGAACAGACTCCTCTGGTTCAGGCTACAGCGGGATGCTGTGCCTGTGGCATAGAATGCCGATTCAGTTGTCAAACAACCCTAAGCCATTGCTGGCCTAGTATGAGCATCGAATCATACAATTATGGCTTTTGTATGACCTTCGATGCTTTCTAATCACAAGTTAGTGATGGCAGGGTTTTATTTTCTTTTTCTTGCATAAAATCAAAGGAAAGCTGACGAGGAAGAAAATAATCATCAGGAAGTCGAGGACCGTTAAACGCATCAATTAACTTCTCAGCTAGTTCACGATAAGCCTCATCTTCTGTCATGGTAATTCCTTACGGTCTATATTTCTCAGGTGATACTAGATAGATTACCTTGATAATGTTGCAGCCCCACAAATAAATGCGGGGATCTTCCTTTTGTGGGTTACGTTTAACCATGGTAACAAAGTTACTCGCCTCGCTAAACGTAAGAAAAGGACCGTAAAATTGACAAGGCGAGCCTGCGCTCACCACGTATGACACCTTGATAACCCTTTTTCCTGTGTTTGCTTAGTAACATAAAGGTTATCAAGTATTTGCAGAGGAAACTAGCGGAAGCTTTAAATTTGTGTATGTTGCTTTTGCAACACTTCTAACAATTGCTGATATTCAATCTTTGCTTTTACATAATCTGGAATCAATGGAAGTCTAGCATCCAATCTTGCTTGCGATAACAAACCCCAATTAAAGATACCGTGAAAACCAAAATGCTTATCTATTCCAAAGACTTTAGAACGCTCTATTGAGAACTGCGATGCTAATTCAATGGGGGCAAACTTGAAACCGTAACTTTCCAGATAAGGCCGATAACGCCTGCACAATACATCATCTTCAGGCTCGTCACGAGGGAACTCAGCCACATGATCAACAAGAAAACGCATCAATTTAATTGATCGCAATGAAAAGCCCCCGTTTCCTACTTCGAACACATCGTGGTGCCAGCCCCATGGTGCCCCAATATAATCATATTCCAGAAACTCATCCCGCCATTGGCTAACATCTAATATGCCTGAATCCCATTGCGCATATAGGATATGAGATGTGTTGATGTGCAGCGGAACCCTATACCATAGAAGAGACATAGCTTCGGCTAAATTAGCCGTTTTAGCGTAATATTGCCTTCCTCTAGAAGTCAATTTCTCATCCGAGAATGTAACCACATCACCAAATTTGATCTGATTGCATAATTCAGAAATGACTAATCTAGATAGATCATGCACAACAGAATCAGCTACCACCAGAGTCACATCTGGAATGTTAAGCATTTTATAAGGAAGCCCATTTCTCAATAAAGGACAATGACGGCATTGGATGTGCTCACATTTGCCTTTATAGTATGTGCAGCGTTGCGTCATGGTAATATTCGATTGCTACAATAAATTAATAAGAAAATAATTGAACAGAGGCAACCAAAAGCCAATCATAAAGTTATCAAAGGCGGAGGGCAAACACAAAGGAATTGGCGTATGCGTACAATAAGCAAATACGAACCGTTTTTGGCAGGATGGAAGCCGGAATTTGGTTCAAAGCCCCGAACTAAGGACCTTAAACAGGCTGAAGAACTGGCAAAGCCAGGAAGTAAGACTGCCTTTGCCCTGGCTATGGCGTTGCGGCCTATGGGTACGTCGCAGTCGCAAATTGTCAAAGTGCTGAAACTGCCACACCGCAATAAGATCAAGCAATTGGTGGATACCAAGCGGGTGCGGCAAACGGTCAGCGATACACGGCCCAATACGATCAAGCTGGAAGTGCTGCATTAGCCATAAGAATGGGCGCTAATGGCGGTAAGCTGCTGGCGCCCTACTTTATAAGGTCACGGCAAAGCCGCATCAGCGGCCGTTTATGTGGCAAGCAAAGGCTTTTTTAAAAGCCTATTATTAGTAGCCTTTTCATACCGGCTAAAAATTCTTAAGAAATCCAGTTGAGATTTCTTAAGTAGCATAATATCAACCTACCACACAAGGGCCGTTGGATGTCCCATTTGCCGTTGCCCTATACCAGCACAAGAAAGGCAGGTGATGCTTTTTGTTTCCGGAACACCCGGCTAAACGAGTGATATGAAGCCCACTAAGGACTCTACATCTTTAGCGGGCTTTGCAGTTCCGGATGCAGTAATCAAAATTCCTTAGAATTCTTGTTGAAGCTTCTTTTGCGCCGGGTTAGCCTTTGCACAATTGCCCGGTTTAGCTACGGCGCTGAATGTTCTTTACGGGCGGCTGGCCTACCCTATACGCGGCGCTAATAGGCAAATACGTGCCATCCAAAGCCGCTAACAATAAACGGTCCAATGTCGCGCTGCTTCAAAGCCCATCCTATTAGGGCACTGCGTTAGCCGACTGTAGGGTACTCAGTGCGAGGCTGTGGTTGCTGTAGGGCACACAGTTGAGTCCTGAAAAGGCTAATGACGGTAGGCAGATAACCCCGTGCCGTGGTCAATACGCGGCAACTACCAAACGGGGGTGAGGATGACAAAGCCCCACCGGCGCCCGCGCCCTGAAAGAATGGTGCGGCCCGTGCAGCAGTTCTATATGAACGCTGACAAACCTTCCAAAACATACGCGCTTGGATACATTGCCCGTCATGTTTGACCGGCAACACAAGGTAAGAATACCAGCCCATATTGTAAAATTGCCGCCCCTCCACAAGGCGGACCAGGCCCCAAAAGGAGCACCTGCGTAAAACTTGGGTGGATCGGAGATAATACGGAAGCCTGGGCCACCGTGCCTAGGATGAACCACACAGAGGATGACGCCCTTGTGCTGTGACAGAAATCAACTCGGCAATCACTACCAAGCGTGTTTGGAATGCACCAGCTAGTGCAGCCAAATGTGAGCAATGAGCGCTCTTGGAGCCATGGCCGCAACTAACGCGGTACAGCCGGGAAATGCTCAGGATCACATTTGGTACTTGTTTTGTCACATATAGAACTGCTGATAGTTTTCTCCTCCTAGAGCTGTGTGTGCGAACCGCACGGCCCTCATGGGTAGCAATGCCCGTGCCTGTAATTTCGCATAACGCAATGGTAGGGTTAGCTAGGGTTGCAAAACCTTAGCTTTCCCTATCATTCGTTGCCAGCGCGCTGCATCTTGAGCAGCTAGTCAGCGAAACAGCGACTTGCCTCATTAGCCTTCGGGTAGTTTTGAGAGTCGCCAAATGTAAACTGACTATGAACCCGTAATGGATACGGAGGGCCTTGCTCGACAGTTGCGGAAGTTTGTACCACGCCTACCCATCAGCCGTTCGAAAGCTGATACTAGGCCGGGTCAAACAACCAATAGAACTAGGCTTGGGCTAGAGTTTGCTGTCTTGAGATGCAGCGCGCTGGCAATGGTGCCAGCATACTTGCTCGCTACAGGGCAAACGAGCGGGAAGTAAGCGGTATCGCGTCTGCTTCCCGCTCAACAACTCAGGAGGAGATAATGTTCAAGGTGATTTGGCGTTCCACCAGTGCTTCCAAAACCATCTATGCAGCCGCCAACCTTGATCGCACAACGGCCGAGATGATCTATCAGTGGGCCAAGCATGATGGGTACGTACCGGAATTGTGGTCCAAAACAGGACTACTGAAATCGCCCAACATGACGGTTCGCAACCTGGGCGAGGTCAAAACCGTTAATCCCTATGATGGGTATGCACCATGAATCGCACAAGAACACGAAAGCCAGATGGCTTCCTTCTTGCCACGCTGTTTTGGGCGTCGTTTCTACTGCTGTGTGTGGTCATCTATGCACATCTTTGGCACCTCTAATGCTGCTCAATGGCGTTGTTGAAAAACGACGCCATTAGGAAGCATTAAGAAAATGCTTCACAACACAGGAGGAGAAAATGCCAAACACTGCCAAACATCCAACGGCGGCGTTTGCGGGATACCATCAGTTCGTGAGCTACGGAGCTATCGAACGTGGTGAACATGATAAAGTCTACGGTTCGTTCGAAGTGTTCTATAACGGCACGGGAAACGAACAAAAACACGTAGATGAAATCGGCTGGTACTGGTGGCCTTGTTTCCCTGGCTGCTTACCAGATGGTGATCCCGTAGGGCAGTTTCCTACAGCCGAAGGTGCCTATCTGGATGTCATAGGGGAATGAACCATGTGTATTCGTTTTTTCCGTCACGCGCTTGGGTGGCGTTGGGAAGGTAACGGATCGCAACTCATTGTTGAGTTGTGGCGGTTGCGCATCTCTATGCACATTCAACCTAACTGGTGAAGAAATCATGTCATTCGTAATGTTCCTTGATGATCGCAAAGTCATCAAACATTTCGGCCCTTACCCAGAAAGGGGGCGGGTACTTCGTGGTGTTACCAAGCGTGTCACGGTAGGAATGCGTTGGAACTTGCCACGCCAACAATGGGAACCAGACGACAACGTGTTGGTTCAAGCTGTTGTTGCTGTGCGACGCGTAAAACGTGGAAAATGGGAAGTTAAAGTAGAACCTATTTTCCAGCAGCACGCGGAGCAGTTCTTACGCGATAACTGCCAATAAGCATTACTCGATGGGCTTTAGAAATACAGCCCATCAGGGAATGCTTACCAAAGTGTTCCACAACTCAGGAGGAGAAGTGTCATGAAATTTGACGTGCTTAATCGCTTCAGCGGTAAAGTTCAATTTACTGCTGAAATAAAATGCGATCAAAGTGCTTCACATTCGCTAAAACTTGGTTTGGCTGTAAAATGGGCCATCCAAACTAATGCGAACCTCGCTGATGTGAACCTCGCTGATGTGAACCTCGCTCGTGCGAACCTCGCTAATGCGAACCTCGCTGATGCGAACCTCGCTGATGCGAACCTCGCTGATGCGAACCTCGCTGGTGCGTACCTCGCTGGTGCGAACCTCGCTCGTGCGTACCTCGCTAATGCGAACCTCGCTGATGTGAACCTCGCTGGTGCGTACCTCGCTAATGCGAACCTCGCTAATGCGAACCTCGCTGATGTGAACCTCGCTCGTGCGAACCTCGCTAATGCGAACCTCGCTAATGCGAACCTCGCTGATGCGAACCTCGCTGATGCGAACCTCGCTAATGCGAACCTCGCTGATGCGAACCTCGCTCGTGCGAACCTCGCTCGTGCGTACCTCGCTAATGCGAACCTCGCTGATGCGAACCTCGCTGATGCGAACCTCGCTCGTGCGAACCTCGCTGATGCGAAAAGTGTTAAAAAACAACCAATCCAAACAATCATCTTACCTGATGGCGATTTGATTGGTTGGAAAAAACTGAACAATGGCATAATCGCCAAACTATTAATCCCTTCATCTGCGAAGCGTGTTAATAGCACAGATCGAAAATGCCGAGCAGAATATGTACAAGTGTTAGAGTTAACAGCCAACACACAAGCATGTGGGCTGTATGATTCTAAGACTGTTTACAAGGTGGGTGAAATCACTCGTCCAGATTCATTCAACGAGGACTGGCGGGTAAAGTGTTCACACGGAATTCACTTCTTCATTACTCGTGAAGAAGCTGAACAATTTTCCATGTGATGTTGACAGCTCGAAGCCATAGTCCACATGAAACTATGGCTTCAGGGTGTTAACAAACACATAAAACAGGAGGAGAAATATGACACAATCTACCCCAGGCTTTGCGTCATTCGACTATATGGCCTTAGTTATGGATTGGGCGGCTGATAATCTTAGCAATGAAGAATTCATCGCTAAAGCTGCCCAGCTTGGGCAAAAAGATGATGCCGAAGCAACTGTAATCAAGTTCCAAAAGTGGGAACGCGATTATCAACCGGGTCAGGTAATTCACTGACCGCAAAATGCGGGCATAGATTAAAACACTCCGCTGGTCGGAGACGGTATAGATCGCCAGCCCCTCAAGCTGGAAATACTGGTTCGAATCCAGTTGCCCGCGCCAATATCTTCAAATTCAGGAGGCAACAATGAAAATAAAGTTCCCTGACCTGCCTAATGGCACCAAATTCACAACTTCCGATAAAGAGGGGGATAACATTTACCTAAAATTGGGTCGCAATTCTTTAGTTCATCTTAAAACCCAAGAATTTTATGAAGATAAATGGAGGTATAACAATTTAAATTGTTATCCAATTGAGGAATAAGTCTAGCTCGAAGCAGTAAATTTCTAATCTTACTGCTTCGAGGTGCGCTTGCACCTAATCCCAAAACAGGAGGAGAAAATGGCTACCAAAACAGTGCAGTTGTTCCTTCAGAAAACCACCAAAGGCGCGGCCATGTATCAGCAAGTGGATGGCAACGGCCAGCCGATGGAAATGAAGGACGACAACGCAGTGTTCCCTACCATCTACATGCGCAAACTGGCGTTGGGTGAACAAATCCCCAACACCGTTACCGTTACCGTTAATTACGATTAACGATAATGGTGGCGCCATTTCGCCTCAAAATCACTGAGAAGTATTGTGGGTGTCATACCTACATTACTCGCAGTGAACGAGGAACAGTCCGGTATTTAGCTTCAGATGAAATGCCGCTGGCCTTATCCAATCTTTTATTGGATCAGACGGCGGAAACACGGTTTCGTCTGGAGGATTGTGAGGATGCCAATAAAGCCCTTGCAATCATGCAGGAAGTTTGCAAGCATAAATGGCGAAACAATCCATCAAAAACACCGGACGTCAAAATCTTATGAGTGCTACTCGATAGGCTAGTGCCAACTCTAGCCTATCAGGAAGCACTTGATGCTTCATATGACCAAACAGGAGGAGAAAATGCTGATACAGATTGACAAGATAAACGGCCACCTGATCCAGAAGGTTACTACACCTTCGCGAAAGTTCACTACCTATCAGGTGGTGAAGGAAGGCAACTACGATGCCAAACAGGTAATACGTTTCAATTATCTGTCGGCCGCTCGTGAACATGCCAGAAAGGTTGAACCATGTCACACGACTGGTCAACCGCCCTGCTAATCATTAACAGTTTCGGCATTTTCTGGCCAAAGTATGCTTTCGGCATACTTTTCATTATCACCCTACTCCTAAAATTTACAGGATCTTGAGGGGCGCAAATGCCCCTCATCTACCTCTCAGTATCGGCGACAGCACTGCACAGTTTAAAAACTCCTCCTGAGGAAAGCGGTTTTCCCCAGCCGCTTTATGTGTGGTGCTGTCACCGATGCTGACAAAGCATCAATCATCACAACAGGAGGAGAAGAGAAAATGGCACACAAGTTTAAGATTCTGTGCCTCGAAACGAAGAAGTTTTGGGGCCAATCTGAACTGGATCCAGAGCGGGAACCGGAACTCTATGATTCCGGTGATAAGGCAGATGAGGTAGCTAACTATCTCAGCATCCGCTTTAAGAAGAAGTATCAGGTCAGGCCACATATTGTGGACGATTCATGGCGGCAGCGTGAAGAACAACGCTTCCGTGAGGGCCTGTACATCCCCCCACCCTGGGACAGTGAGTACTGGTGCTGGAATTCTAAAGTGTGGCGCGATCATTATTGTCATATCTCAGTTGAGAATGACGTGAGGATTGCATACACACCCAACGAAACCGCTGGGTTAGCTGACAGGCAAACCCGGCAACGTCCAGGCGCCTATCTAAAGCAATTCTATAACCGCTACCTTGACAGCGATGAAATTCGTCATTGGGTAGCATACTTCTCGATCCTGCATGAAGATATCAGGCTCAACATAGCCCGTACTGCGGACGAAATTGAGCGTGTTTACAAAGCAGGACCGAGAAGCTGCATGGATGGGAACCACAACTTTAGGCATTTACCGTGCCATCCAGTTCGTATGTATGCCGGGCCTGACTTGGCCGTGGCCTACTTGGAACCGGAAAACGGTAAACGTTCTTGTGGTTACTGTGAAGAAAACGGCTGTTGCACTGGCGATTGCGGGTTAGACCACAGTTCCTCTGTAACTGGCCGCGTTGTGATTTGGCCTGAGAGGAAACTCTTTAGCCGGATTTACGGCGACACAGACCGCCTGAAACTAGCCTTGATGAAGGAAGGGTACAAACCTACCGAATCCCTTGAAGGGGCTAAACTTGCAAAGCAGCCAGCTAAGACTAAGCACCCTGACACTGGCCGCCCAATAGCAGGTTTCGTTGCGCCATTTATCGATGGCACCGCACGCTACGTGGTTGAAGACGGGAATTACTTGGTCATCCGAAAGGAAGGCGTTCTCTGCTGCAACCAACATGGGATTGTGTACGATGCACGCCCTTCCTGTGGCGTTTGTAATGAGCGCTATGAGGATATGCCGCATCGTATCATGAATTCCGTCAACGGTCGACGTGACATCTATTGTTGCCGAGGTTGTTATGACAAAGCGTTGCGTAGCGGTGAACTCGTACGTGAAGATGTTAGTGGATCTATTGCTTTCCGCAAGGATTGCATAGTTCTGCAATCATCTAAACGTACCATTACCGTGCTTAAGATCTACATCGATGAGCAAATAGGGATATGTGCTTTCACGCACCAATGGTTGTGGATGCGTGACAGCAATGAGTTCATCTATTTGGCTGATGGTACAGTAGCCAACCGTCAATGGTGGCAAGAAAACCAGCGCAAAACCTGTAGCTATTGTGAAATGGGCATTCCAGATGGAACTAACTGGACATGCACCCGCTACACAAATTGCTACGAGAAACCTATTTGGGCCGTCATAAATGACGGCACAAATATGCCACAGATCTTGGCCAAAAGACAACTTCCCAGCAAGGATTGGTCAAAATACCAATTCAAACTGTGGGATGAGGCACAGAAAGATCTCAATGCAGCCGTGACTGCTTACTACGAAAAACAGCGTCTTGAGAAAGAAGCTGCTGCAAAACGCCGTCGTTCTGCCGCACAAAAACTACGGCGTGAACGGGAGCGGGGGGAGCGGCTTCAATCTTCAGGGAACGAAGTAAGTCACACTTACTTCCCAGTTCCTGGTGCAGGTACGGGATACTAAGTCATGACAAACTCTGAAGAACGCAGTCTCGTGGTCATGCCGGAACCTGAAGCACAGGGATCAACTCTGATCTCCATGCTTCAATACCGGCGTCCGGCTGGGTCGAGAACTGAACGAAAGTTCATTGCTGACTTCATCTCACCTTTAGGCACCACCACGGATAAAAAGGGCAACCATTTTATCCGCATAGGCGATGCACCAATCATGTGGTCATGCCACACCGATTCAGTGCATCGTGCTGGTGGCTTCCAAAAGGTGGTGAAGAAGGGCACAACCGGCTTCACGTTAGGGGTATCAACGCATGATACTTCTAACTGCCTCGGCGCCGATGATGCCGCAGGGGTTTGGCTTATGAGGGAGATGATCCTAAAAGAAGTTCCAGGCCTCTACGTGTTTCACAGGTATGAGGAAAGCGGTTGTCATGGTTCCCGCTGGCTTGTCAAAAACAATCCAGATCTGGTGCGGGGCATCAAATATGCCCTGGCACTGGATAGAAAAGGGAAACAAGACATAATAACCTATCAGAGCGGCACCCGTTGCTGCTCTGATGAATTTGCCGCATCGTTAGGCTACCAACTGGAGCTAGGCTACAAAGCCTGCGAATGGGGTAGCTTCACCGACACAGCACAATACACTGATTTGATTGGCGAATGCACCAACCTGTCAGTAGGTTATAATTCAGCCCACACCAGCAGTGAAGATCTGGACGTGGTTCACTTGCTTCAGCTTTTAGATAAGCTAATTCACTTGGATGTGAAGGCGCTTGTCGATAAGCGTAAGCCGGGTGAAAAGGAACCGGCGAAAACCTACGGCTACTATAGTAGAAACTATCAGTACGATGATGGTGGCTATTATGGTTCAGACGGTGCGCCATACCCTTATGGATCATACGGCGGAGGCTACAGCGAATATTACTGCGGTACCAAACAATACTCGCTGATCCCAGGCACAAACTACCCCCGCAAAGGGGAGTTTGGGTATTGGGATGCAGATGGCAAATACTGCAACTATCAGGAATTGCCGCTGCACACCCCTGTCCGTAAATCCTATGAGTTGAGATTAGATTACATGAAATGGTGGGAAAACATGCTACGTTGGCCCAAACTGTTCCATGGTTCTAGCGCAACCAATACCCAACGAAGCAATGGTTCTGCTGCCGGGACGTATGTTCCCAGCAGCAATGTAGCCAAGATCAATACTGGCCGTAAGAACGGTAAGGTAAAGCATCAATCGTATTTGCCTTCCAACATCATACAGTCGGCGTCTCGTAAAATCAGAGACTTCAGAGATGAAGATGATTTTGATATTACGTCACGGGCTACAGCCACCATGTCCAGACTAGTGGAAAACCACCCTGATGAAGTAGCTGATTTCCTTGAACAGTATGGTGTCAGTTGTGAGGAAATCATGCAACATATCCTAGCAACAACAGGTATGCTTCGTCTGCGGTAGCAAACGCTACTCGATGGCGGTTAAGCATTAGACCGCCATCAGGGAGCGTTTTAGAAACGTTCCGCAACCAAACAGGAGGAGAAAATGACAATGAAATTTTCCGCTTCTAAACTACAAGACTTAATTTCCTCATTGAAGGCAGAGGGTGCCTCGATGAAGAAATCTATAAAACAAAAATGGCTGCGGGCCTTAACAAGTCACTCACAAACCTGTGACCTCCTATATCGAAATAAACAGGAAATCCAAAAAACATATCAAGGGAAGAAAAAAGTTGGTTACTGCTGTTTGGGCGTCTTAGCAAGTTGCCAGGGGGCTAAAGTAACAGATTGGAGTAATAATAAACGAGAAACCAATGTGTTATCTCGGAAACTTAGTGCTGGCTTGAATGACGACGCTATGGTTTTATTGGCCGAAGCCAATGATACCTACGCTTCTTTCAAGCAAATCAGCCGAGCCATTAAAGAAGGTATTAAAGCCATATAAGGTCTGCGGCTCAATGGGCCAGTTCGTAATACTAGCCCATTAGGCTGCAATCCGTGCAGCCGTTGCAGGGAGGCGTGGTGCCTAACGCAACGTAACCCGCTCACAGGAGGAGAACTCATGAGCAATATCCAAGCCAAGATCGAGCAGGCCATCAATGGCCGCATCGATGCGATGATCAACGCGGCCATCGACAAGGCTCTCGGCGGCGGTTCCACCATAATGCCGAAGGTGCAGCCCACCCATTCGGTCAGCAATGGTTCGAATGGCTTGGTGCAAGACCTGGTCGATGTGGCGCGTCGTGCTGCCCGTTACAGCCGTGAAGGGCATTCTTTCTCCAAGCAGGAGCGGAATGTCATTCGCCGCGTAATCAAGGCGGCCAAGGCTGGTCACAATATCGTGACCAGCCAGAACGACGTGTGGTCGCGCAACGGTCACTAAACTGAGAAGTCAGGTCAAGCGTCTTTAAAGTTTAGTGGTGAGGGGATGCAGCCTATGTGGGAAACCGCATGGGCTGCATCAACGCGCCACTAGGAGTGCGACAACCGCAGGAGGAGAAAATGAAGAAAGCACTTGGCAGGAATGTAGGGGTACCTTCTGATTTTTTCTTGAAAAAAGTTGGCATGACTTTAGGCCAAGCCGATGGTTTGACCTCTTTAAATTATAGAGGGAAGTCCTTCAAACAGATAGCCTTAGTGATTGAAAGAGATTTGTGATCCGCAACTCGATAGGCTGGCTTAGCCTAGCCTATCAGGGTGTGGATACCACACCACGAGAGGAGAAAACTATGACTGAACGAGTCTACGTCGTCACACTCAACGTTCCAGAAACCCAGCTTTCATCGGTTCTGAACAGGGTGGGAACTGATTTCCTGGCAGGCGTGTCGCTCGGGAAAGACCTTAGTCCATCCACCACCCCCAAGAGCCCCAAATTAAAACGAAGGGCGCGTGGAGGGAGTTTTGTCAATGGAGGCATGACTGGTAAGAAGTTAGTTATGCAAATTCTAACTTCTGGCAACCGAGCTTTCTCACGAAAAGAGTTGATGGATAGTTTTGTGGCACATCAATTCTCGCCGCAAAGTATCAACAAATCGCTCAATGACCTGAAGAAATCAGGCAGGGTCCGGTTTGTTGGTGAAGGCTACTATGCCAACATCCCGCAACAGAATGGAATGACAAACCATGTTCAGGGTTGATTTCATCGTCGACGACAAAAAGCTCGCCAAGGTCCTCAATAGCCTTGGCGGTGACGTCTATAACCTCCAAGTCCGGCCGGTGCAAAATGCTAAGGCCGATCATGGGAAGGTAAAAGAAGTCACGGGAAATTTCAGTGCGCCGGAACTGACTCGCCAGTTTATCCTTACAAAGGTGAAAGCTGGTGAGAAAAAGTTATTGGCCACTGATCTGAAGAGTGAGTTGGCTAAGAACCACGTATCGGTTGCAGCAGCCCAATATGGTCTGCGGCAAATGCTGGAACAAGGCATTCTCAGCCGGCGCACTCGTGGGGAATATGTAATTCATGCCCCCAAAGCTGAGAAAGGAGCGTAAGAAGTGGCGACAAAACGTAAAAACGGTTCCAATGGAACCAGGGGCTTCATCAAATATAATACTTATCTCTTCAAAGATAAGGACCCTATCATTGATGAAGTCCGAACTACCATTGCCGATTCAGGGATGACCATGAGAGAAATCCATGATTCGTCAAATGTGTCAACATCTACCCTCTACAATTGGCTGTATGGCGGCACACGCCGCCCGCAGTTCTGTACCATCGAAGCGGTGTTCAGATCATGCGGGCAAACGTTGAAGCCTACAGCGTGGACGCGGGGTAGATAATGGCTCATCCACGGCATGACGATGAGGATGCAGCAGCCAGTGCTGAGAAGCGCAAAACTGCCAATGCTCAGCTTGAGGAAGGTAAACCAATAGAAACTGATGTTTCTGTGGTGAAGCCTACTCAAGCCGAACCAACATCATCCAAACTGGATGAATGGGGTTATCGCCCAGGCAGCCTAAAATCGCGTGCGGCAGAAATGTATGCACGGGAGCAGGGGGCCACACTTGAAGAAGTTAAATCGGCACTCAATAGTGTACAGTTGAACTTGCTCAAAGATCTGGAAGGCCGTGGCTTTCCAGTCAGACGTGAGAAAGAGGACGGTAAGGGTGGCCGAAAAGTCACCCGTTACTTCCTTGGCCATAAAGAATAGATTGTGGCTCAATGCCATTAGCGAGTCTGATGGCATTAGGATGCAATCTTGCATCATTTACAGAGAGGAGACTTACAATGGAACTTAAAGAGTTCCGGGCTTGGTTTGAAGGCTTTACTGAAGGTTTCAAAGGAAAGCCACCAAACAAAGAACAATGGGCTAAAATCAGAAAACGTGTTTCTGAAATCACCAATGATCCCACTACTCGCATTGAATTTGTGGACCGTTGGGTACGCCCGTGGCGTCCTTATTGGACTAAAATGGGATTAGCTTCCCTAGAAAAGTCCAATTATGATGGTGGCCCTGCCCTGCTTGACTGGAAAAATGCAGGTCGTGCCGAAGTCAAATACCTCGCTTCGAGATAGGACTGCAACTCGATTCGGCCGCTTAGCCGACCGAATCAGGATGTAGTCTCTAAAAACCAGGAGGATTTAATGTCGCCGTGTTGTGACCAGCCGTTTATCTTAGGCAATGCTTGTCATAATTGCGGTCATAATATGACCTGTTCTGACTGTGGCAAAGCCCTAGATAAAACCAAGGTTTTTGGCATGTGTCGTTCTTGTGCCGAAGCTAGGCACGCAAGCCGGCAGGCGGGACGGATGCTGCAACAAATCTGTCGTGACCATAATGAACGAACGTAACAAACTAAAATGCTTCGCCATTAACTACTTTGGCGATCATGAGCACCCTGAAGCAACAGAACTTACGCTTCCCTTCTTTCATGAAGAATACATAAGGAAATGTGTAAGGAAAATGCTGGATTCAGATATGATCAGTGAGGAGGCAAAATGCCTGGGCAAAGAGGTAATGGGCGTTATTCCTTTTCCTGGAAAGGGGCACTAATGAAAAGCAAAAGTCCATGGTCTCAATTGCCTGAATCTGAACCAATTGAAATGCCGGATCAAAGCCACTGCTTGGAACCTGGGCACAAGGCAATCCTCTATCATGCTGGAACCAAAACATTCTATAAGGCAGTGATAGTTCGTCCACTAAGAAAAGAGGAAGTACGCTGATGACTAAGAAAATAAAACGAAAAAACACCGATACCCCTGAATTAACCCAAATAAAGCTCCACTATGAGCGCATCTCAAAAGCGAAAAATTTCGCCGAATTTAAAGTGGCTCAATTAACATTTATTCACCAACTTATTCAAGAGCGTGAGCAGCGAATTCCTTCGAGAGGAATCCTAGCTAGGATGGAATGGCGAGTAATGTCCCGTGAAGCAACCCAAACCGATTAATTTCGATTCATCCCAACATAGGGATGAATGGATACAGGCCAACGCCGATTATTTCACAGTAGTTCGAAAACTGCCGCCGCCATGGGGTTATGAGCGGCACGAGTGCCAAACATTAAAATCGGCTGAAAGTTTGGCGAAAAAGCTGGCGAATGAGGCCAACCGGGCGTACCTTATTTATGCTGTTGAGGGTGAAAGCAGCAGCTTCGTCCGAGGCATCAGCCCGGAACCGCAATTAAATAGGGGGTAAACGTTCAATGTGCATGGCTGCACCAAATGCCAATATCCACTACTACCCCGTCACTAATACTCTTCATTGTGATGATGAAGATGACCCCCTCTATGGTTATTACTACGAGATAACACCTGGGGAACTGATGGGGCCGTACAGTTCGGCCAAAGAGGCCGAACTAGCCTGTCATGTTGCGTGGCAAACGAATGACTACTGAATTAGAACTTTATCACTACTTTGGAAGTGACCAACACGTTGCTAATATGGCAAAAGCAGAAACACAAAATATTATACTCATCCAAACTAACATCGAAGCTTATTACGACGTGTGCTTGCTGGCCCAAAAGGGCGGTAGTACAGTGCGGGTTAAAAGGGCGCTATTGAATGCCCTTTTAAATGACCATAAATGCCTGCTGGCGGCTGTTACGCGGTTAGGCGGTAAAGTGACCGCCCCTAGCCCAAAGCCGCTCAGCAAGTCACGACAAAGGCTCTGAACAAGAGTGAGCTTGGATCGGATGTCAGCACCCATTTAGGTGGGGCCGAAACTATGGTGACATAGTTTTACATCCAAGCTCACTCTTGTTCAGAGTTTAAGAGGTAGCTGGCGTTTGCCATTGTGGTCAGCTATGCCGTTAGATGCTGGGATTCTGGCGTCGCCGAACTGTCGGCAGCGGCTTAAAATAAATGGATACGGCTGTGCTGCGCGGGGGTACAGCAAGAGATTAAACCCTTCTGGTGATCCCGGTGGGGTTAGCCCGCGCCTAATTCTTGAGTTACGTGTGGGGACGGTACTTCCCCACAACCATGGTGGTCAAGTAGTCAGTTCCTAATCGGGCACTATCAAAGGTTCTGATTGCTGGGTGAATGTGCGGCCTGTTGAGTTTCGCGACATTTCCTCAACAGCAACCAAGGCATTACAGGGCACAGTTCGGGTTCCCCACACGTAAACGTGAGTCGTAGGCCCGTGAAACTGTGCAAGACCACCAGCCCTAGCGGGTCCCCATGCTCGCTAGGGCACTTTTTATCGGAGATACAATGAAAAAGAAACGAGCTGATTCTAAAGAAGGACAAACCCGAAGAAAGGTAATCAACGATATTTCTATCCTGGTTACTTACCGCAGTGGGAGATGGGTAGAAAGCTACAAACCGTTACCCAAGCCAATTGATAAGGAACGTAAGAAGCGGCCCTGCATTTCGTGCAGAAAGCCATTCATGAGTGATTGGGTAGGCAACCGTATCTGCCCCAAATGCAAGCGCGCACAGTTCCGTGGGCGAAATACGGTTCCAAGTCATGGAGATAGAAAACACAACAGTTCCGGTTTCTTTGATGGGCAAAACTGATGTTATACGATCCACCATCTGGATGGAAATATGGCTTCCCCAAAGAGTACAAACCCCTCAAAGGTGAAAGCCTTGAGGATACCTTGCGGCGTGATGGCTATCCCGAGCATGAAATAGCTTTGGGCATGGTAAAATATTGCCGCTTCCTTGGTACTAAAGAGGAGCTAGGTAAAGGATTGCGTTGACAACTTAAGCCTTTAAAGGCATCATTAAACAAATGCCGGAAGGAAGTTCTTAGCTTCCTTCCGGCGAATCCACGAAGGGCGTATCAGGAACCGTGGACTAAGGTGAGCAACACTACTGATTCTAGCTCCCTTAGTCAACTCCTTCCTTAAAACTTCTTGGGTCAGCCTTATGCGGTCTGAAGACCGTAGCCAACAGGTGGAAGCTAGGGTAACTAGCGACCGGCTAAGGAAAGTCTAAAACACCTCTTTAATCGAGAGGAACTTAGAATTTAATCGCCCATTTCCTTTGTCCGGAAATGCACAGTCGGGTTCTAAGTTAAAAAGGGTTACAACGGGGAATCGTTTCTACAGCCCTCTAGAGCGTACTAATTATCCAGCTCTTGGAAGCATAACTTCTAGCAGAAGTTATATAAAAGTGGATAGACTCGTCGGCATTTAGTCCGAAGTTTGGAGTAGTATATATCACCCTTCTTAGATGAAGGGTGTACTCTGCCAGCATTTGAACCGAGTTTGGAGTATAAATAGCTAAATCATGTTAAAGACAAAGAAATTAGCTCGATCTAAATACCGAGATTATATTCAATCATTAGATTGGCAAAATACCAGGAAACGATTCTGGAAATCTAAGCTAGCTAAGCACTGTTATTGTTGTGAGGCATCAGATTGCCCATTGGATCTGCATCACAGAACCTACAAATCTTTAGGTTCTGAAAATCTACATCATTTAGTAGCTGTTTGCCGTCCGTGTCATAACAGGATTCATAACACAATGAGGCAGTAAAATCTCACGGTTTGGCCCGCTACCAAGTTAGTCAGAAAACTAACAAGACGTGAAATCCGCAGAGGGATCAGAAAATGCGAATAGAAATCTTAACTGCTGAAGAAAGCAGAGTTGTTAAATCGGCAATAGATTACTCTGTAATCTATCTACAACGAGACAGAGACAATTATATTGGGGAAATGTCAAATTCTTTAAAGAAAATTTATGCGGACTTAATCTCGGAGCGGGAAGCTATTCGATATAAGCTGGTTGGGGATTACAGAATTGTAATAGAGTACCATGATGAAAATCCTGATTAGAATTTGGAGATGGTGGAAGGGCTACAGGCCACCTACCACTTCCGTGCCGTGAACTGACAAACACAGGCCGGTCATAATATCAGCTAAGAAGGAGACAAAGTGATGCAGATTGAATTCTTAACGCTTTCTGAGTTATTAAAACTTATAAATGCTGTGGGGGCCAAGAAACGTAAGTATTCAGGAAATATATATAGGCATACTTATAATGCCTATGCCAGCTTGTTATCGAAATTGATGGGTGCACACCGAGTTGTTATAGAAATTGGAGAACCAGAAGTAGTCAAACCACTGAAGAAATCCGGCAAAAAGAAAGGTTGAATATCATGGATATCCAAATTTTGGATGCTGATGAGCGAGCTGTATTGCAAGAGGGGTTGACTGATTTTATCCATGCTTGGCGTGCGAAAGACAAAGACGATTGGATATTGAAATGGCTGGGAGTTGCAGAACGATTAAAGCCATCGTTGGATAAATGTTCACGAGTCGTATTGGAGACTGGTGATGTACCACGGGATAATCCAACTTTAAAAGAAATCCTAGATGTTAAAAGAAATCCTAGATGTTACACTTGAAAACCTAACCAGTTGAATAAAGAATCACAACCCAGTTTAGTTCCAAGACCCGATCCATTGCAGCGGGCATGTGGTTGCCGTGGCTGCGGTTGGGTTGGATTATACGGCCAATTGACGCTTGCTGATGCTTTGCGTTGTCCAAAATGCAACTGTGTCAATGTTGGCCTCTACATCTGTGAGGGGCCTACCCGGCCCCAATAATCTGAGGAAAATCAAATGACTAAGCGTCCAAAACCTGAAAACCAAGTTCTCAGGGAGAAGGTAAAATGCGTGGAAGAGATACGCGATACTATATTAGCAGCCTGGAAATCTGCAGATTTAGATTGCTATGTTGAGCAAAGACCTGGAATTCCTTTTATGAGAGTTGATGAAACTCTAAAAATGTTGGCTACATCGGCAGCAGCCGTATGTGTCAATATAATCGAAGAAGCCATTCGAGAAGATGAAAAGAGGAGAAAATAAAATGTCAGACCTAAGCAATTGGTTGCAATTCTTGGAGGGAGCCGCCATACCGTTTGCCCTGTTCTTTTGCCTGGGTATGTTCCTTTCTATAGTCAAAAGGGGCTGGAGGGATCGATCATGAATTGGCAACCCATAGAAACTGCCCCACACGACGGCTCGAAACAGATTTTAGCTGTTGTAAAATCTAAAGCCGTAAACGGAATTAAACCAAACATGCCTTATAATATTCTCGCTATTAGGTGGGATGACAGGAAACATAAACGCCTGTGGATTGTAAGCAGATTAACGACTGGAGAATACGTCACAATTGAAGAAAACAGAATTATAGCCTGGGCACCGTGCCCCGACTTGCCGTGGCATCTTATAGATTTGGAGGCTGCACAATGACTAAGATGCAATGGTTTCACCTGATTGCCAGCACCGAGGTAGCCACCTTTTGTGGAAGTGTGCTGGCATTCGTAACTAGCCCCATGGCACAGCGGGTCAGTGGCACAGGCGATAAGCTGCGCTCTATTGCCGGCTTGCTGTTCAATTGTTGGCTACTTGAGAACGTAGCCCTGTTGACGTGGGGAATGGTAGCCTTCGTATGGTCGGTAAATTGAGGAGTGTGCTATAAGAACCGGCAGGGATGATCAGCAGTTTGCGTTCGGTGTCATGATTGGTGTTTTTATTGTAATTGGCGGTTTTATTTTCGTATCATGGGCCGCCCATATTAAATGGGAACCGGTTTCGGTTTATTCATCTAATGAAAAAAGATGAGATTTTAGCTACCCTGCCCACACTCAATAAAACCGATCTAAATGCCATAAAACTTGCCGCTGATGCGTTGCTGAGCCACGGCACCATAAACGTCCCGGTAACGGGTACAGGCAACCATGAGGCATTACTGCGTCATTGTATCAATGACTATGACGGCAGTATAGGTGGCTGGTCAGGGCGCACGGCAACCGCTTTCAAAAAGGGTGCGCCAGGGGCATTAACCTTTTTACAGCAGCATTTCAGCCGCGCCATGGGTAGCCGGGTAACGGCGTTGGCTCTGATGAATTATTCCGTTAGATTGATTGTGGCCGATCTGCGACATATAAATGCACCAGTTATAAAATTGACCATTTGCCAGAGCTTGCAGAAGCTTCCTAAGTTATTTAACGATGCCTTTCCAGGGTATTTAGAGGGTGCTATCGGATTTGTTGAATTGAAAATCTTAGGAGAATAGGAGAATTTAGCCCGTGGGTCGCCAACGGAGAGATGTGCAGGCGACATCTGGCTCGGTATATTTGCGGCTGAAGAAGCAACGGAAGTTGCAGAAACAGACCTAAGATCTGTTCCGCGGAGTGGCCCCTGCCGAGGAATAACTGGCCACCAGTCTCTCCACTCACGGGCTAAGGTCTTTTACAAAAACCGGAGACTGGAAATGGAACAAACAATTAATGGAAATTTAAGTAACTGCATCCAATCCGCCAATTCAATTGGGGGTACGACTTATTACAATATCTGCAATGGTGCATCCCATTGGGTGCCGTGGGGCTCCTTGGATTAGATTAGTGCTTTTATATTAGCTTTTGTGTTTCTTGGTGTTCTGTATTTTCTCGCGTGGTTGGTTTGTGCATTCTGGTGGAAATAAATGAAAAATCATCCAAGCGGCAAGCCGATCCGGGATTATAAGAAAAAAGACTGCCCGTATACGGGATATGGGCAAGGCCCGAGAACGCCGGGGTTACAGCAATCGCGCACTCAGGCCATTGGTTTTGTGTTGCCAAATGAGGGATGGGTGGATGATGCTAGAGATATATCACCACGACCAGGATGCATGGGAAACCATTGCAAAGATTGACAAAAGTGAGTATCAGGTGCCCCGCTCACCGGAGCAAGTGTACGAAATTAAAGCGGAACGTTTCCACAACATTATAAAAGAAATGCAGCATTATGGCTTTAGGCGATAAGAAACAACCTAAACAAACCTTTGATCATAAAGGGGAAAAGCGCACCAGCATTGGCCGTTCTAAGAATTCACGGCCAACGAACAAGCATAAGCGGCGCAATTTCAAACCATACCGAGGGCAAGGGGCACCGAAATGACGAGGGATAATATCGTGCCATTTACGTTGGCTATCTTTTTAGTCAGCATTATTATGATTCTGCATTTCTACAGATGAGTTAAAGATGTTGTGTGAGAAGTGTTTTGGGCATGATATATTCTGCAAATCCTGTGGTGGTAGCGGCCGGGTTCATTGCTGCGAGGGCGATTGTGCCGATCCGGTAATTGATGAAGTCCTTATTCCTACTCCTGACACTGCTCAACGGCAACCCGGTATGGGTTCTTCGGGACCAGATAGCAGCAATAATTAATCCTAAGGATATGTCAGTTTGTGCTAGCAACGCACAGGCTTTAATTATCCTTAAATCCGGAACTCAATTCTGCATAAAAGAGACACCACAAACCGTGTTGGAGAAGCTTAAAAATGAGGGTGACATACGATGAGGATGGTGATGTCCTATACGTCACCATAAGTGACGAACCAGCGCATAATGCTGAAGAAAAAGATGGAATGGTGTGGCGTTATGCAGCCGATAAAGCTGTAATTGGTGTCACCTGTGTTGACTTCGTGACACGACTAACATCGGGAAAAATAGTCAGAATGGGAGAACCAACATGACCGATTGGCCATCCCCTCCTTATTGTCAATGCTGGTACTGTACTAACACAACAGATCACAAAGGGAAGAAAATCCCTCATATGCTTCCATGTTATCGGTGGCCAGTTAAGAAAATAAGCTATTTTTCAATGGGGGAGTTAGTTACGAAATTCCTTTGTAGGCGCTGTATATACAAAATACTCGATCTTGGCTTTGAAGAAATAACGGGTTGGTAAAGATGAAACCTAAATCACGTTATCAGATCAAGTACGCACCTAAAGAACCATTCACTATTATAGATAGGAAAAGTGGCAAGATTCGTACTTTTAAGCGATTGAATGATTTAATGTTTTCATTAAACAGATTAAGACGAAAAGAACTATTAGAACAGCACAAACAGGCATAGTTTGCATCTTTTACCGGATTCTTTTATCAAGCGAACAAGCGTGCTGTGACAGGGTAATTTCACCCTTTAGGACGGCAAATTGGCTAAGCGAACTAGACGCTGGTTGCTGACCAGCGCCCAAAACGAAACCGAGATATATAAGCCGTTTTGGAAAAACCTGCACGCCTATGCGGCCCATATAGGGGCCGAGATTTTAATAGGCCCTTTTACTTACAACGTTGGCGCTTTCACTGACCATACAACGCGCCGCAATGCGTTTGCGGCTGACTTGCACCCTTACCTAGCCTTTGAGCGCGTGGCACTGGGCAACGTTTTATTTTGCGCTGAAATGAATACCTTGCCAACGGCAGTGAGACCCCTATCAGGGCTAACATCTTATACCCAAGGGCATTGGGGTATTTTCCCCCACGCCAAGGTCCAGTTAGAGACTGTGCCTACGATGCCGGGGCAGCAACCGCCCATCATTATGACGACGGGGTGTTGCACGGTCAAGAATTATACCCCCACGAAAGCCGGGGTCAAAGCAAGCTTCCACCATGTGGTTGGTGCCACATTACTGGAAATTGACCAACAAAACCGGCATTTTTGCCGGCAATTAAATGCCACCGAAGACGGATCGTTTCAGGATCTGGATACAGAAGTAAAACACGGCCGGATTTGCCCCGGTAAAAAGGTGGAAGCTATAACCTGGGGGGATATTCATACTGCACAACTAGACCCTGCCATTGCGAAATCAGCCTGGGGGTTAGACCCCATTACGATGGATTTGTATGATACTGGTGGGATGATAGATGAATTGAAGCCACAGCATCAATTCTTCCATGATCTGTTCGATGGTGAATCCATCAATCACTGGCTTGAAAATAAGCCTTTGGAGCGCTATGAATCCTTTGTTAACGGTCAATTAGACGTAGTTAAAGAGGTCAGGCAGGCGTGTGAGTTTTTACGAGCTTCACAACGGCACTGGTGCCGCAGTCATGTGATAGAATCCAATCATGATAACCCATGGCTGATGCGGTGGTTACAGAAGCCAATTGATGATTTGACGAATGCAGAGGCGTATCATCGATGGAATTTAGCTTATTTGGAAGCTGTGCGTGGTGGGGATTGGAACTTTTCCGTTTTCAAATATGTTTTGAAGGAGAATGACAAACGTGGGCTGGCCGAGATTAATTTTATCCCGGAAGGGGACTCATTTAAAATATGTACCCAAATGGGTGGAATTGAGTGCGGATTGCACGGCCACCGTGGGTCCAATGGTTCTCGCGGCTCTACTGTTGCTCTTTCTCGTCTTGGCACTAAGATAAATAAAGGCCATGATCATACGGCTGCTATTCTTGATGGAACCTATAGCTGTGGTGTATGTGGCCCTAGCAGACGCTTACTTCGTGGTCCGCATACTTGGTCTGCTTCTCACATTTTGACATACAGCAACGGTAAACGCTCGATTATTACAATGCAAGACGGGAAATGGAGAGCCTGATGGCTAAGTACCCTCAATACCCTCTTGTATTGCTTGAGTGGGAGGATCATTACAGTGAGGATAATTGGGAGGATGTAAAGGAAGCTGGTGCCGACGATTGCACCATGTTGATCAAGAGCGTGGGATGGCTGATTGGTGAGGATAAACGTGCTTACCGCATTATTCAGAATTTATCAGCCGATGGACAAGCATCCATGCGAATGACAATTCTAAAAGGCACGGTTCATAATTTTAAAGTATTGCGGAAAAATGGTTAGCGACGTATAAAAGGCATTGAGTGGTTCTGGCATAACCGAAACGAAAGGCGCTGGTGCGATTAAACCAAGGATTGTAACCGTCCTTGGCACCACGCGATTTAAATTAAAAGTGGATATTAAAATGAGTTGGTTTTCTACACTTAAGGCCGATACGTATGATCTTATCGTTGCTGATATTGCGGCTATCAGGGAGAGATTGAAGGCACACGCTGCTACGAAACAAGCAGAAGCCAGCGCCCATGCTACGGCCGCTGCCGCATCCACCGCCGCTGCTGGTGCGGCCAGTGCCGAGGCCAGTAAAGCCACAGCTACCGCCAATCAATTAGCTTCGGTTAAGTAAATGGCTTAGGAAACGCTATCATTGTTCTTATATGGCTTAATCTAGGATCTGCTTTACTTAATCTAATTGTTGCACTTACTATTTCCAAAGCTCCGGTTTTATCGTGGAGCTGTGCTGCAATCAGTTGCCTTGTTGCATTTTTACTATGGAAAGTTAGATAAATTGCGAATTTATGTAGCCGGGCCAATGCAGTCGATTCCTGCATTCAATTTCCCGGCATTTAATTACGTTGCGGCCTTTTACCGCAGCAATGGGCACGAAGTCTTTAATCCGGCTGAACGTGATGTTAAGATGCACGGGGAAGATGTGTTCAAAAGTGCTACAGGCGATATAAAAGATATCGCTCATACTGGTTTCTCCCTACGCGAGGCGTTAGCTGCGGATACAGAGTATATCTGCCTTCATGCAGATACAATTGTCATGCTGCCCGGCTGGGAGAATTCTAAAGGAGCCCAAGCAGAGTGGGCACTGGCTAGGGCATTAGGGCATAAAATCATTTATGCCACTGAAGCCCTGCTTGATATTGGAAAATCCATTTATGACAGAAGCAAAGAAAATTGCCGATCATAAAGCGGTAGGGCTAAAACCCCTTGAAGGCGCTAAATGGGATTCTGATAAAGTAAGAATTGAACTTTTTCCTGGTGATGCCCTTTTTGCCATAAGTCAGGTCTTGACTTTCGGGGCAAAAAAGTATGCCAGTCGCAACTGGGAAAAGGGCATTTCTTGGGGAAGAGTGTTTGGTGCCACCATGCGTCATGCGTGGGCATGGTGGCAGGGGAAATTACCGACACATAAGAGTTTCCTGTTTGGCGATTTAGATGAAGAAACCAAAATGTCTCATTTATGGCATTTGGGTTGTTGCGTCGTATTTTTAATTGCGTATGAAATGCGTGGCATGACACAATTTGATGACCGGCCTAAACCAGAAGAATAAAAAATGCTTGGAGTGTTGCAGGAAAATCTGATCACACTCCTTGCATTTGATGACAAACACTCATCTATCATCAGAAATGCAATTGGGGTGGAATTGTTTGGCGGGCAGTATAAACTGCTCGCCAATCGTATCTATGATTATATCGATCGCTATAAGAAGCCACCAAAAGATCATATAGCTGATCTTCTTGCTGATAAATTAAACGGCGAGAAGCGGGAAGCTGAATTCTATTCAGATGTTTTAACTGCCCTGCACGATGCTCAGCAGAATATCAATGCTGAATATGTCATGGGGCAATTGGAGGTATTTAACCGCAGGCAAGCACTGCGAGGGGTTGCTATTGAATTAGCTAAGGCGCTACAAAAGGATACAGAACAAAGTATTGAGGAAGCAGAGCGGCTACTTGAAAAAGCCCGCCACCAATCACTTAATCTATTTGATCCGGGGCTCCGCCTTGATGACAAATCCCGTGCCCTGGATTTCCTTGATTTATCCAATCAGTGTTTTCCTACTGGAATTGCTGAATTAGATAAGCGTGGATTTGGCCCTACACGAAAAGAACTATGGTTGCTTATTGCCAACACTAAGGCAGGAAAATCATGGAGTCTCATGCATTTAGCCAAGATGGCGTTGGTGCATCGTTTGAAAGTAGTTCACGTTACTTTGGAGTTGAGTGAGGCTAGAACAGCGCAGCGGTATTATCAAGCATTTTTTTCAATTTCTAAACGACGGGAAAAGTTCAGAATTACAAAGATTGGTACCAATGAACTGGGGCAGATTACTGGTTTAGATGATGACGAATTGAAGCCAGCCATGGCTTTTGAAGATGAAAACATTCGTGAAAAACTTGAAGCCAAAATCGATAAATTCGGAACACGATATCTCCGAAATATTTACGTTAAGGAATTCCCAACTGGAAGTTTAACCATTCCTCAACTTAACGCCTATTTGGATAATTTAGAGGTTACGGAACGTTTCGTGCCGGATTTACTTGTGTTGGACTATCCTGACTTGATGAAGATAGACAAAAACAACCCACGGTGGGCTCTAGATGAGATTTACAAAGATATCAGAGGTATTGGAGTCAGGCGCAACATGGCTGTGGCTGCGGTTAGCCAAACGCATAGAGGCGCAAATAAGGCGAAACAAGTGGATATCGATAACGTAGCAGAAGCGTATAGCAAAATAATGCACGCCGATACTACGATCACATTCAGCCAGACACGGGCTGAAAAAGATCTAGGATTGGCTAGATTGACGGTGGGGGCGGGGCGCAATGATGCAGATAACCTGACTGTAGTGATATCGCAGAACTACGGCACAGGTAACTTTGTGGTGGATTCTGCGGTATTGAAAGGGAATTACTTCAATTTACTACCAACAGAAGGAGACACAGAGGATGAGTGATGCACGAAACTGTGAACGGTGCAAGTTTGGGTGCCTATTTGATTTTGGGTATTCTAACTACACAGTAGAGGGCACAGAATTTTTCTGTGCCATGAAGCGGCATCCTAATGGTCATTTTGACCGTTTCTACGGTGAGCGTCTTGATTACGCTGAGATTTGCCAGAGTTTTAAATTCGGGGAAGCTATTTGTATGGATGTAGATCATGAAAATGAAACTGAGTTGACGCCAGAACAATTTATGATCTTTGTTGTGCAGCTAAATGAAGAATGATTAATCAATCTATAGTTGATGCATTTCTAGCGCGCAAACTTGATTCTTTTGATTATATAAAAGAATACAACAAAGAAGAAATCTTAAGCGTCTTAAATGAGCTAGAGCTAAAGCCGCAGTTGGATGGTTTGTGGCTGCATCAGCTTGTTTGTTTCCTGCTTATTTTAGAGCTTAAGCGGTTCATGATCTTTGTTGACATGGGCGGCGGTAAGAGCTTGATTTCGTTGACGATTTTACGTTACCGCAAACAAAGGGGAGACAAACCTAAAGCAATAGTCTTTGTACCCTACATCACCAGCATTGAGACATGGATTGAGGAGACGGCGAAACATGCACCAGACCTCAAATGTGTGCCTTTGTATGGCACCACAGAACAAAATTACCAGGATTTGACTACACAAGATGGTGATCTTTTTGTCATGTGCTACGCCAGTGCTGTAGCCATGCTGGGTGAGAAGAGAAAAAAGCCTGGGAAGAAAAAACTCACCATCAATCCTGAATTTGTCAGGAAAACATTTACTGGTTTTGATACTCTAATCTGTGATGAAATTCATCGTTGTAAATCTCATGATAGCCTTACCTATCGTATATGCCGTGCAATCTCAGCACAATCTGAGTATGTGGTAGGGCTTACCGGAACTCCGTTCGGTCGAGACCTTCTCGATTTATGGCCACAATTCAATCTAATTGATTTTGGCGAAACATTGGGGGAAACATTAGGTTTATATAGGGAAGCTTTCTTTACCGCGAAATCAGGTTGGTTTGGCGGTACTGAATACAAGTTCAAAAAGAAACTTCTGCCATTATTAAAAACAGTAATCAAGAATCGGTCGATTAGATATAGCATTGATGAATTTGCCGATATGCCTGAGATGATCAGGCAACCAATTCATATCAAGCCACATGATGGTATTCTAAATTATTCCACTAAAGCCATTGCTGAATTTGAGAAGCTGCGAGCAGTAGGGGGCAGCTATCAGGAACTAAATTCAGAATACCTTAAAATCAGGCAATTAGCCTCCGGTTTTATGACTTTTAAGGGGGAAGATGACAGCCGAGTTCAAATTGCTTTCGATGAAAATCCTAAATTGGATGCTTTGCAACAACTAATTGAGGATATGCCATTTGACAGCAAAATGGTGGTTTTCCATCATTTTATCTACACGAATAAATTGATCAGCGAACGCCTAGATAAGATGAAGGTTGATCATGCCCGTGTCTATGGCCTGACGAAGGATCCCATCAATGAATTGCGTCGGTTCAAAACCAATGCTAAATGCCGTGTATTACTTCTCAATGATAAATCCGGTTCTAGCTCACTTAATCTACAAATCGCTAATTATGCTGCGTTCTTTGAACAGCCCGATTCAGCAATCGATAGACAACAGGCAGAGCGACGTATTTGGCGGCCGGGGCAAGAGAAGCGTGTGTGGATCATTGATTTGCTTATGAATGGCACCTACGATCATCGGATCTTGAAAAACAATAATGAAGGCCGCGATACGTTGCGCGAACTGTTGGATAGAAAATGAGCGGATTTATTCCTGGAGAAACTAGGGATGATATCCCTAAACCAGTTGATGTAGGCGGTTTCTGGTACCTTAAGCTAGGCCATGAATTATTGACTTATACGGCTAACAACGAGATAATTCAGTTTGAATCGGAAAAAGCAGCATGGGCCTACGCTAAGAAATACTTTAAGGGGAAATCAGGAATTAAAGCTAAATGGATGCCTAGATTGAGAACCAATTAAATCATGCTTATCCGGTTAACTCACACAAACGCTGAGACCTACTAGATGTTGAACCCGAGCGCCGAACTAAATGAGCTACGCCGCAAGCAACGCGAGGCGGTTATGCCGCTGATCGGCCCGTTGCTGGATGCTTGGGAGGCCGTCCCGAACGACTTTCGGTCGATGATTGACGACGAATGCCCGGCGCTGGCCACGATCCTCGACCGCATCTGGCAGAAAATGGAGCGCTGACGATGATTGGCCCACGTCCCGATCCAGATTTTGAAAAACCCGACTGTCTTGATCGCACGATTACGTGCGCCACTTGCTCTTGGGCTGGAAGGCTCGGCAAGTTGATAGCGGGTGACAAGCTGCGCTGCCCGCGTTGCAGAAGTGACCAGATTGGATATCTCACACCTAACGCCAGTGAGGCGCTCCAATGAATCGCGCGACCAACACAAGATGTAGGGCTGTGTGTGACAACCGGATAAGCATGAATTAAATGACTAAACGTCAACGATTAGCATCATCATATCGTGTAACGCGACGCACTCAATGCCTTAGAATCAATAAGGAAATTTGGGGGCCGAAGTGGTGGTTCCTCGGACAGGGAAAAACCCTTATCAAGCCAGTTCATAGGTACCAGCCTTATCTTACCCGAGGCAAAAGCTATCCGCGTAATCCAACTACATGGATGAATAAATGATCCCCGCATTTCCTAAAATCTTCACTTTGGGTGATAAGTTTTCATCTGAAATTTGGGATGGACCGGTTGAAATTACTGAGAAAATCGACGGTTCTCAGTTTAATTTCGGCCGCCTTCAAGGCCATGTTTATATGTGCTCTAAAGGCGCACAAATTTTCTATGAAGATAACAACAAGATGTTTCAGGCAGCTAAGGATTTTGTCCGAAGTTGTGAAGATAAGCTGCCCGAAGGCATTGTATTTCATGCTGAATATTTGCAGAAGCCACGGCACAATACTTTGACTTATGAACGTGTTCCGCGTGGCAATATCATGCTATTCGGGGTAACCTCTTCTATTGCCGCGTTATGTACCCCTGCGCAGGCAAGATGGTGGTATGCGGAGGAATTTGGCTGCGAAGTAGTTCCAGTCCTTTTTGAAGGTGGGGCACCAGAGAACCGTTATGAATGGCTAATGAGCTTCGTTAACCAAGAGAGTCATCTTGGTCTGGCACAGAGAGAAGGCATAGTAATCAAGAATTACGCCAAAACCGCTATGATTGGGGGCATCCCAATACCGTTATTGTCAGCTAAGGTAGTTTCCACTGAATTTAAGGAAAAACACAAAGTTGAGTGGTCAAAAGGAGAAGGAAAGGACAAACTAACTCTGATTGGCGAAGCTTTTTGTGCCAAACCACGATGGGAGAAAGCTATCCAGCATTTACGTGATGCTGGAAAATTAACAGATTCTCCTAAAGATATCGGTCCGCTCTTGAAAGAAATTCATACTGACATTGACGATGAAGAGCGTGAGAACATCAAAACTATGCTGTGGGAGCTGTTTGCCAAAGATATTAAGCGAATTGCAGTACGTGGTTTCCCTGAGTATTATAAAGATAAACTGACGCGGAGCTTATGTGGATGAAAGAAATTAAAACTGTAACAAAAACACAAACGACGGAATACGTAGGAAAAGAAAAGCCCAAATGGAAAATTGGGGATTACATGCGAGTTTACTGCGGGTCTTATCAGGATCACCATTTCTATATAAAAGATATTCGGTATAACGCAGATGTTCATAAGTTTGAATATTTGTATGACGGCTGTCTAATGGGAGGATGGTACCAAGAGGGTACCATTGTGCCTGCATTCAGTCGCCAAGACTGGCATTATGATAGCCAAGGTTATTGTGATAATCCCGGACGTGGGTATTAATGGATTGGGTACAGTTTCTAGCTGATTATAACATCCATTACGTAACATCTGGCCCGAATACTAAGAAAAATGAAATCAGCATTCGTTGCCCCATGTGTGGATCAGACGACCCGAGCCAGCACATGGGGTTGCGACTAGACGGCACGGCATGGGGTTGTCACCGGAACGCCGAACACCGTGGGAAAAGCCCGGTACGGCTAATTGTGGCCCTGCTAGGGTGCTCCTACAATCAAGCTAAGCTGACGCTAGAACAGTATGATGCGCCTGATCCGGATTCTTTGCCAGATATATTATCTGGTTTGCTTGGTACTCTTTCTGATACTGCTGGTTCTAATTCCCAAAAAACTGCACCAAATCTTATATTTCCTAGCGAATTTCAAGCTATCTCTGCTTCTGGCCGCTTTTATGATTACCTTTATAATCGAGGATTGGATAATCCGATAGAAGTTGCCACTACTTATAATTTGCAGTGTTGCAATGTGGGTAAATGGAAAGATAGGATCATAATCCCTGTCTATAAAAATAGAAAGTTAATAGCGTGGACTGGCAGAGCCATTACAGATCCAATTAATGCCCCACGTTATCTGTCCACTTCTAATGCCATCAAAACCACGGTGTTGAACGACGATGTCTCGCCCGGTAAACTGTTGTTCATCACAGAAGGGCCATTCGATGCTATTAAGCTGGATTTTTTCGGCTATCGTCTTGGGGCCAGTGCTGTTGCTGTGTTTGGTACTTCCATTACTATTGAACAGATTCTGCTCTTATCTGAAATCTCAAAGCGTTTTCAAGAAACGGTGATTTTACTTGATAGTGATGCTGTGGAACCTGCCTTTAATCTGTTGGATTGGCTACCTCGAGCTTCAATGGGGGGCCTACCTGACGGCATTAAAGACCCTGGAATGTTAAGCCGGGATCAGGTCGAAACTTTGATAAAAGAAAGGTATTGCGTCTAATCAAATTTTGTTTCAAACGGGTGTTCTCAGCTTTTGAGGAAATCCCAAATGAAACGAGATTGTGCAGATAAACTCTGGCTGCCAGAGTGGAATGAGCAATATCAAAAGTGGACCAAGAAATATGTTAGAAATCACGGCTGGCGAGTGGATAGGTTATACCAAGAACAAGACCTGATGCAGGAGGCTTGGTTGGTATTCAATAAATTAGTAGAAACCTACCCCAGAATTGTTGATCCCTTGCAATTCTTCAATTACTATAAGCGGGCATTAATCAACAAAATTCACGATATGAGTTGCAGGAAAACCCGTAGAAAAAATTCTGTTGAAATGCCAGTTTCTACTGATATATATCAGGTCTTTGCTGGACGTATTGGGGAAGTGACAAATAATGGATATTTGACGGCATTAATTGGCGAATTGCCGGACGAACTTCTAACAGATGAAACCAAATTAAGGGAACTGCTTTATGCCTGAGTTTGAGACTATTGAGCAAGAGTTGCTTGCCACCACTAAGTTTAAGGCCCGTGAATATAATTCTAGGCAGGATTATTTGGCGGCAGTAGCCCGTAAAACTGATGTTATGACCGATGAGGAATTTGATTCCCTCTCGGTTGATGCAGCTATTTGGTCCAATGCTGCCATTACCTCGCTGCGAGCACGTAAGAAGTTGCCTGAATTTGTTGCCAAAATTCATAAGGATGACAAAAGCGGCGATTATGTGTGGGATGATGTAGAAGTCGTGGATACAAATGGCCCGGTTGTCAAACCCCCGCCTGCAAAAACACAAGCCGATAGGGGGGATACGAAGCGGCGCCCTAAAGGCGCGCCTGCCCGTAAATTGGACCACCCGCCAGTGGACCCTCAACTGGGTATTGAGAATTTCCAAGTCGATAAATGGGGTCTTGTTATTGGTTCAAAGAATGCTGCTGCGGCTGCCATGTTTGAACAGGGTTGTCGTATGGCAGACGTAACAGAAAGCATTGGTGGCACTTACTATAACCTGATTGACAGGCTTCGTAAGAAGGGTCATTCGGTAGAAAAGTCGGCCAATGGTATGATTAAGTTGACGTTTATGGAAGTTACCGAGTAATATTTCAGCACCTATTAATTTCCCCGTAATATGACCACGTATATTTCGGTCAACAGGCACATCATCCGCTCCAATGCAAAACATGGGGCGGATGACCCTCCATTGAGAATTGCTTACAGTAAAAGCGGTAAACCGTTTTATGCTCGTGAAATTGAAATAGATGGGCCAAGCAATCTTTTATACAGTCCAAACAAGCCAATCCTCCATTGTGGGGCGAGGCTGGTGATTACTACTGAAGCAAGAGTTAGAGTAGTTCGGTAATGCTTTATAAGTCCAAAACGGCCGGGAAGATATTGACGACTTCCCGGCCGTTGCTGATTTCCCCACAAGAGGCATATGTGCGACCTAAAGAGGGGAAGGAATGGTTCCAGACTACAACCAGCGTGTGGCGCGTCGACGAACTTATACGTAGGCGTGTGCGTGACTGGCGCAGGTTGACTGAAGAAACTGGCCACACAGGCACGCGCGCCGAAACAATGAGAGCTGACCATGACAGCGTCTATACGGGCACTTCCTCGGTTTTCCCTGCGCCTCTCGTTGAATGGATACTCTTACGGTATGCCCCCGAAACAGGACGTATATTGGATGCTTTTGCCGGTGGGCCTCCTCGAGCCCTGGTTGCAAGCATCATGGGGTATGAGTACCACGGCTTTGAAATCCGGCAAGAGCAGATAGATGAAAACTTGGTAGTTTTAGGGAAATTGGGGCTGCAAAATATACATTATCATCATGCAGATGGCACTAAGATGGAGGGGGATTTAGGGCTTTTTGATATGGGGCTTACTTGCCCACCTTACTATGATCTTGAACAGTACAGTGATAATCCTGAAGATTTAAGCAATCTTGAGACATATGACAAATTCAACACAGCAATGAGAGCCTGTGCAGTTTCTTATTATGAGAAACTGAAAGCAGGCACATTCATGTGTATTGTAGTAGGACCATTCCG
>DASTCT010000327.1:0-11770 GCA_035710845.1 Candidatus Angelobacter sp.
AGTTGGGGATAGTTTGGGCAAAGGTTGGAAGCGAGGCCAAGCACAGCGCAATGCTGAGGCTCAGCACAACGAGGGATTTCCGGATCATCAAGGAGTTCTCCTTTCGCTCTTCGAACAGAAAGGGCGTTCTCCACGGGGCAAGAAATTATATTCGCAAAATCGTTTTAATAAATTTTATTAAAAGGACAGGAAGCGCAAGTGTCCGAATGGGCAAGGGGGCGTCGCGTGCCAAATTGGAACCGGGCGCTGAAGCGGGTGCGCGAAATCGAAGTCTGGCCTTCTCGCAGGCTCTTCGGGCAAGAAAGCAGGGGCGATACTAGTCCCAAAATGGAACAGAAGGCGTCCTGAAATTTAATTTGAGGTTTCTCATGTTTTCGCCTATGCTGTGTGTTCCTGCCGGGCCCCGCATTGTGTTTTGAGCTTCCCCTGGAGAAAAAGAATGACCATCATAAATACTGCATTTCCTAATGGCGCTTTTTACGGCAGAAGAATTGTCCGCGCTTTTTTGACTACACCGGCAGGACACTGCTCCCATCGAGGCAGGTTGCTCCCGCGCCCCAGTGATATTTAGTAGCAACCGCGAATCTCAAATGAGCAGCTCAATATCAGGCCAGCCAGCGTAGTAAGGCCTGATCAACAGCTATTTACCTACGCAAGATACACATAGGTATCTGCGTGTGCTTGTCAAGCCAGGAGCACCGCCATGGAAATTCATCAGCTTAGATATTTTTGTGCCATTGTGAAATACGGGACATTCACCCGTGCAGCAGAATCTGTCTATGTGGCGCAGCCCTCTTTGTCGCAGCAGATTCTTAAGCTGGAAGACGAGCTTGGGGGAAAGTTATTCTACCGCCTGCCGCGGGCAGCGCGCCTCACACCTTTGGGAGAATTTTTTCTACCGCGCGCGCTTGCCATTCTGCAGGAGATCAGTGACAGCAAAACCGGGGCCCGCAAGATTATTGAGCTCAGGCGCTCGCAAACAGTGCTGAAGCCGGAGACAACCACTCAATCGCGAACAATGGAAAATGCGCAGGGTTCCGCGATTGAAAATTTAATTTCCAAACTGCCCAAAAGCGCATGAAGCCATGGTGGTGAGATATTTTTTTCCTGTAGCAAGTCATTACCGCAATACGAATGCACAAATTTAAAAAGAGGCAGCAACCGGAACGTCGGCTGCTGCCCTTGGTTTGATATTGCATAGATACTGCTTCTAACAGGTCATACCGCGGTGCACGTAGTCTGCGGGGTGTTGTTGCCATTGTTGAATACGCCCGGACTGCTATTGACGAACGATTGAGTCGTGCCATCAAACTTGGTGATGTTGATGGTGAACGGCTCGTTATAGCCCGGGGTCCGGTCGTTCAGCACGCTGATCCCCACCTGCTCGCCCAGCAGAATGGAAGCGCGGCTGGAGCTGCGGAAGTGAATGCCCGCGTGAATGCCGTGACCAAAGGAAATGTTGTGTGCTAGCTTTGAGAGTTCACCGTTGATGGTGAGGCTGGCAGCGTCTGTGCCGGTGTAAGGCACCAGTGAGAGGCCGTCCTCGCTGGTTTGCATCACGTCAGTGTGCGCGGCTTGCAGCAAGGGCTGGATAGGCAGGGTGCAGTCAAAGAAATACTTGAGCACCGTGATGCATGCGCCCGCTACGGTTCCGTGTCCGGTCGGGTAACACGGGTGAGTTGGCGCACCCTCCGGGAAAGCCTGTGGCAGCAGGCGGGTGCCAAACTGCGTGAAAGTTTTGGCTACTGCTTGCGAATTGAGGGCATCTGCGTGCAAATGGGCTGCTGCCTGCGGCATGGGATTCTGGTTCGCAAAATGTGCCTGCAGCAGGGCGCCGTAATCCTCCGGACGCGGTCGCAGGTTGACGATCCACTTGTGAAACCATGACGCTTTGAGCGCGCGCGTTGCCACTTCCGGCAGCGTTGCGGAACAATCTGCCGCGTCCAACGTGCCAAACCCGTGCTCAGTTTTGGAGCCGTTATACGGATTGCCCTTATTCAGCGGCACATTCAGCGACAGCAGCAGCAGGAAGGCAAGGAAGTACGATTCGTGGAGCACATCCACGTGGGTGTAGGAAGCCAGATCTCTGCCATTGCGCAGGAGCCGGAGCGTCGGGTCAAATTGCAACTGGCCGGTCGGAGGAAAGCCACTTACCACGTTCAGGTACTCCGTTGGGCTGGTCATGAAGTTCTGGTTGGCAGCAAAGACTTTGAACATCATGTTGATCGGCAGAGCGCCAAATGTCCTCGGGTGCAGCAGGAACTGTGAGAGATAGGGGCCCGGAATATTGCCATCACCGGGTACGATCTGGCCGCGGAAAAGGTTCTTCGCCGTCACCGGAAACGGGTATTCATTCTGTGAGGCGCTTTTGATGTAGGTAAGATTGTTCAATTCAGTCACGGCCTGGGCCACAGTCGCGTTGCCGTCATAATCGGTAAAGTTCACGTCGCGCAGCATGGCCGCCCAATAATGCTCCACCTCTTCATCTGCGGTCTGTGCGCTGGCGATGGTGGGTGCGGCATCGAGCACCGTGGCATGTGAATCAAGGCCTTCCAGGTCAAAAGACAGCTCCGTCTGAGGCCCGTTGAGTTGCGCGTTCACATTGGTGCCACCGGGGTTGCCCACCAGGATGTTCTGAAAATCTGCAAAGTCCCCATTGGTAAGAGCGGTAGTAAAGCTGTTGAAGGACGTTGGAACGACGATGCCCAAAGCTGAATGCTGCAGCGTTTTGCTCCAGGTGCCGCTGTGATCTGTGTATAAGGCGAAGTCGCCGTTATCGGCGGCCACCGGAGGGGTGACCTTCTCATCCTGCGCTTCCTTGTCGCGATATTGGAAGGAGAGATTCGCACGGTTGCTTTCTGAATAAACTATGTCCGACGCTTCCGCTTGCGTCTGCTTTCCGCCGAGCAAAGGTTCAAAGGGAACCATGCCTGCTGCCACGGCCATCGCGGTAAGACCACCGGCCCTGCTCAGAAACGAACGCCGGCTGCGGTCGGCCAACTGCGTGCGCGCAAAATTTTTGTGGCCATTTTTCTTTTCATTCTTTCCATCGGTTTGCGTTCCGTTGTTGGGGGCTGTGCTTACGGAATGCGGTTCTTGTTGGGGAACGGGCTGAGTTGCTGTTTCATCTGGAACGGTGGGGGACTGCACCTTCTCACTCATGAATTCCTCCGCTTTGCGCCCTGCACTTGGCTGAAATGCAGAGCTGGCCAGAGTTCATCATGCTGGATCAACAGATTCCAATACTTTGTTGCTATGGTTTGTAGCTGGAATCAATGGGCCTTATTTTTGCTCAAGTTAGCGGGGAAAATCGAGCGCCATAGTTTATTCCTATGGTGACAAGGCGATCACAAGTGTATTTCTTTGTGAAGCCATCCATCTCGTCGGATTTGTGATGAAAAATGCGGGTGTCAACGAAGCCGGTCATGCCGGTGTAGAGCGCGCACCGCTGCGGCTGGCCATAATGTAGACCCAGAATTTGTAAAGTGCCCTGCGTGTACGCCGGTATAGTAGCAGCGGCCATTCTCGTTTCCCTTTCAACCGGTAACGGCACGTCCACCGATTTCCAGAAGGCCCATCAAGTTTTTTCTTGTCTAGGACAAGCATAAATGCTCTAATCGCGTCCTAAACCCCCTTGAGCGATAAATGGCGCGATCCGTTATTTCCAGATGCATCTCTATGGGTAAAGCTGCATTTTAAATTGGTTGGTATTAAACGAGTTTAAAAGGGATTACTGGGCGAGTTTGGAAGTGATCTATGCCGCAGCCCGGAGAAATCACGGGATAATCCTTCACTCGCGCTAGAATGTGTGCCAACAATGGGGACTACTGAAAGATGCTATTCAATAATTGTTGTTCCTCGTTCTTAATTCAATCCTCAAGTCCGATCTTTTGTGAAAGTGTCGGCGGAGCAATCAGCAAAGTTACGCACGCTATGCCTTTGATCCTTGCAGTACTCGGCATTGCATTCATCGTCTGGATGATGCGAACTGCAGTGGAGTCCGACCCTGATCCATTTTTCCTTAACCTTACATTTTTTGCTTTTGCGGGCCAATGCATCAGAACGGGCGAGTCTGTCAAGGATGGCAAATTAGATGTTCAACTTGTGTATCTGTTGGTAATTGGGTTCGCAACGCTATTTGGGCAAGTTCTGGTTATGAAGGCTCATATGAAAACAACCTTAAAATATTACAAAGGACTCCTTGATCTGCACAAGTCCGATGGCTGCCAGAAACAAGAGATTCATTACTGGGCTGACAGGCTGTTGGAAATTACGGGTGTGGATTTCGCTCCTGGCAATTACAGCTGGCTAATTCTCTTTAACACCGAACCGAGAGAAAAGAGGCGATTGGATGCGTTTTCAATCCTCCCTGAGAGTGATTTTAAAACGACGCAATTTTCTCCCCAATCATTGATTGTTCCTCTAGACAAACGAAAGCTACTGTGGAGCATGTACAGATGGATATGTTTGATATCATGGATAATTTTTATCGTCGCCATCATATTCTCGGCAAAGGCATGCTAATGCGAAAAATAAACATGACCTCTCGATCTAATTCGGATTTCGTCGGCAAGCCCTTAAGCGCGGGAATTCAGGGTGTAACATTCCCCAGACCATTTGTACCCACGCAGGGAAGATTTGCGAGAATTTTTGAATCATCTCGTTTAAAAATTTATTTGATTCAATCAATAAGTCTATACAGATTGTTGGCGACAATCGTTTTTTCTGCACTCGCCTTTAAGAATACGGAGCGTTCTCTCGTCATTGGACTTTATGCAAGTGCTGTGATCAGCGACATGGTTGACGGTTATCTATCGCGAAGACTTAACGCAAAAACCTATTTTGGCAAAATCTTGGATTTGGTTGCTGATAAATGCCTTACCGTTGTCTCTTTGATGTATGCGGCAACGCTCGGGCTCGACGTTTTTCCACTCGCTTTGATCGCAATTCGTGACATCGTTATGATTGGGATGCGGTTGGTCGTTGTTGAGAAAGAAAGTTTGTTTCCTACTAATAGAATTTTCGGTGGCCTAATGGCCGCTCTGCTTTGGGGTAACACATTGGTGTTGCTGTGTACCCGTGAAGGAAGCAGGACAATAAACATGGTTTATTGGGGGTGTGCTGCCATTTTTGCTATCAACCTTGTAGCGCGCGTCTATGTAAGTGCACCACGGATTAAGAGTGCATTGATCGACCATTATTGATTAGAACGCAAACCTAGGCGATGTGTACGCTCATTTCGCTCAAGTGATAAGTGAAACAAAGCAGCGCCGCATCCAATCGCTGGCCGATTATTCACAGTAGAGCCGCGATAGAACGATAAATTCAAACAATGCGCCTTTAAAGCCATTTATCCAAAACAAGACGCCTGCTTACTAAAAGAGCCACAACATTACTTAGTATGTTCTCGTAGTCGCGCAGAACGGGCAAAATACTCTCATGGCAAGAAGAAAGAATTTACGCGTACGTCTATCCAAAGAATCTGTTTTGACAATCGATCGCAGTCGTATGTGGAAAAAGCGACTTGCGTACATCTTAGTAGCGAACAAAGCGTTTAAGTATCCCTATGGGAACAAGACACACATCTTGTATATCGGGACTACTCGGAAGGGAGCACAGCGACCAGCGGCTTCGGCAGTTGAAAAAGCAATGTCATTGTTCGGTGAAGTTCGTGGGGTTAAGCAAATCGGTATTTATTTACTGAACAGTGAGTCTCGACGAAACGTCAAAACATGGCAAAAGCTGGAGTCTGCTTTGTTAGCGGTTTTTCGCCAGAGATATTCTTCATTACCACAAGAAAACAAGAGAAGGGGCGAATACGGTAATGCAGACGACATTCAGTATTTCCGCCGTGACAATCTCGAGAAAATTCTGCGGATATTCGAACGGCCACCGAAACTTTAAGGCTAATAACATCCGCGGCTGAAGCCGCCTTTATTTTTGTAGTGCCGTTTACGCCCGGCTGAAGCCGGACTCTTCTGCGGTGATGCAAACAGTGCTGGTTGGACGGAAAAATCCCTACTGCCTCTTTTATTCTTGACAGCAAACAAAAAGTGAAGTATTCTGGTTTGATTTGCCGATTGCGGCAGCGATACAGGTCGAGTGATCGCGGTTTGGGTCTGCGATTCGGGTGGGTAAGCTGCAATGATCGGCTGATCGGCTTAGGATACCCTTGGGATGAATGCGCTAAGTCTTTTAGAATCATAGTTAAGGGTACCGGGGTACCCGGGGAGCAATTAGCACTTAGCCCTTAGCAATTAGCCAAACAATGAGAACCAAGATACAAGACGTCGCACAGAACCCGATACCCGAGAAGCGTTATGGCTACTACCGGCGGTGCCAGCATTTCCGCAGGAATGGGCAGCAGTGCAAGGCACCGGCGCTGAAGGGTGAACCGCTGTGCTACAAGCATCAGGAGCAGGCGGACGTTGAACGGCGCAGGCGAGAGCAATTTACGCTGCCGCCATTGGTTGATTTGAAAACTGTGCAACGAGAGATTGGGAATGTAGCGCAGGCATTGATCCAAGATCGTATTGATGAGGATTACGCAGGGGAATTGTTGTTCGAGTTAGAAAGGGCGTCGATGGCATTGCGCGGAGTGGGGCGGTAAGGCATTGGCATCCGGCTTTTGGCTCTTGGCTTTTGGCTCTTGATAGAACCGAATCCCTCCCGCCGGGCGGCGGTGCCACACGTGTCATCGATGTTGCAGGCACTATATTGGAACCTGATATCCTTTTTCCGAGGACTTCTCCGCTTATGCGCCGACTCCTGATTTTTATCGCAGTGTTCACGCTTATGGCTACCGCACAGAAAACTCCTGCTCCGTCTTCGCAATTCCCCAATGCCGATGAACTCAACCAGATGGCGGCGCGCTTTGCTCCGGTGCCGCTTAACGTCGATATCTCCGGCCTCTCCGCGGGCGACAAGAAAGCCCTGGCCAAGCTGGTGGAGGCCGCGCGCCTGACCAATGACGTTTTTATGGACCAGCTATGGAGCGGCAACCTGGCGCTCTACCACAAGCTGCAGCAGGATAAGTCTCCGCTGGGGCAGGCGCGGCTACGTTATTTCTGGATCAATAAATCTCCCTGGTCGGAGATTGACGAGCACAAGGCGTTTCTGCCCGGGGTGCCGGCGAAGAAACCGGCGGGCGCGAATTTCTATCCCGAGGACATGACCAAGGAAGAGTTTGAGGCCTGGGTGAAGACGCTCTACCCGGAATCGAAAGAGGCGGCTGAGGGCTTCTTCACCGTGATACGTCGCGGGCCAGACAAGAAACTGCGGCTCATTCCATACGGTCCCCACGTCTATCCGCCGCTGGCCAAGCAGGCGCGTCTCTTGAAAGAAGCTGCCGCGCTCACGGACAACGCATCGCTCAAGAAATTCCTCACCACGCGCGCTGATGCCTTTCTCACCAACAACTATTTTGAAAGCGACATGGCGTGGATGGACCTGGACGCGCCCGTGGATGTGACCATCGGCCCATATGAGACTTACAACGATGAGCTGTTTGGCTACAAAGCGGCATTTGAGGCCTACATCAACGTGCGCGATGAAAAAGAGTCTGCGCGGCTGGCGTTTCTGGGACAGCACTTGCAGGAAATTGAAAACAATTTGCCGGAAGACCCGCAGTATCGCGTGGCTAAGCTGGGAGCGGCTGCGCCTATACGGGTGGTGAATGAGGTTTTTTCCGCCGGCGATGGAGCGCACGGTGTCCAGACTGCGGCTTACAACCTGCCGAATGATGACAAAGTCGTCCAGCAGAAGGGCGCGAAGCGCGTGATGCTCAAAAACATTCAGGAGGCCAAGTTCCAGAAGACGCTGGTGCCGATCTCAAAAGTGGTTTTGCAGCCCGCGGCGCAGAAAGACCTGAGCTTTGAGCTCTTCTTTACGCACATTGTGGCGCACGAGCTGACGCACGGCCTGGGGCCGCACCAGATCAAGGTGAATGGCCGTGACACCAACCCACGCCTGGAACTGAAAGAACTTTACAGCGCTGTGGAAGAAGCCAAGGCCGATGTAACCGGGCTCTTTGCGCTGCAATACCTGATGACGCAGGCTGACAAAGGCGCGATCCAGGCTCCTCTGCCGCATGGCCCTGACGCTGAGCGCCAGCTTTATACCACTTATCTTGCATCGTCATTCCGCACGCTGCGCTTTGGCCTGCAGGATTCACACGCCAAAGGCATGGCGGTGCAGTTCAATTATTTTTTGGATCATGGCGCGTTCGTGGCGAACCCTGACGGCACTTTCAGCGTGGACCTGAACAAGATCAAAGATGCTGTGGCTGGACTGGACCGCGAGTTGCTCACGCTGGAAGCCACCGGCGACTATGCCGGCACCAAAAAGCTGATGAGTGAGATGATGGTGCTGCGTCCTGAAGTGCAAAAGGCGCTGGAGCGGCTGAAGAGCGTGCCCACCGATATTGAGCCAAAGTTTGTAACGGCAGACGAGTTGACGAAGGGCCTGAACAACACAGGGTTGAAGCGAAAGAAATGACTGCCTCGATGAATTTGCACATTCCGATCAGTGAAGATCTGATCAGCATTCTTGATCGAGTGCTGGACAAGAGCATTGTGGTGGAATCGTGGATTCACGTTGGGCTTGAGGGAGTCGAGCTGCGAGTTGCCGATGCGCGGGCCTGCGTGACAAGCTCGTCGGTGTACGTCGGTTACGGCGATCGTGGGCACTGGCAGGAAGCCAAAGATCTCGAGAACTTGTTTCCCTTCTGGCGGCGCGATCTGTGGACGAAATAAACATGGCATCGAATATCAAATTGACTGCCGCTGATGGCCACCAGCTAGGCGCTTACTACGCCGCGCCTGGCGTTCGCACCCAAGCGGCGGTTGTGGTTGTGCAGGAAATCTTCGGAGTGAACAGCCATATCCGTTCCGTGGCGGATGATTTTGCCAAAGAAGGATTCCACGCCATCGCTCCAGCATTGTTTGATCGCGTGGAACGCGATGTGGAGCTTGGCTACAACCCGCAGGATATGCAGCGCGGCATGGGAATGGCGATGAAGATCGGCATGGACAACGCGCTGAAAGATGTTGCTGCGGCGATTGATTACGCTAAGGCGGAACTCGGCTGCGCTAAGGTCGGAGTGATTGGCTATTGTTTCGGCGGATCGCTGGCCTGGCTTGCCGCAACACGTCTTGGGCCGGCGGCGGCGGTCGGCTATTATGGCGGACGCATCGCGCAGTACGCTGCGGAGAAGCCGCTCTGCCCGGTGATGCTGCAGTTCGGCGCGCTCGATCAGCACATTCCGGTGCAAGACATTGATAAGATCCGCGCGCAGCATCCGGAACTGCCGGTTTATATGTATCGCGCCGGCCACGGCTTTAACTGCGACCAGCGAAAAGACTACGATCCGGAATCAGCGAAGCTGGCCCGCCAGCGCACTCTGGAGTTCCTGCGTAAACATTTGTAATTGAATACGAAAGCGCCGGACTCACTGTGTTGACTTTAAAGTTAAGAGGCGTTATTCTGCATTTACACGGGAAAGGAGGGCGATCCAAAATATATGAAGAATTCTGATAGTAGTGGTAAACGTGAGGTGGCTGAGGCTTAAGGCGTGAGTCTTTAAGTCCTAGCGAGTTGTGGTTCGCATCAAGGCCTCCGCGCCTTCAGCCAATCCCAACAGACTACCGAATAACCCCGCATTGAAGTGCGGGGTTATTTATTTTTCAGCCGCGTTTTAGGGGGTGGCTCCTGCGCGCGATCCACAACGCAATCGCAATCTGAAAGAAGAGCGCGCCCGTAGTATCGATGAGAACATCGTGGAAGTTGCTGGTGCGCGATGGCACAAAGCGCTGGTGGAACTCGTCGAGGCTTCCGGCAACAAAAGCTGTCAATATCCCCAGCGCGGCCCAGCGGAAATGCCATCTTTGCAGCGCAGGCCATGTGGCGCGCCAGGAGAAAAATGCCAGCGCACTGAGAAAGCCGTAACTGCAAAAATGCGCAGACTTGCGGATTAGAAAATGGATCAGCTCAAACTTCTCTGCAGACAGGTTGGGAAAGAGCTTATCCAGGATGGAAGCAAGCAGGCTGCCGGTATGCTCGGCGGAAAACAGGTCAGTGGAAAAAAGCGCCAGCACACAAAGCCAGATGAGCGTGGGAAGCCACGCGCGCAGCTTTCGCCCAGATGCTGTTGGAGTTTCAATCACCGGCGATGACAAAATTCTGCCTGCCTATTCCAGCCTGTAGTTCGGCGCTTCACGCGTGATGATGACGTCGTGCACGTGGCTCTCACGCAACCCAGCGCCGCTGATGCGGATGAAACGCGCCTTCTGCTGCAATTCTGGAATGGTGCGAGTGCCGCAGTATCCCATGCCGGAACGCAGGCCGCCGACCAGTTGATATGCCATTTCTGCCAGCGTACCGCGATAAGGCACACGCCCTTCAATTCCTTCCGGCACCAGCTTGTCCACGCGATTGCCGCTGCGTTCGCCATCGCGCATGGCCATAGCGTCCGTGGAAGAATCGTCAATGCTCTGCGAGTAGCGCTCACTTGATCCGGCAGCCATGGCGGAGAGTGATCCCATGCCACGATACGACTTGAAAGATCGTCCCTGATACAGAATGGTCTCGCCCGGACTCTCTTCTGTTCCCGCAAAGAGCGAGCCAATCATCACCACGCTGGCGCCAGCGGCAATGGCCTTGGTAATGTCGCCGGAAAACTTGACGCCGCCATCGGCGATAACCGGAATCTGCACGTCACGGCAGGCGCGCGCCGCTTCTGCAATCGCAGTAATCTGCGGAACGCCCGCGCCGGTAACAATGCGCGTAGTGCAGATGGAGCCGGGGCCAATCCCAACCTTGATTGCGTCTGCGCCGGCCTTGGCCAGCGCGCAAGCGCCTTCATGCGTGCCCACGTTGCCAGCCAGCAGATCGACTTCAGGCAATTTCGATTTGATGGTTTTTATCGCATCCAGCACCCGGCTAGTGTGGCCGTGGGCGCTGTCAATGGCCAGCACGTCGACCTTGGCTCGCACCATCTCCTGAGCGCGTTCCAGAAAATCGCCGGTTGCGCCGATTGCAGCTCCCACGCGCAGCCGCCCGTGTTGATCTTTGGCCGCGCCGGGATATTTCAGCTTTTTCTGGATATCTTTTACCGTGATCAACCCCTTCAGGTTGTACTTGTCATCGACCACCAGAAGTTTTTCCACACGATGCTCATGCAGGATCTTTTCTGACTCTTCCAGCGTGGTGCCAACCGGCACGGTAATCAAGTTTTCCTTGGTCATTACCTTGCTGATGGGGATATCGGTGCGGGTTTCAAAGCGAAGATCGCGATTGGTGAGGATGCCGACCAGCTTTTTGTTCTTCGTTACCGGCACGCCGGAAATTTTGTAGCGGCGCATCAGGTCCAGGGCATCAGCAATCTTGTGGTCGGGAGAAAGCGTGATCGGATCCATAATCATGCCGCTCTCTGATCGCTTCACCTTGTCTACTTCATCGGCCTGCTGCTCAATCGAGAGGTTGCGATGAACAATCCCCAACCCACCCTGCTGGGCAATGGCAATGGCCAGGCGTGACTCGGTCACCGTATCCATAGCCGCGCTAATAATGGGAATATTCAGACGAATATTGCGCGAAAGCTGCGTCTGCGTGTTGACCTCTGCAGGCACTACGTCAGACTGGGCAGGTAAAAGCAATACGTCATCAAAGGTCAGGGCCTCAGGCACAGGAAAATGAATCATGTTCGTTGTCTCTAAAGGAGGGACTAAGTAACTATTGTAAACGGTTTCATTGAAACTCGCTGGAAATCGTG
>DASTCT010000328.1:0-3271 GCA_035710845.1 Candidatus Angelobacter sp.
CGCGCTTAAAAAGACGCGTGGAGCAGCCGTTTCCGTGGCGGAGATCCGGCCCGCAATGGCTGCTTTGACTTATGCGGGAGTGGGTAATATTTCAGCTACGGTGATTTCGGATTCGCAATCACGGAGCCTCATCTCACACAACGGAATCGTGGGCCATCAACTGCATCGCATCCAGGAGTTCACTGTGGAGTGGCCACGCTCCGGCATGTTGATCATGCACTCTGACGGCCTGCAAACTCGTTGGGACCTCTCCCGCTACGCCGGTCTCACCAAGCGGAAGGCAAGTCTGATTGCGGGAGTGCTCCTGCGCGATTATCGCCGCGAGAAGGACGATGCCAGCGTTGTAGTGATTAAGGAGAAGAGCTGAGATGGCGGCTAACCTTTACATGCTGCAACTGCGCAATGAGCGCGACGTTGTGCAAGCGCGGCAGCGTACGCGGGACATCGCCGGCTTGTTGGGGTTTGAGAACAGAGACCAGATTGGCCTGGCGACGGCTGTCTCTGAGATGGCCAGAAATGCCTTTCGCTATGCGCGGCATGGAAAAGTTGTGTTCGATCTGCAGATAGAACGGCCGCAGGCGCTGGAGATTACGATTTCAGATTCTGGCCCAGGCATTCCGAATCTGGATGCGGTCCTGGAAGGACGATACAAATCTGAAACCGGATTGGGCATTGGCATCATTGGCACCAAAAGGCTGATGGATGGTTTTGATCTGCAAACGGCTGCCAGCGGCACAGTAGTGAAAATGCGGAAGAGCTTGCCTGCAACGGCTCCATTTGTTTCCGCCCATAAGCTCAGGGAAATGACCCTGAAAATAAAAGCTCGTGAGCCGGAAAGCCCGTATGAAGAGATTGAGCGTCAGAACCAGGAATTGCTGAAGACCCTTGAGGAATTGAGAAAGCGACAGGAAGAACTGGGGCTTCTGAATCGCGAACTGGAAGACACCAATCGCGGCGTGGTCGCCTTGTACGCAGAGCTGGATGACCGGGCCGATTATTTGCGCCGCGCCTCAGAGTTGAAAACAGCTTTCTTTTCCAATATCTCGCATGAGTTCAAGACGCCATTGAACTCCATCATCTCGCTTTCCCGCATGTTGCTGGAGCGCATTGATGGAGACCTGACAACGGAACAAGAGAAGCAGGTGCGCTACATCGCTGAAGCATCAGGATTGCTATCAGATATGGTCAGCGATCTGCTTGACCTTGCCAAGGTAGAAGCAGGCAAGGTCAATGTGCGGGTGAAGAACTTTCGTGTTGACGAACTGTTCAGCGCGCTCAAAGGAATGCTCAAGCCGCTGCTGGCAGACAATTCTTCCGTCGATCTGGTCTTTGAGGACAACACGGAATCGGCAAAGCTCCGTACTGATGACGGCAAGGTCTCGCAGATCCTCAGAAACTTTATCTCCAATGCCATTAAATTTACTCCGCAGGGCGAAATAAGGGTTTACGCAAGCCTGATTGGCGAAAACGTGCGCTTTGAGGTGAGAGACACGGGAATCGGCATTGCGCCGGAGCACCATGAAAGCATTTTTGAGGAGTTTACGCAGGTAGAGAATCCATTGCAGGAAAAGTTCCGGGGAACCGGACTGGGCTTGCCACTGTGCCGCAATCTTTCTGCTCTGCTGGGCGGGCGAGTGTGGGTGGAAAGCGAGTTGGGCCGCGGATCAAAGTTCTTCTCTGAGATTCCAGCCGTTTATCGCGGCGAAGCAGAGGCGCCTGGAGAGTTACAGGCGCGCGAATTCAATCGTCCCCCGGTGCTGCTGATTGATGACAGCGTGGATGCCTTTGCCACGATTGAGCCGTATTTCAGAAACTCAGAGTTCCAGTTGGTACAGATGAACACGTTGGACCGTGCACAACGCTGGTTGGAATTGCATGTGCCCGTGGCTATCGTTGCAAACCTTTATTTGCAGGGATCTTCTATAGGCGGCTTCCTTCGTGCTTATAAAAGAAACTTCCAGGGTGGGGACAAGATACCGCCGGTTATTGCCGTGAGTGCCTATGACGATGCTTCAGTCGCCGCTTTGAACGGGGGCGATGTCTTCTTTAAGAAGCCGTACAATCCGCATATCTTGTTGCGCGAGGTCCGGCGCTTGACTGAAAATGACCAACCAAAAAAAGTTTTGCTGGTGGATGACAATGATGTTTCGCGTTACATACTTCGGCAACTGCTTGACCAACCGTGGTTGACTCTGTCTGAGGCGCGCAACGGGGAAGATTGCCTGAAGGCGGTCGCGGAAGAGCGTCCGGATGCCATCATCCTGGATTTGACCATGCCCGGCATGGATGGCATGGAAGTTCTGGCAAGGCTCAGATCAAGAGAAGAAACCCGCGCTTTGCCGGTGGTGGTTTACACGTCGAGAGTGTTGTCACAAAATGAACGGGCGCAGATTGAGCAACTGCATGCAGCCTTTCTTTCTAAAAATGATGTTGCCACCACTCTGTCTCCAGAAAAAGTTTTGAATACTCTGGCAACTGTCGGAATTTCGCAATCGGAGAAGCCGTGAAGCTTCGCAGCAGCAAATCGCGCATTTTGCTGGTCGATGACCGGGGAGAGAACCGCTACGTCTTGTCGCGGATCCTGCAGAACGCCGGCTTCGCGGTGGAAGAGTGCGCCACTGGAACGCAGGCGCTGGAAGTAGTGCGGACCCTGCCGGATGCGGTGATCCTTGATGTGAAATTGCCGGATATTTCCGGTTATGAAGTATGCCGGGGCATCAAAACCGATCCTTTGACAAAGGTAGTTCCCGTGCTGCTTACGTCAGCAGTGTTTGTGCCGGACCAAACCCCGCCGGAAATGGCAAAGGTGGGAGCTGAAGGTTATCTCTCACACCCGTTTGTACCCTCTGACATTGTCGAGAAAATAAGAAATCTTCTGCCCAAATAATGGGACAGATGGCACGCTTTTAAAACTGTAACCAGGCAGACGAGCTACCGCTCTGCCACACTCGTGCCCAGACCCGTGGAGCTATTGGTTCTGGCTGAAGCGCGTGTACAGCATGAGCCCTGCGATGATGACGGTCAGCACCGCAGAGCCGGCGGCGGAGACACGCACCCACGGCGTGATGCGGTTCATTTTGCCGATCAACTCTTCCTGTTCCTTGGCCATGTGCGCTTCAGCACTGTCAAGGAAGAGCTGGTCGTCTTCATGCATGGAAAGTGTGCTGCGGTAGATGAGCAGAACAATCAAAACGACTGTTAAACCGGCCCAAAGGATTAGCAGAGGCGTCATCATAGAACACCACCTTGGATTTTGGCCCGGTTCCGCTAC
>DASTCT010000329.1:0-1358 GCA_035710845.1 Candidatus Angelobacter sp.
ATTTCTCCCAGGCAAACGGCAGACGACTCTGAGTGCCAAACACTTCAGGAGGGAGTCAATGAACGTCGAATATACTGGCCGGCAATTTGAAATCACTCCTATCGCTCGCAAGCAGGTCGAAGGCGGGCTTGAAAAAATCCAAAAAATTTTAGGCAGCAACTTTGAGACGCATGTGATCTTGTCCACGGAGAAGCGCCGTCACATCGCGGAGATTACCGTCACAGTGCGCAATCATCCCCCAATTGTAGGCCTTTCTGAGGCCATGGAGATGAGCATGGCAATTGGAGGGGCGCTGGATCGCATTGAACGCCAGGCCGTGAAGTATAAGACGCGCTGGAAAAGCAAAAAACGCCAGGCCCGCAAGAAAATGGAGCAGGTTGAGGTGCAGCAGGACCAGCTCAGTGTGGCCATCGCGGTTGGTGGCGATTTAACCACCGCTGTGCCGGTAAAGGTGCACAGCTTTCCTAACGTCGTCAAAATCACGGAAACCCATGTGATCAAAAGCTCTGATTCGGTTTCCTACAAACCGCTTACGCTGGAAGAGGCTGTCAAAGAAGCCGAATTTCGCGATCGCGATGTCTTTGTCTTCCGCGATCCTCAGGGCAAAGTCAAAGTATTGCATCGCAAAAAAGACGGAAGAGTGGAACTAATCGAGGCTCCATAAAAACAGTTTGTTGCAAGTGCAAGGGGTGCTGCGGCGCCCCTTCTGTTTTGGTGCGTCCTTTTTCAATAACCAGATCACTTCGAAGTTCTGGATGTAGCGCTGAGCCACGAAGCAAATCCCATCAATGTAATGATAAGCGTCTATCCAGCCGCAACGGAGATAGCCGCAACAGCGGCTGCGTTGTCGTTGGTTTGCAGTATCTGATGCCAGGAGAACATGATCAGCACTGGCAGCTGATTCTGACTGGAGTTCAATTGGTCTGAGCTGGCCATTCCGGTCAGGCGAACGCACTTTTCATTCGGCGCGACTTCAAGCAGTTTTTGCCCGCGCGTATTCAACCATGACCAGACTGGCCGCCAGAATCCCTTGGCGACGAGTTGAAAGCGCTCACCATCGTTAAAGCTCAACCATCCTCCGCCGAGCCAGTTGGGCTTGAACTGTGCGACCAGGCGCGCCCCGGGCTCTTCCATAATCTCAGTGGTCGCGTTGCCGCAGTGTTGAAATGACCATGCCCGGCCTTTGAATTCAGCCTGGGTCATCGATTTCCAAAAGCCGACGCGCTGCAAAGACCCGAGGATGGGGCCGTTCGCAATAAGCTCGTATCGGCCCTTGATCCGGGATTTAATCCAGTTGAGCTGAATGGGAGTTGTGGCTGAAAAGACAGTGCTCATAGACACCTCCTGGCTCTCATCCA
>DASTCT010000330.1:0-1722 GCA_035710845.1 Candidatus Angelobacter sp.
CAAGTCGACTGGGCCTACTGCGGTCAGTTCAAAAACCAAGAAGGCCGGATGGTCAAGGTCTATGCCTTCGTCATGATCCTTGGCTTCTCGCGCATGATCTACTCCTGCTTTACCACCTCGATGGATCTGCCCAGCTTGATCCGGTGTCACAAGCAAGCCTTTGAGTTCTTCGGTGGTCTACCCAAGGAAGTGCTTTACGATAATATGAAGCAGGTACGCTTGAGTCTGGATAAATGGAATCCATTGTTCCTGGATTTTGCTAACCATTACGGGTTCGTGCCACGAACCCATCGCATTTACCGGCCGCGGACCAAAGGCAAGGTGGAACGCGCCATCCATTATCTCAAAGATAACTTCCTGACCGGACGTTGCTTTGAGGACTTAACCGATCTCAATGCTCAGAACCAGCACTGGCTCCAGCACGTAGCCAATGTCCGGATCCATGCCACGACTAAAGAACGTCCGCTCGACTTGTTACCAAAAGAGCAGCTCTGCCCTTTGACCAAGGTGGCCTCTTATGAGCTGGCCATCTCAGCGGTACGCAAAGTCGATGCGGAAGGCTTCGTGCACTTCGAGCGTAGTCGGTATTCTGTTCCTCCCGAACATTGCGGAAAAACGGTCACAGTCCATCAAAAGGAGCGCCGGATCACTATCCAATGTGAGCAACTCATTATCGCTGAGCATGAGATGGCTACCCGCTCTGACAGCTGTGTTGCCCTCCCAGAACATCTGCAAGCGCTCTGGAAGCAATCAACCGACAACTCCCGTGCACCGTTGCCTAGCTGGCAAATCCGCTTTAATCAAGCGGTCGTGACCACTCCCTTGAGCGTCTACCAGGAGGTGGCATGAGCGTCGCTTACGAGCAAAAAGCAGCCCTTGGACTTCAGGAACTGGGATTGACGACTGCCTACGATCAACTCGACAGCGCCACTCAGAGCGCTGCTGCCAATGATTGGTCATACAGTCACTTCTTGGGTTACCTGTTGGAGGCGGAACTATCCGAACGGCATCGGCGAACTGTCGTCCTGAACTTACAGTTGGCTAAGTTCCCTTACCTCAAGCGCCTGGAACAGTTCGACTTTGCTGCCCAACCCTCGCTTGATCGGCGACTGGTTGACGAGTTGGCTACCGCCCGCTTCCTGAGCGAAGGGCGCAATATCGTCCTGCTCGGTCCACCTGGCGTCGGCAAAACTCACCTGGCCATCGCTCTAGGAGTTTTGAGCGCCGAGATGGGCTACCGGGTCTACTTCATCAGCGCCATCGAGTTAGCTCGCCGCATGACTCGGGCTCTGGCCGAAAACCGGCTCCACCGGGAAATGAAGATGCTCAACCGACCCAAGCTGCTCATCATCGATGAGGTCGGTTACCTCCAACTCGATCCGACTCAAGCCAGTCTGCTGTTCCAGGTCATCTCCAATCGCTACGAAAACAGCTCTTCCATTGTCCTAACCAGTAACAAAGCCTTCACCGATTGGGCTCACGTCTTCGCCGGCGATCCGGTCATGGCTAGCGCCGCGCTGGATCGACTATTACACCGGGCCACCCTCATCAATATCCGCGGCGACAGCTACCGGCTTAAGGAACGCAGAAAAGCTTCCTCTTCAGAACAAACCAAACCCCAACCCTAATCACCTAACCAAATAATCAACTAACCACTGTTATGCCTGACCCGGGTCAATTTTAAATGCTCAAAAGTGGGTCAGTTTTAAGCGATCGTTGACA
>DASTCT010000331.1:0-2972 GCA_035710845.1 Candidatus Angelobacter sp.
CAAAGTGGCGGGAATCCCCAAGATTCTTTATACTTAACATTTGCCCCAACAAGAACAATCCTGAGTAGGAGTTCCACAAATCCATGCCTAAGCGCACTTTTCAACCCAACCGTCGCCGCCGGTCTAAGACGCACGGTTTTCGCACTCGTATGAAGACAAAAAGCGGCAGGGCGGTGATTTCCCGCCGTCGCGCTAAAGGAAGGAAGCGGGTTTCAGTAAAACCCGGTTTTAGGGAATAACCCTCCCAGCGAATGTTGAATCTTCCTGCCAGACCAGCCGTGAATAGCTCTCCAGAAAACGCTTCATTCAAGTTTCCCAGGAGTTCACGGCTGCTGAAACATGCCGACTTTCAGGCGGTTTACCGGCAGGGCAAGAAGTATTTTTCCGGCAACATGATCGCCTTTTATCGTGAGAGCAGCGGCCCGGCTCCGCGTGTGGGTTTTACCGTGGGCAAAGTTTTGGGAGGAGCGGTGGAGCGCAATCGCATCCGCCGGCGGATGCGCGCAGCGGTGCAGCGGCGTTTGGCGGAGCTGGCCAAGCCGCTCGATGTTGTGTTGCATCCTAGGAAAAGCGTGTTGCAGTTAAAGTTTGCGCAGTTGGATGCAGAGATCGGCCAGGTTTTTGCCGCAGTCCAGCGCGATAAAGCTCAGCGAAGCAAGGGGTTGAGGTAAAGAAAAGATGGCACGATTCGCCGTATGGCTGCTGCAGTTATACAAAAAGCTGATTTCGCCCTTCCTGCCCGCATCGTGCCGCTATGTTCCCAGTTGTTCTGAATATGCTGCTGAGGCGTTGGCGCGGCACGGTTTTTTTCGGGGAACTATTTTGGGTGCATGGCGTATCTTGCGTTGCCACCCGTTTTCACGCGGCGGATATGATCCGGTGCCGCAAAGTAAAACTCTTAAGCGCGCAGATGCTGAGAGGGTTGCAAGCGATCTAAAGGCGCGTGGAGCTTGAAGGGTATAGCCGAGCGGCGGGCAGCAAGGCAAGATGAACTAGTTTCAGGAAGAATGCTCCAGCGATTTGGAGCGAAGCGACAGAAGAAAACTGAGATCAGCGGCGAGCCCGGAGCAAGGCAAGCCGCAAGCAACAAGGCACGATGAACTAGTTTCAGGAAGAATGCTTCAGCGGTTTGGAGCGAAGCGACAGAAAAATTGGAATATCGCAATCCACAAAACGAACCTGGTTCGGATAAGCGGATCATGCTTATCTTGCTGAGTGTTTTCCTTGGGCTGGGCCTCTTGCAGTTTCTTTTGCCCAAACCGCCTCAGCCTAAACCGCAGGAAAAAGGCCAGCAGCAACAGTCACAGCCTACGCCAAGCCCTGCGGCGTCGCCCAGCGCATCCACTACGTCTGCTCGGCCAAAAACATCGGCGCCAGCGGTCAAAGTTCCTGTAAAAGGGGCTGCCAGCGAGACCGAATCAGTTCTGGAGAATGATTATTTCCGCATAACATTTTCCAACCGCGGCGCTGTCCTGAAGTCGTGGCTGCTGATCGGCAAAAACAAAAGCGGCGGCGGCTATCGATACACTGACAACAATGGCAAACCTTTTGATTTGGTAAATCAGTTAATAGCGCCCCAACTGGGTTATCCTCTCTCACTCTTCACTTATGACGATGAGCTAAAAAAGAAGCTGAATGAGGCTCTCTACGTGGCCAGCCCAACCAAGGACTCGCTCACGTTTGAATATTCTGATGGCGAGGTGGCGGTCAGAAAAGTTTTCCACTTAGAAAAAAACCACATTCTTGATATTGAGACGGAAGTCACGCGCGGCGGACAAAAAGTCCAGGCGTTTCCGCAGTGGCCAAGCGGTCTGGGCGACCAGCTTTCGGCTGGATCATTTGTTGCCAGCAAAATTGACTGGGAAAAGAACGGCGAGGTAGAACGCAGGGCCGTCTCTTCCGGTGGCTTCTTTAGAAGCAAGAAATGGATCGCTGGCGGTGAGACGCTCCCCGGACCATACAGCTGGGTTGCTGTTGCCGACCAGTACTTTGCTGTGGCTTTCATGCCGCAAGATCCCAAAGACGTAACACTGGTCACGCTCAACAGCCAGGCTGAAGCTCCCAAAAATTCAGACAAACCCAACGACGCCAAAGACAAGACCAATGTTGTAGGTGCGGCGTTCGGCAACACAAGCGGTCTTACGCAAATGCGTATCTTTGGCGGCCCCAAGGCAGTGGACTTGCTTGAAGGTACTCAAGCGCAGGCTGGCGGCCCTGATCTGCGCGGCATCTATGATTTTGGCACCTTTAGTTTCATTGCCCGCCCGCTGTTCCTCTGGCTCAAGTGGACATACGAACACTGGATTCCTAATTGGGGATGGTCCATCGCCTTTCTGACCATCGTGATTACCATGGCTCTGCTGCCCTTGCGCATTTCCAGCATGAAGTCGTCTTTGCGCATGCAGCGGATCCAGCCCCAGATAAAAGCTATCAATGAAAAGTACAAGCGCTATGGCATTACTGATCCGCGCCGCGCGGAAATGCAGAAAGAAATGTCTGCGCTGTACAAAAAAGAAGGCGTGAACCCGGTTGGCGGCTGCTTCCCGCTGCTTTTGCAGATGCCTTTCTTGTTCGCTTTCTATGCCATGCTGGGCAATGCCATTGAGTTGAGGCAGGCTGGCTGGCTTTGGATACACGACCTTTCTGCGCCTGATCCGCTGCATATTTTGCCGATCTTGATCATCGTTGCCATGTACGTCCAGCAGAAAAGCGCGCCCCAGGCAGGCATGGACCCAGCTCAGCAGAAGATCATGACCTTCATGGGCCCGCTCATGATTGGCGGATTCAGTTGGGGCGTTGCTTCCGGGCTTTCTATTTACTGGGCCTTGAGTACCCTGCTGGGCTACGCGCAACAGTTGGTGATCAACCGTTCTGAACTGGGCCAGCAGGTAAAGAAAACCATGGAACGGCGGGCCACGCGCAAGCGCTGAGGGCAAAAGCCCTGTAAAATTGCCGGAGAGTTAGAGCCAGAG
>DASTCT010000332.1:0-11149 GCA_035710845.1 Candidatus Angelobacter sp.
GGACCAGGTCATTTGGCGTTCCGTCCTTGATTTTTCCACTCACCGCATTGCCACTTGGCAAACCCAGACATCAGGAGAACATTGAACCATGGCTAAGATCGCCAAGACGGCGGATCGCAAAAAAATGATGGACACTTCCAAAAGCACGGATTGCCCCAAGTGCGGCAAGCCGACGCGCATTGTAAAGCGGGTCAAGGACCGCGAGCGCAACGTGCCCGGCGGCATCTTCATTTCCTGCTCCGGCTGCGAATTCTACGAGAAGCTCTAACCCCTCGCATCTTTGGGCCGCTCGCTAATCCGTAGCGGCCTTTAGCTCTCTCCGCCTGTTCCCAGAATCCATCCACCAGAGATACCCGGCAATCACCCAGTCATAAGCCACGCAGATCATGGGAAAACCCTGCCCTGCGTTTGCGCCCAGTCCCAGTGCAACGTGGCCAAGGTCCCAGGCTCCGTGCGCCACAAAAGCGATAGCCGTAAACTTCAGTGACCACCATTGTCCCGCTAGCGCCAGAGCAAAAAGCACCGCGCCTACTGCGGTTTCGATCGCCAATGTCCGGCCATTCCCCACAGCCAACGCGCTGCCAAAATAAAATGCCGACGTAGCTGCCATGAACAGGTTAAAGAATTCAGCCGCGCGCCTTCGCGGTAACCGGCCGGCAATCACAATGTTCACCAGCGCCGCAACCACTCCGCCGACCAATGGCAGTACAAAGCTCATAACCAACTCTTCCTGATTGAACGCAGGATCGTCTTTAAAAACTTTCGTCTTTAAAACATGGAATTCTGGTTAGCCGATTCCGCCGGAACTTTCTGCAGCACGTCCCAGTGCTCTACCACTTTTCCGGCGTCATCCAGCCTAAAGATGTCGATTCCAGCCCAATCGGAATCACCCGGCCAGTGCTGCAGGCAATGCAAGACCACGTAATTGCCTTCCGCAATGACCCGCTTGAACTCTACCTGCTTGCCGGGATACTCCTTCGCCATACGCTCAAAATATTCGATAAACGCAGCCTTGCCGTCGCCAACCGTGGGATTGTGCTGCGTGTAAATAGCGCCTGTATATTTTTCCACGGCTTCAGCCGGGCGGCACTGGTTGAACATCAGATCGTAAAAAGCTGTCACCGTCTGCTTGTTGCGTTCTGTGTTCATGGTCTTTCCCGGCCTCTTCAGCGTGTAGCGGCTATTTCTTCGGTTTTTGCGGCTGCGGCTGTGCCGGGCTGGCCGCTGCTGGCGCTTCCGCTGGCTTCGTTAGCTCTGCCTGGGCTGAAGCAGGAAGCTTGTCCGCGTTCTTGATCAGCTGGCTCAGCTGCCAGATCTGGGTGTCACTGAGCATTCCTGTAAAGCCGGGCATGCCGGTCAGGCGGATGCCGTTTGAGATTATCCAATACGATCTGCCCACCGGATCGTCCGTCATCAGCTCATCCTTGTTCAGGAACTGTGGCGGCAGCGGGAACATGCCTTTGGCGGCGCTGGTGGCGTGCTGCCCCGGAAGCCCATGGCAAAAAGCGCAGTTTGCCACGTAAACTTGCGCACCCTGCGTCAGGTTGGTCTCATCGGCAGGCACCGGTGAGGTCTTGTCAATGCTTTTTGCTGTTGCTGCCGTCAGCGCCATGTCAGCAACCTTTTCTTCCATGGGAAGCGGCGTGGCTCCTGAGGCCGCCATCGGCATTCCCCCCATTTTGATGAACAGATACCCGCCCACTAACGGCAATAACAGGCCAATGATTAATCCTAGAATGAATTTCTTCACGCGTCTCCCCCTCTCGCGATTTACAGAGTGACCATCCGGTTCTGCGTTACAGAGCCCAGAGATATAACTTTTTAAAACACCCAAGACTAACACTAAATTCGCGGGCAATACTTAGAACAGAGCGCTGGATTGCTGGTTTGCATTTGCTTCCATCACACCTCAATCCGCATCGAACCAATTGATGGCCGCTTCCACCAAAGCCCGTTCCACTCGCGTCCGCACTGCTGCACTCCCTGCTGAAGCTCTCGATCAGCCCTTTCCCAAGCTTGCGCTTCGGCTGCAGCCGCCGTATCCGCCGGCAGAGGCCAAGTCAGTAAAAGAGCTGCCGCACGAAACCGGATGGCTTTATGAACCCAAGTGGGATGGTTTCCGCTGTCTGGCTTTCCGCGGCGGCAATGAGATTGTGCTGCAGTCAAAAGCCGGACAGCCGCTTACGCGCTATTTTCCTGAGATCGTGGAAGCGTTGCGGGCGATCAAAGCCGGCAAATTTGTGCTGGATGGAGAGATCGTTGTCGCCAGCCACGGCGACGCCGGAGTGGCCCTGGACTTTGATGCGCTGCTTCAACGGATTCATCCTGCGGCCAGCCGCGTGCAGCGCCTCTCGCGCGAGACGCCTGCAACTTACATGCTTTTTGATTTGCTGGTCAACGAAAAAGGCGAGTCGCTGGTCGATCAGCCGCTTTCTGCGCGGCGCATGAAGCTGCAGGAGTTCGCCGGGCAATTTCTCCAAGAACAAAGCAACGCATCGCGCAAAACCGTAAGTAGCGAGCGCTCTCAGAACAGTCTTGATTCCCGCACCCACATCCAGCTTTCGCCTGCCACAGCAGATTTTTCCGCAGCAGAAAAATGGATGCGTGAAGGAGCAGCCAGCGGCTGGGACGGCGTAGTGGCCAAGCGCCTGGATTGCGAATATACCTCCGGCGAGCGCACCGGCATGGTCAAGATCAAGCGCATCCGCACTGCTGATTGCGTTGTGGGTGGCTTCCGCTGGGCCAGAGGCAAGGAAGGGAAGGCGCACGCCAAAAAACCGGGCGAGCAGGTTGGCTCTCTGCTGCTCGGCCTGTATAACGCCCACGGCGAGCTTGACCACATCGGCTTCAGCTCCAGCTTCAGCCGCGAAGAGCGCAAAAAACTCAAATCCATCCTCAAACCGCTCATCGCCGGGCCGGTAAGAAATTCTGGAGAGCATGAGATTGGCGATCAAGGCGGCTTTACCGGCAAAGCCCCCGGCGGTCCCAGCCGCTGGACACGCGATGACCGCGACACGGAATGGGTCCCGCTCAAACCCAAGCTTGTAGGCGAATTTCAATACGATCATTTTTCCGGCGGCCGCTTTCGCCACGGAACCAAGTTCCTCCGCTGGCGTCCGGAGAAAAAGCCCCAGCAGTGCACCATGGAACAGGTGAGGCCCAGCACTAGGAAAGCCAGCACAAAGATCATCGTGGACCGCAGCCGCCCCCGGCTGCGCACGAAGATCAGCCGGAAAGAAGCATAGCCGCCAATCGGCAAGACCTGCGCCACAATCCCGCATTTTAGCTGAGAGAACCGGGGGCGTCCCGTAGTAGAATCCGCCGCATGAGTTACGGTTACGTCCCCGCGCCCATGCCGCCGATGCCGGTCCAGCAACCAAGCTGGTTTTCGCGCAACTGGAAATGGTTTCTCCCTACGGTCATCGTGGGACCGATCCTGCTGATTGTGGTGTTTGTAGGCGGCTTGTTTACCGTGGGCATGAGCGTGATCAAGTCCAGTGAACCCTACCAGTATGCAGTTTCTACAGCTGTAAACGATGCGCGAGTCACCGAGCAACTGGGCGCGCCGATTACGCCGGGCTGGTACGCCGGCGGCAGGTTTAACGCTTCCAATCGATCGTATGGCGACGTGAATCTTTTTATTCCCCTGAATGGCAAGCTACGGCATGGGACTCTTTACGTTGCAGGCGTAAAGTCGGCGGGTGTCTGGCGCTACCAGAGGCTTCAAGTTGTTATTGATGGGAAACCGGGGAGCATCAATTTATTGTCGTCACCATCACCGTCACCGTCAACAGAACCGGACGACGAGGATAAATAAAAATGCCCGCAGGACTGCAAAACTCAAGCTCCAGCAAAAACAACACTGAGACTGCTCCGTCGCAACAGCCGAGTTTTGACGGTTACGAAGAGTTCTTCACCTTCTATCTGCATGAGCATAGCGATCCCCGTAATCGCGCCATGCACGCCGCAGGTACCGTGCTGGGGCTATGCACGTTGATTATTCCCTTTGTGATTGGACATCCCTGGTATGCGCTGCTCTGGCCGGTGGTGGCTTATAGCTTTGCCTGGACCGGACACTTCCTGATTGAAGGCAACAAGCCTGCCACATTCGGCCACCCGTTTTGGTCTTTCATCAGCGATTTCAAGATGCTGGGATTGATGCTTACGGGCAAGCTGAAGGCAAAAATGAATTCAGGATCGGCAGCGCAATAACAGCCTGATTAAAAGCGATGCTTCAGCGAGGCGAGAATAAATCGCGACGCCCCATAAAAATAGAAAACACCAAGCTGCTATCTTAGCTGGCTGGTCGCACCCGCAGGCTTGGTCTGGAATGAAGATTGATCAGTCTCTGCCAGCGTGCCTGTTCCCTGCCCCTGCCCCGACTCGGCTTTGAAATAGTAGGTGGTATTGGGCTGCAGGTTTTTGAGTGTAACCCGATGCGTGAATCCGCCCCACGGCATGCCCGCGGCTTGGTCCAGATGGCTGGGATCAGTTCCATAGCGCAGCGTTGTTCCGGCATTTACGTTGGTTGACCAGGCGATCTCCGCGGTCGTATCTGTAACGCTTTCAACCACCGGCCCATGCGTGATCTGTACGGCATTGCTGGCGGTGCCAATGGGAGTGATTGGCGCTGGCGCCGGCAACTGCTGGATGGTTCGCCCATCCGCGGGGCTTTGCACGCTCGGTGGATTTGAGGGTTGCGTGGTCTCCTGCGCGGCATTCCGGGCGAGTGGTGCGCTAACGAGCGTGAGAACAACGGCGAGCGCAGTCCCTATCGGGTTCATAGGCATCTCCCTTTTCGCTTCATTAGATGGTAAGTAGCGCAAAAGGGCTGTGCGGCTCTGGTTCCCAGAATCGGAATTCGCAAGCCAGAGGCGATGCCCGCTAATTGCCTGCCAGCTACTTTGAGCCGTCGGCTTCCAGATCAGCGTTCAGGTTGATCTCCCCGGATGTCAGTTTCAGCTTCTTTTCCCAGGCTTTGTACCCGGTTTTTTTTACGGCAATGTTGTGTTCACCTGGCTCAAGCTCAAGGATAGATGGAGTATTGCCCATAAATTCGCCATCCACCTCAATTTCAGCGCTGTCTGGAGTGGAAGCGACGGAGACTTTGGAAACGCCCGCCGGAGCCGCCTGTGCGGTCTCATGCTGGGTTTTCATCTTCTTGTACTCTTCCTGCGAGATCTCGCTGATGTTGCCGTCGCCAAAAAAGTAAACTCCAGAATGCAGAGTGGTTTGCAGCTCGCATTCCTGGTACTTATCTTTGGTGCCGATCTTGGGCTCCAGCAGATCTAAGCGGACCTGTTGCTTCTTCCACTTGCCCAGATACGGCTGGTTGCGCGCCGATCGCCGTACCGGGAATGAACAGTCATAGGTGAAATCAAAAGCATGGACTGAATCGCCATCCCAAACGTTGCCCCGGCCCGTGGCCCTGAATTCATTAAAGCGGGGAATATGAGAGCCCCAGGCCACCTGAAGAATATGGACCTTCAGCGGGTAATTGGCCGGATCTTTACCGGCGAATGAGGAAAGCGAGAACAGGCATAAAACCACGATCAATGAAGAGCGCTTCATAGTTCACTCTCACCTGCAAGAGCAATCGTATATATGGGCACGATCTAGCGCGAAGTATATCCCGAGCTGCTGCTGCAATCAATTACGCTTTAGATTGCGCAATACCTTCCAGTTAGGCAGAATAGCCCAGCACCATCAAGAGATTGTGCACTCCACAAGCGGAGAGTCAAAAGATGAAACTAGGCAAAATCCTGCTCTGGATTGCCGTTGCTGCGGCGGGCGCGCTGGCTCTGGCGACCCTTGCCTGGCATCGCGGTGAAGCCATCAGCGCCATGTGGCTGGTGGTGGCTGCGCTGTGCAGTTACGCGCTGGGTTATCGATTTTACTCCAAGTTTGTTGCCGCTAAAGTGCTCACGCTGGATGCCATGCGCGCTACCCCGGCGGAGCGCCTTGAGAACGGCCGCGACTTTGTCCGTACCAACAAGTGGGTCGTGTTTGGCCATCACTTTGCTGCTATCGCTGGGCCTGGACCGCTGGTAGGGCCGGTGCTGGCCGCGCAGTTCGGCTATCTCCCGGGCACGCTCTGGATCCTGGTTGGCGCGGTCTTTGGCGGCTGCGTGCAGGACTTTGTGATTCTTCTTTTCTCTGTTCGCCGCGATGGTAAATCCCTGGGCCAGATGGCGCGCGACGAGATCAGCAAAACCGCCGGCACCGTGGCGTTTATCTCCGTGATCAGCATTCTGGTGATTTTGCTGGCGGTGGTGGCGTTGATTATTGTGAACGCGCTCAAAGACAGTCCCTGGGGTGCTTTTACCATCGGCATGACCATTCCTATTGCTTTGCTGATGGGCATTTATCTGCGCTATCTGCGTCCTGGCCGGGTGCTGGAAGCTTCAATCCTCGGTTTCCTGTGTGTCATGCTGGCGATCTTCGGCGGAAAGTGGGTTTCTGTTTCATCGCACGCAGCCGCGTTCACCTTGACTGGAACAACGCTGGCCGTCCTGATCATTGTTTATGGCTTTGCTGCTTCAGCGCTGCCGGTCTGGTTGCTGCTTGCGCCGCGAGACTACCTCAGCACCTTCGTTAAGCTCGGGACGATTGCTATTCTTGCCCTCGGAATAGTCTTGGTTCGCCCCACTCTGCAGATGCCAGCGCTCACGCGCTTTATCGATGGCAGCGGCCCGGTCTTTGCCGGAAATCTTTTTCCTTTCGCTTTTATCACCATCGCCTGCGGCGCAATCAGCGGCTTTCACGCGTTGATATCGAGCGGCACCACACCCAAGATGATTGCGCGTGAACAGCAGACGCGCATGGTCGGCTATGGCGCAATGATGTGTGAATCTTTTGTCGGCATCATGGCCATCATCGCCGCCTGCACGCTCCAGCCGGGAACGTATCTGGCCGTGAACAGCGGCGCGGGTATGGTCGGCGGAACTCCGGTGGCTGCTGTTGCCGCCATTAATAACTGGGGCTTTCCCGTCACGGCAGATCAGATGGCTACGCTGGCGCAAAACGTGGGCGAGAAGACTTTGTTCTTCCGCACCGGTGGAGCGCCGGCCTTTGCCCTGGGCATGGCCAAGATTTTTTCTGACAGCCTGGGCGGTACCGCGGTGATGGCCATCTGGTACCACTTTGCCATCATGTTTGAGGCGCTCTTCATATTAACGGTACTCGACGCGGGCACGCGCGTTGGGCGATTCATGCTGCAGGACGCGCTTGGCCACATCTGGAAGCCGCTGGGCCGCACCAGTTGGTATCCCAGCATTATTGCCACCAGTTCGCTCATGGTGGGCGCCTGGGGATATTTTCTCTGGCAGGGCGTGCGCGATCCGCTGGGCGGAATCAACTCGCTCTGGCCGATCTTCGGTATCTGCAATCAGCTGCTCGCCGCCGTGGCGCTTTGCGTGGCGACAACCATCATCGTCAAGCTGGGACGCGCGCGTTATATGTGGGTAACGCTTGCGCCGCTCGCCTGGTTGGGGGCTGTTACGTTCTCGGCTGCGTGGCACAAAGTCTTTGATCCTAATCCGCTGATTGGCCTATTGTCTCACGCGCGCCAGCTTGCCGCCGGCCCGGCTGTTGCTGGGCTGCAGCGCAGAATCTTCAATGATCAAATCGATGCCGCAGTTTGCGGGCTATTGATTGTTCTGGTCAGCGTGATTGTGCTTGAATCCGCGTTGCAATGGATCAGCGTGATCTCCGGGCGCAAGCAGGCGACAACGCAGGAAGCGCCATTTGTAGCGACGGCGTACGCGGAGGAGCTATGAAGCAATCGGGTGATCTGGTGATCGCGCGTGATCTGGTGATTGGTAAAACAGATAAGCTTTTCACCGCGGAGGCGCGGAGACGCGAAGAAAAATCTGCTTTGCGCTGGCGCTTACAGAATGGGTGGAAAATCCTGCGTTCCATTCTCCGCGAAATCTTCGATGAATCCGCTTACGACCGATTTCTGCAGCGCACAAAAACCTCGCACTCAGTAGAAAGCTATCGCGCTTTCATGCGTGAACGCGAATCAGCAGCCGCACAGAAGCCGCGATGCTGCTGATCCGCGCAATGGTATCGTTAACTTACTAGGCAACGCCTAAACCTGCTCCGCCAATCCAGCATGCTGCAAGAACCAAAATCGTGATCATGTGAGTCTCCTTTTTGAAAAGGTGCGGGAAAAACATATCGCGGAGGTCGCGCCAAGCAAGGAGAGAAGTATATCTTCCCCGATATGTCTCTTATCGCGTGCAATGCGGAAAGGAATTGCGGCGAGGCCGGCTTGCATGCCGAGCCGCCAGTCACAGGAGCAAAGGAAATCCTGGCTCAGAAGTGTTTAGGGGTCGGAGCGAAGCGACATAAAAATTAGTAGTACACTGCTAATCAATGCGTGTCTTGGGCATTGACTGCGGCAGTGAGTTCACCGGTTACGGCGTGGTGGAAGAACTGCCGGATGGCCGGTTAACCTGCCATGCCAATGGGGCCATCAAACTAAAAGCAGGATCACCCATGGCGCCAAGGCTGCAGAAAATATTTTCTGATCTTAAAGCCATCATCGCTGAGCACCAGCCGGAGGTTGTGGCGATTGAAGACGTATTCTACGCCGTGAACGTGAAGACGGCGCTCAAGCTGGGGCAGGTTCGGGGCGTGGCCATGCTGGCCGCATCAACATCAGGGCTGCAGGTGGCGGAGTACTCGCCGTTATCGATTAAGTCTGCCGTGGTTGGTTATGGCAGAGCGGAAAAGCAGCAGGTGCAACTGATGGTCACACGGCTATTGAACCTGAATGCGCTGCCTGAACCCATGGATGCCTCGGATGCTTTGGCCATTGCCATCTGCCACATCCATACTGCTTCCACCAACAGCCGTTACCAGGAAGCCACCAAATGAAAGTGCGCGTGGCAAGCATCATTTGTGCATGCTTGATGTTCCTGGCGATGCCTGCGCTGCTGGCGCAAAATTCTGAACCCACTCCTGCCCAGAGTCCTATGCAGAATCCTGCAATCCCAACCATTACCTATGAGCGGCTCTGGGATGCTTATACACCGCAGGACGTGAATATCACGGTGGAACAGACAGGAAGGGCCAGATATGTTTCCACCAATCCGCTCAAGACCCCGGATGAGCGGCAGACAAATCCTGACTACACGCTGGAATTCACCATGTCTGAGCGGACACGGCAAAAGCTGTTTCGCGACGCCAAAGAGGCGAACTATTTTCATGGCGACTTCAGCTATAAAAAGCATCCTGTTGCCAGCACCGGCAAAAAGACCCTGACGTATGCCGACCAGGGCAGGCACTATGAGACCACTTTTGACTATTCGGACAATAAAGCCATCTCGGAGATCAACGATATTTTTCAAGGCATTTCCTATACTCTTGAGCACGGACGCAAGCTGCAATTTCTGCATCGCTATGACAGGCTGGGCCTGGAAGATGAGTTAAAAGGCATGGAGGAGACCGCCGATACCGAGAACCTGCAAGAGCTGCAGGTGATTGCGCCTACACTGAAAAGCATCGCCGATGATACAGCCGTCCTGAACATTGCCCGTGATCGGGCCAAGCGTTTGCTGGAAAAAATCCATTCCCAATAAGAGCTGCCGCTTCCTAAAAAACCAAAAAGAGGCTCTTTTACAGGCCCCATTTGCACAAAATAGTTAAGTTGCATCAATAACACTTAACATTAAGAAACTAAGTTTCCGGCAGCCGATCTAATAGGATATGCACGTGAGCACACAAGGAGGGGTTTATGCGACGCTCGTTTTTGCGCGATAAACACTGGCTGCTCCTTTCAGTTTTGGCGGTCCTGCTTGCGCCGGTATCCGGCGCTCTGGGCCAATCTGCATCCCGCACTCAGGATCAATCGCAGTCTGATCAGGCTCCTGATCTTCAAAATCAGGGCCCAAATCAGTATTCGCAACAGGATCAATACGAGCCGCCAGAGCAGGGGCAAAGCGCGGACCAAATTCAAGATCAAGGCCGAATCCAGGAGCAGGGTCGAATTGAGCCGGCTGCCAGCACCGCTGGCTATTCATCCGCGCGCATTGTTCGCATCAGTTATGTGAGCGGACAGGTGAGCATTGATCATGGCCAAGGATATGAAAGCGCCACCATGAATGTTCCGGTTACCGAGCGTAACTGGCTTAAGACAGGTTCAGACGGCTGGGCGGAAGTGCAACTTGAAGATGGCAGCCTGGTGCGTCTGGCACCAGATACAGTCGTAGCATTCAGCCAACTGGGCCGCTTATCTTCCGGAAGCACCGTAACCACGGTGGATCTTGATCAGGGCGAGGCCGAATTCAAGGCAGCGCAAAGCGGCAACAACGAATTTCAAGTTACGGTGAAGAACAAGACCATCGGGCTGGATCAGTCCGCTGCATTTCGCGTGACCAGCACCAACGCCGATCCCATGGAAGTTGTGGTGTGGAAGGGTGAGGTCTCAATTCGCGATTCTGAAAGCGGCGGTGAAGTTGCGGTTAAGAAGAATGAAACCTTTGTTCTTGATCCTACCGATGTGGCTCAGTATGGGCTCGATAAAGGCGCTGAAGCTGACGACCTTGATCAGTTCAGCCAGGAACGTGACCGCTTTCTGAGCACTTATGCTCGCGGCGGTGGTTCGCAATCGCCTTACCAGTACGGCACAGGCGATCTGAACTACTACGGACAATACATTGATGATCCTGACTATGGCACGGTGTGGCAGCCCAACGGCGTGAGCAGCGACTGGAATCCTTTCGCCAACGGTTATTGGAGCTACGAGCCGGGCTTCGGTTATACATGGGTCTCTGCATATCCTTGGGGATGGCTTCCATTCCGCTATGGCAATTGGGTGTTCATCAACAATCGTGGATGGTGCTGGGAGCCCGGCAATTGGGGAAGATGGCATACCGGGCCAACGTGGGTAAATTCGCCTCCGGGATTCAGACCTCCGCGTCCTCCTGCTGGCAACAATATTGTGATTAGCGGGCCTCCGGGCGGGCGTGTGCTTCGCACCACTCCTGGCGAAGTAGGCGGTATTGGCGGGCACAACGCTGGAACTTCAGTTGGCGGCGGAAGATTGGTTCGGCAGGATGGCGGTGACGGCACTGGATTCAGGGGCAAAGGCCGCGTCTTTACCAATGACGATGTAGCCAGAGTGCCCAGAACTGATGTCCCT
>DASTCT010000333.1:0-38112 GCA_035710845.1 Candidatus Angelobacter sp.
CTGGGCGACCTGATGATGGTGAACATGCAGTACAAACCTTACTTTGAAGTCGAGCGCCGCAAGTATCGCTTCCGCATTCTGAATGCCAGCGTGTCGCGCTTCTTCAAATACGGATTGTCAGACGGCTCACCGATGATCCAGATCGCCAATGACGGTAACCTGCTGCCCTCACCGGTAGTGCAGACCGTCTCTGACGAACAAGGCATCGCTGAACGTTATGACTGGGTCATTGACTTCTCCCGTTACAGCATCGGCAGCAAGGTGTGGATGGTGAACGTGGCCGAGCATCAGGACGGCAGGAAGCCCAGCAACGATCTCACGGTTGCCCAGGCCCTTGCCGGCAAGTCGAACGATCCATGCGTAGGCAAGTTCCTGGAATTCCGCATCGTGCGTGACCCGGCTACACCAGACGTGAGCCAGGTGCCTGCGGTGATGATTCCGAACCCCGATCTGTCGAACATTCCAATTGCCCGTCAACGTACCTTCACCTTCGGCAGCGGTGCATCACAGCCGCTCTCTCCGGATGATGAAGCCAACTACGTCTTTGGCGCCGGCAATCAGAAAGGGCCATGGGGCGTGTCAACCGACAACGGCCCAATGCTCAACGCCAGCTTCGGCCGCATCTCTGCTGCACCGGCCTTCGGAACACGCGAAGTCTGGACGTTGCAGAACGGTGGCGGCGGATGGGACCACCCGATTCACATCCACTTTGAAGAAGGCCAGATCCTGGCCCGGAACGGCAGCGCTGCTAACGTTCCTGCCTGGGAAAAAGGCCGCAAGGACGTGTATCGCCTGCGTCCGGGTGGAAGCGTAACCCTGACCATGCAGTTCCGTGATTGGGGCGGGATGTTCATGGAGCACTGCCACAACACGGTGCACGAGGATAACGCCATGTTGGTTCGCTGGGAAATCGATGACGGAGGTACGCCGTTCCTGCGGCCGCTGCCGACACCGCTCCCGGGACCGACGGGCGTCACCTTCGAAGCGCCGCAAGACATTGCTCCGACTGCTTTCTAAGCAGACGGGGTTTAGCAAGAACCAGGCCGGCGGTCCGCAGCGCAAGATGCGGGCCGCCGTTCCTGATTTTTGAAATTTTCCGGGTTAAGCTGTATGGGCCACAAGGAGTATTGATCATGCGACGGAAACTTCGGGCGGGCTTCACGACGGGAGCCGCTACTTTTCTTACTGCTATTCTTTTTCTTACTGCAAATTTTTCACCGGCAGCAGCGCAGAGCCGCTATGGCGCCAATTATTTTCCTAACGTAGTGCTCACCACGCAGGATGGAAAAAAAGTCCATTTCTATGATGACGTGCTCAAGGGAAAGAGCGTAGTCATCGATATGATCTACACCACCTGCGGATATGCCTGTCCGCTGGAGACTGCGCGCCTGGCCCAGGTGCAGAAGGTTTTGGGCGACCGCGTAGGCAAGGACATTTTTTTCTACTCCATCACCATTGATCCAGCCAATGACACCCCCAAGGTGCTCAAGGCCTATATGGAGAAGTACCACATTGGCCCAGGCTGGACTTTTCTTACCGGCAAGAAATCTGACATCGAACTGATCGGCAAAAAGCTTGGCCTCTGGAACAATGAGCCCGACCCGAACAATCCTGATGGGCATACGCCCAGCGTTCTGATTGGCAACGAGCCGGGCGGACAGTGGATGCGCAATGCCGCTACGGACAATCCCAAGTTCCTGGCCAACATGATTGGCAACTGGCTCAATGGATGGGCAAACGCCAAGCCGGTGGAAGCCAACGTTGACTACAGCAAAGCGCCGCAAATCAGCCTGCATACTCAAGCCGATAAAGGGCGGTACATCTTTGCTTCGCAGTGCGCTGCATGCCACACCATCGGTCATGGAGACAAGATTGGCCCGGATTTGCAGGGCGTAACCAACGTTCGCGACCATGCCTGGCTGGAGCGCTTTATCACCTCGCCGGACAAGGTGCTGGCCGCGAAAGATCCGCTCGCGACGGCGCTGTTCAAGAAGTACAAGGAAGTAAGGATGCCGAACCTGAACCTGGCAGACGTGGACCTGCAGAACCTGTTGAAGTTCCTGGCAGATCAGAGCGCTGCACCCACTAACACCGCTGCACCTGCCGGCACTACGAAAGATGCGCCGAGCGTTGACAAGTCTGCAACAGGAGACAACAACACGGCAGCAGTGAAGCCGGATTCCGGCCAGCCACGTAATTAATTTTTAGCTGCGATACCCTGAAACGCTCGACTCCTGGCGCACCACAAATGCGCCGGGAGTTTTTATTTGAGCGGCTTTGCCTAAAAAACAATTCTTACCACTGATGAACACTCCAGAACACTGATAAGAAAAGGTCGATTTGTCAGCAGATCCTATGCAAAAGCATTTGTTTGATCAGTGTAAATCAGTGGTAAATGCAATTTTTGGACAAGCCAAAATTGGAGTTATTGGCGCTGCGGCTGCAGAGCTTCTTTGATCGCCAGCAACTCCGTTAAGACATGCTCAAGATCTTTCAATGGCAGCGCGTTCGCGCCGTCAGACTTGGCTTCTGCGGGATTGTCATGTACTTCCATGAATACGCCATCCACGCCGGCCGCCACAGCCGCGCGAGAGAGCAGAGGAATAAATTCCGGCTGGCCGCCGGATACAGCTTTTCCGCCCGCGCCTGAAGAGGGAAGTTGTACGGAATGCGTCGCATCAAACACCACCGGAGCAAATTGCCGCATGATGGCCAGTGAGCGCATATCGACGACCAGATTGTTGTAGCCAAACGAACTGCCGCGCTCGGTAAGAAAAATATTGTTGTTGCCCGACTCGCGTACCTTTTCGACGGCGTGTTTCATGTCCCACGGCGAGACAAACTGGCCCTTCTTGATGTTGATGGCTTCAGCATGCTTGGCAGCGGCCACCAGCAGATCAGTCTGTCGGCAGAGAAAAGCGGGGATCTGCACTACATCAACCGCTTCCGCTACGGCAGACACATCTTTGGCTTCATGCACGTCGGTGAGCACAGGAACACCGGCTTCCTGCTTGATCTTTTCCAGGATGCGCAGTCCTTCTTCCAGTCCTGGCCCACGAAAGCTCTGCAGCGACGTGCGATTGGCCTTGTCATATGAAGCCTTGAAGATGTAAGGAATTTGCAGCTTGCGCGCCACTGTGTTGATGGCCTCTGCCATCTTGAGCGCATGGGCTTCGCTCTCAATCACGCAAGGGCCGGCGATGAGGAACAACGGCCCTCCAACGACGAAAGAATCCATTTGAAAAGTGTGTGTTTCCGGCATGAGCAAAAAGCTTACATAATCCAGGCCCTGGCAATACATGGGCCTGCGTCCCAGAAGAACTATTCTAACAGTAGAAACAGAGTAGAATTGGAGCTGCTGGTTTGGAGTTCGTAATGAAAAGACCGGAGCGATCAGGTTAGGCTGCCGATATCTAATGGATCAGCAGAACGAGTGTATCGTTAGTGGGCCTCGGTTAGCATTAAGTTGAGTCTTGCAAAAGATTTTTCATTACCGCCGAAATAGATGTGCCCGATTGGGCCGCTGCCATAGCAATCAAAATTTCGGGAGAACATTGTCTCATCGACGCACTCCAGCGTTTCTCCTTTGATTTGGCGCTGCACAAACTTTACCTTTGTGTAGCCGGCGGTTTTCCAGGATTCGAACTTCTTTTCAGCCAGCTGTCTGGGTGTCAGCGCACAGTTCTCAGGGCAACTCTCAATGGTAATGAACGCAAGCCCGTCATTCGGACGCAACGGGCCGGGTTCATCGAAGATGCCGAAGCCTGTCTTTGAGAGATGAGGCGTGTACCAGCGGTAAACCGGAAATGTGATGCCTTTAACCGTGATTTGATTTCCATGCTGCCGATGCCAGCGCCAAGCCTGGAGTTCCGCTTTTGAGTGGTAAAGTGCGGAGCCCAGGGAGACTAAGGCGAGGGCGGCACATGCATAGAGCCACCGCCAGCGCAGATCCGTCATACCAAAAGTACTCTTCACCGATGGAGTGAACAGGTAACAGACTACCGCGAAGGTGAAAATGCCGCCCAGAATTTGCAGGAGTGGATCACTTTCAAAGAGCCGTTGCACGGGCCACAACAGGGAGAATGCCCCTCCGTACAGAATGTCTAACATGAAGATCAAGAGCAGGAGGCGTCGCGCCCAATTCTTCAGCCGCCATAGTCCTCTGGCCAGCAGGTAAATCAGTCCTCCGCAAAACACAGAGTAAGGCATATTTCAGCCGCAGCTCAAAAGGCAGCGAATCCGGCGTTACTGTTTCGCCCGTACGGGAGAGCAGAGTCGAGAAGGCGGCTGCGGTTTTGGCACCTGACAGCAGAATGATCGCGATAAGCAATGCCGTGGCCGCACACAGGAAATCCTGGATGGCCAAAATCGTGATGATCAAGGGACGCTTCCTGGCTGGACTTTCTTGCAGGGCCGATTGCTGAGAGGAAGGCACGGGCGAGGATTCATCCACTCCCGTATCGAGAGCGCGCAAACACTCAGAACAAAGTTGGCTGGCGTCAGCAGCGTCGCGAAGTGGCTTGTGACAGCACGGGCACGTACTCATACGTTCGATCCGGGCAGTAGTTTAACCCACCGGCTCCCAATCGCAAAAAATTAATGGCGGCTAGCGTCTTACAATCCGCTCCGGCCTTAAAAACATCTCCACATCTTCTGTCGTCCGTGCTTCGCGGCGCTGTTGCCGGTTCTCATAGCTGGCTTTAATAAAGCTGCTGAAGAGCGGATGCGGCTCCAGCGGCTTGGACTTGAATTCCGGATGGAACTGGCAGCCGAGGAAGTAAGGATGGTCGGGAATCTCTACGATCTCCACGTAGGTTCCATCAGGCGTGGCCCCGGTGATGCGCATGCCGCCGCCGGTGAGCACGGCTTCATATTCGCGATTGAACTCGTAACGGTGGCGATGGCGCTCGCTGATCTCTATCGCGCCGTAAGCTTTGGCGGCCTGACTGTTAGGCTCGAGTTTGCAGGTCCACGCACCCAGACGCATGGTGCCGCCGAGCTCGTCAATGCCGGTCAGCTCGCGCAGTTTATAGATGATGCGATGCGGCGTGGCCTGATCGAATTCGCTGGAATTGGCTTCGTCCAAGCCGCAGACGTTGCGAGCGAACTCAATACACGCAGTCTGCATACCCAGGCAGATGCCGAAGTACGGAACTTTTTTCTCACGCGCATAGCGAATGCCGTTCAACATGCCTTCAATTCCGCGCTTGCCAAAACCGCCCGGCACCAGGATGCCGTCAAAACCTTCAAGCTGCATCTCGTAGTCGCGATTGCCGTCTTTGCTTTCCAGCCCCTCGGCTTCCACCCAGGTGAGGTTCAGCTTAAGGTTGTGCGCCACTGCGCCATGCACCAGCGCTTCCTTCAGTGACTTGTAAGAGTCTTCATACTCCACATACTTGCCCACAATACCAATGTGGACTTCGTCTTTCGGGTTATAGATGCGTTGCATCAGGTCTTCCCAGCGGGCAAGCTCCGGCGGCTTCGACTCGATGCGCAAGTAGCGCAGTGCCAGCGTGTCAACGCCTTCACGCGCAAACACCAGCGGAACCTCATAGATCGACGCAACATCTTTTGCCGTGATCACGGCTTCATCTTCCACGTTGCAGAAGAGCGCGATCTTTGATTTGAGCTCACGAGAGAGAAAACGGTCAGTGCGGCAGAGCAGGATGTCCGGCTGGATTCCGATGCTCAGCAGCTCTTTCACTGAGTGCTGCGTGGGTTTGGTCTTAAGCTCGCCGGCTGCGCCAATCCAGGGAACCAGCGTTACATGAATAAAGAGCGTGTTGTCTCGGCCCAGTTCCTGGCGCATCTGGCGGATGGCTTCCAGAAACGGCAGCGATTCAATATCGCCAACGGTGCCGCCGATCTCCACCAGTGCTACGTCCACGTCCTGCGCCACTTTTTTCATCGCGGCTTTGATCTCATTGGTGACGTGCGGAATCACCTGCACGGTCTTGCCCAGATAGTCGCCGCGACGCTCCTTGGTGATGATCTGCTCGTAAATGCGGCCAGTGGTCCAGTTGTTATCGCGCGAGAGGCGTGCATGCGTGAATCGCTCATAGTGGCCCAGGTCAAGGTCAGTCTCAGCGCCGTCGTCGGTCACAAAGACCTCGCCATGCTGGAAAGGCGACATGGTGCCCGGGTCGACGTTGAGATACGGGTCAAACTTCATCAGGTTGACCTTAAGGCCACGGCTCTCCAGCAGGCAGCCGATGGAGGCCGCTGCCAGTCCCTTGCCCAGTGAAGACACAACACCGCCGGTCACGAAAACGTATTTCGCTGCCATGAACTCCTCGCGCAGTTGGATTGGTTATGGGTTGAATTTGTAGCTGGATTGAATTTTGAGGGTGCTGCTCCCCGGCTCGAAAGTGGCTTGCGCCAGTGGCCGTAGAACCTATTGGGGTGCACAATCAATTATACAAGAAGCTGGCTGTGGAAAGGTGGGGAGAAATTCCCTGGCTGTGAAATCAGATGAACGCTTGCTATTGTCCGTCCCCGGCAGCTCAGAGATTTTCAGAAAAAAGGCTTGAAAATGTAGCGTTATGTGCGCTAGCCTGCCGGACAAAACTCAGCGGGCTGCCCAAGGTTTGACAGAAGGAACTTAGAGAGGTTTTTCGTTTTTCTTTAGCAGGCGATTGGTTCATCAAATCGAGCCGGAAAGACAAGTCGTATGAAGAACAAGCTTTTGGTCGTCGCCAGCACATTACTCTTATTGCCAGCCATTCAGCTACAGGCATTCCAGGGGCAGGAGACAGGAACAGCCAATCCACCGCAAACGGGAGAGCAGCCCAAACAGTCTCCCACGCCCACGCCAACTCCGGTGATCACAGATGTTGTGCCAGCCGCGCCTACGATTTCCTGCAATTCCCAGCAACTGACGCTCTCTGGAACGGGGTTCCAGAAAAATCCGACCATCACGATTACAGGGCCGGATGGCAAGAAGAACACGCTGGCGGCAGCAGACGTTACATCGGTCAGCGATAAAGAGATCCAGATACACCCGACGCTTGCGGCAACGGGCAGGTGGAAGGTGAGTATTGCGAATACGGACAAGACGACTTCAGACGAGTTCGGATTCAACGTAATTGATTCGAACAGCCCCTCTGTCGAGGCATACAACGATGTGTTTTGGGTGGTGACAGCTACTCTGCTGATTCTGGGGTTTGTTTTGATCGGTGCGTTGATTCATGCATCCGCCACAGGCAAGTGGTCATTGGGTACCGCGCTTTCTGAAGAGGCGGCCGTGCAACCCCAACAGATCAAGAATCCAGCGGATGTGATCATGGTGGGCAGCACCAGCCGGCTGATCGCGCTGGTTGGCCTGTTGGGGATTCTGGTGATCGTGCTCGGTATTGGATATTCCATCATCTGGAATCTGTTTGTTGCGGGGAAGTCTCCGGACCTTTCCTATGTGAAGTCCTTTCTCTTTGGTGCTGCCTCACTGTTTGCGCCCTATCTGGCCAACCAGGTGAGGTCGGCGTTTGACCAGAGTCCGGCGCCAACGCCAGCTCCGGAAGACTCCTCGTCACTGGCGATCACCGGTGTAATTCCCGGCTCGCCGAGGTCGGCGCCTGGATCCCAGCAGCTTACACTCACCGGCAAGGGGTTTGACTCAAGCCTGACTGCGAGCCTGGTGGATCCGGCGGGGAATGAGGCGCCGATTCCCGCAGCCCAGATCACCATTAATCCAACGATGCTGGTTTTGAATATACTCCTGGACGCACCCGGCACCTGGACGGTGAAGGTAACCGGAGCGGCAGGATCAAAGTCAGCCAGCACAAGCTTCGCGGTTTACGGCGTACCGGTGATTACTGCTGCGGTAGTGAGTCCGACTGGGGCCGCCACTCCAGGCGCTGTCTCTCGCGATATCACCCTTACCGGACGTGGTTTCCTGGATGGCCTGACAGTCAACCTGGTTCCTTCCGGAGGCGGTCCGGTTACGCCGACGGCGAAGAGGACTTACACCCAATTGGTGCTTACAGCAACGCTATCACCGGGCAGTGGGCAGGTTACGGTGACAAATCCGGGCGGATTTGCGGCTCCGCCACAGTCATTTACCGTGTGAGTTTAGACAAAGATTGCGAGAAGTCCATGAATTACGACACAGAAAACATCTCCATTGCTGACTGGCACAATCTGACCCAAGAGACCCAGAGCGTGGTCGACAAGGCGCTCAGGCATCTTGAGGAACGACAAGCGGCCGATCCGAAGGAAGCGAAGAAGATCGAAGAATGGAAGAACACGCTGGGCGAGCATTCCATCGTAATCAACGAGATAAAGTCCGGCTACGAGCAAGGCCTGTTCAAAGAGCCCAGACCGGAGGCAAAGCAGGAATACATCATCGTCAATGACCGGATGCAAATCTCCAGGGACAAGATTCAGTATTTACCGCAGCAGGATTTTACCCAAACGCAGTCGGCCCTGGACGATCTGATCGCCCACACCAAGATGTTCATATCGGCCGGCCCCCACGGACCGGGAGGAGGAAAACCGCGCCCAGGCGGAGGCGTACGCGGACCGGGGGCTGGACCAACAGGGTGGGGAAGCGGCAGGGATAAAGGACCAAAGGGCGGAGGCGGGATCTTCTAATGGAGCTCCCATTTGAAGCTGCCAAAGGCGTTGCGGAAAAGGTCCTGAACGTACGTTTCCCGATCATCATGCGCGTCTTCTTTCCGGGCGCGCTGGCTATGGGCATTTTGTACGTTCAGGCGAAATCTGCCATTGGGTGGATTCCACACGAAATGGACGGAGTTTGGCAACGGCTGGCGTTTGGGGCTCTGGCCGTCTTTTTGCTCGGCGTGGTGGTTTCAGCGGCGACAAACGAGGTTTACAAGATTTATGAAGGGCGGGATTACTGGCCGCGGCGGCTTTTTGAAGCGGGAGTGCAAAGACAGGCGCGGCGTGTAAAGAAGCTGCTTGCCGCCGCCGACAAAGCTGACGGCCCCGAATATGACGAGCTCTGGTACAAGCTCCGTATCTATCCAATGGACGATAACGGAGACCCGGAGGCGACGCATCCGACTCTGATCGGCAACATACTCGCGGGGTATGAAAGGTATCCGTGGGACCGCTATGGGATCGACTCTGTTTTCTATTGGCCACGCATATGGCTGATGGTGGAAAAAGAGAAGAAGGAAGAGATTGACAGCCAGTGGTCCGTAGCCGATGGGCTTCTATTGCTCTCAGCGGTAAGCATCGTAGGCGGCATGTGGTGGATGATTCAGGCCGCCGGACACGCGCTTGAGATTTTCTCCTTTGCAATCCCGCTCAACTCCGAAGGCTACTGCTTTTTGGCTGGTATCGGGTGGATCGTGCTTGGCTATGGTTTCTACCGGCTCTCGCTGTCCTACCATCGCGATAACGGAGAAGTTTTCAAGGCAATCTTCGACCTATACCGCGATAAGGTGAAGAGCATGACATGCCTGGATCCAGATGAGAAGATCAAATGGAGAGCGGCCTGGGCCTATTTGCAGTATCTACAGTACCAGGAAATACCCTGTGCTAAATGTGGCACACAAAACAAGTTTGCCGAAAAGAAATGTAAAAACTGCGGTGCCGACCTATGTCCCGCGCCCGCCGCATCGGAGAAGGCAAAAGCATAGATTCTGGTTCTCCAAATCAGCGCTACCCAAGCCTACCGGTGCACGATCGCGCTGTGGAAAGGTGGGGAGAAACTTGGGTTATGTGGGGAGAAACTTGGGTTATTCTTCGTGGCTCTCGTTGGGGTCCCAGGTAATCGAAGCCCCAGAGCCTTCCTGAACGGCTGAGCCGGTGATGCCGCTTTCAAAAGCATCAGGATCGCCGCCGGCCAGTTCGATTTTGCGCCGTTGGACCTCGCGAATCTCGCGCAGGATGGCCGCCTCGGCCTCAAGATATTGCTCTTCCGTGATAGAGCCGTCTTCCAATTCGACCTGAAGAGCGAGGAGCTGTTCTTTGAGCGGAGCGTCGTCTGTCCATTGCTCTTCAGCCACCTTGAGCAGGGTGCGCATGATGAAGTTCCAGCCTTTGAACGGCGCTAAAAGAAGATCGTCAATAAGCAGCATGGTTGGCTCCTGATCTCAGTGCACTTTGGCAGGATTGTTGGCCTCTGCCTGTTGCAACGTCTTTTTCTTGCGCCGGCTCAGGATAAAAGGACGGCGGCGTCGGCGGTCGACCCGGATATCGATCTTCTTCCAGAAGGCCCAGAAATAATCAACGGCAGAAATAATGGAAACTCCCACCATGAACCAGATGGCCATCTTCGCCACCAGGTCAACTGAAAGCACAAAAGAGAAAAGGCCGAGATTAAACGTCCAGATGTCCCATCGGATGGCCAGAATTGCCGCGACCACAGAAACAATCTGGACGACCATCTTCAGCTTGCCCAGCTCGCTGGCTTCAATGGTGAATCCTTCAGAGGCGGCAATGGAGCGCAGTCCGGAGACAAGGAACTCGCGCCCGATGATAATCACCACGACCCAGACATTCACAATGTCCGGCACTAAGCGGAGCAGCGTGATGTAGCAGGCGGCAATCATCAACTTGTCCGCCAGCGGATCAAGCAGCATGCCCATGGTGGTAATCTGCCCGCGACGCCGTGCCAGATAGCCATCAAGGCCGTCAGTAATTGAAGCCAGAATAAAAATGGCAGAGGCCAGTACCACTCGCAGCGTGTCGTTGCGCGCGCTGAACGAAGAGGTGGTAAGAATCCACATGATCAGCGGGATGGCGGCAATCCGCGAGAGCGTGATGTAATTGGGCAGGTTCACTGGGCGTGGGGCTAACTTTCAGCTGCCCCGATTATCCTTGGAATTTGGCTTCTGCGCAAACCAAAGTTCTTCGCTATTTCTTTCCGTTAACAGTAGTCAGGCAGCGAGTATATAGCTCCAGCAGGTGAGAGGCATAGTCCTCAGATTTGTTCTCTGTGCCGCCGTGAAATCCGGCACCGGCAGCCGAAGCCGTCTTGCCGTAATTGGTAGTGGTGGCGATGAACTTCATCATGTCCAGGGCGATATCCTCATTGCGGCGTGGGCCCATAATTCCTGCTAGCTGATCCATGGTTCCTCCAAAAGAAGCATAAAACTCTATTCTAACGGAGAGAGGGCTGTAATCAGCATTGGCCTTTTTCTTTGTCCCGAAACGAAGTGAGGGAACTCTATTACTGGCGTCGCTATTTAGGGTTAGGAAGTCTCTGATGGAGCCGCGAGAAACCCTATTCATTTTGACTCTTGATCCTCATTACAATAAGGTTCCCTCGCAACGCTTCGGGACTTCGAACCCTTCCTGCTAACATTAATTTATGGACATGACCTGGGTGACAGATCGTATTGCGGTTGGGGGCGGAATCTGGAATGACGAAAATATGGCCACACTGGTGAAGGGCGGCGTTACGCATATCATAAATATGCAGATTGAGTTTGACGATCGTCCGCTGGCCCAGGGCTATCCGGTGCAGGTATTGCACAATCCCACAGATGATGACTTTATGCCTAAGCCACCGGAGCTGTTTCAGGCCGGAGTAAAGTTCGCTCTGGAAGCGCTGAAAGGCCCGAACGGCAAAGTTTATACCCACTGCGCGGCCGGTGTGCATCGCGCGCCCATGATGACCCTGGCGATCATGCGCGCTCTTGGCTGGTCACTCAAAGATGCCAAAGAGCTGATATTGCAACGGCGCTACGTGGTGGACTTTGCCGATGTTTACGTGGAGAGCGTGGAAAAATTTATGAAAGTCTATAACGGGGCGAATGGGAAATAGCTACTAGCATTTTCCCAAGTCCCGAACGAAGTGAGGGAACCCTATCACTGGATTATCCTGCAGGATCGGATGGAACTCGCAGAAATCTTCCTCAACCGCTGGGTTCGAATTTTTTTAAACCCAAAATTCCTTTGAGTTGATAGGGATTCCTCGCTCCGCTCGGAACTTCGGAAAGCCATCTGATTACCGATGGCTGATGGCTGTTAGCTCAATGTTAAAATCCCGCAATGCCCGTGGAAGCAGTCCAGCACGTACGGCGAATGCGCGGCGGCGCGCAAGCGCATCTGATGCGCGCTGACGATGGGCATTTCTACGTGGTGAAATTCCAGAACAATCCACAGCACCTGCGCGTACTGGCCAATGAGTTTCTGGCCACGCGGCTGGCTGAGCGCATCGGGCTTCCCGTGCCGGTCACTGACATCGTGAAAGTAGAAGACTGGCTGATTGACAATACGCTGGAGCTGCACATGGACATCGGCGGGTTTTCAGCGCGTTGCAAACCTGGGTTGCAGTTTGGGGCGCGCTTTGTTTGCGATCCGGCGGAAGGCCAGGTCTTTGATTATTTGCCGGAGAGCATGCTGGCCAAGGTACGCAACATGGAAGCATTCGCAGGAATGCTGGTGGCGGACAAATGGCTGGGCAACGCCAACGGACGCCAGGCCGTCTTCTGGAAGAAAACGCAGGAGCGCAAATACACGGCCACGTTCATCGACCAGGGATATTGTTTCAATGCCGGTGAGTGGGATTTTCCGGATTCAGCGTTGCGCGGCGTTTATACGCGAAACTATGTTTATCAGGAAGTGCGCGGCTGGGAATCTCTGGAGCCGTGGCTCTCGCGCGTGGAAAATTTTGATCCGATTGCTATTCGTAACATCGCCGAAGACATTCCGCCAGAGTGGATCGGTAGCGACTGGGACGCGCTAAAGAAGCTGGTGGAAGCAATCATCGAGCGCAGAAGCAAGGTGCGCGAGCTGATTACGGCGTTTCGTAACTCGTCGCGCCAGCCCTTTCCTGCCTGGGGACAGCCGCAGCCACAAGCACAAGCAGGAGTGACTTTGATGTAGTTTCAAAAGCGGCGAAGCCGGCTTGCGCGCTGAGCCGCTTGCTTCCGGAGCAATATAGAGATGATTATCAAGAGAAATGCCGGGCGGTTTGGAGCGGAGCGACATGAAAATTAGGTGTCGCTTCTTTCTGCTTCGCTACGCGCCGGACGCGGTGAAGAACGAGTTTGTGAACATCGGGCTGGTGCTGTTGCCGCCCGCGGGAAGCGCTGAGGTGCGCTTTACCCATGACTGGTCGCGCGTGCGCAGTTTGGATCCTCAAGCTGACGTGGAAGTGCTGGAAGCGATGGAGACCGATCTGCGGGAAAAGTTGCGAGAGATGAACGGCGACCGGGAGTTCATCCTGCGCCGCATTCAGGACTCATTCTCCAACGCGTTGCAGCCCACAGAATTTCAGGGCTGCCTGGCGGAGTCGCCCACGGCAGAAGCCGATGAGTTGGCCCGGCTTTACCTGGAACGTCCGCGACGCCGGCAGCAGCGCGATCTGAGCGCGCGTCAGGCAATCTTCCAGAAAATGCGCTCTGAATTTGAAAGCGCCGGTGTCTGGCCGCTGATGTCGCAGAACATTGCCGTCTCTCGTTACACGCGCAGCGGCGATCCGCTCAAGATCGATTGCGGCTACAGCCCGAACGGAACGGTCAAGCTGTTTCATGCTGTCTCGCTGGCTGCCGATGCAAACGCAGCCAAAATTCTTGCATTCACCTTTCCCCAATTGCGCGAGGGCATCGCCAAAGCAGAAGGCAAGCAGGCCCAGCTAACCGCAGTGGTGGAAGATGATTTATCAGCAGATGACGATGCTGTGAGCTTTGCGCGCGAGACGCTGGAGCAATATGCCATTGGAATTGTCCCGGTTGGCTCCATGCCTGATGTCGCAGCCCAGGCAGCGCGAGAGATGGGCATTCGCTAGCTCCTCATCGACTTACTCGGACACAAATTCACAGCATCACTGACTCTGCCATTGCGCCCAGATGAAGCTCATCAAATCGTAGATCGCGCTCAATAAAAAAGGCCCCGGTTTTTGCCGGGGCCAAGGCTGATTCTTGTTGTCGATCAATAGGCTTTGAATTGTGATCCGGAGAAGATCCGGGTGCGCACGCCATCAATCGTCGCCGGGATCGGCGGATGCTCCATACCTTCGATCACATAGATCGAGATAGCGGTTTCCGCCGGATTATCCATGCTCATAGAGACGCCCATACCCTGGATTCCGGGATTGCCCATGAACTCGTTCACATGGGCTTCTTTTGCCGCGGTTGCGCGATCAATTTCCGTCTGGCCAATGGTGGGTTGCACGCCGCTGGCGCGATCATAGACCACGCGAGTGCGAACACCATCAATCACTGGCGGAACCGGTGTGCTCAACCCTCTGGACGCTTTGATGATCAGAGCGCCTTCGCCCGGATTATCAGCGCTGGCGCCAATGGCAAAGCCCTGGATCGCCGGATCTTTCAGCATTGTGGCAGCGTGGCCTTGGACCGCGGCAACACGAGTATGTTCCGAAGCAGAAATAGGCGCGGTTGTGGAGAGGCCGCCAGCCACCTGTGTGCCAGCGGAGCCTTCCGGAGCGCAGCTTACAGCATGGTCAGCGCCGCCCACAGGAGCCGGCACATTCGCGCCATTGGTAAAAGCCGTAATCACGTCTTGAATTGGGTTAGCGACGGTGTCTGCTGTGCTGCCGCCATAGAGCAATGCCACCGGACGTGCGCTGGCTGTGGTAACGATCAGCGAGCCGGAATCACCGCCTCCACTGAAGCTGCCGTCATTGACTACAACCTGGCCGGTGTAGGTTGCGTTGAATGCGGTCACGCCACTGCCGCATGAGGTTTCGTAAGCAATTTGAACGCTGGTATTGATGGACGTAATGGTTGAGCAGGTAAGGCCGGTGGTGCGTCCGCTCTTGGCCACGGCCATATTCAACGCTGGCGTAGCTACAGTTGCGGAAGGTGCTGCAGCAGCAATGGTGGTGGTGCCCGCTGCGCCAAGATCAAGAATCGTGCCGGCCGTATCCACCTGGCCTGCAATTATCTGGGCAATCGCGGCGTCCACGTTGCTGGGCGCTGCGCCGGTTCGGCCTTGCGTTGTGCCTGCAGGTGTAAGAGCTGCCTGCTGCGTGAGGTTGGCTACGGTGAGAGGCGCGTTAAAGCAGGCGGCTTGTCCAGGCTGTCCAATCGCTTCACCAGGATTCCCCTGACCTGATCTGGCCAGAACGTGGTTGTTGCTCAAAATGACAGGATTGGGCAGGTCGGCGCGGGTCCATAAGCTGCCCAGAGTGCCAATGCAACACACTTTAGTTCCAACATCCAGCGCATTGCCGCCGGAAGAACCCAGCTTGACGGGCGCAGACTGGGCGCCGGCATTGTCATTAGGAAAAACAACGGACGCGGTGGCGCTGCTGGTGGTGCCGCTTGACGTTGCCGTAATCGTTAAATTATTGGGCGACGGAAAACTTGCGGGCGCGTGGTAGAGGCCGGTGGCGTCAATGGTGCCGACGGATGGACTGATGCTCCATGTGATTGTGCCCGGAAACCCAGTGCCGGTAAATTGCTGTGTGCCGCCAATGGGTACACTAACCGCTGACGGAGTTACAGAAGCCGTATTGAACGGAGTGGGAGTAGGCGTGGGGTGACCGGAACTGCCGCCGCCGCAACCCACCATGCTGGCAAGCACCGCAAATGCCAGCAGAATACCGGATAGCTTTGACATATAGAATCAGCCTCTTGAAAAATCTCTAAGTTATTTTTTGATGGCTAACTGTTCGGATAGAATTTTACGCTTTTACGGCAAAGCGAATCCAGAGTAGCGTTACCCTAGTAATGTTATATGCCCGGTCACAGGCTGGGGCCGGCAAAGCTCCAACGGCTTGATTACAAATGGGATTAAGTTGTGCGCACCGCTTGGGTTGTGGGTGGGCCTGTAAAATCTCAGTAAAATAAACGCGACAGCTAAGGGACGCCCTTAGCCGTCGCAAGCAGAAGAATAGGTTCTTTGTAGCTGCTTCTTGGAATCTTTAATAATTGAGGCGCTGGCGGCGTCTAAATCTCAGCCCTAAATCCTGATCGCAAAAACGCGAAGGATCAGCTATCCCTAACTCTCCTAGCCAATATCTTCGTTAAAGTTCTCCAGGTACTCTCTTACGGCCACCATAAATTGATCGGCATCAGCGCCGTCGATAATGCGATGATCGTAACCAATGCTCAGCCGGATAATGTGACGCACGGCGATTGAGTCATTGCCGTCTTCGTCAGTCATCACCACCGGCTCTTTAAAGATGCCGCCCATACCCAGAATGGCCACCTGTGGCTGCAGGATGATCGGCAAGCCAAATTGCGGCCCAAAAATTCCTGGGTTCGTAATGGTCACGGTACCGCCCTGCACGTCATCAGGAACAAGCTTCTTGCTGCGGGCGCGTTCGCCCAGATCGCTGATGGCGCGCTGAAGGCCGACAAAGCTCAGGTTCTCAGCGCCTTTCACAACGGGAACGATCAAGCCCCAATCGAGCGCCACAGCAATGCCGATGTTCACAGTCTTGTGGTACTGAATGGCGTCGCCAATGACCGATGAATTGATCACTGGCTTCACGCGAATGCCATGCAGCATGGCTTTGGCGATGAACGGCATGTAAGTCAGCTTGACGCCGTTACGCGCCTCCCAGGCTTTGCGGTTCTTTTCGCGGAACTTGGCGATGCGCGTCATATCCACCTTAAAGATGGAGTGAACGTGCGCGCTGGTGTGCTTGGATTCCACCATACGCTCGGCAATCTTCTTGCGCATGGGCGTCATTGGCACCAGCTCGCCCGGCACCTGAACTGCAGGCGCTTGCGGACGCGGAGCGGGAGTAGAAGCAGGCGTAGGTTGCGCAGCCGCCTGCTGCTGTGGCATCTGGACGGTACGAGGCGCTTGCTGCGTAGGAGCCGCCTGGGCCGCGCCGCCTGCGCCATGTTGCGAAATAAAATTCTGAATGTCCTGCTTGCTGATGCGACCGCCCAGGCCGGTGCCGGGAACGCGGTCCAGATCAACGTTGTTTTCGCGGGCAATGCGGCGCACCAGCGGTGATGAGCGCACACGCTCGCCATCGGCGCGCCCGCTTTCATTGCCGGGGAAACCGATGACCTCATGTTGCTGCGGCTGTGCCTGTTGCGGCTGAGGTGCTTGTGTTTGAGATGGCGGTGCAGCCTGGGCCGGTGCAGCAGGCTTTGCTGGAGCAGCGGCTTGAGCAGGCGCGGCTTTTCCCGGCGCTCCTGCGCCGCCAATCACCGCCACCACGCTGTTCACCTGCACGGTGGTGCCTTCTTTAACTTTAATTTCGCGCAGCACGCCGGAAGTAGGCGCGGGAATTTCGGCATCGACCTTGTCGGTAGAAATTTCAAACAGCGGCTCGTCGCGCTGGACTTTATCGCCAACCTTCTTCAGCCACTTGGTGATGGTGCCTTCAAAAATCGATTCGCCCATCTGGGGCATTACCACGTCAGTGCCTGCGCCGCCATTCGCGCCGGAACCCGCAGAGCTTGCTTCCGGCTGCGCTTCATGCTTGGCCTCTTGTTGTACTGGAGCAGATTTTTCAGTAGCGGGTGGCTGCTGAGTCGCGGGCGAGCCATCGGCTTGGGGAGCAGCTTTGGTCTGCGCCGGGGGAGCGGGAGCGGCGGCTGCAGCTCCGGCGCCATCAGCGTCAATCACGCCGACCACGGTATTCACCTGCACCGTAGCGCCTTCCTTGACCTTGATCTCCTTCAAAACTCCGGCCGTGGGCGCGGGGATCTCTGCATCCACTTTGTCCGTGGAGATTTCAAACAGCGGCTCATCGCGCTGGACTTTTTCTCCGGGCTTTTTGAGCCATTTGGTGATGGTGCCTTCAAAAATCGATTCGCCCATCTGGGGCATCAATACGTCAGTTGGCATGGAATCCTTCCCACAGGTATGAACCGGCTGGTTCGATCAACCCTTGATTATAAATCAGCGGCGCGACATTGGCTGTGAAGGGTTCCCACCCCCTGGTCCTCAATTAGGGTTTTAAAAGAATTATTGGATTCAGCCCCCAGATACCCGCTCAATCACTCTTGAATCGCGTTGACCCAGCGCCAAATCAGGTTCAAGTGCATCTTCGCGGCCCTGTTGTTTCCGATCACTAGATCACGTCGATCATCATCTGCCCTTGTCTTTCTGATCTCGTCGATGATCCGATTGTCGTGCGATTTCGCGGATTCCATAGTCCTCTGCCTACTCTCCCAGCCGAAACACCCCACCCCCCATAGACACTTTTGTTGCAAACAAATGAGAAATTGAATTCGACCGAACGGTGACCGACCGGTCGAGCTCTTTTTTCACCTTGGTTTTTGGGTTTGATTTAGCTGATTGCCGAGCGCTGACTGCTGAATTGCCAATTTTCAAAGATCGCTTATCCTGCACGCCCTGAGACGCTCTCGTAATTTAGCGCATTTCTTTCCAGCAATCACGCGCGAACTAGTTCATCAGAGCAGGTCATGTCTTTTGCGACCTACTGCTGAACATGGTTCATCGTCCGGATAGACCACTTGCGGTGAATATCTCATCCATCAAGTTCGTTATCCTGAGGTCCGTAAAACGAGCGCGCATTTTTGCGGCTAGTAGGACTGATCCTGGGCTATCGTCAATACAAACGCAAGGTCTGTCTGGCTTGGCTCACACGCTGATGAAGGCACGTGTGAGCTGGCGACAAATCGGGACGGTCGGCAATAAATGCGTAATCGTAAGGAAACAAATTATGAATAAAATGGCGAGAAGGTGAGTGATATTCTTAAGCCCACTCTAAGTTAATTCCGCATTTCTTTGCCAGGATCTGGGCGTCTGTTGCGATCCGCTCCAAATTCAAGCTTTCAACTTTAAGCTTTGCCAGACCAACCTTCCAACCCTTCTGATCGCCTTTCCATTCCCATTGGTACAGCTTCAGCTCTTTGCCGTAACGTCCTTCCAAAGCACAGAGAGCTATCCATTTCTTTTCCGTGTGAACATATACACGTGCATCTAGAAGTTTATAGAACTGATCAATCGGGAAATCACTTTGTGTATTCTTTTTCGAATTGCTGCGGGTTACGGCTGTCTTCTCGGGAGGTGTTGAATCTGGGCGTACGAGAGGCATGTTTCTCCCCATCTAAAAGTGCGAGAAGGCACGATAAAGTCTATACGTGCCTCTTCTTATATGCTAATCAGACCTTGCAAATTCCCAGTCTGTAGAAGCATCTGAACATATAGCTATCCATTTTAGCGCTTGCTTACCATAAAGTAAGCACTTTACCCCCTTTGCGCCTGAAAAAGCGCGGGCTAAATCTCTGCTCAAAACCTTTAAAAGCTATCTTCCCGTAATCCACTCATACTGCTCTTTATTCAGCGGCACCACTGACAGACGTCCCTGCCGGACGAGCGGTGAATCCTCAAAAAGCTCGCTGGTCTTGATTTCCGCCAGCGTGACCGGATGCGAGATCAGCTTGCCGGCCTTGATGCGGACCTTCGGAACCTTGGGATCGCTGGCATCAACCGACTCAACCGTGGCAGTGCCCGCAGCGCGCTTTTCATCGCCGGTGTGATAAATGATCAGCTTGTCGCCCTTCTGCATATTGCGCAAGTTCTTTACGGCGACTGGGTTGGTCACTCCATCCCAAATGGTGGACTGCTCTTTTTGCAGATCGGCAAAGCCGTAAACAGTGGGTTCGGTTTTAAGAAGGTAGTAGGCCATGGCGGAGACATTATTTCACTGCTGAGCAAAATTCTGAAGATGCAATGAGAACAATATGGATGCAACGAAGGGATAGAGCCACACTCTTTTGCTTCTCCATAGCGCATCAGCGATTGCGGTTGTCAGCAAATATCCAGTGGTGAAAAAAAGAATGAGTGACGCGAAGAACCCAAATGCCAGGTCTCTGATAAAGCCCAGACTGCTGGGACCATCAGACAGAGACAATACGATCAACAGCAAACTCAGCAGAAAAGCCTCACATGCGGTTTCAAGAAACCAAGTGGTAATTCGCTTTTGGAAACGCGCTGCCAATCACATCCTCTTCCGTGTCTCTCAGATGTCTTCAAATTATTGCATTTTTCCATTGTTCGGCGATTGGATGATGAATGGAGGAAGACAGGCCCGGTATGTCGCGTCTATAATTTCGCTCGCCATGGCATATAACCGCAAAAAGTTTGTGAGCATTTCATCCCTTTGGATTGCACTTCTCCTAATCGTTTTCACAGGCTTGTCTTCCGCCCAAACGGCATCACAACAGAGCACTCCACCAAAATATCCGAACTATCCCAGCGAGACGCCAGAAGAGCTTAAGCCGGCCACCGCGACTTTTGATTACGAGCGCCGGGAAGTCATGATCCCGATGCGCGACGGCGTGAAGCTGCACACGGTGATTCTGGTGCCGCGCAGTGCTACTAAGCAAAAGCAGGCGCCAATCCTACTGACGCGTACGCCTTACAACGCCGATGATCTCACCATGCATGAGGCCAGCGCACACCTGGGGTCTTCACTGTGGGGATATGACAACGCAACGGAAGTGATTGTGGAAGGCGGCTACATTCGCGTGGTGCAGGACGTGCGCGGCAAGTATGGCTCTGAGGGCGACTATGTGATGAACCGTCCGCTGCATGGGCCGCTGAATCCGACCCCGGTGGACCATTCGACCGATACTTACGACACAATTGACTGGCTGGTGAAGAACGTGCCTGAGTGCAACGGCAAGGTGGGCATTCTGGGCATTTCTTATGACGGCTTTCTGCCGCTGATGGCGCTGGTGAATCCGCATCCGGCGTTGAAGGTTTCAGTGCCCATGAATCCCATGGTGGATGGCTGGCGCGGCGATGACTGGTTCCACAACGGCGCATTCCGCCAGCAGAACATGCCTTACATCTATGAGCAGGTGGCCACGCGCAAGAACGACGCCAAGTGGTGGACCGACCATTTTGATGACTACGACCTTTATATGGCATCAGGCTCGGCAGGCGAGTTGGGCCGGTTGCATGGGTTGGAGCAGATTGGATTCTGGAACAAAGTGGTGCAGCATCCGAGCTACGACTCATTTTGGCAAGACCAGGCAGTGGACAAAATTCTGGCCGCGCAGCCGCTCAAGGTTCCGGTGATGCTGGTGGACAGCCTGTGGGACCAGGAAGATATTTACGGCGCTATGGCAGTGTACAAAGCCATCAAGCCCAAGGACACAAATAACGACAAAGTTTTTCTGGTGATTGGGCCGTGGCATCACGCGCAGGAGATTGATGATGGCAGCACACTCGGCGCGTTGAAGTTCAACAGCGATACAGGTCTTTATTTTCGCCAGGAGATTTTGCGCCCGTTCCTGGATTTTTATCTGAAAAGCGATGGAAGCGGAAAGCCTGATGTCCCACCCGTCTCAGCGTTTGAGACGGGGACCAACACCTGGCGCAAGCTGAACTCGTGGCCTGCAGGGTGCAACAGCGGATGCACAATAAAACCCACGCCGCTCTACATGGATGCCGGCCTTAAGGCGAGCTTCACTGCTCCAAAGAAGAGCGATGCGGAGTACGACGAATATGTTTCCGATCCGGCAAAGCCGGTGCCGTTCCGTGCGCGTCCCACGCGACCCGTTGGATATGACATAGAAAAAGGCCTGACTTGGCCGCTGTGGCTGGTGGACGATCAGCGCGAAGCTTCTGGCCGCCCTGACGTGCTGGCGTATGAGTCTGATGTGCTGACTGCGCCGGTAAAAATCAGCGGACAGCCGATTGCCAATCTGGTGGCTTCAACCAGCGGTACAGACTCTGATTGGGTGGTGAAGCTGATTGATGTTTATCCAGATGAGGTTGCCGGACAGCCAAACATGGGCGGTTATCAACTGGCTGTGGCGATGGATATTTTCCGCGGGCGTTATTGGGAAAGTCTGGAGATACCTCATGCGCTTACGCCGGACAAGCCGCTTATCTATCGCTTTGAACTGCCGACAACGAACCACGTCTTTTTGCCCGGCCACAAGATCATGGTGCAGGTGCAGTCAAGCTGGTTCCCGCTCTACGATCGCAATCCGCAGACGTTTGTTCCAAATATCTTCTGGGCCAAGCCGGGAGATTACAAAAAAGCGACGCAGCGTGTTTACCACGCGCCAGGACAGGCGAGCTATGTGGAGTTGCCGGTGGTGAATGAGAAGTAGCTGCAGAATATAGCCGCGAATGAACGCGAAAGAGCGCGAATCAGAATAGCTCGTCTGAACCATTTCCTGATTCGTTTTTATTGGCGTGTATTCGCGGCCAACTTTTGTTTAGTATCGGTGCAGCTTCTTCGCTTCTCGCACCACATCTTCCACCTTCGGCAAAAAGAAATGCTCCAGCGGCGGTGAGAAGGGGACCGGCGTATCGAGCGCGGTGACGCGGACGATGGGGCCATCAAGATCGTCAAAGGCTTCTTCATTGATGATGGCGGCTAGCTCGCCGGCCAGGCCGCCGGTGCGCGTGTCTTCATGAAGCAGAATTACTTTGTTAGTCTTCTTCACCGTTTGAGTGATTGCTTCGCGGTCGAGCGGGTAGAGCGTGCGCAGGTCGAGGATCTCAACTTCAATTCCTTCTTTGGCAAGCGCTTCAGCGGCTTCTTGTGCGGTGTGGACCATAGCAGCATAAGTGATGATGCTGAGATCACGGCCTTCACGGTGAACGCGCGCCTTGCCGATGGGCACGATGTGACCGTTTTCCGGCACATCTTCTTTTATGCGGCGATAGAGGAATTTGTGTTCGAGGAAGAGGACGGGATTGTTGTCGCGAATGGCAGATTTGATCAGCCCTTTGGCATCGCTGGGCGTGGCCGGTGCGACAACTTTCATTCCGGGCGTGTGAACAAAGTGCATCTCGGGATTCTGCGAATGAAACGGCCCGCCATGGACGCCACCGCCGCAGGGCCCGCGCAGCACCAGCGGCGCCGGCGCTCCCCAGCGATAATGCGATTTGGCTACCATGTTCACGATCTGATTAAAGGCGCAGCCGATGAAGTCCATGAACTGGAACTCGGCTACGGGACGCATGCCGGTCAACGCCGCGCCATAGGCCGCCCCGACAATGGCTGACTCGGCGATAGGCGTATCAATGACGCGCTGCGAGCCAAAGTGGTGGATGAACCCGTCCGTGACTTTGAACGCGCCGCCGTAAATGCCAATGTCTTCACCAATGCAGAAAACGGAGGGGTCGGACTCCATCTCTTCCCAGAGTCCCTGCCGGATTGCTTCAAGGTATGTACAAGCGCTCATGCTTTACGTATCCGAACTGACAAATTTTCCGGAGGTTTATTGTATTTTTTTCCTATGCTCGTCAGCTTTCTTAAATTAAGCTTCGCGACTATGGCTTGATTGTCCTTTTTTGAGAGCCGAACAGCGGACATCGCCAGCTTTCTTAAAAACTCCTCGGCTGTGGCTTGATTATCCATTTTTGAGAGCAGCTTTTTCCGCTCAGCAGCGGATATCGGCAGCTTTCTTAAAAACTGCGTGGCTGTGGCTTGATTGTCCTTTTTTGAGAGCTGTTTTTTTCGCTTAGCAGCGCACATCGTAAGATCTCCCTGATTAATGCTGTAGCGACATCGCCAAAACTAGCACGCATTGAATGATTGCGGAAAGGAAAATGAACATTGAAGCGAAAGAGAGCTGTTTCGCTATACGGTCATTCTGAGCCGAGTTTCTGTTGGTAGCGACTGAAAGATCAACGATTCTGTCGTCCAGAAAGTCCGCATCACTCGGAGATTGCCGTCCAAATTTCCTAATAACCTCCTCTGGGTCAAAGACCCCTTCAAATGTTCTAATCCGCAGTGCATTCACAGTGAAAAGAAGCGCAACAAGCATTGCCCCTGCTATACCACTGTACAGCCACTTGGCTGTAGGAATCGCGCTGTTTGTTGCAGCAAGATCTTTAAATCTAAATGCAATTGCGCCCAAGTAAAAAGTTATTAGAGTGATATACAAGCGGGCTTTACCCTCAAGGCTGGTGTGGCGTGCGCCTTCTTCATTGTAAAGCTCCTTGAACACCTTATATTGGATTTCTGTGGCCATATTCCACTCGAACACGGAGTGTTCCGGGGACAATTGCAATCACGAGTTGTACGCGGCCCTACGTTTCACACAATCTTACCCACAAGATTTACGTTGAATCTCACGTGCAATATGGGTCCTGGCGTTCAATTTTCCTCGCATTTTCTGACCGTAATGTTCGTCCCGCTTGAGAATGTCTGCGCGCAAAGTTTTACGGGTTCGGCGTTTAGGTGTAATAGCTTTTTTTACCTTTTTCATGCGATCCTGCCTCGTCGCTTCGATCAGCTATTTAAAGTGTATCGCCGCCTCGCTCTCCTTCAGCTTGCCTTCGCTCCGCCGCGACTTCTGCGGCATGCCGTACTGCGGCTTCACCTGATGGCAGCCGTCTTCGCAGTAGACGCCTTCAGCGGCGGTGTGCGGCTCGGGCATAGGAGAGTTCTCGGCGAATTCGCGCTCAGCGTCGATTTCTTTATCCACGTTGGCTGAGAGCTTTTCGTCTTCAGCCTGCGTCAACCATTTTTTATCGAACAGATATTTGCGGAAACGATCAATGCAGTCGCGCTTGCGCCAGTATTCGTGCATCTCTTTAGGGACGTAAGCTGCGGCGTCGTGGATGGCATGGCCTTTCATGCGCATCAGCTTGGCTTCAATCAGGGTTGGGCCTTCGCCGCGATGCGCGCGCTCCACAGCTTCGTAAGTCGCGTCGTAAACCTGGCAGGCGTCGGTGCCGTCAATGATCACGCCGGGCATGCCGTATCCGATAGCGCGATTGGCAAGGTCTTTTACCGCGACCTGATATTCGGTGGGTGTGGAGTAAGCCCAGAGATTGCTTTCGATGATCAACACGAGCCCCAGCTTGCGTACGGCGGCAAAGTTAATGCCTTCATAGCTGACGCCGGTGGATTGGCCACCATCGCCGATCCAGGTAAGACAGGCCAGCTCTTTACCCTGCAGGCGTGCACCGAGAGAGATGCCGGCCATCACCGGAATCAGGTCGCCCAGCATGGAGATGGGCGAAACCATGTGGCGCTTTTCAATGTCGCCATAATGCGAGGTGCCGTCTTTGCCCTTGGTGGGCGAATCGGCCTTCGCCATGTATTGCATCATGATGTCGCGGGCGTGAAAGCCGCGGACGAGTTGCGCGCCCTGGTTGCGGATCATCGGAGCAAACCAGTCCTCAGGGCCGAGCGCATAGGCGGAAGCGCAAGAGCAGGCTTCCTGTCCCAGACCGAAATAGACGCCGCCTACAACCTTGCTCTGCTTGTAAAGGTTTTCCAGAGCAACTTCCATGCGGCGGTTCATCAGCATCCAGCGGTAAAGCTCCAGGTGCTGGTCTTTATTCAGGTATTTCGATTCACGGATGGGCGGAACCGGCGTCGAGAGCTGGCCTTTGATCTCATAATGGACTTCCGGGCCGCTGGAGACTTCCACAATCTCAAATTCCGGCTGCTCCAAGCGCCAATCGGGAATACCGTATTCGTTTACGCGAACGGCTGTAGCTTTGGCGGAAGATGCGCCATTCCGGGAGCGCCCATGATCAGGGGTTCCGTTCACTGAAGCTTTTTTCGTGGTCGGCTTAGCTGCAGAGCTCTTCTGGGATTTGGTTTTGGTGGGCATACAGACGTAATTAGTTTAGCATCCAGCAGCCGGTCATCGGCATTGAGCTTCTCTTTTGTCGATGCATGAAATCAGTTCCAGGGCGTTGCCCAGCGCAGCGCCTGAAGCAGTGTTGTCAAAGATGCACCACACTGCTGCTCTATTGGAAAGTCGCAGCAGCTTTTCTGCCAAATCCGCAAGAAATTGCTCTGAATAAGAGGAATAATAGCGTCGTGGAGATCCATGCAGCCTGAAATAGATTAGCTCTGGCCAGCCGGCAGGCTCTGCGGCCTCGTCCGTCAACGCTGGATCAGCCGCCACTCGCCCAATATTAAATTCCTGCAATAGTGAATCCGGCTCAGCGCCAAACCAGCTCACATGTCGAGGCTCCAATACAGCTGGTCCGTCATACAACTTGCGCAGCATGCCAAAGAACTCGAGTGCTCGGGCCTTGTGAAACTTCAGACTGGGTGGCACCTGCAAGAGCACAGGCCCGCGTTTTTCTCCAAGCGCACTTGTCTGCTGCAAAAAGCATTTCAGTGCTTCTTCGCCATCAACACGCAATTCGCCTTCATGCGTGATAGTCCGCGGAGCTTTTACAGCAAAACGAAAATCCTCTGGAACTGAAGCGGCCCATTTACGATACGTTTCTGCTTTATGCTCGCGATAAAAGCAGGAGTTGATCTCTGCGGAATTCAGCTTTTGCGCATAGCGCGCAAGATGAGTTCCCTCTGAAGCAAAATGTTGTGCATGTATTCCCGGAACATTCCACCCTGCGGTTCCGATATAAAGTTTTGCTTTCATTTTGGGAGTGGCCAGGAAAGAGTGGAGTCAGGCAGCAGGTTTTGGGTTTGGCTTCCTGGCGGCATGCTTACGAATCGGAGACCATGTTCTCCTGCACAATTTCATCCGCATCTGTTTCCGCGCTGAATTTTCGGCCTGCGCGCCGCGCTTCGCACGCTTTGCGGATTTTTTCATAGCGCTTTTCCAACTCGTCCAACTCTTCATCGGAGAGCTTTTGGATATCGATAAGATCGTCATTGGCGGGATGGTGCGAGCGGATGAGTTCGTCAAGCTTCAAATGCAGCGCCTTGGCATCACGATTCTGCGTGTTCTGGATGAGGAAGACGACCAGAAAAGTGATGATGGTTGTACCGGTATTAATGATGAGCTGCCAGGTGTCAGAAAAATGAAAGAACGGGCCACTGACCGCCCAGGCAATCAGCACAATAACGGCAGCCAGGAACATATAAGGATGGCCGACGATCTGCGCCGTTGCGCTGGCAAAGCGGCTAAACCAGAAGCTGAGTCCTGCTGACTTGCTTACCTCGGTGCGAGCCTCAATATAGGGTTGGCGATGGTGCGCGGGCATGACTATTTAGATGAGGGTTGCTGAGCCGGAGTTTGGCTTCGGCCCTGCTCCAGGCCACTAACTTCACCCTAGGCGCTGTTATTGCGGGTTTTGCCGCCAGAATAGAAGCGCTGCACGGCCCAACGGTGGCTTTCATGCAGCAGCATGGAACACGCTTGGTCCGGCGATACCCAGAGCACCTCGTGATCGGATTCGGTTTGCGTGGTGACGCCAATAATTTCTGCGCCGAGGAAGTCGCAGATCTTTTCGAAATACGCGCGCTCATCTTCGGAAGCAGAACTGAATGGCGCTTCGGAGCCGGGAATGCACGCGCAGGATGGGCGACAACATCGGGCGCAATCAACTTCTCCTCGGACGGCATAAGGCAGGGCTGCCGGCCGTGCGATACACTCTTAGCTCATGCACGCGCTCGATAATCCCATTTGGACTGCGCTTACGACTAAACAGGCGCAACTGGCGCACAGCTCCGCGCTGGCGCGCAGGTTCCCGCCGGAGATGAGCCTGCTGGGCGCGCTGGCTGCGAACACCGCAATGGCTTATGATTCGCTGGCGCAGCTCATCCAGCGCGATGCGGTGACGCTCTACTTTTCCGCGCCGCCTACGTTACCCGCTGGCTGGAATGTGGTACGCGCCGTGGAACTGCACCAGATGCTTAAAGATGATGGTGCGCCAGTGGATGAGGCGATTCGAAGCGCGGCTGCGCAGCACCAGGTCACGGAGCTCACGCCTGCCGACGTTCCTGAGATGAGCGCGATCTATACGGCCACGCGGCCCAACCGCACGCTCTGCCCCAAGATCCAAAAAGTTGGCGCGTTTCTTGGCATTCGCGATGAAGGCAAGCTGGTGGCGATGGGCGGCTTGCGCCTGCACATTACCGGTTATCGCGAGATCACCACGGTGGCTACGCACCCTGAATATGAGGGGCGCGGCTATGCCACGGCGATTGTGCTGGCTTTGATGTCCCGCATCCACGCCGCTGGAAACAAGCCATTTCTTACCGTGCGCACGGACAATGAGCGCGCGCATGCCATATATCAGCGTTTGGGATTCAAAGAGCGCGCAAAGTTTTATTCGCAGACAATCCGGCGGGCCTAGCGTTAAGATGTGTAGCGAATTCACGATTGGAGAGCTGGGATGAAATGCAGGAAGATGTTGGTTCTGGTTGCCGCTGTTGTTGTCATGTGCATGAGCGTCATCGCCATGCAGAAAGATGATCCCACAAAAAAGTTAGGCATCCTGGTGGGCAAGTGGGAAACGGAAGGAACGTTTACCGGCACGGCAAACAAGAGCAGTTCCACCCTGGAGTGCCGATGGTCGCCGATGGGGAATTATCTTGTCTGCGAGCAGCTGGTGGCGATGATGGGCAACCAATCTCGCCAGCTCACGGTTTACAGCTATAACAGCAAAGACGGGAGCTACGTGTATTCCACCTATCGCGATCCGAGGGTTGCGCCTTCAGGGGGAAAGGTGACCATCGACGGCAATCTTTGGATTTACTCTGGGGGCTTTGAGGCCAACGGGAAGAAGATGGAGTTTCGAACGACGAATGATTTTTCAAAGCCGGGCATGGAAACTTTCAAGAGTGAAACCTCTGACGATGGCGGCGCGCATTGGAAGACAGTGCTGGAGGGATCGGCGAAAAAGGTTGGCGATTAGCTGCTTGATTGTTATTCGTAGCGCAGCGCTTCAATCGGATCCAGCCTTGAAGCTTTGATCGCTGGAAGCATGCCGCTGATTAGTCCAACAAAAATCAGAATGATGGTAGAGACCAGCAGATGCATGGGTGAGATGGAGAGATGGATATCGCCGGCATCAGCGTTTTTGGCCATGATGCTATAGACCGGAATGGTGCCAATGACCCACGAGATGATGTAAGCGACGACCACGCCGAGCAGACCTCCGGCAAAGGTGATGGCCATGGCTTCAGCAAGGAATTGCGTAAGAATGTCGCGCCGGCGCGCGCCCAAGGCTTTTTCTACGCCTATTTCACGCGTGCGCTGAGTGACTGAAACCAGCATAATGTTCATCAAGCCAACGCCGCCAATTCCGAGCGTGAGCGTGCCGATAAAAGTGAGAAGGACCTGCAGAGCCAGGGTAATGATTTTCCAGTTGTCCAGGTTCTTCATGGTGTTCCAGATGAAGACCGCGCGCGGATCTTTTGGATTGAAGCCGTGCGTGGTGCCCAGAACGCTGCGGATATCACCTTCAACTTTGTCATATTCCAGGCCTTCGTAATCCAGCCAGATGCCGTCAAGGTAGCGCGTGTCGCGAATATCTGACATCACGGAGAACGGAATATAGGCGATCTTGTTAACGTTGTCGTTGTCGCCTTCCTGCATTTTGGGTTCAAGCACGCCGATCACTTCAAAGCTGATGCCGCTGATGCGCACGCTCTGCCCCAGCGCAGGCTCGCCGGAAAATAATTTGTCTTTGGCGTCTGATCCAAGCACGACCACACGCGCACGCTGCAATTCATCAGCTTCGTTATAGAAGCGGCCCTGATCGATCTTGAGCGCGCGTACCGGCACGATGTCCGGCGTGAAGCCGCCTACATCAAATTGCTGTGTACGATCCTCATGCTGGACGTTCGCGTTGAATGACGCTTCCGGCGAGATGTGCCGAATCACCGGCAACTGTTCCTGCAGGTGCTGCACATCGTCAATCATGAAGCGTACTTGCGTTCCCGCTTTGGAGCCGCCGGCCTGCAAAGAGGTGCGGCCAGGAAAGACGCCCATCATCTGCATACCGAAGTTGGAGAAGATGGCGGTAATGGCGCGGCCAAAACCTGCGCCGTAGGCGAGCAGAATCACCACAGTGGCGATGCCCCAGGCCATACCAAGCATGGTGAGCGCGGTGCGGCGGCGATTGTGCTTGATTGACTGATACGCTTGCCCAAATAAATCGTGGACCATGTCGCCGTTACTCCCTTCGCAGCGCTTCCACCGGCTGCAGCAATGAAGCTTTGCGCGCCGGATAAAGCCCGGCAATTATCCCTGCGATTGAAAGTGCACCCACCGCCACCGCTGCTGATCCCGGCACAATATGCGGCAAATCGAAGCCCGGAGGAGTTGGCAGCTTGGCCAGCAGGGACATGATGCCCATGGTGATCGCAATGCCGGTGCCGCCGCTCAGCGCAGTAAGAAACACACCTTCCAGAAAGAACTGCGTCAAGATCCGCCGGTTGGTTGCGCCCAGAGCTTTCATCAAGCCGATTTCCTGTGTTCGCTCCGTGACGCTTACCAGCATGATATTGATAATTCCAATCGCGCCTAAAATCAGCGTCACCATGCCAACGCCGCCCAAAAATAAATCCATGCCGTCAAAAATTTTGCCGACCATGTCCTGTGTCTGCACGGAGTCCCAGCCTTCGAAGGCTTCTTTATTGTTTGGATCAAAACCATGATTGCGCGCGATAATCTTGTGCGCCTGGTCGACCGCTGCCTGGTGCTGCGCGCGGCCCACCGGGTTCATCACTAGGTTCCCGATATCGTCCGGCGTGTGCGCGTCTTTCATGGGGAAATACTGGCGCATGGTGCTGAACGGAACGTAAACCCGCACGTTGTTCAGATTATTTTCCTGCCGCCCGATATTGGCCAGCACGCCCACCACTTCAAAGCTCACACCGTTCAGCAGAATGGTGCTGCCAATGGCTGGCCGCCCCGGAAACAGGTTGCGCATCATCTGGAAGCCCAGCACGCATACCTGGCGTTTTTGTTCTTCATCGCCTTCATTGAGCCAGCGGCCTTCGCCCTGCGGCAGGTAGCGAATCTGATTAAAATTCGGCGTGCTGCCGGAGAGCCATCCGCTCGATGTGGCAAAATCGCTCTGCGCCCGCACATCGCCGCGCCCAATCACCGGCGCAATCTCTTTCACCATCGTGGCTTCAGCCCGGATGTCTTTGTAGTCCTTGTAGGTCAGGTAGTAGCGCCGCATCTCCTGCGACTGCCCATTCACCGCCGGTATCTGCCCGCCCCACATAAAAATAATGTCTTCGCCGATCGTTGCCATGTTCTTCTGCTGGCCTGAGCGGAAGCCCTCGCCCACGCCAATCAAAAACAGCAGCGACCCCACGCCCCAGGCAATGCCAAACATGGTAAGGAATGAGCGCAGCTTGTGCGCCCACAGTATGCTCAACACCTGCCCGATTGTGTCCAAGGCCATTCTCATCGGTGGATTACAACTCGCCTTCTATTTGGACCAAAAGCTTCACTTCTGATGAACGCTACGTCTGCCTGAAATTGCTGAAAATCCGACTTTCACCGATCACGCGCGCGATCTCGGCGATTTCGGGCGATGACGGCGATTCCTATTGCTGCTCTGTAATACGGTGTGGACCGTCCCGTGGTTCCATGGATTTAGACGGAAGCGAGAAGAAAAAGTCCCTTGGTTTTAAAGGACTTTGGAGCGCACCAGCCTGGGGTATAAATCAGGGCGCATCGGCCTGCGACTCATCCTGTTCGCGGCCTTTGCGCCCCTTGCAATCCTACTTTTCCCGATGCAGCTTTCCCGCAATCAACTCCGGGCTGGAGGAGCGGTGGCAATATCCTGGCCCACAACGCGGCTCTTTGCGCCGTTCGCGTCGTTTGCGGTAAATGTTCCAGGTGTTCGATTCTCCGGCACGCCGACCCACAACAGCGTACGATGATCATAGACTTCCAAGGAGCACTCATGGCACCCAAGATCAACGCCCGCGAAAAGACGCGCAACAAAGCGCAAGCCAAGAAGCGGGAGCGCAACCGTCTGTTGCGCGCCAGCCTTGCTGCGCCAGCAAAGGCAGCCTCCAAAAACAAACCCGCCGCGGCAAAGTAACGACTCGGAATCTCGTCCGCGCGACGATCAGGGGAGCGTCTCCATCTCGTGGGCAGAAGCGCGTTTGAGTACGCTGGTATTTCACTCCCTATCTTTCGCAGAAAAGCGAGAAGGGCTACGCGGACAAGATCAGTAGCTGCAATTGCCGTTGCCGCAGCGGATCTTGAACCACTCAATGTTCATTCCGTATTTGCTTTTCATCTGCACACGGACCCGCCCAAAAGCCTGCTGAATGCGCGCGGATAGAAGCGAGTTTTCCTGCTTGTGTTTCATGTCCTCGCGGCGGGAGATCAGCTCCACCCTTTGCATCTCCTGGTATTCCTCGCTGCTGCGGGGATGCGCATCGCTGACGCTGTATCCAAGCTGGCGGTCGCGATCGCGCTGCTCAATGCGGCGGTTCTCCTCAATGGCATTCTCCAGCAGGGCATCATGCTTGTCATACCAGATGTGGACCACGGCCTCGGTTTCCTGAAGGTTGTGCGAACCGCGGTATTCCTCAATGGCCTTGAGAATTTCATCGGTGTTGTCGATGCCGCCATAGAAAACGTCAGGAATAGCCGACTTGTGCAGTTGCGGAGTGTCGTCAGACAGAACTATTTTGGCCTGTTCTTTCTTCTCTTTCCTGGAATCGCGCGCCACCTCAGCCAGTGACTTAGGTTGATCAGCAGTCTGGCCCTGTCCCGGCAGAACGCTCACGAGCGATAAAAAGGCAATTGCAACAATGGGCTTCATGTAGCCAGGATTGTACCCGTATCTTGCCTATCTCAATGTATGACGGAAGTAATGTTGATCGGGGGAGATCGGATGATTGGAAACGCGCAGAACCTTACCGCAAAGGGCGATTTACCACAGAGGGCGCAGAGAGCCCAGAGCTAGAGCGGGAATCGTGCTGTTCGTGATTATTGCGGCGGTCTGGATGGCGATGACACGGTAGCAGTATCCCACCCTTCGCAAATGGCGCGAAAGATGGGGGCATCGGCACCCGCACCCGGGCAACTTAGCTCAAAGCTAGTATGATTTGTCTCGTTAATGCGTGCTGGAGATTTGGTACTAGCAAAGCTTGCCAGGAAAAAAGGAGCTTGGTTGCAAGGTAATGATCCCATGAAAGCTTGTGAGCCTTGAGCACCTCCGCAGCGAGATCTCTAGCCACTACGCATAGCCTCAAACAGAGCTCATTAGTCTTGGAGCGAATCACTTCTTTGTGACGCGAAACCAGCTCTGCAACCGGAAGTTGCTGAACAGATAGGTCGCGCTGCAGCGAAACCAGCTTCTGGTCTTCATCAAATTGAAAAAAACGTGACAAATATATCGAAAGCTCTAGCCGAACTAGGTCTACGCAAGGGTGTCCAGGTCCGCTGAGGGCATAATCGATAAGGAATCCTTGTTCACGGCGAATCAGAATGTTTTTGGTATGCGCATCGCCATGACAAATTGCGTGTTGACCAGCTGCTGCGAACAACTCCTCTGCTTGACGGCGCTTTTCGATAATGTTGGCATCAAATCCCAAAGAAAATCCGGATCCCTCCATTTTCTTGACACTATCGAGAAACGGATTGGCACGACAGCTAAAGCTAAAGTCTGAGCATCGTTGTTTGTTCAAGTTAGCAAGCCGGCGCGCAGCATCTCGGAATCCCTCAAGCAGAACATCAGTTCCGTGACTGTGGGTTGGGTCTTGTATCTCTTGGAACCAAACATCCGTCAGGCAGTGTTCAAGGGTCGGAGCAGGCTCCTCTGATTCACCGCTTGTGCTGGGAATGATGCCAAAAACGATGAGAGCAGCGTCTGCATGTAAATGAACCTCAGGATTAAGATCTGGGTTGTCTTTTTGGATGAAGGTGAGGAATCTTTTGGCCTCCTCCAGAATGAAACTCTTTTGATCCAGCTTTATTATTACAGGGACACGAAGATCATTAACTTTAACGAGCGCAACCCGAGCACCTGTCTGTCCGCCCTGTAAGAACTTAGTTGTAACATGTGTCAACTCTGCTCGAGGGTTAAAGCGGCGCCGTTTTGAGTATTGACTCATCGCAGCTCCAAGCAGCCTTAGCTCCGAACCTGTAAGCTCTCCCGGCGTGAACAGGCCATGAGATTCCCCTGCTGTTAAACGTCTGCGGGCTTCCTGAAGTAAAGGAAGCTCCCGTTCCTGTAGTCCCGCCTTATCGCGAAAGGAAACATCCGTGAACTCCGGATGCGAAGTACGGCAGCGAACTCGCGCAACTAGTTGGCCTACCTCAACATTATTTTGTAGCAATGCATCCTCTTGGAACCGGAGCCATGCAAATGTGGAGTATTTAGCTAAAGTTTCTATCAGCTCTGTTTGTTTCGCATGATCCAGCGAAGAGAGAAAAGAGCTTTCCACTAAGAAAGCACAGATGTCATTATTATTTGTTGTCATCTCCTGTAAACCAATTACTGAAGTGCACCGCAACGGGACAAACTGCGCACCTTCAAGCAGTTTTTTAGTAGCTGGATCGTCAACAATGGAGAGCACAATAACGTCCGAAAAACCTTCGACAGAATTTGCGAGTGTGGCAGGCTGCGGCGTGGTTTCCTGTGAAACTGGTAGCTGATTGATGGCTATTATAGGAGTTCCGTTTTCGATGCCCCCTGATTTACTGGATCGGTATATAAGGCCTCTATATTCGGGAGGCAATAGTTGTATCAGCGCATTTTTGAGCACCGGATTCGAGGCTTTAGCCCCAACATCGGCGAGTCGCGGAAAATCCTGCAATGCAATGGAGCTTCTTGTGAAGACTGAGTTGAATCTTCGTTCACGTTCGGAATTCTCAAGGTTACTATCGCTGTCGAGCTTCTGAAAAAAGAGCACAAGCAATTCGCCCGTGGACGCACTTCGTACCCGTGTTAAAGCTGCCTCGAAAGCCTCTTTGGTACCCAAAAAAGCCTCAATCAGTTCGTCCGTTGTCATTTGAGCAAAGACCTGTAACGTTGCTCGCGGTACTCAAAGGCTTCTTTCCCGCCCTCGAGTAAGTCAAGAATGTCCTCTTTCCGATCATCCAGCGATCCAGCCCGTGGCGAAGCTGCTTTGGTCGGCTTTTCCATGTGCATTACCACAATTCCTTCGGCATCACCGAGAACCGGTATATTCGCGTTGTGTGTCACGAAGATTAGCTGCCGCTGATTCTTAAGCTTTAAAATATTCTTAACTAGAACTTGAAAAATGAAACTATTGTCAAGGTCGTCCTCTGGCTGGTCTACAATAAGAGGACATGATGACGTGCGAAGAATCAGCGGTAGCAAAGCGGTTGCACGTTGGCCCTCAGACAGCTGTTCAACGGGTTTTGCATGTCCTCCGTCAAACATCGTAATTTCAAGAGAGTCATCGAATAGCTCGCCTTCGAGATCGTAGAGATCAGGATGATCCCGTAAATATGTGATTACACGAGTTACTTGACCGAGATCTCGCTCAAGGAGGGTCGCTAAACGCTGCGCTTCTCCATCTTCGATTACTTCCAGAAGATCTCCGGGAGTCAGATGCTTAGCGAGTTCCTCTGCGATATTTCCTTGAGTGCGAATACGCGATCCTGCCAGCAATTCAGAAACTCTGTTCACAAACGGTGCGGAATGTGCAGCTCGTTTGACCGAAAGAAGAATCACATCGCCAAATTCCCGATTTATTGCCCCGGCCTCCTTCACGCGCATTTCGAAAATTGCATCCCTGAACTGGGCTAGTTCTGCACGGCGCGTTCGACGTCGATCTTCTAGGTCCTGGCGCTCACTTTCTAACTGCTTAGCTTCACGCTCAAGCTTTTCAAGCTCAGATACACGGCGCCGTACTGTATCCTCACGTTTGAGCGATTCGTTCAGTATTTGTTGTTGCTGTCTGAGTTGGTAATAGCCCTCATTTGCTTTTTCGAAATCTGAACTTAGCGCAATTACAACATTGGCAATCGGAAGTTGTGCGATCACATCTCTATCTTGAATCAGCTTGGTGAGAGCCTCTTCAAATTGGCTGACTATGCCTGTTGCCTTCGCGATAGCTACCACGGCCTCATTATCCAAATTAACGCGCAAATCAATAAGTTTCTCGCGGTGAGATGTGATTAAAGCCAAATCAGCTACAGTTTTCCTTTGGATTTGTTGAGCATCCTCGAGGATATCCAGCACTCGTTGACGTTGAACATACAAAGAATGCTGTTCCTCAAGAGTTGGAGGCAGTTGAGGACGGGTCTCGATTGCTCTTCCTAACTCAGCGCGAAGTTGATCAATGTCTCTCAATTCGAGTCTTCTTTTGTCTAGGTCACCTCGTATCACGCGTAACCGTGAACCAAGCGTCTTTAGATCCACCACACTTTTCTCGATTTCACGTTTTAGGCGAACAATTTCGCTTCTGTTGGGGCGATCAATGAGTTGCAATCTCAGTTGAGGCTTGTCTGCAGACGCAATCTGTTGAAGGGCTCCCTGGGAATAGATTTCAAGGTCATGGAGTACATCATCGGCCAAAGCATCGCGAGTGCCATCTCGGAGGACTCGTGGAGTCCCATCGATTTCTCTATCTATTGTATATTCAACTACTTGGCTTTCTTCTTCCACCTGCACAATACACCGAACGCTTCCGGCACCCAAAGTCTTCGTGATCATTCCGTTGGGACGGATTAGTTCTTGAATTCGGTCTTTTTCAACGTCGAAAGCGAACCTTATCGATTCGACAACCGTGGATTTGCAGGTGCCACGTGCTCCGATTATGCAGGTAAGTTTCGGGCCAAAATCAATTTTGCATTTTTCGAGGAAACCGCTATTTGTTGCAACTGATTTCAATCGAACGTGACGCACGAACGACTCCTATCTCTATTCTTGGAGCAAACGAATACTTGTCTTAGGTGAACTTGACCGATTGTCACACTTATGCCCCTACTCTCACAACCATATTTCACCGTTTTGTTCCAGAATCAGAAGGTGAGGGGGATGGGGTAATCCATCCACCCGCCTTCTCCCTCCAATCCTCCAAGATCTTCTGCAACTCGATGACTTCGAGGGGGCAGTTGTCCCAGTTGTGACGCCAGCAGACGATAATGTCTGCGCCCTTGATGGGGTGACCGTGGCGGAGGAAGTTGAGGCTTTCAAATTCAAATTCGATACGGGCGCGGCGGAGGCGGCCGGGCGAGACTTCCCGCATGGCCTCACAGTCTGGGAAGCCGGGCTGGATACGCAGAACGGAGAAGCCGAGACGGCCAGCCACAGCGCCGAAGAGGAAGAGCACGCCATCCTCATTGCAGGGCGCGAAGACGAGCGGGGTGAGGCTGAGAGAGACGCCATAGGTGGGCGGCTCATCTGGATTGCGGGACCACTTGGCGCGGGCGAGCTTGCGCGGCGCGGCAGCAGCAGCGGCAGCGGCACTTGATTTTGAGCGCAAACTGGCCCGGATGGAGCGCGCAGTGGAGAGAGCCCGGTTAGACATAAGTTCATCCTTAACGGATTTTGCCGGCTTTGACGGCGCGTGGCCGAGGTGACGGCGGATGATGCGGACCACATCCTGCCAGTCACGGGCGAGCCCTTCTTGGTTGGCGAACTCGAGCATGCGTACGGGGACGGCGCGCCATCCTCCGCAGCGGCGGATGAGCGGACGGATGCTGTACTCAGCCTCAAGCCCGTATTCACCGATGGTGGGAATACGCTGAAGACGGCGCACGAGAGCGGCCCAATCCAGAAAGAGCTGGCGCAGCGTGGCGGGGCGACCTGACCCACGGTTTTTGTATCCGGCGGCAGCGATGGCGTTGGCGTAATTGCCGAAGCGGTGACGGATGGTGCCGTTATTGAGCGATGGGTGCCGCGTGGCTTTCTGCAACTGAGGAAGGCTGGGCAGTTTGCCGGTACGGGCAACGTATTCTTTGATGGCGCGGATGATTTCAGCTCGGGTGATGCGTTCAACAGACATGGAAGCTCCTTAGACATCGGGACATCTGGACATCGGGAAATCGGGAAATCGGGAAAGCAAATCTCACCACGGAGACGCGGAGGCGCGGAGAAAAGGAAAACCAGTCGCCGCAGATTTGCGCGGATGAGCGCGGATAAAAACCTTTACCACAGAGGGCACAAAGGAACACAGAGGGAATCGTGGAAAGAAATCGCCGGGATCGCCGACAGTGGGAACCCAAAAAGCTAAAGCAAAACTAAGAGAAGCTGTAACCCCGCACAGCCGAGGGCGGCTGTGCCACATGATCCTGGTCAGGTACCGGCCCAATATGAACTGAGGCTATAGCAACTCTGGTTTTGCTCTAAAAAAAGAATTGCCAGAAGCGCCAAGGTTGACGATTGAAAAACCAAAACTAACCACTGATAAGCACTGAGCACACTGATTGAAATCGGGCACACGTATACAGGGACAATTCCTGGAGCTTGAAAAAGCTCGACAGTAGAAAAGCACAGGCCAACCGGCAGAGGCTATTGCGTGCCCTGGCGGATGCTTTCCAAGTTGCAGGCCTTTTTGGGTTTCCCCGGTGTCTGCATTCCGGGACTGGCATCCCGTTGAAGCAGCAGACTGGTTTTAATGCGACGCCGCTCTCGCAAAGAAAAACCAGAGCT
>DASTCT010000334.1:0-15763 GCA_035710845.1 Candidatus Angelobacter sp.
TTTGTTGAAAACTGGGATGATAATCACAACCTATAATGTTCATCTGAAGGCTCCTTTCTTCCCAGTTGTCTTCGTCGTCAAACAAAGAATACTGTGTCGGACGGGGCCTTCGCTCTTATTCAATCAATCCTTTGCGGCCTCTATTTCTGTAAGACCCTGCAATCTGGCCGCGCCGCAAAGGGTGGGATCAACAACACATCCCCTGTTTTCCGAATCCACTTGTCTGCGGCTGCTGGAGAATAGCGCACTATCAAAGGCGATGCAATAGCGAATATCGGATCACCCAGGATTTTTCAGGCCCTGAGCGTCTGGCTGTGGATGAGAGGCCAGCGCTTGCGCGTGCGCCAGTTTCCGGTCTTCACGTCTGCGTATTGCGTTTCCATGGTGAAGCCAGGATCAATAGTGAAATGAAGCAAGGTTTTGTCCTGAAAGTGACGTGCGCTTTATTTTCTTAACTCGGAGACGCGGAGAAGATCTGGATGGTGTCCTTTAAAGCTCACGATTCGACTGCGATGCTTGACGCCCAATAATTTCCAACTGACCTGCTATCTGATTCGTGTTTATTCGCGTTGATTCGCGGCTAAATTTCTTCTGCTGCCTTCTGCAACAGCTCCCATGCTTCCTGCACATCTTTCCAGCCAGTTTCTAGATTCCCGATCGCCAGCCGCAGAGTAAGCTTGCCGTTCAGCACGGTGCTGGCGATAAACACCCGGCCGGAGGCATTGACTTTCTCCATGATGGCGCGGTTCTCGTCATCAGAGCCTTTATGGCGAAAGCAGACAACGGACAAAGGAACAGGTGCAATGCGCTCGAACTTGGGGTGAGCATCCACCAGCGCGGCAAAATCTTTTGCCCACTGGATATGCGAGCGCAGCATAGCTTCAACCTTTTCGCGCCCAAAGTAGCGCATCACGTACCACAGCTTCAGCGCTCGGAAACGATGGCCCAGCGGCACGCCGTAATCCATCAGGTTGTGTGCGCGCGGATCTTCCTGGGTCTTCAGATAGTCCGGCGTGAGCGAGAAGGCGCGGCGCAGAATATCCGGCCGCCGCGTGTAAAACGCGCTGAGATCAATGGGAGTCAGCAGCCACTTGTGCGCGTTGAAGACCAACGAATGCGCGCGCTCAGAGCCGGCCAGAATGTGCCTGTGCTCCGGCAGGATGGCGGCAGCTCCGGCATAGGCGCAATCCACGTGCAGCCATAAGCCATGCTTCTCAGCCACCTCAGCAATCTGCGGCACAGGATCAATGCTGGTGGAAGAAGTTGTTCCCACGGTTGCGACTACGCAGAAAGGCCGCTTACCCGCGCGCGTGTCATCTTCAACCATCTTTGCCAAGGCATCAGCGCGCATACGGAACTCAGTGTCAGAAGGAATTTTGCGCACGTTCTGCTGGCCAACGCCTACGGCAACCGCGCCTTTTTCAATGGACATGTGCGACTGGTCAGAGGTATAGAGCACGAGATCATTGCGGCTTCCTTCTGTACGCGCCTCCGGGGCAACCATCTCCCTCGCGCAGACAATGGCATGCATGCTGCTGGTGGAAGCCGTGTCATAGACAATGCCGAACCATTCGTCAGAGAGCCCTATCCACTGGCGCAGCCAGTCCAGTGCTCGCTGCTCCAACTCCGCGACAGCGGGTGAGGTCTTCCAATGCAAGCCGTTGGTGTTGAGCGCAGCGGCCAGCATCTCACCCAGGATGGCCGGCGTTGATCCGGTGCAGGCAAAGTAGGCAAAGAAGCGCGGATGGTTCCACTGCGTAACAGCAGGCATCACCAGCCGGTCAAAATCACGCAGGATAGCGTCAAATGGCTCGCCTTTTTCCGGCGCCGATGCAGGCAGCGCATCCAGCAGATCGCCCGGCTTGGTGCTGGCCAGGACCGGCATATCAGCAACCGAATTTAAATACTGCGCGATCCAATCCACAGTCTCATGGCCGGCGCGGCGGAAATCTTCAACGTATGCCTGCCAGTCCCCCACTTGTTGGGCGGCGATGGCTGCCTTTTTAGAATCAGTGCTTTTGCTCATATGTAGCCTTTAGCCCTTGGCCTTTAGCCGTTAGCCCTTTAAGTGGCGCCTGCCTTGGCTAAAGGCTAAGGGCCAAAAGCTAATGGCTGCTTTACATTAACTTTCTTGACAACAGCGGAAAATCTAGACTACTATCCTGCCAGCATGCACGCCAGCCGATTTACTTTCGCGTTTACTTACCGCTACCACTTTACGGGTAGCGGCAACGCGGATGGTGTGCTGACAATGCAATAAAAAGTTAGTCATCATAAATTACCGCAAAGCCGCGATCCCCAAAGGGTCGCGGTTTTTGCTTTCAGGAGCTTTTATGGGCCAAGCCAACGGCACAGGTGCAAAAACGCTGGGAGACTGGCGGCAGGAAATTGACGCGCTGGATGTTGAGTTGCTGCGATTGCTGAACCAGCGCGCGGCGATTGCGGGCGAGATCGCGGCCATTAAGGTGGCCCTGGGCCTTCCAGCGTATGACGCCAAGCGTGAAGAGCAGGTGCTGGAGCGCGTGGCGGCGAAAAACAGCGGCCCTTTTGGCGATGAGAGCGTGTACGCGATCTTTCGCAGGATTATCCATGAAACGCGGCGGCTGGGGACGGAGCGAATGCAGGGGGCTAAGCCAGCTCTTTCTGAAATCCCGAAGCGAAGCGAGGGATCCATATCTTCTTCGCGAAGCTCGCACCACGGCAGTTAAGTTCGGGGAAGTGGAGATCAATGCAATAGCGATCCTTCACCCGCTCTCGAAATTTTGTAACAAATACTTAGGCCAACATTGTGGGATTCGAGGTTTCAGAAAAAGCAAGTGTCATAACAGCTAACTACTAATTACTAATTCTGGGGTTATTCCAATGGTCATTAATATGGCGGCAGGCGCAACAGAAGAACAATTGCAACACATTATCAACCGCGTGATTGAGTGCGGATTTCAGCCGCATGTTACACGCGGAGCAGAGCGGGCCATTGTGGCCGCGGTCGGCTCAGGAGGATCGCGCAGCGCGCTGGAAGCATTGCAGGCCGCGCCGGGTGTGGACTCTGTGGTGCCTATCGCGCACCCATTCAAGCTGGTAAGCAAGCAGACCAAGAGCGGACGAACTTGCGTGGACGTTGGCGGAGTGCTTATCGGCGGAGAAGAGGCTGTGGTGATTGCCGGGCCGTGCTCGGTGGAATCGCATGAGCAGCTCTTTGCTACAGCGCACGCGGTGAAAGCTGCCGGAGCTACGTTGCTGCGCGGCGGTGCTTACAAGCCGCGCACCTCGCCATACGATTTTCAGGGATTGGGCATTGAAGCGCTGCGCCTCTTGCGCCAGGTCCGCGACGAAGTCGGCTTGCCGGTGGTGACTGAGGTGATGAGTACGAATGATATCGATCTCATCAGCGATTACGCCGACATGCTGCAGGTGGGCGCGCGCAACATGCAGAATTACGATCTTCTGCGCCAGCTTGCCAAGTGCAAAAAGCCGGTGCTGCTCAAGCGCGGGCCTTCCGCGACGGTAAAAGAATGGCTGCTCGCTGCCGAATACCTGCTGGCCGGCGGCAACTCCAACGTGGTGCTATGCGAGCGCGGCATCAAGACTTTTGACAGCGAGATGACCCGCAACACGCTCGATCTGGCGGCAATCGCGCTGGTGCGTGAGGTTTCACACCTGCCGGTAATTGCCGATCCTTCACACGGCACAGGCAAGCGCGAGCTGATTGCTCCCGCCAGCCGCGCCGCGCTGGCAATCGGAGCGGACGGATTGATCATTGAAGTGCATCCGTGTCCAGAGCGCGCGCTATCGGATGGAGCACAGTCACTCAATCTGGATGAATTTGCGCGGCTGATGAACGGCCTGTGTGCACCGATAAGGCCAGTAGCAATGTGCGCAAGCATGGCGTCGGCAAATGGCAGTTGAGCCTAAGACCGCCTAACATCATAATGGACATGGTTGAGCAGTGTTATCTTCTTTCTTTGTAAGCAAGCCGTCAGGAGGAGGTCATTTGACGGTTGAGATTGGTCTGAGAAGGCTCAAAAAAGACTATCTGGCTATGTCCGCCGAGGAATTCGCCCTGTTGAGACGGGGCGACCTTACGCCGGAAGCAGCAGAGATTTATGATCGAGTGGCTGCTATTCGCATAGCGGCAGGGGATGATCCTGCTCTTGAAGGCGCTCCGATAGACAGCGGTACCGCGCACCGGAACAAAATGGCAGGTTCGGCAACTCGAATCTTGCACGGCTGCGCTGGCCTTCTTGCGAATACTCTAGGCGCGGTAATCGGAGTTGGCATTCTCAAGACTCTAACTTCGCCTCTGGTAAAGCTATTTACTCATTCAAGGGGCTCAATCATTCTGACAGAATGGATTGGCAGCATCGTTTTTGCCGCGTTGCTTGGAGTCTCCGTGCAACGAAGGTGGAAAAGCCGTTCAGCGCGATGGGTGTGGATACCAGCCCTTTTGTGGTTCTTGTTCGGCCTTGTCGGTCCTTTCGGCCGCGGTGATACCTTACTCAACTTCTCCGGTATAGCTTGCGTACATGGGCGAGGTGCTTCTTGTCTTCCATTTACTGTCTTTACGGTTATTCTGGTGCGCTGCTCAGTCTATTCACTGGCGGCATTCCTGTCTGCTCGATCCAGTCGCCAATATGATTCTTTCCATCCCGCGCTCTCACACATTCTTTCTGGTTTGTTTCTGATTGGACTCCCCAAACTTGACAAGGATCAATCTGAGAAGCAGTGATCCGCCAAACAGTTCTAAATGCTCGATAGGTATCGTTGCAAAAACTTGAAAGCAAAGCTGGCTTGTCATTGGCCGGGTCAAGAGGAATTTGAACCTCCGATCGCTCGATTCGACTGGCCGCGTCATCGCAGTTCCCAAATCTCCACTGTGCCGCTGCTGTCTCCCAGCGCTACGAATTTACCGTCCTGCGAGACAGCTATAGCCTTGATGCTCGTCATGTCCGTTGCGAAGGCGCGTGGCTCGGCTGTGCCGGGAGAAACAATGCCGACAATTCCATCGGTGTTGGCCATTACAAAGCCGTCGCGCGTCGGCACTACTGCGTATACCATTTCCACGCCCAGGTTGGGCAGCGAAGAAGGATTTCCACTGGGGTTGCCACTTGAGTAGATGGCCTCGCCTATTGCCGACCATCGTGCCATCATCTTGCCGTCCCGCGAAGGCACGCATTTGTACGGGTCACCGCAAATATCGGAAAAACTGCCCAACTCGCGTCCTGATTCCAACTCGCGCGCGGTATATCCCTTTGCCGCTTTTGCCATCACTAGCCATGCGCCCTCTGGAGAAAGTTCCACCACCGAGCCGACGCCTGATCGCACAACGCGGTTTCCGCCCACGTCCCACACGGCTGCCTTTTCATCTCCCGCCACACCGAGCGTATCGTCCGGCCCAAAAACCATCGAGCGCACTTTGCTTGTATCCAGCTTGTGGATCATCTTAGCGGCGGCAACGTCCCAGATCTCGACGCCGCCATAGCGCTCTGTGGCAACCATGTTCCCCGACTTTGAAAGCGCAATCGCGTCAGTGGAATAATCCGCGTGCATGGTGACCACAGGCTGTCCCGTCGTCAGATCGAAGACTGTAATCGGCGAAGGAGGTGTTGGGCCGTCCAGAGGGCGGCGCGACGCTTGCGCTACCACCAGGCGGCTGCCGTCGCCGGAAAAAGCCAGGGCGGAGACTTCAGCAAATTCCTTTAACTTGAGCCGCGTCTTGAAGCGCGCAACTTTCTGCTGGAACAGCAGGCGCAACCAGCGCACCAAAATTTCTGTCGGAGGTTTGCCCACGCCCGCGCCCTTGTTGTATTTCACCTGGGGCGGCATCTCTCCATCCAAAGAGCGGCCCATGAAATAGACCTTGTGGTCTGAGAGGCGCACAAAAATCGTGCCCCACGAAGGAACATATCCCGGCTCGCCGGAGTCGTAGTGCCCCATCTCCACCCGCGACTCTTCCACGCACACCAGAGTGCGCGCGCTGGCCGGCGTGGTTGCCTCCAGTCCGGGCACGCGGATCGCCGGATTGCGCGCCCATGGCGCCTTGCTCTTTTCGTGATGGAAAAGGATAGTGACCGGTCCTTCCGGCCAGCCCTCCGCTGACTCTGTCACGGCATAAGGATCATTGCAGATTTTCGCCGCAGCGGAAGTCACGCCGCTGGTAGGCGGCGCTTTCTTCGCCTGGCCAACGGCAAGAGTCGCAGACAAAAGACACACGCAGAGCCCAAATTTATTTATCTTTATCAAATGGATTCCTCGCTTTGCCAGATGCAAGCCATTGTGCCGTACAACTCCTCGTGAGGGAAGGGCATTTTAAGCGCACCATTGGCGAACGGGGCACAGTCACTCAATCTGAATGAATTTCGCGCGGATGATGAAGAGATTGCCAGCACCGATAAGATTGGTGCCGGTCAGCATTTGCTACAACAAACAGCAGGAAGAAGGTTTTGTGCGCCAGAAATACTGTATCCTCAGGGCCGCATGACGATGGATCCGGAGAATGTGCAAGCTGCGCTCTGGCGTGCGTTCGGGCGAAAGAAACCACCGGAGAGGATCACTCAAGAGGCCTTTGATTTTGACACCCGGCGCTTGCTCCGTCTTGCTCGATTAACCCCGGGCGAAAGCGCGGAAGCAGATGATTTATGGAGCTACACACAAGACCTGCGCTATACCGAAATACAGGTTCCTTTACTTGAATACGTGCTGCCGTTTTGCCTTGCTGCGTGGCGCGACGACTTGCTCGGTACGCACAGTAATTATGGCGGCTACGTTGAGCAACTTTACCCAGCTCTGGCGGATAAAGTCTTACGCCTTTTAAATAGCAGCCAAACAGCAGCCATCGCAGAATTCATGCGTCAAGCGATCCTGGAGGAAATAGATAGTCAACGGGGCCTTATCTACCAAGGCATGGGGGCAAGGCCATATCGGTGGATCGCGGCGTTGACATCTTATGGAGTTTTGTTTGAAGACGTAGCTCGCCTTTGGGCTGAGTGGTGGTCAGTCGGCACAGTGGGCCGCGCCACTGCGGTCGCGCAGTATGTTTCATGTTTTATGTATGAAGACAATGAGAATCCGATATTTGCACCCTGGACTCGAGATGGAGGAGGCGGACCACCGTGCCTCTGGGAATTTGCGGGCAACATGTATAACCATCGCTGGTTGCACCTGAATGTTAGCTTCCTGGAGAAATCTCTCAATGTCGACGACGTGAGTAGCGTGCTTAAAAAGGCGGTGGGAAAACTGGCCAATGAGCCTGAGCTTGTCGTAGCTTCTCAGTTGCTTGCCGACCTGCCGCTATGTATCGAAACAATCGAGGCGCGTTGTGCGGAGCTGCCGCGGTTGCTGGAAACCAATGACCAATTGAGTAGGCCGCTTTCCTGGTCAAAATAGAGGCGGGCAATGAACAAACCATCACGCAGAGGTGGTCATCGCTCCAGAACGCAGGAGCGGCGCGCGCCCCGTTTTTCACGGGAGCTCGGCATTCTCTATGAAGACGATGCCGTTGTTGCGGTTGATAAGCCCGCTGGCCTTGCCGCAGTGCCGGTGAAAGGCTCCGATGCACCGTCCGCGTGGTCTCTTCTTTCCGCCGAATTAAGACGGAAGAGACAAAAGGCCTTCGTGGTACACCGCATCGATCGTTTTACCTCCGGAGTGATGCTTTTCGCCAAGACTGAGCGGGACCGAGATACGCTGGTGCAACAGTTTCTCAGTCATACTCCGGTGCGGCAGTATCTTGCAGTGGTTCGCAGACATCTGCACGTCAGGGAAGGGACGCTTGTCCACTACTTCCGCCGGGTAGGAATGTTTCAGAAGCTGACCACGGCGAACGACCCGCAGGGTACGCGCGCTGAACTCCGGTATTCGGTTGAACGTCCACTGCGCGCGGCTTCGCTTATCCGCGTTACGCTGGTGACAGGATTGCAGAACCAGATTCGGGTGCAGTTTTCGGCACTCGGACATCCGGTAATCGGCGATAGAAAATACTCTCCAGCGGAGGCATCAGAGCGGCGCATTGCCCGCGTCGCTCTTCATGCTGCGCATCTTGAGTTCATTCATCCGCGCTCAGGAGACCGCATCTCTGTTGACTGCGCCACGCCGCCAGACTTTCAAGCTCTTCTAAATGCATTGTCGGGGCAGGCGCGCGGGCGAAGGTAAGTTTTCAAGGGGCAACTCCTTTCCGTGTTGCCTTATACTTCTCGCTATGGTCATCATCTGCATGCTCCGCGGGGTTAACGTGGGCGGACGCAACAAAATCAAAATGGACGAGCTCAAGAAGCTTTGCCTCTCGCTCAAATTCAAGACCCCGCAAACTTTTATCCAGAGCGGAAACGTGGTCTTTTGCGCGGATAAGAAAGACATGGCGAAGCTTACAAAGCGGATCGAGGATGCCTTAGAAAAGAAATTCGGCTTTCGGGCCAGCGTGGTCCTCAGGACGTTAGCTGACTTGCAAGGCGTGATCGCCAAGAACCCTTTTGCCGGACGCAAAGGTATTGATCCCGGCAAACTGCTGGTCAACTTTTGGCCGATGATCCCGGCAAGGACGCGCGCAAGCAGACCCAGGCCATTGAGATCGGCCAGGATGAAGTGCACTTGATCGGCCGCGAAGCCTACATCTATTTTCCACGCGGGCAAGGACGTTCCAAGCTGCCATGGGCAAAAATTGAACGCGCGCTCGGCACTTTTGGCACAGGCCGCAACTGGAACAGCGTGACCAAAATGCTGGCGATGGCGGAAGCGATGGAAGCCGCGCGGTAGCTCGACATCGCTTAGACAGAGGCTCCCATGCTCTGGCTGTATTTCTTGTGATATTGCGCAAACGTTGCGAGCAGCTCCTGGAAGTTGATCTTCAGGGTGTTGGAGGTGATCGCGATGGGACTGCCGCTCAATTTGGAGCCCATTTTCACCATTGCCTGCCGCAATACATTGCCGCGCTGGATGAACTCTTCTGGATTTCTTACTTTGATGATCAGCATCTTTTGCCGGCGTACCTCATAAATTTCAGCGCCGGTAATCTCGCTCCAGGGAATAAAGCCGGCAGCCAGGCCGCTGGAATTATCAATGATGCCTGCGCTGTTGAGCACCAGACCGGGCCTTTTGTCGAAGAGCTTTCTGATGCCAACGATGCCGGTCAGGCTGAAAAACATCATGCTGACGATGCCAACACCGTGGACCAAAAGCGGATCATCGATTGGCGCTCCCTTCATCGCCGCCGCATCCATGGTGAAAAGCCAATAGCCTCCTGCAACGAAGGCAAATGAACCCAGAATCATCAATATCGTCTTGCTCTTGCTTAATTCGATTACCAGTTCATCGGCCACACTCACGTCAGACATAAATGTCCTTTCAACTATGGCTTTCGGATAAACGGCGCATATTGTACTTCAATACTGGCCGAGCGGTTGCTTGTATTCGGAGCGTTCTTTTATGCTTCTCTGTTTCTAAATGAGAGGGAATGATGAGCGCAGTTGAGAACAAGCAAATCGTGCAGAGCATTTTTGACGAGCTTGCCCAGGGGAATTCGCGTCCGCTGGTGGAGAGCATGACAGACGATTTCTGTTGGACGGTAACCGGCAGCAATCGATGGTCTGGGAAGTATGAGGGCAAGCAGAAAGTCCTTGACGGGCTGCTGGGACAGTTGCGGGCGCGAATTGATGGCCGGATTAAAACCATTGGCCACAGGTTTATTGCTGAAGGCGACTATGTGGTGGTGGAAGCGCGCGGCAATAACACCACGAAGGCCGGCAAACCATATAACAACGCCTATTGCTTTGTGATTCGCCTGCATGACGGCAAGCTCAAAGAGATTACAGAGTACATGGACACGGAACTGGTAACAGCAGTGCTGGGAGATACGGCGGCGTGATTTTCCTATCCCATCCTTTCCGCAAATAATGTGGAAAGGATGGGACACTCAGCCATTTTAACCTATAAGCTATTCCACTCCGAACTGCTTTGCGTACTCGGCGTTCAATCGCTGCCAGCCGCCGAACTTGAGGGCCTCCGGGCCCACGATGCGCCCAATGGGCCGATCGGCTAGAAGATGATCCAGCACATCAAAGCAGATGTGCCACCCGGCAGCGCCCATTGAGATGTAGGGGCGAGCGATGTTTGTCCACAACGTCAGGCGCGTTCCGCTGCCGAGCGGTTCCAGTTTCCACCGCATATTGAAATCACCCCATTTGTACTCAAGCACGTTAGGAGCATCGGCTCGTGTCACGGTTGTTTCGGTCACGCGCAGCGCTGGCGCTCCCACGGTGGTGAGCTTCACCGTCGAGCCAGCCGTGCCCAGGCTTCCATCAGCATCAAAGGGCGCCCACTCGCGCAGGTGCGCCGGATCGGTAATCGCCTGCCAAACTTTTTCCGGCGAGTGGCGCAAGTCCTTGGTAAGGATGAGCGTCCACTTCTCTCCGTCCTTATGTACCTGCGCCACGTTGGCGGGACCCGGTGTGTACTGCTCGCGATTGGGCATCATTTTTTGGACTTCCTTTTCGTCAGTGCTGATGGCCACACTTAATAGCGCGCCAGTTGAACAAGCTGAATGAGATTTCCGCACGTGTCGTTCAGCATGGCAATAGTTGAGCCGGTCACCGCAGTGGGCGGCATTGTGAACTCTGCGCCGTGCGCCTTGATCCGCTCGTAGTCGCCTTTGACGTCATCTGTGTAGAACATGGCCGCAGGCTGATTCTGTTGGAATATCGCTTGCTGGTACGCTTTGGCCGCAGGATTATTGTTGAGCGCCAGCTGCAACTGAGTGCCGTCCGGTTCCTCTGAGGATCCCACAGTCAGCCAGCGGAATGGCCCCTGGCTGAAATCGGCTTTCTTGGCAAATCCCAGCACTTCTGTATAAAAGCGCAGAGCTTTGCTCTGATCGTCAACATATACGCTGGTCAGTTTGATTTTCATTTCGATTCTCCTTTTCAGACGTTCATTGCTTAGGCCGCGACGTCTTTTGTTTTGTCTTCTTTTTAGTTGGTGATTGATCTTTCTCCAGGCGATCCATGCGGTCAAGGTGGCGTTCGAGAGCATCCACGTGAGCCGACCAGAACCGGCGGAACTGAGCCAGCCAGGAATCCAACTCTGCAAAAGGTCCGGGCTTTAGTCGATAAAGACGGCGCTGTGCATCCACGGTTGACTCCACAAAGCCGGCATCGCGCAGCACTCGCAGATGTTTTGAGACGGTCGGCTGGGGCATACGAAGCTGGCGTTCGATCTCTCCCACCGACTGGTGAGACGAGACCAGCAGGCTTAATATCGCGCGGCGGTTTGGCTCCGCAATGATTTCGAACACAGATTCCATGCCCTTTTATATACTCTAAATGGTATATACGTGTCAAGACATATAAGTATAGACCTGACAATTCGTTTTCAGTCGCCCCGGGATTGGACTGTCTAATGCGTTTTGGGCGTGTACGAAGGTCTTGTTCTTTCCGGGGATGAACAAGACTGAAAGGCATCACAAATGAATGGCCATTCAGTGTATTCTGTAAGACAAATCTTCAGCTTGAATCGATCTACTAAATTGAATCAGTCTCTAGCTAAACCGACCATTGCCGAAATGGACGCTGTGAGCGAGATATCCAGTGCGCCTAGACAGCAGGGTGTTCCCTGGCTGGTGTGGGCGAATGTAATTGCATCTGTCTGTATTGCCACAGGGCTTTACTGGGACATTTCCTGGCACGAAACCATTGGCCGTGACAGCTTTTGGACGCCGGCCCATCTGCTAATCCAGTTTGGGGCCGTGCTGGCTGCCCTGGGATCGGCGCTGGTGATCATGCGTACTACGTTCAGCAGAGATTCTGCGTCCCGTCACGACACCGTAAATGTGCTCGGCTTTCGCGCTCCGCTGGGAGCATTTATTGCGGCGTGGGGCGGCGGCGCCATGCTGACTTCGGCCCCGTTTGATAACTGGTGGCATGAAGCTTATGGGCTGGATGTGAAAATCATCAGCCCGCCGCACGTTTTGCTGGCGCTGGGCATTGCCGGGATCATGTGGGGCGGAGCGATACTGGCGGCATCGCACCTGAACCGCGCGGAAGGCGAGCAGCGCAAACGCTTGCAGAACCTGCTGCTCTTTATCGGCGGCTTCATCATTGTGCAGGCCATGACGCTCAAGCTGGAGTACACGAACCGCGTACTCCTGCACAGCGCCATTTCTTACCTGGTCATCAGCATTGGCACGCTGCTCATGCTGGAAGGGCTGGCGCGTGTTTCCGGACACCGCTGGGCACGGACAATCATCACCGGCGTTTACTCGGCGTTTGTTTTGATCTTAATGTGGGTGCTGCCGTTCTTTCCCGCGCAGCCCAAGCTGGGCCCGGTTTACCAGAACATTACGCACATGGTACCGCTGCCGTTTCCCCTGCTGCTGGTTGTGCCGGCGTTCTTTCTTGACCTGATCTGGCCGCGTTTTAAAGCAGCGCCCGCGTGGCAGTGGGCGATTTTTGGTGGCGTGGCGTTTATGGCCATCCTGATTGCTGTGGAGTGGCCGTTCGCTACATTTCTTATGTCGCCGATGGCGCGCAACCGGTTGTTTGCCACCGTGGATTTTCCTTATTTCGCTCTGCCTACTTCTCCTACCGTCCGCCACATTTTTGTGCCATGGGAGCGTTCATCGCAGGAGTTCTGGCGCAACATAGGAATAGGGTTTTTGTTTTCGATCGCCAGCATGTGGATTGGGATCTTCTGGGGCGGATGGCTGCAGAAGGTCCGCAGGTGAATTTTCACCACGGAGACGCGAAGACACGGAGAAAATTGAAATCGGTTCTTATGCTTTACCAAGTCTTGATGATTGTTCCAAACAGGTTTCTTACAAACGGGAGCAAAGAGGCTCAATGAGGAGCTTTCTTCGTTGCATTTGTGTTTTGCTGCTGCCGCTGGCGGCAGTGGCGCATGTGAACAGTCCTGACGTTTATTTTGACGGCTATGCCGGGCCGTATCATTTGCTGGTAACGCTGCGTCCTCCGGCAGTAGTGCCGGGAGTGGCGCAGGTGCTCGTGCGCAGCGTTGGCAGCGATGTTGACCAGATCAAGATTCTTCCTCTGCGCATGATTGGACCTGGCGCAAAGAACGCTCCCATTGCGGATGTAGCTAAGCGATCAGAGGACGATCCTCAACTCTTTACCGGCAGTTTGTGGATCATGGTTCGCGGATCATGGAAGGTTGAGGTGCAGGCAAGCGGGCAGAAGGGCGCGGCGCAACTCGATGTCCCGCTTCCCGCTGTTTCTACCAGCGCACAGCCCATGCAGCCGGGTCTGGGCATTCTGCTGGCTGTATTGGGATTGGCGCTGGCCGCAGGGCTGATCGGCATTATTGTTGCCGCTGCGCGCGATGCGGGCTTGCCTTCCGAGCAGGCTCCTTCGCCAGTACAGAAGAAGCGTGGAGTGATTGGCCTGGGCGTGGCTGCGTTACTCGTGCTGGTCGCTTTTGTCTTTGGCGATTTGTGGTGGGGTGGCGAGGCCAGCGCCAATGCGCGGCTGAACTACAAGATCCCGCAGATGCAGCCATCACTGAGCGGAGACTTGTTGCATCTGCAGTTGGAAAACCCGAATGAGTCAGAGCCCACGCGCTTCCGCAGTGAGCAGCCTGATCGCATACGCCTTGACGATCTCATTCCTGACCATGGCCATCTCATGCACCTGTTTATTGTTCGCATGCCGGACATGAAAGCTTTCTGGCATCTGCATCCTGACCAGACTGAGCCCGGCGACTTTGCAGAGAAACTGCCAACCATGGGTGAAGGACAGTACAAGCTCTATGCTGACATTGTTCATCACACCGGATTTCCGGAAACGCAGGTGGCTACGCTGAATTTGTCTGCGGTCGCGGGTGAGGCGATGACCGGGGACAACGCGGGTTCCGCTGAACTTGTGCCTGCTGATAAGGTTGCGCAGCTTTCCGATGGCTATCGCATGGTGTGGGAGCGCGGCGAGAAATCTTTCAAAGCCAATCAGCCGTATTGGTTCCGCTTTCGCGTGGAAGACAAGGACGGCAAGCCCGCTACCGACCTTGAGCCTTACATGGGCATGGCAGGACACGCTGTGTTTATCAGCACAGACGGCAACGTGTTTGCTCACGTACATCCTGCTGGCTCAGTCTCAATGGCGGCGGTGAACCTGGCTGAAGGGGAGAGTTCAAATGCCAGCATGGAAAAAATGGCGAGCATGGACCATAGTTCCAGCGGCGCGGAAGTGTCATTTCCATATGGTTTCCCCAAGCCCGGCGACTATCGCATTTTTGTGCAGGTAAAACGCGCAGGCAAAGTGGAGACAGCGGAATTCACGGCCAAGGCGGAGTGAGGATAGCGGAATGACCAGCAATGATCCTGCTCACATTCATACGCTGTTTCAGCAAGCGTTCAATGCAGGTGATGTCGATTCGCTGGTAGCGCTGTATGAGCCGAATGCCGTGCTGGTGGTCAAAAGACAGCCGGTAACGGGGCTGGCGGCAATACGAGCTGCCTATGAAAGCATTCTTGCCCGGCGATCTCGAATGGTCCTCAAGACCCGCTCAGTGATGATCTTTGAAGATACTCTTGCCGTATTGCATGGCGATTGGACTGTTGAAGCGGCTACGGTCGAAGGCGGGACAAGGAGTGGGCTGAGCACTGAGGTAGTTCGTCGCCAGGCAGACGGCTCATGGCGGTTTGTCATCGATAATCCAAATACGCCGCGATGATCGGCTTAAGCGCAGCTTTGTTGACAGGGTTGCGCATCCTGCGTTGCTTATCCCAGGGCAGCTTTGTCATTCTCGTGTTTTGGGGAGTACAATTTTCTCGATGATTCGCTTCTTCCGCGGCTTCACTTGACGGTAACGGCCAAACCTCCGGTCGGATGTTCTTTACTGTCAATTTTCAACTGAGCCGAAAGGAAAGAATCTTTATGTTGCGCAGAATTTCTGCTGTCGCAATCCTTCTGCTGTTCACTCTTTGTGCGCTGGCCCAGAGCAAGTCGCGCCATTTTGAGCTGAATTATTCGTTTTCTGTGCGGGTTACTGATCCGGGCAAGCCTCTGGACATCTGGTTCCCCATTGCCCAGTCAGACCAGTTTCAGCAGGTGAAGATAACCTTCAAGAGCGGCGACCTTCCGCTGCAAGAGACAACGGAGCCGGAATACGGCAACAAGATGTTTTATGCGCATACGGACAAGGCTGATCGGCCGGAATATCACTTTACGGTTAAGTATGACGTGGTGCGTCTGGAGCATTTAGCCGCCGCTTCAGTTACGAAACCGGCTTCAGAAAAAGAGCTGGCACGCTTTCTGCATGCCGACAAGCTGGTTCCCATCACAGGCAAGCCCGCAGAATTGGCCGCGGAGCAGGTGAAGCCCGGCATGTCTGATCTGGATAAGGGCCACGCTTTTTATAACTACGTTTTTTCCACCATGAAGTATGACAAGAGTGGCACCGGCTGGGGACACGGCGACACGCTCTGGGCCTGCGATTCCAAAAGGGGGAACTGCACTGATTTTCATTCAGTGTTCATCTCCATGGCGCGATCGCAGAAGATTCCTGCGCGGTTTGAAATGGGTCTGTCACTGCCGGAAGGCCAGACTTCCGGTGAAATTGCCGGCTACCACTGCTGGGCTGAGTTTTATACGCGCGAACGCGGCTGGTTCCCGGTGGATATTTCTGAAGCCTGGAAGCACCAGGAGAAGAAAGATTATTTCTTCGGCGCGCATGACGTGAACCGCGTTCAATTCAGCGTGGGCCGCGATCTTGAGCTTAGTCCGCACCAGCACAGTGATCGCGTCAATTACCTGATTTTTCCTTATGT
>DASTCT010000335.1:0-2860 GCA_035710845.1 Candidatus Angelobacter sp.
CATCGGATTGGTCATTGGTCTGCTCATTGTTTCGCTCCTTGTCTTTGCTTTCTTTGATTTTTGGAGACCGTTTTAGGTTCTGCTGTGTCCCACACGGGGTGGAGCAGACCTTTAGGTCTGCGATAAAGGCTGATAAACATGTGGCTTCACAGGCTGCGGAAAAATCCGCCCCCAGACCGCACCTTTCGCCGGAAAGTGTTCATTTGCGAGCTGAACACTAGCTGTTTGCTTCCAGCTTTTCTGTAAGCTGGAGCCTTTTCCCGCCTTGTAGAGACACCACAGCCTAAGCTTACCGGGCTGGAATCAGTTTCGCCATTCTTACCAGATTGGCGGCCGTGGCGAGCAACCGAAAAAACCAATCTACCTTTCTGACTCCACGCACCTTTACCTGGCGCAGGATGCTGTCGAGCTTTCCCCATCCAAAAACCTTCTCGATCAGTTTGCGTTTCTTCTGGCTGATAGCAAACCCCGGGTGTTGCCGTTCCTCCTTGGTCAGCCAATTAGGCCAGCGATCATTGCTTTCATACTCGGCCACATGGGGAATGACTCCGCGTCGCCTCAACTCAGCTATAAACTTTTCTTCCTGATAGAGCTTATCGGCTCCTAGCGTGATCGGTACTGTTGGCTCGTCCACCTTGTCCGGGGTTCGGCCACGCTGATCCAGCATGGCTAGCGCTGCTTCCCGTTCCGCCGTGGTGCTGGACTGGGTGGCGCAGGCCGCTACCACCAGTCCTTTGCGATTCTCCATCATGACATGTCCCAGATAGCTGGGTCGGGATTCACTCGCCGTGCTTTTCTTATATAACCGGGCCTCGGGATCGGTCTTCGACTCATGCGTGTCGCGCAACAATTTCTGCCCACCCCAGCCGCTGCCTTTCTTGGGTGGCTTATCTTTGGGCACGAAACTCTTCCGACTGGCCCAAGCCTGGATCAGTGTTCCATCCACCGTGAAGTGTTCCTCGCTCAACAGTTGGTGTGCTTCGGCTTGTTTCAAGACGGCGGTTAACAGTCTTTGCGATACCTCTCCTGCCATCATCCGATCCCGGTTCTTAGTGAACACCGTTACGTCCCACACCTCATCGTCAGGATTTAATCCCACAAACCAACGGAACAGCAGGTTGTAATCGACTTGTTCCATCAACTGGCGTTCGCTCCGTATCGAATACAAAGCCTGCAGCAGCAGCGCACGCAGCAACCGCTCCGGCGGAATCGACGGTCGCCCCCGCCGTGAATACAACGCCTCAAAATGCAGAGACAGCTCCTTCAGACTGCAATCCACCATCGCCCGGATCCGGCGTAGTGGATGATCCTGGGGCACACGATTCTCAAGGTTGATATAGCTGTACATCACACCCTGTTGTTTGTCTTCTCCACGCATGCTGTTTGCATAACAGAGCTGCCTGTGAAAATGTGATATCAACCTTGGTACGAGCTGAATTTTTCCGCAGCCTGTGAAGCCGCTGAGGTACATGCGTTCGGGATATATCAATATCTAAGTTAAAAAAATATCCGTTCGCTAAAGGGCCTGCACAATTTTCTGTAATCGCTCTGCAATCTCCTCAGGATCATCCGTCGCCTCGAACTTTACCGGATCACCAATCCTCACCTGCACGGCATGAGGCGGCGCATAATGCTTCTTGGCGATCTTGAACGGAAATAATCCATCGATGCGCATCGGAATCACCGGCAGATTTAGCTGAGTAGCCAGCAGCCCGATACCGCTACGGAAGGGCGCCATTTCGCCGGTCTCAGTTCGGCGGCCTTCAGGAAAGATCACCACGTTGTATTTGTGGTCGGCCAACTCGCCCGCATAGCGAAACGCCTCGCGATACTTGGCCCGCTGCGGCATGGAAAATACATTGAAAAACATGGCGATCAGCGCGTACTGCAGTTGCTCCCACCACCGCTTCAGGAAGAACCAATTTCGCGGCGGATGGCGCATGGCCCTGAGCTGCTCTCCCTGCATGGCCACGCCCAGCCGATTGCGCAAGCGCATAGGCAGAGCAGCCATTAGAAAGCCGATATCAATTTGCGCAATATGGTTGGAGATGATCAGCGCCGGGCCGCGAAAATTTTTGAGCCGCTCGCGGCCAATGATCCTGGGCCGAGCCATCACCATGATGTAAGGTAATGTGATTGCGTGGTATACCGCCACTCGAATCCAGCGCACCGGCCAGCTTTGCGCCCAGCGCGAATATGGATAATCCGCCTTCTTGGTTTCAGGTGTATTTTTCTTTAAAAGATTTTCCAGGTCGGCCACCGTATTGACCTTGGAAAGCTCGCGGTCACCCAGATCAACCTGGTAGCGGTTCTCAATCGCCGACATCAATTCCACGCGATCCAACGAGCTCAAGTTCAGATCGTTTTCCAAATGCGCCTCAGGGTTTAGCTCAACCTGGCGGCCTGCAATATTGCCAATCAATTCTTCCAGTCCGCCTGCAGGTGAACCATTACCGGGTGCCCCATCCTTTCGCGCTTTTTGCGAAAGGGTGGGACTTCCATTCACCTGTGCCTCAGCCGCGCGGCGAATCAGCTCAAGCTTTGGCTTCTGCGTAGATGTGCGGGGAAAGTCCTCGTCTGGCCAGACAAACCAGCGGCGTATCTTCTGGAAGTCAGCCAGCGACTGATTGGCATTAGCAATCGCCGTTCCGCCTGAGTCGCCGTTGTTGAGCAACAGCACAGCGCACGCTTCAGCATTTCCGCCCTTGGCCACTCCTACAACCACGCAGTCACGCACCTGCGGCTGTTTGCGCAGCGCCTGCTCCAGGTCTTCGGGATAAACTTTCAGCCCCGCCGGAGTCACAATTACATTTTTGCTGCGGCCTTTGAAATACAGATTGCCCTGTTCGTCCAGCGCGCC
>DASTCT010000336.1:0-13615 GCA_035710845.1 Candidatus Angelobacter sp.
ATAGCAACTGCTGAACACCGTGCACTCCGAAGGCCCATACCCGTTCACCACTCGCAGTCCGGGCAATTCTTCTTTCACTCGCCGGATATGCCTCACCGAGGCCGCTTCGCCCCCGGTCATCAGATACTTCAACCCTTCCAAGCACCTCACATCACTTTCCACAATCGCGTTGAACTGTGCCGCTGTCAGCCACAGCGTATTGATTCCGTCCTCTTGCACATACTTCCTGACGTCTTCTGCACTCAAGATTCGCTGATAGGCCAGTACGCTTCGCCCTCCTTTCAACAGTGCTGGCCACAACTCCAGCATCATGGCATCCCAACTCACCGAGGAATGCTGCAACGAGACCGTCTCTTCATCGAAACGGACATAATCGACTCCCAAAAAGAATCCGGGAATACTGCGATGCGGAATCTCACTTCCTTTAGGTTTTCCGGTTGATCCTGATGTGTAGATCACGCAGGCTAGGCATTCAGGATCAACACCCGTCTCAGTACGATCCAGATTCGTCTCCGGCAGATCCTTGAAGACAAGCTCACTGCTCAAATCGATTACGTGTACCCGTTCATCGACTCCGCGCAGCAAATCTAGCAAATCGTTGCGTGCTAAAAGCGCTACTGGAGCGCTGTCTTCCAAAATGAACTGCAAGCGTTCCTCAGGGTACGAAAGATCCAACAGCACATATGCCCCTCCGGCTTTCAGTATTGCCAGCAGTCCCACCACCATCTCTACACTTCGCTCGATGCAGATCCCGACTCGTTTCTCCGGCTTGATTCCTTTCATCCGCAGATAATTCGCCCACCGGTTCGCCCGCCGGTTCAACTCGCTGTAGCTGATCCTTTCATCTCCAAACACCACAGCTGTGGCTTCCGGCGTCCGCTTCACCTGCGCTTCGAACAACTCGTGAATGCACACATTCTTTGGATATTCCGCTTGTGTCCGGTTCCACTCATACGAAACCTGCTGTCGCTCTGCGTCAGACAACAATGCACCGGATTTATTCATGGTTTCTCCTGAGAACTCCTCGACGCAAAAGGAAGTTCATTGTTGTAGAGCGGCTTTACGTTCTTCAGGCGACATCCTGCGCACCATAAGCCCAATTTTTGCTATTTTCTCCAGTTCCTGAACTGGGCGTACTGACAGGGACTGCACCCTTTGTGCAAATTCCTTCAGCACCGGATATTCAAGAAGTGTCCGCACCGAAAGCCCCGTCTGGAAATAATCATTAATCCGGGACACTACGCGAAGCGCGAGCAGTGAGTGTCCGCCCAGATCGTAGAAGTTGGAGTGTATTGAGACGCGTGCAACTCCCAGTACGTCTTTCCAAATATCTGCCAGCAATTCTTCGACAACATTCATCGTCTCAGAAGCATCTTGCTGGATTTCCTGGGAAGCTCTATCTTCTATCTCTGGAAGAGCTCTGCGATCCACCTTGCCATTGGTGCTGATTGGCAGCTCAGGCAACATCACATAGACACTTGGTACCATGTACTCAGGCAGCTTTGCCTTCAAGTAATTCTTTAATTCGTCAGCATTCGCTTCGCCAGAGACGTAGGCCACCAGTTGCTTGCCACTACTACCGGTCTTCATCAGCACTGCACAATTCCGCACTTTCGGATGTTGCAACAGGGCTACCTCAATCTCGCCTAGTTCCACGCGGAAGCCGCGTATCTTAATCTGGCTGTCTCTACGGCCAAAGAACTCCAGATTGCCATCTTCCATCCACCGGGCAAGATCGCCGCTGGTATAAAGACGTCCTCCCGTCGGGCCATAAGGATCGGGAAGGTATCTCTCGGCTGTTAATTCCGGCCTATTCCAGTAACCACGCGCCAGTCCTTCACCACCTATATACAACTGGCCCATGATGCCCACAGATTCAAGGTTCATGTTGCGATCCAGCACATAGAGCTGGGTATTTGCGACCGGCTGGCCGATAGGCACACTTTGGGCGTCCTTTGCGACTTCCCTTATGTGATACCAGCTTGTGAATGTGGTGCACTCAGCAGGCCCATAAGCATTCAAAAGCCGCTCCGGCCCTCCCTGCTCAAGCACTGCAGCTGCCGTAACCGGATAAATCGCTTCCCCGCCAATCAACAGGTGCTTCACCGAATTAAACATGGCGGGTTTCAGGCGTCCTACTTCATTGAACAACGCGGTAGCCAGGAACATAACTTGCACGCCTTTGTCCACGATCTCTGCCGCGAACTTTTCTACGTCGAGCAGCACTTCATTGGTGATGATCACCAGCCGGCACCCGTTCAACAGCGCTCCCCATATCTCAAACGTGGAGGGATCAAAGGACATGTTGACGGTCTGGGCCACCACCTCGTCGCCCTGGAATTGGATGTAGTTGGTATCACGAAGCAGCCGGATCATGCTGCAATGGCTTACCGCCGCACCCTTAGGCTGTCCCGTTGAGCCGGACGTATAAATGACATAGGCAAGATTTTCCGGCAAGACCTTGGTTTGTAAACTCTGGCTGCTTTGCTGCGCGATATCGTCCCAATCGCGATCAAGGCAAACCACATGTGCTTTCAGCTGTGGGATACGCTGAACCAGCCGTTTTTGTGTCAGCAAAACTCCAATATCAGAATCTTCCGCCATAAAGCGGAACCGATCCGCCGGATATGCGGGATCGATTGGAACATACGCTCCTCCGGCTTTCAGAATGCCCACCATAGCGAGCACCATGTCTATGGAGCGCTCAACACTGATGCCCACCAGCTTTTCCGGACCAACGCCCAGATTCTTTAAATAACGCGCCAGTTGGTTCGAGCGGCGATCCAGTTCGCTATAGCTGATGCGCTCCTGATCGCAGATCACAGCCACTTCTTCCCCACGGCGCTGGACCTGCTCCGCAAACAATTCCATCATGGTCCTGTTGCGAGGATACTCTGTGTGTGATTGGTTGAAGTCCACCACAATCTGCCGGCGTTCCTGTTCATCGAGCAAATCGATGAAGTTCACAGGTTGATCAGGAGCAGTGGCAAAAGCGGTAAGTAGGCGTATAAAACGCTGGCTCAGAATCTCTACAAAATTGGAGCTGAAGTGGTCCGGGTGATAGGTAAAAAACATATCCAGACGCTGGCCGGGGCCAACGATCAAGGTCAACGGATAGTGGGCGGCATCGCTGACATCCAACAATGAGAACCGCATGCCGGACGAATCTGCAACCCCTTCTTCCCCTCGGGGGAAATTCTCAAAAACCACAAGAGTATCGAATAATTCATTCAGCTTGGTCAGGCGCTGGATTTCCACCAGTCCAAGGTATTGATGAGGGAGTAAGCGTGATTGTTCCTGATTCAACCGGTTGACAAGATCGTTGAATGAATCGGAGGAGCGCAGCCTTACACGCGTAGGCACAGTGTTGATCAGAAGTCCAACCATGCTTTCAACGCCTGTGATCTCCGGTGCGCGCCCTGCGACGGTGCTGCCAAATACAATATCTTCCTGGCCAGTGTGCCGTGACAGCAAAACAGCCCAGGCGCCCTGGACGATGGTGTTGAGAGTCAAATTGCGGGCACGTGCCTGTGTTGTGAGGCGTTGCGTGGTCTCTTCGTCGAGACTAATAACAATTCGTTCAGGTATTTTTAGATCGCCCATGGAGGCCAGCGGGCTTATCCGTGTGCCTTCTTCCAACCCGGCCAGCGCTTCCCGCCAGGCTGCTTCGGCTGCGCTGCGATCACGGCTGGTGAGCCACGTCAGATAGTCGCGGAACGCCGTGACTCGCGGCAAGGCAGCAGCGTTGCCATGATGCTTATAGATTTGCTGGAACTCGTCAATCATCAAGAACGTGGACCATCCATCGATCAGGATGTGATGAGTGGTAATCAGCAAGCGAAATTCCTTCGGAGACCAACGGACTAAATGAAACCGAAACAGTGGCGAGGCGCTTGGGTCAAAGCGGACCAGACTGTCGCGCTTCACAAATTCAGTCCAACTCCGTTCGCATTCCTGCGGCTCAAGCGCGGAAAGATCCAGGGTATTCCACGGCACGGAAAAATCTTTTGGTATGACTTGCACCGGCCGGTCCAGATCTTTGTATTTGAAAGCTACGGACAGGTTCTTGTGGCGAGACAACAAAGCTTTCGCTGTACCTTGAAGCAATTTTTCATCGACTTGCCCTTCCAGCCTCAGAGCGATCTGGACGTTGTAAACATCTGGTCCACTGGCATCATAAAAAGCGTGGAAGAGCATTCCCTCTTGCACCGGTGAGAGCGGCAATATGTCCTCGATCTCTCCATATTCGTTTTCCAACCTGTCAATCTCAGATTGGGAGAGAGTGACCAGAGGCAGGTCAGATGGCGTGAGTCCTCCCACTCCGGGCTGTTCACTAAGCTGGACGAGCGCTTCCAGCATGTGGAACCAGCCTTCGGCCATCAACTGAACATCCTGTTCTGAAAGTATTCCCGGCAACCACGTCCAAAGGGCTGTCAACTCCGGCCCCGTAGCGCGCTCCACTACCATGGAATCAATTTCCAACGGATGATGGAAGGACATTTCAAGGTCAAGGCCTCCAGTAAAAGCGTCAGAGGGTGACCAATCTGTGGTTTCCGCCACTGGGAAACGTCCCAGGTAGTTGAAATCTATTTGAGATTTAGTCAGCCCGGATAAGGCCGGCGCGGTTTCAGGATTTAAATAACGCAGTAATCCGTAACCAATTCCATTGTCAGGGACCGCACGAATTTGTTCCTTGATTGACTTGAGCGCGCTTCCCAGTGCCTTTCCCCCTGCCCAGGCTTTCTCAATGTCCAGTGGACCGAGGTCAAGATGCAGAGGAAACATGGTGGTAAAAAAGCCCACCGTACGCGAAAGATCAACTCCGTCAAAAATTCTTTCCCGTCCATGACCTTCCAGATCAATCAAGACCGACGTGTTATTGCTGGACTGATGTTGACGCTGCCATTTCAGAATACTCAGAACGAGCCCGGTGAGCAGCACGTCATTGATTCGCGCATGAAATGTGCCCGCAACCTGGTTCAACAAAGGAGCAGTCACTTTGGGTGGCAACGTAAGAACAATCTGGCGAGCTTTGTCCAGGGTATCGCTGGGAACCAGTTGGCGGCCTGGAACAAGTTCCGGTGTGTTCTTCAACGTGTCAGTCCAGAAAGATAGTTCCTTCACGCGCTCTGGATTCAGCGCCTCACGACTCAATCTCTCAACCCATCCTCGGTATGAGAAGGGGCATGGCTCAAGCACCGGATCATTTCCAGTGCTGATTGCTGTCCAGACAGCCATGAGGTCTGGCACCAGGATTCGCCAAGACACTCCGTCTACAACTGCATGATGGATCGTCAGCAGCAAATGGCCGGGCGAAGTACGGCCAGCGTTAAACCATACAGCCTGCAGCATGATTCCGTTCTCAGCAGAAAGTCGTTCTCCGGCAGCTTGTCCCTCTTGCGCTATCTTCTGTGTGCATGCATCACCGTCCAGTCCGGTGATATCTATCACGCGCAAGAACGATTCCGCATTCACGGCATCTTTCGCCTGGATCTCCAGTCTCCAATCTTCTCTAGGTCCCTGTGAGCCGGTGAAACGCAGACGCAGAGCATCGTGATGGTCCATGATCGTCTGCAAAACGCTCACAAGGTCCTTACGCTCCAGATTGGCCGGCACCTGCAACACAATCGATTGACTGAAACGATGCATCGTGCCGCCTGCCTCCAGGAACCAACACGTCATGGGAGTGGGCGGCATTGGCCCTACTCCGTCATCAGCTACAGTCGCGACCGCTTCCTGAGACTGGGAAACCGCTGCAAGTGACTCAATCGTTGCCTGCTCAAAAACATCGCGCAAGCTGACGATTACCCCTGCTTGCCGTGCGCGGCTGACCAACTGAAACGCCAAAATGCTGTCACCGCCCAGAGCAAAGAAGTTATCGTCCAGCGTGGTGCGAGGAACGCCGAGCACCTGCACCATGAGTGAACAGAGAACTTCTTCCGCGTGCGTGCGAGGCATACGCCCTGAAGTACTCTCCGTAACCTCAGGCGATGGCAATGCCTTGCGATCGAGCTTGCCGTTTGAGTTCAAAGGCAAAGAGGGAAGGATGATAATAAACGCAGGCACCATGTAGCTGGGCAGCGTACCGGACAGAGACTCGCGCAATTCAGCAGCGTTCAAGGTATGGCCCGGAGCTGGAACCACATAGGCAACCAGCCGCTTTCCCTTTCCCTCCTTCCGGTCTTCGTTCACAATCACCACTGCCTGGCCCACGCCGGAGCAGCCCACTAGGGCCGCCTCAATTTCCGCCAACTCAATGCGAAAGCCTCGAAGCTTGATCTGCTGGTCGGTCCGTCCCAGGAACTCTATCTGTCCATCTTCTCTCCAACGCACTCGATCGCCCGTGCGATACATGCGTCCGCCAAAATCACCGAAGGGATTCGGAACAAAACGCTCTGCCGTAAGATCAGGCCGCTTTAGATATCCGCGCGCCGCCCCAGCGCCGGCAATGAATAATTCACCGGGAACACTCACAGGAACCGGCTTGAAAGCAGAATCCAGAACATAGATCTGGTGGTTGTCAAAGGCAGTGCCAATGGGCACGTTGCCGGTCAACTTCTCCGGGCTCGACACCACATAATGGGTGGCAAACGTAGTAGTCTCCGTAGGCCCGTAGACATGGCACACCAGGGTCTCAGGACAATGCTGGTGTATCCGTTGGAAAGCCATGGGCGAAGCAGCCTCCCCACCAGTCAAGACCTCAGGAACACTGGAAAAACATTCTGGAGCTTCCTGAACCAGAGCATTGAAAAGGGCGGTGGTGAGGAAGACGGCCGTGACCTTCTCTGCCTGGAACAAATGCTTGTAATCGGCAACCTCTAACTCGCCGGGCGGCGCAATGATCACCTGTCTACCTTGCAGCAATGGCGCCCATATCTCGAATGTTGAAGCGTCAAAGGCGTGAGAAGAATGAAACAGCACTCTTTCCAGACTCCCCTCTCGCCAGCTATGGTCAAATGCCAGGCTCACAACATTGCGGTGTGTTACAGCAACACCTTTAGGAGTACCGGTAGATCCCGAAGTGTACATGGCATAGGCAAGCTGGTCGGGATCAATTGCGATATCGGGATCGCTATCATCCTCCGCCATCAAATAGGGGTCGTTATCCACAACTACAACTTCGGCGCAAGTAAGTCCGCGGTCTTCGGTCGTACGGTCGAGCAGAAGCGCAGACGCGCCTGCCTCTTCCATGACCAAACGCATGCGTTCTAATGGATACGCCGGATGCAGCGGAAGATAAGCGCCGCCGGCCTTCAACACCGCAAGCATGGCAACGATCATGTCCGTGGAGCGTCCCATCAGGATGGCGACCACACTCTCAGACTTCACGCCGCCCCTGATGAGCCTATGAGCAAGCTGGTTTGCCCGCTGATTCAGCTCACCGTAGGTCAGATTCTCGTATGGCGAGCGAAGAGCAATGGCGCTTTCATCCCGTGAAACCTGCGCGGCAAAACAACTTTGAATTGTCTGTGTAGAAGGATAAGGAGCAGCAGTTTTATTCCAATCAGTAAGAATCTGGTGCCGCTCAGCATCATTGAGCAACAGGAAATCACTCAACCGTCTCCCTGGATCGGCTACCGCCTGCTCGAACAAACGCTGGAAGTGCAGTAGCATCCGCTCTCCAGTGGAACGCAGGAAGAGGTCAGTTAGATAGTCATAAACAACAACGGCGTGATCGGTGTTATCGTTTATTCCGAGATTTACGTCCAGGTAGGCTGACTGATAAAAAGCATCGAATTCTTGCATTTCTTTTATGGCCGAGCCGGCCGCAAGTTGCGGCAGCCTGTGATCGTTGCCAAAAGCATATGAGGTATCCACCAGCGGCGCCCGGCTGGGATCACGGTCTATCTGGAGCTTGTTCAACAGAACCTCAAAGGGCAAATCAGAGTTCGCCATCGCTTCCAGCGTGATCGCGCGCGTGCGTTGCAACAGTTCACTAAAACTGGGATTGCCCGATAAATCCAGGCGATACACGATGGTGTTGAGGAAGTAGCCAATCAAAAACTGGGTTTCTCGATGCTTGCGGCTGCTCACCGGGGTGGCAATGGGAATGTCATCTTTGCCGCTATACTCCCGCAGAAGCATGGCAAAGACGACAAGAAATGCAGTGAATCGGGTAACATTTTCAGCCATGCACAGCTGCTTGAACTGCACCCACAACGCATCCGGCAGTATCCATGTAAGACGCACGGCGCTAAAACTCCGGGTATGCGGGCGCGGCTTGTCCGTCACCAGATCGAGGCGCGGCAAATCTGTGAGTTTACGGAGCCAATAGTCACTCTGTCTGGCAGCTTCTTCAGTCTTCATCCACTGGTCGAGCCAGTAAGCAAAGTCGCCGAACTGAACCGGCAGCTCGGGAAGTGGTGACGGCAATCCGCGGGAAAAAGCCTCGTAGAGAGCAAAGAACTCTTTATCAACCAAATCATAGGAAACAAAATCCGTGACGAGGTGATGGAGAGTGAGCATGACTGCTTGCTCCTGATCAGTGATGCGGAAAATAATCGCCCGGACCAAAGGGCCATTCGAGATGTCAAAAGACCGGAGTGTATGCTCTGTAACCAGAGCTTGCAAGCGCTTGTGCCGGTCTTCTACAGGAAACTCAGGAACATCTATCCGTTCTATCGGGATCTGAAGCTGGGGAGCAACAACCGCCCTGGGTTTGCCGTCAATTTCCGGGATCGATGTGCGGAAATTTTCATGGCGGCGCACCATTTCATGGATGGCGCGCTCCACTGCATCAATATTCAAATCGCCTTTCAGGTGATAGGCATGGGTATGGTTGAAGTAATAGACATTCGGGTCAACCTGATGCAGCAGCCACAGATGTTCCTGCTCGGCCGTGATTGGATAATCCAGGGTAGGACGGTGCTTAATTACTGATTTGGGCTGGCTTTTTGGCCCTTCACCCCGCAGCCGCTTCGCCAGCATTTCCCGCTGCGCCGGAGTAAGCTTGGAAATCCGTTCCTGATTGACTGTTGACTCTCTGTCGTGAACTTCGTTGCTCATTTTAAAAAATCTCCCACTCTTACGAGTCGACTCTTACCTGAAATTGCTCCACGCGTGAAAAGAACAGCTTCAGAATTCCCTGCTGTTCGCATCACATCCAAAATCTTGGCTAGTTGCGAGTTCCGGCTTGGTCGCTGTTTTATGTCTCAACTCTCACTGAAATGTAATTTGCTACCGGAGGAATGGATGCCAGACTGTGTTCCAGAATCTGGATTCCTCCTCTGTTCTCGATTTCTGTAAATCCGGCAAATTTATAGGTGACGTACATCATGCGATTTCGATCATTTGAAATAAATTCAGAAACCAGCCGGACTCCTGCTTCCTTCGCCTTCCTGAGAATATGGTTCAGCATGATGGTTCCCACGCCTCGGCTCATCACCCGGCAGGACATAAGCAGCAACCTGATCGTCCACACTTCAGGACCGCATTCCACCAGAGCAAGACCAATCTTTCCGTAGCTGCCAAATTTGTCAGTCAACTCAGACATGAGCAGGAGATGGCGATCAGAGCAGCGCAGTTTCTCCAACTCTTCCTGGGAAAAAGTGCGTCCTGTGGTGTTGAGTTGATTAGTCCGGTTGGTAAGTTCTTCTGCACGGGCCAGATCTTCAGCGCGCGCAGGAGCGATCGTGAACACCATGTCAAGAGTGGCGAGGAATTCTTCCTTCGGCCCAGTGAATGCTTCTTCCGTTTGCTTGCGTCGCATCTCGCCCAGGTACATCTTGCGCCGCGTGCGCGACTCTGCCGTGATGGTCTCAGGGTTCAATTCCGGCATCTGCGGCAGTTGGAGCAATTGGGTATGGTCAAGGCAAAGCACCTGCGGCAGTGCAGCCTGGACTTCCGCAAGTTCAAAAGGTTGATCATCGATAAAACAGATACTATCCACACCGATGTTAAGATTTTCCGCAATACTCCGTATGGAGGCCGACTTGGCCCCCCAATTAATCTGCGGGTACAGGAAGTATTCTTCCAACTCCAGTTCACGCAATCGTGCTAAAGCCGATTCTGCGTGATTACGGCTTGCGATAGAGTGCAGAATGCCACGAGCATCGAGCGCATGGATGATTTCCCTAATGCCATCGCGCAGATGCACCTTGCCATCCTCAAGCAAAATCCCGTTCCACAGGGTGTTATCCAGGTCCCACACCACGCACTTCACCTTGCGCCGCTTTGCACGTGCAACGGCATTGCCTGTAATTTCGTTCTGGATTCCGGGTTCAGTCATAAAAAGATCTCTTACTTGGCTGTAGCTACGCTCTCCGCAATTTCCTGGCAGGCACTTCGGGCAATTGTGATTTCCTGGATCTCATTGCTGCCTTCAATGACCTCCATGATCTTGGCATCGCGGTAAAAGCGCTCCACTGGATATTCCCTGCTGCAGCCGTTTGCACCATGTATCTGAACAGCATCGCGGGCAATTTCTGCGGCAGCGGTGCAGGCAAAGTATTTGGCAATGGAAGTCTCAATCATTGAGTCCGGATCGCTCGCATCCTTGAGTTGTCCGGCGTTGTGACATAGCAAACGGGCCGCCTTCACACCTGCTACCATGCGCGCGATCATGCGCTGGACCAACTGGTGGTCACGCAAGAGAGCGCCAAACTGTTTTCTCCGGCCGGTGTATCGCAGGCACGCGTCCAAGCATGCCTGAGCAATGCCCACGCAACCGCAGGCCACGCTATAACGGCCGCAATCCAGAGCGGAGGAGGCAATATAAGAAAGACCAAATCCGGGAGCTCCCACCAGGTTTTGTTTCGATACACGGCATTGCTCCAGATGAAGTTCAGCCATCATGGATGCGCGCGTACCCAACATGCCATGCACCGGCGAAATCACCAGTCCCGGCGTATTTCTCTCCAGAAGAAAGGCACATGGCCCCCGCTGGCTTCTGGCGAACACCAGAAACAAGTCTGCAATTTGCGCAAAGGTGATCCATTTCTTGTGCCCACTGAGAAGGAAATCGTCACCGCTGGCCACAGCTTCTGTCCTGATTTCCCGTGCATCACTCCCAGCTTCGGCTTCGGTGAGAGCAAATGCGGCTATGGCTTTCCCCTGCCCCAACTTTTCCAGCCACTGGGCCTTCTGCGCTTCCGTTCCCCAACGCCACACTGTCAAAGCAGCCATGCTATGTACAGTCAGCAAACTGCGAACGGATGAACAACCTCGCCCCAACTCCTCATTGAGCAGCCCGAACTCAACCATGTTGAAGCCAGCGCCACCACGATCAGACGGCAGCACCGCTCCGAGATAGCCTTTCTTTGCCAATACCCGCACGGTCTCGTCCGGCATGAGTTCGGCCCGGTCCCAGGCATTCGCGTGAGGCACGATCTGTGCATCTACAAATTCGCGAAATGCAGTTTGTAGCCGTTGCTGTTGAGGAGTCAGTTCCATAAAGATCAATCGTTAATTCGAACCATTCTGCGAGCTGGAGGTCTTTCTCTCCACCAACGCCGCCATGGCGTTAATGCTCTGAAAATTTGCCAGCTCCAGGTCTTCATTCGCAATGGCGATCCTGAAGTTCTTTTCCAGGAACAATACGAGCTGCATGGCAAACATGGAATTAACAAATCCAGCCGCAAAAATCTGGTCATCATCGGCAATTGTCCGGCCGCTGATATGTTGTGCCAGGAAAGCCCTCAGTTTTTCTTTCGATTGCTCCATGGATCTCTTTTCCTTAAGCTTCGTAGTTGTAAAATCCGCGTCCGCTCTTGCGGCCATGCAGACCGGCATCCACCATCTTTTTGAGGAGCGGACAAGGGCGGAACTTGCTGTCTTTCAATTCGTCGTACAGTACTTCAATAGAAAACAGAATAGTGTCCAGCCCGATGAGGTCGGCAGTTTCCAGCGGCCCCATCTTGTGCTCAAAGCAGTTCTTGAAGATTTCATCCACCACTTCGGGCGCAGCAACATTTTCCTGCACTAAAAAAATCGCTTCGTTAATGGTCAGCATCAGCACCCGGTTGGAAACAAACCCAGGCGAATCGTTTACCAGAATCGCTTTTTTACCCATAAGACCAAGCAACCGTGTTGCCGTGGCAATAGTGTCGTCGCTGGTGTGATAGCCGCGAATCACCTCAACCGCAGTCTTCATCGGTACCGGGTTCATGAAATGCATGCCAAGCACCTGCGCGGGGCGGCGAGTCATGGCGCCGATCCGGGTAATGGGGATCGCAGAGGTGTTGGCGGCAAAAACGCATTGCGGAGGACAGATCGCATCCAACTGGCGGTACACTTCTGTCTTGACCGCCAATTTTTCTGTCACGTTTTCAACCACAAAGTCAGCTTCCCGCAGAACGTCATAGTCAGCAGAAACCTTGATGCGTCCCAGGATTTCTTCAGGACCACCACTGCCCTGGTTCTTCTGAAACAAGCGTTGGAAACGAATGTTGTTTTTAATCTGACCAAGAGCAGACTGCAGAACAGAGTCGGAGACATCAATCAACAGAGTGCGCAACCCACTCTGCGCCAATGCATGGGCCAGGCCCACACCCATGACTCCCGCTCCGATCACACCTACAGTTTCAAGGCGAGGAAGGCTCGGATTATCGGCAGATTGCTTGTTGTCAATCAGCGGCGGATGAGCGGGCATCGCTTGCCTCCATTCCGGACAGTGCAGATTCATCCATGCTCTCGATCATGGTCAGCAAAGCGTCCTCAACAAATAGGGCGATATCAGACACGGTAGGCGATTGCAGCAGCGCCTCAAGGGGAAACTCGATCTGAAAAGTTTCACGCAACTCCGCAGCTACGCGTATGGCTAAAAGCGAATTTCCGCCCAGGCGGAGAAACTCGTCATGAACTCCAATAGGACGAATCCCCAGCAACCCCTCCCACATTTCCACGATCTTTTGCTCGGTGGAATTACGAGGCGCAACATATTCGGCGCTCAGATATGAACGCGAACTCCCCACACCGTTGCCTTCCGGCTGGGCGCTTTGGTTTGACGCAACTACTTCTTGCGCCAACGGAGCAACCATGGCCTTGGCTTTTGTAGGCTCGGCTTCCAATCTCTCCATTCGCCGCCTGCTGGGCGTGTGCCAATAGCTTTGCCGTTCAAATGGATATGTTGGAAGCGGAACACGGCTTCTCCGTTCATGGCGATGGACACCAGTCCAGTCGGACTCAATACCCGCTAGCCATAAATTTCCAAGAGTGCTGAAAATAAAAGCACGATCTGGTTGCGAGTCCGACGCATGAGGCAGAGAGGGCAACGCGACGCGATCAGCCAAGCCTCTGCCAGCAAGGTACTGTTCAGTAAGCGACGTCAGCATTTGTCCAGGCCCGACCTCCAGGAACACCGGCACAGAGGGCGAGCACATGTGCTGTAAGCCTGCTGCAAACTGCACCGGGTGCGTAAGATGCCGCGCCCAGTATGTCGGGTCAGTAGCCTCAGAATTCGTAATCGGCTTGCCGCTCACATTGGAGATATAAGGAATTTTGGGCGGATTGAGACGGATAGAGCGCGCAATTCTGGTCAATTCCTCAGCCACGGGCTCCATCAGCGATGAATGGAAAGCATGCGTTGCAAGAAGCCGGCGGCACACCAGTTCGCCTTCGCGCTGCAGCCGTTGTTGCAGTGCATCAACCGCCTCCAACGTGCCCGCAACTACGCACA
>DASTCT010000337.1:0-2647 GCA_035710845.1 Candidatus Angelobacter sp.
CGCTGGGGTTTCGGATTGAGAGTCGCCCCGGCCTTCCACAGGAGCGGGTCGCCAAAGTGGTGCAAAGACTCAAGCTGCTTTCGTGGCGAGATTTTCGCGACACTTTTGAAGAGGCTCCGCTCAGATACAAGCTTTACCGGAATGGCGTGGCAGAGCTGGTTTTTCGTCCTGACTGCGACGAGATCTGGACAGAAATCGCCTGATTTTTGTCCAGATGACAACCTTCTTCCGAGTGTGTTTCTGTTGGCGCACTATGCAAAACCGCGCCAAAAGTCCAAAGACAAAGCAAAAGGAAGAGGACTACATCAGCCGCCAAGAGCTTTGCGCCAGGTGGGGCTGCAGCCTCGAAACCCTGAAACGTCGCGAGCGACAAGGTATCCTCCAACCAGTCGGATTTTCCGAAAGGATGGTCAGATACCGATTGAGTGAGGTGGCCGAAATTGAGCGAGAAGCCCGCCAGGCCAAGCCGCATTCCAAACCTGTGCCACGGCAAGCCACAACCGCTGCAACTGAGCTGGCCTAACCCGAGACAGGATGATTGTGAGCCGAAGACGATATGTAGCTAAACCCTAGTCCGGAAATTGCATCATGGGAGCAAAAAAGTAGCGAAGTCTTTTAATTAACCTGTTAGCATTGAATCGCTTACAAACAAAGCAACAGGAGACTTCGCTAATGGCAGAATGTAATGAGTTAGAGTTCGAATTACCAGGCTTTAGTGGGAGAAAAATTGAGGGCAACTTTGAGGGTGGAAATGTCAGCAGCGACGGTGGGTTGGTGCTGCTGCGACAGGTCGATCGCTGGATCGGACTAACCAAAACGTTGGCCCAGCAATTGCCTGATAAGCGGGATCCCGACAAGATTGAGCACTCGCTGGAGAGCATGCTGCGGCAACGCATTGACGGTTTGGCGCTTGGTTACGAAGATCTCAACGATCACGATTTCTTGCGCAAAGATTTGCTCTGGCAAACAGCCAGTGAACGAACGGAGCAACTGGCCAGTTGCGCGACGCTGTGCCGGCTAGAGAATCGAGCAGGGCGTAAGGAAGCTTGGCTGATCCACCAAATCTTGTTCGATCAGTTTGTGGGCAGTTTCGAATCGGCTCCTGCGGAACTGATGTTGGATTTGGATTGCACCGACGATCGGGTGCACGGTCTGCAAGAGGGGCGGCACTTTCACGGTTATTACTACGACTTTTGCTTTTTACCGCTGTACGTCTTTTGCGGCGAGCGGCTGCTGGTCAGTTACCTGCGGGAAAGCAACCTTGATTCGGCCAAACATGCGTGGGCAATTTTAGCGTTGTTGGTCAAGGCGTTGCGCCAACGCTGGCCAGAGATCAAGATTACGGTGCGTGCCGACAGTGGTTTTTGTCGTTGGAAGATGCTGCGTTGGTGTGAGCGAGCCGGAGTGTACTACATCATCGGACTGGCCAAGAATGAGCGTTTGCACGCGCTCTCGGCCAAGTGGCAAAAACGGGCCGAGCGCAAGTTCCAAAGGAGGGGTGAAAAAGTGCGACTCTTCAGTCAATTTAACTACAAGGCCCAGAGTTGGGATAGGAAGCGGCGGGTCATTGCCAAAGCCGAGCACTCCATAAAAGGAGCTAATCCGCGTTATGTTTTGACCAATCTGGAAGGTCGCGCCCAAGTTCTCTACGATGAGATTTATTGTGCGCGGGGTGAGATGGAAAATCGCATCAAGGAACAGCAGCTTGGTCTCTTTAGTGATCGCACCAGCTGCCATGCCTGGTGGGCTAATCAGTTCCGACTCTTGCTCTCTTCGTTGGCCTATGTGCTCTTAGAAGCATTGCGTCGGCTTGGGCTAAGCGGTACGGAATTAGCGCGCGCTCAAGTTGGAACCATTCGCTTGCGCCTACTAAAAATCGGCGCGGTCATCACCCGAAACACCCGGCGCATTCGATTGTGGTTGAGTTCCAGCTTCCCTCTGCAACAGCTCTTTTGCTCCTGCTTGGTTCACTTCTACGGATGAGCTTCAGGGTGGTGCTGACCCCGGCACCCGAAAAACAATGGTGGCTTCGGCGAGGTGTCTTCCGATGCCGCTCCTGCGGCATCTTTTAGTCCGCTTTTCGACAAAACACTTTGCCAGCAACTCCTCACCTATCTCGCCTCAGCACAAACCATCATCTGATGCAAAAAGCGGACTAAACGGATCCGACGTCGTCCCGGCGAACCTAGCGACGACCTGACAAAACCTGACGATGTCGGACAGGCTAGTCGCCGCTACCCCTTGCGCCAAGCGCCGAACCCGATTCCTATCCTCTCCAAACAGCGCCGCTATTTTATTTACTAGTCAGAAATCACTTCTCACGGTGCAATTTTGGTTGCGCCTCCGCTGCGCTGTGTTCTTTGAGCTCTTCTGTTCAAAAATTCCAAGCTTACAGCGCCGTCCTTCTATTTCTCATTATTCCTTCAACTGCTGTGATCGCTATCTGAATCGAACTTATTGCTCACTGCGTTCAATCATTCGACTGAACGCCCGAACTTAGGATGCAAAAAAGGGTCACAGCTGAATGGCACGAAGATAAAGTATGAGCTCCATTTTCGAGGAAGCACCCGGCTGTTCATGAGTGACCGGCCTCGCTACCTGCGATACACCTTGGGCCAAAGCCTCAAGCACTGTATTTAATGCTGCA
>DASTCT010000338.1:0-12496 GCA_035710845.1 Candidatus Angelobacter sp.
ATTCTGGACTACATGAGCCAGGCCAAGTTACCCAAGCGCTCTAAACCGCGCAAATATCCACGAGCGGTGTGGTACACCCGACAGGAATATCCCAGCAGAAGGGCTCAAAACAAAGGTGCGCAAAGTAAGTGACATTAGGCGCCCTCGCCTGCGAGGATTAGTTTTAAGGGCTATACAAATAAAATACGAAATACTGTATCACCGCTTCTCTTAATCGCAACAAAAAAATCTGCAACCCTCTGCCTAACATTCCGCACCTAGAAAGATTAAATCAGGATGATAGACTCATCTCCTGTATGGCCCGCAAAGTCGTTGCAATTAGAATTCTGATTGCGTCTCCGGCAGACGTCGCTTCAGAGCGGGAAATAGTCAGCGAGGTAATTGAACGGTGGAATGCTGTGCACTCCCGCTCGATTGGAATTATTTTTGAAGCGATTCGTTGGGAAACGCACTCCTACCCCGCATCAGGAGATCGGCCGCAAGCCATAATTAATTCGCAGATTGTCGATGATGCAGACATCGTGGTAGGAATTTTTTGGTCGCGCCTTGGCACGCCGACAGGTGTGTCACCCTCTGGAACCGCCGAGGAAATCGAGAGACTACGGCAAAGTGGGAAGCATGTGCTGCTTTACTTCTCAAATGCTCCTATTCCGCAGAACCATGACGCTGACCAGTTCAGCCGTCTACAAGCCTACAAGCACTCTATCCGTGAAAATTCCTTAGTTTGGGATTTTTCGAATTCGGAAGAATTGCACAAGCTCTTCACTCAACATCTTGCAAGCTTAGCCAACAAAATTGCTCAGGAACAAACAATCGGAGGCCACGAAACAACCAAACATTCCGCTAACCTTGTTACTTTAAGGGCATTTCCACGTCGGATTAATCGAGACGACAGTGATACGTGGAAAGATGGAGATAGTATCCCAGCAGCAATCGCCACATTTCGGAATGACCCGATTAAAGGGATGACGGTATCCAGAGTCGACGGGCTCAAAGCCCAGATAACCTTTTACGAACACAATGGCGGAGAGGCTAACCGTGTAAACAAGGGGTGCTGGCTTGGAAACCCCTTCAACCACACATCTCTTGGAGTTGGAAGTAGCGAGGAATTAATCATTGCTATAGTTCCAGATCCGGCGCTACCCGTAGCTGTCGAAAATACTCGGTCAAATGCAGCACATTATGAATATGAGGGGACTACTTTGAAGCAGTTATCACCGCAGGTTTACGATGTTAACGTCCGCTTGATCGGTACGATCAAAGATGAGGGTGACATAGTGGAGGATTTCCATTTCACTCTCGACCTTCGAAGAGAGCCAAAGCTGTCCTTCGGATGGACTGCAAAACCTATAGATTCTTTCGAATAAGAGAGCGTCCACTTTTCATCAAAATTGTTAAAGAGTTCCTCGCTACCCAATCTGATATTTAAATGCCCTTCGACTTCGATTCCGCCACTCGCCGCCGCCTTGGCTACAAACTCATCGACCGCATCGACGAATATTTCTCCAGCCTGCCCAACCTGCCGGTGCAACTTCCGGAAGAGCAGCGCAGTTTCAAAGACCTCACCGATTTCCTGCCCGAATTCGCCGGCAACGCCGAACAAATTCTCGATGATCTTTGCTCCAGCCTGATCGCTGAAGGCTTTCACGTTCCCAGCGCCAACTATTTCGGCCTCATGAATCCCACGCCGGCCTACATGGCCGTTTTGGCTGAGATGCTGGTAGCAGCGCTGAATCCGCAGCTCGCCAGCCTGGCTCGCTCTCAGCTTGCGGCGCGCATTGAACGTGAGACCGTGCGCTGGATCGGCGAACGCGTCGGCTGGGATCGGCCTTTTGACGGCACCTTCACCAGCGGCGGCAATGAAGCCAACTTCAGTGCTCTGGCTATGGCCCTGGCGGCGCACTTTCCGCAAAGCGTGGAAGACGGTTTGGCGGCCATCGCGGCCAAGCCTGTGCTTTATACCTCCACTGAGGCTCACCACTCGCTGGATAAATCTGTTGGGCTGCTGGGACTGGGGCGCAAAGCGCTCCGCCGCGTTCCTGTAAATGCGAACGTTCAGCTTGATCCGCGGCAGCTTGAGCGCCAGATTGCCCAGGACCAGGCCGCTGGATACTCGCCTTTCTGCGTTGTCGCTACTGCAGGCACCACCAATTCCGGCGCGATTGACGATCTCACTGCCCTGGCTGAGGTTTGCCGGCGTCGCCAGCTCTGGTTGCACGTTGACGGCGCTTACGGAGCTGCTGCCATCTTTTCAGATCAGCATCGCAATCTGGTGCGCGGGCTGGAACTGGCGGACTCCATCACCATCGATCCCCACAAATGGCTGGCTATGCCGTTTGCCGCCGGCGTGGTGCTTACCTCGCATCCGCAGGCGCTCAAGCAGGCCTTTGCCACCAGCACGCCTTATATGCCAAAGCCTTACATGACAACGACGTCCGGCGTCACACCAGCGCTCGATAACTTCCAGGTAAGCGCGCAGTGGTCGCGGCGCATGAATTCGCTCAAGCTCTGGCTCACCCTCCGCGTCCACGGGCGCCGGGCTTATGAAGAGCTGATCGACCGCCAATTGAAGCTGGCGGCATTCTTCGCCGGTTGGATACGAAATTCAGGAGTGTTTGAACTGGCTGTGCCGCAGGTGCTTCCGATTGTGAACTTTCGCGTGAAGTTGCCGGATGCTACAGAACCAGATGTTGCAGAAGAAGAACGCCGCGCGATCCATGAGGCCATCGTGCATGAGGTCACGCGCGACGGCCGCCGCTGGATCTCCACCACGCTGGTCAACGGGCAATCCGTAATCCGCATGATGATAATCAGCTATCTCACGGCTCACCGCCATCTGGAAGATCTGACCATCGCGCTCACCCAGGCCGCGCAGAAGTTCACAACTCAAATCACCAAGTAAGCTGAATGTGGCTGGGCCGCCCTCTTCTGCGGAAATGTTGGCGGGCGAGCGAAAGCGAATTAGCCCATCAGTACCACAAATTTTTGGGCTTTAGCCAGCTTTGCACAAACGACCCTAAACCCTACCACGGATAACACTGATCAAACTGATTTACACGGATCAAAAGGGCCATTTTTGAATTTGTAATCCGTGTCATCCGTGTTCATCCGTGGTGAGGTTTTTGCTTTTTGTGCAAAGCGTCCTCCTACTCCTGCAAACACACTCCATTCCAATTATGCGCTGATAAACTCGCGACCTCAACCGTCTGTTCACTCGGTGGATCAATCTCTTTGCCCGGCGCTGGCTCATGCTTTCCCATGCTGGCCTCGCGGATGAACTCATCCAATTTGTGGGGATCGACTTTTACCTGAATCACCACAGCCTCATTGCTCTCCAGCGACACCACAAGCACTTTCAGGTCTTTGCCCAAATCCTGCGCGTAAATATAAGTTCGCTCGCCGCTGTGCCGGTCCCACGATTGCACCATCGGATGCCAGCCTGATTCCATGGCCTCGCGCATTACTTCGTTAAAGCGCGTGTCGCTCGCCGCGTGTACAAACGGCTGGTTTTCAAAGATTGCGCCTTTGAAGTTCTTCACCCCGGCAAAGTGCCAGAACTTCACCACGAACCCCGCCATCCCCATGACAAAACGATGTTGCCGGTGAACGTGGTAAGTAACCTCAATGTGCTTCACGATCTGGCCAAAGTCGTCTTTGGCTTGGGCCTGCGGCGAGCTTGCTAACAGCGTTGCAGCCGCCAATGCCACCACCAACAAGAAACTGTTTTTACTCTTCATCATGGCTCTTCTCTTTCTTTTGCTTCTTGCCTGAGTCTCTATCGTTAATAACAAAGTGATGTTCCAGCGAGCTGATCTTCTCTACCGGCACATCGCCCACAATGTTGACTACGGTTAGTTCTTTGGGTTCGGCCACCAGAATTAGAACGCCGGCAACATGCTCCCCGCTCCCGCTCTTGAGCAGATAGATTTCATCATGCTCGTTCGAGCGCTTATCGATCGACTGCACAATTTTTGTCCACCGCGCTGTGATCTGTGACCTGACCGATTCGACATCTGCCTTGCTGTATTGGCTGGCCTCATCAAACTCAAAGCTCTTCACGTAGATTCCCTTGAGGTTCTTCATGATGGATTTGAGCTGGGCAACATCCTCATCGCCATCATCTGCCTTTTCAATCATGTTGACGGCAAATTGCAGCAGTGAACCATCCAGCGTTACGTCCGTGACCCGTGCGGCTTTGTCGCTTAGCTTGTTCAGGCTATCAAGCTGTATCTTTGCGTCCTGCCCATACCCGCGCGCAGCCGCACAGCACAGAGCTAATCCCACAATCATTCCCATCACGCGTTTCATAGACGTTGTCTCCTGATCTTGTCGATTCCCACCGGCACCTGGGCTTGCTGCAGCACGTGGTTCAGCTTGGCGCGGGCAATTTCCAGTGCCAGGATCGCCTGCGCTTTCGCCTTCTCTGCCTCCGCTTGCAGCTCTTTCTGCTTTTCTTCCATCTGTCTCTGCTTCTCTGCGGCAATCCGCATTTCTTCCCCGTGCCGATATTCCGAATACTGGTATCCGCCCCATGCAAACCCTAGCAACAGCAAAGCCACCACGGCAAAAGTCCATGCCGGGCGCAGCCTCCACCACGCCAGGAACGATCGGTTGCCGTTGCCATTCGCCGGCTTGGTCTTGCCTTCCGCCTTCGCCTGCTCCACTCGCGCCATCACCCGCTGGGTAAATCCTTCGCCCGGATCTTTGCGCTTGAGCGCCTCGCGAAGATCGTCTTCAGAAAAATGCATATCGTACCTCTCTCAGCTTGCGCGTCAGGCCCTTCCGCAGCTCCTCCAGTGACCGATGGAGCGTGCTCTTCACGGTATTCACCGGCATGTCTAACGCCTCAGCAATCTCTGCCGGTCCCAGCCCTTCCTGAAAGCGCAGGATCACCACCATCCTCTGTCTCTCCGGCAGTCCGGCCACGCTCTGCTGCAATCGCTCCAGCAAAAGCGGATCAGCCGGAGCATTGCTCGCCACAGGCTCAGGTGCTTCTTCCAGTGCTTGCTCACGCCGGCGAAGCTTCTTTCTTCCCTGATCGATACATCGATTCGCCGTCACCCGCCGCAGCCAGAATGTCAGGTGCGCCGCAGACTGTATCCGGGCCAGGCCCTGATACAGTTCAAGAAAAACTTCCTGCGCCAGGTCCTCCGCCAGGGAGCGGTCCTGCATGTAGTGGTAGGCAATGCTGAAGACCATGCCCTGATGCTCGCGCACCAGCTCGGCAAAGGCCATGGAATCGCCCTGGGCTGCTCTGCTCAGCGCCGCTCCCAGCCGGTCTTCTTCGCGTCCTACGCTCCGTTCCAAGAAGCCCCCTTGCTAAACAGTTATACGCACCAGCCATCCATTCGGGTGCAAGTTTCTTGCTAAGCTTAATGAATTAAGGAGACTGGCCCACCCATGCCCGAACCTAGCACCTTTGCCGATGCCTACTATGACGAAGCTCGCCGCAGCTTTCGCGGCTATAAACGCCTGGCAGACGGAGCTTTAGCCCAATTGAGCGATGAAGAGTTTTTCCGCGCTCCCGATCCTGAGTCAAACAGCACTGCCCTGGTGGTAAAGCACATAGCCGGCAATCTGCGTTCACGCTTCAAAGACTTCCTCACAACCGACGGCGAAAAGCCTGACCGTAATCGCGATCAGGAATTTGTGCTCACCGCGCAAGACACACGCGCGGACCTGATGCGCCGCTGGGAAGAGAGTTTCAAAATCGTGTTTGACGTTATCGAATCGCTCACGCCGGAAGATTTCACCCGCACCATCACCATCCGCGGCGAGCCGCACACCGTTCTCCAGGCATTCAGCCGCAGCATTGCACATACGGCCTATCATGTTGGCCAAATCCTCTATCTTGGCAAGCATCTGCGTGGCGCGCAGTGGAACATCCTCAGCATTCCTAAAGGAAAATCAGCAGAGTTCAACGCCATGAAACCTGAGGACCGCAAAGCCAAAGCGCCGAACCGAGTGTAGGGACGAAATTACTAAAAAGCCCAACACAGATAACACTGATTACACGGATTTCACTGATCTTTTTTAATCCGTGTGATCCGTGTTATCCGTGGTAAGGTTTTGCTCGCTCCTACTTGACGCCAACTTTAAATAGAGGATGATATCTACTCCGCGACAGGACGCGGCCTGACTCTTGTCTCAACCCGATTCACAATCAGCCAAGCTCGTCCGCCGGCTCTCGCTTTCTGATTCCATCCTGCTTCTCGCGGGCGGCATCATCGGCTCAGGGATCTTCCTCACCGCACAGGACGTCGCCACTAATACGCGCTATCCCTGGCTCTTCCTGGTCATTTGGATTGTCGGCGTATGTGTAACCTTGCTGGCTTGCTTCGCCTTTGCCGAGCTGGGCGGAATGTTCCCTCAAGCCGGCGGGCAGTACGTTTACATGCGTGAAGCTTATGGCGACGCCGCCGGATTTCTCTACGGCTGGATGTACTTTACCGTCAGCGCCACGGGCACTATGGCTGCGCTGGGCGTTGGCTTTGCCACCTATCTCGGGCAGGCATTCCCGGCATTGCAAGCTCAACGCACTGTGCTTGGCGTGGGACCGATAACGGTAACGCGCGGACACCTGATCGCGCTGGCCGCCATTGCTCTGCAAACGCTCATCAACATTTTCGGCGTCAAAAAAGGCGCGATCCTGCAGAACATCGCCACCTGGACCAAGTTCGGCGCTATCGGCTGCTTTGTTGTGCTCGGAATGCTATTGGGCCATGGCTCCTGGAGCCACTACAATCAAACCATTTCCACCCCGCTCGGCTCTGCTTCCATGCTGACAGGAATCGGCGTCGCCCTCATCGCGGTTTTCTGGGCCTATGATGGCTGGGTTTACATCACCTTCGTCGCTGGCGAAGTCAAAGATCCGCAGCGCAACCTGCCTCGCTCCCTGATCCTGGGCATGATGCTGGTCGGTGTTCTGTACATTGCAATTAACGCGGTCTATCTTTACGCGCTGCCCATGAAGGAAATCGCCGCGCATGAAGCAGTCGCGCAGACCGCCGCAGTATCCATGTTTTCCAGCCACGTCGCCCCGTGGCTCTCGCTCATGGTGGCGCTCTCCTGCTTTGGCGCAATCGGCCCTTGCCTCATGACCGGCGCGCGCGTCTACTACGCCATGGCGGAAGATGGCGTCTTCTTTCGCTCTCTCGCCCGCGTGCATCCGCGCTGGCATACCCCGGCTGTCAGTCTGGTCTTGCAGGCGGTGTGGGCCGCAATTCTTGCTTTGAGCGGACGCTATGACCAGCTCTTTACCTACGTGATGTTCATGATGGTCCTCAGCTACGTGCTCACAGTTGCAGGGCTCTTCATCTTGAGGCGCAAAAAACCTGAAGCGGATCGACCTTACCGCTGCACCGGATATCCAGTGCTTCCCGCGCTCTACGTGGTTCTGGGCAGTCTCTGGGCGATTAACGCGGCACTAGAAAAGAAAACAGAGACGTTGTGGGGCGCAGCGATCGTGCTGGCAGGAGTACCATTTTATTTGTACTGGAAGCGGCAGCGTACCACGCAAGTAGGGTCACAAAACGCATCAACAGATGCGGCAGCCAGAGACCAGGGAATTTGATATGAGATTTCAGAATTTTGATCTTGAGTATTTCCAGTCGCAATTTGAGCGCACGGTGGAGATCAACCTTGCCGATAGCTCCGTAAAATGCGCCAACGTCAGCGATCTGCTCGCCGGTGAAGATCCTCAGCCGTTGTTCGAACTCCCGCTTTACTATCCTGAGGTAAACGGCACCGGACTGTTGCGAGAGCGCATCGCCGCGCTCTATCCCAATGCTTCGCCAAACAATGTTCTGGTCACTGTAGGCGCAGCCCAGGCCAACTGGATGGTCTGCAGCACGCTGCTTGATCCCGATGACGAGGTAATTGTTATCTCGCCCGGTTACCGACAGATTTGGGGGTTGGCGAAGAACCTTGGCTGCCACGTGGAGGAAGCGCAGCTTCGGCCGGAAAACAACTGGCGTCTTGACATCGGCGAGCTTGCATCGCTGGCAGGCGCCAGGACCAAGCTCATCTCAATTGTGAACCCCAACAATCCAACCGGCAGCATTCTCTCCGCCGAAGAGATGCGGCGCATTGTTCAAATCTGCGAACGCACTGGCGCATGGCTGCATGCAGATGAGGTCTATCGCGGGACCGAGTTGCATGGAAATGAAACACCGAGTTTCTGGGGAATGTATGACAAAGTAATCTGCGTCAACAGCTTCTCCAAGGCGTATGGACTGGCGGGCCTGAGGATCGGGTGGGCGCTTGCCTCGCCGGAAATGGTGGAAGCGCTGTGGCGCAGGCATGAGTACGCCGTGATTGCCGCATCCGGGCCGAGCATGAAGTTGGCCGAGATCGCGCTGCAACCGGAAAAAAGAAAAATGCTGCTTGATCGCCAGAAAAAGCTCTCGCGTGAAGGCCATACATTGCTGGAAAACTGGGTGCGCAAACAGGAAGAAAGATTTTCCGTCAGCCCGGCCGTTGCCACCTCGATCGCGTTCGTGCGCTACTACTTTGATATGCCGTCGGCTGAGCTTGCCGACCATATCCGTACCAAGGCCTCTGTGCTGGTTGCGCCCGGATCATATCTAGGTACCGAATACCATCTGCGCATTACCGTCGGTTATGAGCCGTCCAAGATCACCACAGCGCTGGAGAAAATCGGCGCAGTTGCGGCGGATTTGGCAGTTGGCGCTGCCGCTGCACAGCGATAGACGGAGCAGCTATGTCGTCAAAAAACGATTCTGTTCTCATCGAGCGCGAAGACAAAGTCCTGCGCGTCACCATCAATCGGCCTCAGGCGCGCAATGCTGTCGATTCCCAGACCGCTCAAGCGCTGGGCAAAGCGTTTGAGAAATTTAATCGCGATGAACAGCTTTGCGTCGCCGTGCTATCAGGAACCAGCGGCACGTTCTGTGCGGGCGCTGACTTGCGCGAGATCGCGGAAGGCCGCCGCAGCACGATCGATCAAAATGGTTCCGGCCCCATGGGACCAACCTGGCTGCAGTTGAGCAAACCCGTGATCGCCGCGATAGAAGGCCACGCGGTTGCCGGAGGGCTTGAGCTTGCGCTGTGGTGCGATCTGCGCATCGCCGCGCATGATGCCGTGCTCGGCGTGTTCAACCGCCGCTTTGGCGTGCCGCTCATCGACTTGGGCACAGTTCGCCTGCCGCGCCTGATCGGCCAGAGCCGCGCGCTGGATCTCATCCTCACCGGCCGCCCCGTCTCTGGCGATGAAGCGCTGCAGATGGGATTGGTGAACCGGCTGGTAGAACCGGGCCAGGCGCTCGCAGCGGCAATGGAGCTTGCTCGCACTCTCGCGGAGTTCCCGCAACACGGCTTGCGCGCCGATCGGATGTCAGTTTACGAGCAGTGGGCTCTGCCGTGGGAGCAGGCCCGGCAAAATGAACTGCGCCACGGTTTGGATGTCCTTGCCTCAGGAGAATCCAGGGAAGGCGCACAGCAGTTTGCTTCTGGAACAGGACGCCACGGTAAGTTTGGAAAGCCTGATCAATAAAGCAGCTGATCGCGTTTTAAAAAGTGCTTGCCTAATCCCGCCATTTCAGCTACAAACAAGAGCGTATTTTACGTTTTTTGTTTGCTCCGGTCACATAGTAAATCCACACAAGGATTGCAATCACTATGAGAGTAAGTTTTGGAATACTTGTCCTGTTATTTTCCACATCGCTGGTTGCAGCACAGGATACTGCTCCGCAATGGCAGACGAACCATGTGAAAGATGCGTTTCTGGGCGCAGAATCTATTCAATATCGTCTGGAAGGCAAGTACCTGGCCACGCCGTTTACCAAGCCGGCCACACCCGCCATCTATCTGCAATGCACGCCCGGATCAAACAATCACGGAAGGTACGATGGCAAATTGCAAAACGCGTTTCTGTTCGTCGGCGATACCGATGATCGCCACGCCCGCTATGGGCGCAAAACCCGCGCCCGCGAGCGGGAAACGGTGGTCACCCAATATCGCCTGGATGATGGAAAAGTGCACACCCAGTATCTTGGGCACTCACCGGATTTTAAGATGATTTCTCTCCAGCCAGAGGGCTGCGGCGAATGCATGATCAATGACCTGTTTTATGGCCACATTGTTTCTCACAAGGAGAATACCTCTCCCCAGATCAAAAAGGTTGTGTTCAACATACCTGATCCCAAGAGCGGGAATGTAGTGATCCAGTTTGACCTGCCTGATGTCACCGAAGTGGCGAAGAACTGCGGGGTGAGCTACCACAAGTAGTCAGGCAATCTCTCGCTAGGCTTTCTTCACCAGCTCCAATTCAATTTTCTTTGCTTCAGGATCAAGCTTGCTGATGCGGAAGCTGCGTATCTGCCCGGTTTGCGCGGATTGAGTTTTCGTCTCGCCCGCTGCGCCGCCGCTCTTCCATCGCGTTTGCAGCATTGAACTCAGCGATGACAGATCTGCCTTCGCCTCTTTCGGCTTGCTCTCTGCCGCCGTAGCCTGAGCAGAAGTAGCCTGCTCAGATGAAGCTTGCGCCGTCGTCATATGGCAGCTTGCAAAAACGCCTTCGCCCAGTTCAATGCGCGCAACATCGCCGGAAACATCCACCGTCCGCCCTGTGACCACATCGCCTTCCTTGTGCTCGGCAATGTATTCGTCCAGGCTTGAAGGCACCATCTGTTTTATGCCCAGGCGCACGCGGCGCTTTTCTTTATCGATCTCCAGCACCTGCGCCTTCACCGTCTGCCCGGTCTTGAGTACCTCTTGCGGATGGTTGATTCGCTTCTCCGCGCTGATATCGCCCACGTGGATCATTCCTTCAATGCCTTCCGCCAGTTGCACAAAAGCGCCGAACTTGGCCACGCTAATCACCGGGCCTTCGATCACCGAGCCAACCGGGAATTTCTGCGCAACGTCAGCCCAAGGATCACCCAGCGCTTGCTTCAATCCCAGCGAGATGCGCCGCTCGCCCGCGTTCACGCCCAGGATCACCGCTTCCACGGTCTCGCCCGTCTTGAGCGCGTCGCTCGGCTTGCGCACCTTTTTTGCCCATGACATCTCAGAAACGTGGATAAGCCCTTCAACTCCGGGTTCAAGCTCCACAAAGGCCCCAAAATCCATGAGCCGCGTCACCACGCCGCGCACGCGCTCGCCTGTTTTGTACTTTTCCGCGGCAGCGTCCCACGGATGCGGCTGAAGCTGTTTCAGCCCCAGCGAGATGCGCCGCTTGTCACTATTGATCTTGAGCACCCTGGCTTCCACCGGCTGGCCCACCGCAAGCACGTCTGACGGTTTGTTGATCCGGCTCCAAGAAATATCGCTCACATGCAATAGGCCATCCACCTCGCCAATATCGATAAACGCGCCATAATCAGCCAGGCTGCGCACTACGCCGCTGACCGTATCGCCCTCTTTAAGCTCAGAGTAACGGCGATCGCGGTTTGCGCGCTCTTCCTCTTCCGTAATCACGCGCCGGTCCACCACCACGTCTTCATCGGTAACATCAAGCTTGGTGATGCGGCAGCGTATCTCCTGCCCCTCCATCTTCTCCATCTCGGCTGTATCGCGCACGCCGCTGCGTGAAGCTGGCATAAAGGCGCGCACGCCAATATCGATGCTCAACCCGCCTTTGACCGCACCAATCACCGTGCCTACGATGGTGGCTTTCTCAGCAAAAGCTTTTTCCAGTGAAGCCCAGTCCGTGGGCCGCGCAACCTTGCCGCGCGCCAGTTCGTAATAACCCTCAGGATCGCGGCCCTTCACCGTGACTATCAGCTTGTCTCCGGGCTTCACGGTTTCATTCGCGCGCAGTGCTGTCAGCGGCAGGATTCCTTCAGTCTTGAATCCGATATCAAATATGATCGAATCCGCCGTCAGTTTCACCACGGTACCTTCCAGGCCTTTGCTGCCTTCATGTGGCGTGTGTGCGTGGCTCTGCTCATATTGTGAGAGCAGGTCTTTAAATGACTCGTCTGGCTCGGCGGCGGCTGGTTGATTGGTTGAGGGGATTTCTGGATCGTTTGGATTGGACATGAGAGGCAATTATCTCGGCGTAAAGTCTGAAAATTTTGCCGCTAAGCAGCGAGCCCGACCACGCGGCGAGTTGCTTGCTCCAAGCGCATTTGGGACTTTTGTTCCACAAATCTCTCAAGCGGTTCGGAGCGTAGCGACAAGAACAAATGATGGTGAGCGCGGCTGGATTCGAACCAGCGACCCACGCCTTAAAAGGGCGTTGCTCTACCAACTGAGCTACGCGCCCACACTCTTACTAATCTAACATAGCCCCAGCGTATGGCTGGATTGTGCAAGCCTGATATTCCGCTCGCGATTCCCGTCTGCAAGACACATTGCCATCCAAAATCTTCAATCGCTTGCAGAGCGCCCAAATCGGCATAGGGGGAGCGGTCACCCGCTCTCCCCTGCCACACCACCGTACATGCGGGTCCGCATACGGCGGTTCGGTTGGGTTAAGCTATCCTTCGAACAGGCGTGGAAGTCCTAGCGAGTCAAAGTAGGCATTAGAAAA
>DASTCT010000339.1:0-17139 GCA_035710845.1 Candidatus Angelobacter sp.
AATTGAACGGCTTTTCGCCTGGCTGCACAATTTCCGTCGCGTGGTTACGCGTTGGGAATACCACGACGACAACTTCTTCGGCATGGTGCAACTTGCATGTGTTCTCATCCTGCTGAAGAGGTATTTATGAGATGGGTTCTAACTTCTCCCTAAATACAGAATAGCTCTTATTGAAATAAGATCGGAGTAGGTGGAGCGGTTCGCAGTAATTTAACGCGAGCTTTGCGTGTCTTTCCCTTAGAACAGGTCCGGCTGCCGGCCATATTTAATGCCAAAGTGCTCGTAAGCTAGCCGCGTGGCAACTCGTCCCCGTGGAGTACGGTCAAGAAAGCCAATCTGGATAAGAAACGGCTCATAAATTTCTTCCAGAGCATCTTGCTCCTCTGCCAGCGCCGCTGCCAGGGTACTCAAGCCCACTGGTCCTCCGTTGTATTTCTGGATGATGGTTAGCAGCAGCCGCCGGTCAATCTCGTCAAAACCATGCTTGTCCACTTCCAGCATTTCCAGCGCGGCCTGGGCGGTGGCTTTGTCGATTCGTCCATCACTGCGCACCTGGGCAAAATCACGCACGCGGCGCAACAGCCGGTTGGCGATTCTTGGTGTACCACGCGCACGCCCTGCCAGCTCGGCAGCGCCTTCATCATCAATGGCCACTCCCAGGATCTCTGCTGAGCGCTCAATAATAAACTTGAGTTCTTCCGTGGTGTAAAACTCCAGCCGCAGCAAGATGCCAAAGCGCGACCGCAACGGCGCAGAGAGCAGCCCGGCCCGCGTTGTAGCGGCCACAAAAGTAAATGGCTTTACGTCGATGGTATGTGTTCTGGCTGAAGGTCCTTGCCCAATAATGATGTCGAGCTTGTAATCCTCCAGCGCCGAATAAAGAATCTCTTCCAGCGCCGGCTGCAACCTGTGCACTTCATCCAGAAAAAAAACTTGCCGGTCGCGCAGGTTGGTCAGGATGGCTGTGAGATCGCCCTTGATCTGTATGGCCGGCCCGGCGCTCTGCTGGTATGCCACTCCCATTTCGTTGGCGATAATCGTGGCCAGCGTCGTCTTGCCCAGACCCGGCGGTCCATAGAGCAGCACATGATCCAGCGGTTCGCCGCGCGACTTTGCCGCTTCCACCGCGACCGAAAGATTTTCTTTTACCTTCTTTTGTCCAATAAACTCGCGCAGGTAGCGCGGGCGCAGTTTCAGTTCAAACGAAGCATCGTCTTCCGCCTGCACGGCGGAGACGAGGCGGTCTTTGTCCTTATACTCGTCGGCGGATTTTTGCTGTGAAGCTGCCACTCTGGCGATGGTAAAGCGAACTCAAAAAAAATGCCAGTGGAGATCAATTTATAAACTGATCCCCACAACAGCAACTAAGTGCTCGCACGCGCCTAGACTGAGTCTTGAAATACCATGCTACATCTCTAGGATTTGGGCTTGCCAGATCGTGGGGCCTCTACCAACGTATAACTTCCCGGTTTTGCGGCATTGATTGCATCGACTACCAATTGGACGTGCGCTTTTAAAGCTGGCCATTGCGCATTGCCGATGACGACAATGGCGATCTTGCGCGCTTGCAGGTTCTGTTGATGAGGAAAATTTTTGTCCGTTGTAACCAGCAGTTCGAAACCTGATGTTTCGGCTGCGTCCAACAGCTTGCCGTATAAAAGTGTGCTCAACCTTTTTCCGCCGCTGTTTTAACGGTATGGCCAGTCAGAAACGCACGAATAGGAACGGGAGTTCCTTGATCAAAAAGAATAAACATTAGCGAGTGGGAGCGGGTTCCTGCAGACTGCGAGCGGCGAAATCAATGACGGCTTTGACTTGGTCGCGGTCGAGGCCATCAAACCACTCAAGAATGTCGTCGATGTTGGCTCCAGCCTCAAGGTTCTCAAAAATGGTAGCTACAGGCATACGTGTACCTCGAAGCACCCACGCACCGCTCACTTTCCCAGGCACCCTTTCCACAGCCGGACATTGCGACCAATCGAGAACTGGCATTTGCCTCCAGATGGTCCCATTTTAATGCTGTTTGCTGCCCGTGAATCAACTAAATCCGGGCGATCCGTGTAAATCAGCGTGATCAGTGTTATCAGTGTTGAGCTTTTACTTTCCCCGATAGCCAATTTCCCGATTTTTTAAAGGTGCAAAACGCACTTTCCGCCGTTCGCGTTTTCCCAGACTTCCGGAAGCAGCCAGCAGGAGCCGCCGAAGCACACGTTATATTTAGCCTTACCAGAGATGCCGGATGCGGTACAGCCGCTCCCGGCCTGGCAGGTGGTGAGTGGGCCAAATATGCCGTTGCATTTCTCCACTGGCTCTAGGTTGCTGCCGTCAAACCAGGTGTTCAGGTGGATGGTTGGTTTTATGTATCAACCAACGTGGGCTGGAACAAGGTGGATGACAATACCGGCAACTGAAAGACGGCGCAGCCTTCACGCCACCGGTGCTGCTGCGTTTCCCCGCGCAAGCCGCTAACGCCAAAAAATAAGTTTGTTTACTGGTTTTTGGCGGAAGCACTCATGTTCTCAAATCGCTTGGCTTCAGCTTCAACCTCGGCAGCGTTGGCTGCATTGGGCGCGGCGGCAAGATAGTCGCGCAACTCGCGCGCAGCGCCTGCGTAATCCTGCTTGCGGGAATAAATATTACTCAGCAAAAGGCATACATCAGGATGGTTGTGCTGCGTGTCCAGGCCTTTGAACTTTTTGGCGCTCTCTTCGGCGGCATCAAATTTTTGCAGGTTGTAATCGGCGGCAGCATTGAAAAAGTAAGCCAGCGGAAATGCCATCGCGTTTAACTTGATTACCTGGTCGCTGTACTGGCCCACCTCATCCCATTTCTTTTCATGTAAGGCAATCACGGCCAAACTGTACGTAGGATTCACAAACTGAGGATCGGCAGAAATAGCGTGTCCGTAATCCGTACGCGCCTGATCAAGCTGTTTGTTTTCGCGGTGGATGTCCCCCAGCAAATTCCAGGCCGCCGCAAACTGCGGATAGATTTGCACAGCCTTATTCAGCTCTTTCTCAGCGTCTGCCGGCTTATCTTGCAGCTCTTTCTCCGCCTTCTCATAAGCGTGCATTGCCTTTTTGGGCGCGGACATGCTGGTCACGCTGATCGTAGTGCCCGGCGCGTCTCCCATCCGCTTGAGAAAAATTGTGCCAATATCATATTGCCATGTATCATCGCCGATTCGAATCAGGGCAATAGTCGATTGGTAGCCGGCCAGAACCGCCTTGAATTCACACGCGCCAAGGCTCATAAGACGCTGCGCTTGCGAGGCTGCTGTACGCGATTGTGGATTGGCCGAAATACGCGGTTCGCTTTCGGTGGCATCCTGGAATGTTGTGTTTGAGCCTAGCTGGAATTCAAAATGCCCTTTTGAATCCGTATAACCGTCACGCCGGTTCACGTTATTGCAGACCTGTTCAATGGCAACTGGCTCCGGTACACCCACTCCACCTTCAAGCATGACTTTGCCGGAAATAAATATCGGCTGGACTGGGACATCGGTGGCCGTATTCCGGTTAGTGGGTATGTTGGTTAAGGATGGTTTGTTGTTTCCCCCGCTTACGCTCCGTTGCGCAATGGCTGCCGAAGTAAGCGCCGTAATACAAACCAATATCCAGGCCCTGAAACGTGAGGAGCTTAAGGTCATCGCAATCCTCCAAACTTGGGATTTTTACGGCAGTGTAGAACAGACGTATCGGGCTTCCAGAAATGTTACGCCTTTTATCGGGGTCTGTCTGAAAAATTCCATAAAGCCGGAACTGAATCGTTCCAACCCGGTATTTAGATGCGCTAACTCGCGGCCGTGCTCACAAGTCGAAGGGCGGGAGAAATCTATGCTGATTGACTTCAGGATGTGTGAGTTCCCGCTTTGCGGCTATTCTTTTCGCGTGTTGCCCAGTTCGGCGATGATCTCCTGGCCCAGCATCTTGCTTCCGTCATAAAACACCTCAATCAGGCGCGCGCGGGAAGAGCGTGCGTTGGCCATAGCCGTAGCCAGTTCAGTGGTGGGAAAAATTCCAATGATCTCCCACTTGTTGTCGCTCGTCTGTACCCAGAGCTCGTATTGTTTCCACTTGGCCATTCCGCTTAGTTTCTCATATCTACCACAAAAGTGATGAGGCTAGATGGTTCATGCCACCTGCGTATACGGCTTGATCTTCTTGACCTTGTTTTTGGTTTTTTTACCAACACTGCCCAGTGCATATGAAGATTGCAGATTCATCCAAAATTCGGCCGATGTGCCGAAGAAAGCTCCCAAAAGCATAGCCATGTCTGCGCTGATACCGCTCTTTTTGGTCGTGATATCGCTCACCCTCTGTGCTGTAACTCCAATGGCCTTTGCCAGTGCGTATCCCGAAACACCCATAGGCTTCATAAATTCGTGCTTGAGGATGTCGCCAGGGTGTGTTGCCCAGGCGGCTGAACCTTTTCTCTCGTACGACATCTGTGTTCCTCTTAATCCCTAGTGATAATCCGCGATCTCAACATCGTAAGCGTTGCCATCTTTCCAGACAAAGCAACCTCGATACTTCGCATTGATCCAAATTGCATGCTGGCCAAGCCGGTCTCCCAGAAGCGGATGAAGTTTGTTTCCTGGAGGGATTTTTAAATCCTGCAACTCCTTCGCCGCCTCGATCATATCGAGCTTTCGTTTGGCTACCTTGCGTATGCTCGTGGGAACATTAGCGCTGGAGCCTGTTTCCCAGAATTTAAGTGTTCCTTCATCCGCAAAAGACTTGATCACGCAGGTTTTCCAGTATCATGAAATCAAAAAATGATCATGTCAACAATTATTAATGCGCTGCATGACCATCGTAACAAAATGAGCAGGCTCTTCGCCTGCTCATCACACCAAAAGTAACATTAGCTTACCGGCTGGTATGCCGGGGCGGCGTTTCTCCGCTATCCATGCCTTCCCAGCCCGTCTTCTCGCCCTGGTTCTGCTCATCCAGCCACTTCTTGAGCGGGGCAAAGTAATCCAGGATTGCGGTGGCATCCATCTGGCGCTGGCCGCTGATGGCTTCCAGTTCATCCGGCCACGGCTTGCTCTTGCCCATGCTCAGCATCTTGTTCAACCGCTCGCCCGCAGCTTTGTTTTTGTAGATTGAGCAGCGATGCAGCGGCCCTTTCTGTCCTGCCGCCTCGCAGAGAGCGCGATGAAACTGGAACTGCAGGATTCGCGCCAGGAAGTAGCGCGCATACGGCGTGTTGGAAGCAATGTGATACTTGGCGCCAGGATCAAAATCGGCTTCGCTGCGCTCCACCGGCGGCGCCACACCCTGATATTTGGCCTTCAGGTCCCACCAGGCTTTGTTGTACTGCGCCGGCGTCACTTCGCCGGAGAATACTTCCCAGCGCCATTTATCGATCATCAATCCAAACGGCAGGAAGGCGATCTTGTCCATCGCCTGCCGAAGCAGGTAGCCGATGTCAGCGCTCTCCGGCGGAACTGTATCCAGCAGCCCGACTTCTTTTAAATACTCAGGCGTGACGGAAAGCGCAATGGTATCGCCCACAGCCTCATGGAAGCCGTCATTGGCGCTGTCCTGGAACAATGGCGGTTGGTCTTTGTACGCACGCTGATAAAAGTTGTGCCCCAGTTCGTGATGGACGGTCACAAAATCCACATCGTTGACCTCAATGCACATTTTCAAGCGCAGATCATCTTTAAAGTCGATGTCCCACGCGCTGGCGTGGCAGATCACGTCACGGTCCTGCGGCTTCACAAAGAGCGAACGCTCCCAGAATGTTTCCGGCAGCGGAGCAAAGCCCAAGGAGGTAAAGAAATTCTCGCCGTACTTCACCATCTTCTTGGCATTGTCCAAAGTGGCCGGCCCTGAACCCAAACCCTGTTTCTCAAGCTGCTTTGTCAGGTCATATCCCTGGCCGCCATTTTCCGGCGCCACCAGCGGATAAATATTGCTCCAGTCCTGCGCCCACATATTGCCCAGCAATTGCGCGGGCATCATCCCATCTGGCCGGTCGGCAATCTTGCCGTATTTCTTGATGAGCTGCTTACGGACATATGTGTGCAGCGAAATGTACAACGGTTCCACCTGCCGCCACAGGCGCTCCATCTCCGCGCTGAACTCTTCCGGCGACATGTCATAGTTGCTGCGCCACATTGCGCCCGTATCCTTAAAGCCCAACTCTTTTGCGCCTTTATTGGAGAGCTCCACAAAGCGCGCATATTTATCTTTCATCGGTACGGAGATCTTGTGCCAGCCCACCCAGGCATCCAGCAGTTCGTCAGGATTGTTGCTGTGCGCCAGAATGCGCTCAAGATCATTCAGCGAAAAACATTTTTCTTTTCCATCCACCTGTTTGCAGTACTTGCCTTTGCCATACATGCCGTCAAGCTTGCTGGCCAGCTCGGTCAGCTCTTTGCGCTCGGCATCGTTGTTGGGCGCAGGCGCGACAAGAGAAAGCTTCAGCAGCTTGAATTTGCGCTGCAGCTCCGGTGGCATCTTCATGCCATCAAATCGCCGCGCGTCCAGCGCAAGCTTGGTGGTCACGGCAGTGAGTTGTTCATTGGCTTGTGCTGACATGGTTTCCGTGTCGTCCGTAATAAAGTTTTCCTGCACCCATTGCGCCCGGCTGGCTCGGATACCCAGATCCTCAAGCTGGTCTTCAGCCTTTTTCATGAAGGCCTCAGCTTCAGCCACTGTGGGTTTTCCTCCGGCCTGTTTGAGCATCGATCCCCCTCCAGATGGCTTTGCCTTTGCGGCTGGTTTGTCCGTGGTTTGCACTCCGGCAATAGATAGCGCCAGCAGCATTACAAGGATCCCCTGCAAGATACGATGTGAAACCATTGCTCCTCCGATGCACTAAGAAACTGCTAAGAGTAGCCGTTTGCGTGAATCCGCGCAAATGGGATCCACAGCGTCTGGCTTGCGGACAAGAATATCGCGGCTTTCAAGAATCTTTTGAAAATATCCGGTTTGGGATTATCTGTTACGCTCTGACCTGAACTGGATAATCCTGCGCCGGTCTCGCTTTGAAGGCCGTTTGGTCGGCGCAGGAGAGAAAACCATATTGGCTTTGCGCTCTTCTCTGATTTTCTGCCGCTGCTCTTTGCTTTCTTCGGTTTCGCGATAAAGCGTTTGCGCCACGCTTGCCGGCCCGCGAATCTCGCTCAATTGCAAGACCTCAACCTGAAAGTCGCCGCTTTCAGTTTTGATCCGCAACATATCGCCTACTTTTACTTCGCGCGCAGGCTTCACAAACTGATTGTGCGACTCAACCCTGCCGAGTTCGCAAGCCTTCGCCGCCAACGCGCGCGTCTTGAAGAACCTTGCTGCCCAAAGCCATTTGTCTATGCGTACGCCGGTCATGACTTTATTCTAATCAGTACTCCGGAGCCGGTTTGGGGGCTGGCCGCTCCAGGTTTTTGGGCAGGTTGGCCAATGCGTATGCCAGCACCGCCATCACGGCTGCGTTCTCCTGCAGCTCGCGCGGTACTACTTTATCCAGCGTGTCTGCTGCAGTGTGGTGATAGTTAAAGTAAAAGCGTTCATCCTGAATCGGTCCAAAGCAGGGAACTCCCAAAGCTGATAAAGGCCCGATATCGGTTTCAGTGTCCTCTGTCGTCTGTACCATCCCCGCGCCGCTCGACTGCAGAACCTGCGCTGCCGGCTGAAGCAATGGGACGTTTGTCGCCGGAGCAGCCATGCGGAAGCCCATTGGATGTCCCGCGCCCAGGTCGCTCTCGATCGCGGCAAAGTGTTTGCCTGCTTCTGCTTTGTGGGCAGCGGCATAGGCGCGTCCGCCGGAGTTGCCGAACTCCTCGTTCATCCAGGCAATCACACGAATGGTGCGCCGGGGATGCAGGCCAAGCTGCTTCACAAGCTGCGCCGTCTGCATGGCCACAACAACGCCTGCGCCGTCATCAATGGCGCCCGTGCCAAGGTCCCATGAATCAAGGTGGCCAGAGACAATCACCACCTCGTCTGGCTGTTCGCTGCCTTTCAGGTCGGCAACCACGTTGTATGAGTCCACGTCAGCCAGCTTTTGGGGCGTAAGCACCAGGTGCATGCGAACGTTGCCCTGCTTCGTAAGGTACGCGAGCATATCTGCATCTTCCGCGGTAACGGCTGCCGTGGGGATCTTGGGCGCATCCGGCAGATAGTTCATTCCGCCCGTATGCGGTATTCGATAGTCCGCGCCGCCCACGCTGCGCACCAACGCTGCAATCGCACCTTGCTTGGCCGCCGTGCTGGCCCCAAGCGCGCGATAGATCACGGCCTCTCCGTATGCCGCGCCGCCGTGTCCGGTGGCGGCAAGCTCTTTATCAAATTTGTAATTGAAGAGCACGATCTTGCCGGCAACTTTGTCTCGACTGAGGGCTGCGAACTCGTCAAAGTTGTTCACCACCACCACTTCCGCCGTGACTCCTTGAGCAGGCGTGGCGACGCTGCCGCCCAGTGCCGTGAGCACCACCTTTTGCGTTGTGCCGGGCACCATCCCGGGAAATTCCACCAGCGCTCCGGTCTCTTCTCCGCGCACCCAATGCGGCACAACAACTTTTTCCAACCTCACATCGAGTCCCAGTTTGCGCAACTCGCCAGCCACGTATTGCGCGGCGAAATTCGCCTGCGTTGATCCCGCCGGACGAGGCCCAATATTGTTTGTCAGATGGGCAAGCTCGTCCCAGGCATAATCACTCTTGAGTGCGGCTTCCTGCAATTGCTTAAGCTCAGCGGTAAGCTGCGGTGAATAGGTAGGCGTTTGCTCAAAAGTCCGTTGCGCAATTCCGGGATTACTTAAAAGAAAAATGAGTACGATGTAAAAGAGTGTTTTCACCCTGCTTCCTCCAAGCAACTGAGTAGCTTCCCAAACTCTTAAGAAAGAGGCCATTATATAGGTGGGCTTCGGCAGAAGTTTCATCCTTCACTGAAGTCTCAAAAGCAAAAACTCCTGCGGAAATCCTCTGGAAAACGCGTCCCAAACCTTGCTAAATCTGCGTTGACCCGAGCACGTTGAATCGCTGACAATCGCCTATCACCATGCTTTTCTATCTTGCAGGCTCCATTGAGTACTCTCCTGATCTGGGCAAGGGCTGGCGCGCGCAGATTACCCCTGTGCTGAAGGCGCTTGGACATGAGGTCTACAATCCTGCTGAAGACGAATTAAAAAAAATGACCGAGAGTGAGGCACGCGAGTTTCGCTCCTGGAAGACGCGCGATCTGCCGCGCTTCCGCCGGACCGTGCAGAAGATCATTGCTTACGATCTTGATCTGATCGAACACCGCTGTGATGCCATTGTCTGTTACTGGGACCAGTACGCCGGTCGTGGCGCAGGCACGCAGGGCGAACTGACTTTTGCCCATCGGCTTGGAATTCCGGTGTACCTGATCTGCGGCATACCGGTCGAACAGATCAGCGGCTGGCTCCTAGGCTGCGCCACAGAAGTTTTCACCTCGTTCGAGGAGTTCCAGGAATTTCTGCGCGCCCAATCCGCTGACAAAACTGTGATGGCAGTGGAAGAAGATTAGAAAGCGCGTGTAAGCATACGTCGAAGGCGCCAAAACGCTGGACGAAGCCTCGTCGGCTTTGATTGCCGCGCTCCAGAAACAGCCTGCGCTGCAACATTGAGGCAAGAAATCCACAGGCGCTTGATGCTCAAACGCCTGTTATGATGCACCACAACAAGGGGACTCAAAGATGAATGCAATGCGGGGCAGCCTGGGCTGGATTGAAGTAGTCTGCGGGCCGATGTTCAGTGGCAAGAGTGAAGAGCTGATCCGGAGGCTGCGGCGCGCGGAGATCGCCCGCCAGCGAGTGCAGATCTTTAAGCCCATCATTGACCAACGTTATGCCGCCGACCAGATTGTCTCCCATGATGATGGCCGCATTCACGCTGTAGCTGTAAACAACGCAATGGAACTCCAGGCGAAGCTGGAGCCGCGGACGGAAGTCATTGGCATTGATGAGGCCCAGTTTCTGGGGGAGGCGATGGTGGATTTTGTCGTTCGCCTGGCCGATATGGGCAAGCGCGTGGTGATTGCCGGGCTTGATACAGATTTTCTTGGCCGTCCATTCCATCCCATGCCTGAGCTGCTGGCTGTGGCTGATGAGATCACCAAAACCCTTGCCATCTGCATGCAATGTGGCAATCCTGCCAAGCACACGCAGCGATTGATTGCCAGTGAAGACCTGATCGTGGTTGGCGCTGCCGGAATGTATGAAGCGCGTTGCCGCCGCTGCTTTGAGCCAAACCTGGCCGCTGTGGAACTGGAAAAAAAGAAGCAGATGGAGCTGGTGGCAGTGGCGCGCTAATGTCGCGGCACTGTTCCTTTTTAGAACCATACGGATTTGAGTAGAAGTTCCACAAGCACCAGATTAAGCGCCGCGGTTACGGCAGCGGCAATCAAGAGTCCCTTCGCTGTGCGCGGCTTGCCGCTCCGCCTCAGCAATCGCCAAATGGGAGCCACATACCCCACCTGCACCAACCCAATAGCCCCGACTAGGACATATCCTGCCGGCAGCATTCGCTCGTCAGAAACAAACACCAGCCAGCCAATACACAACTGCGCAATATTTAGTAGCCAGCAGATGGCCCATCCGGCAATAATGCTGCCTTTACCATCACTTCTCATTGCTACAAATCATATTGAATCGCGGCCAAGTTTGCTGAAGCTGTCTTAAGACGCAATGCATGGAAAAGGCCACAATGGAGTTCCATTACATGCTTTCCTTCTGTCTTACATTACATGCGACCGGCAGAAGTTCCTGAGGCCCCTATTCTTTGAAACGTAGGAAAGGTAAGTCAGGTTAACAGCGATTTTTGGATTGGGAGAGTGAAGCTGCTTTGTTTTCCATGCGTTTGTCTCAGGAACACAACTTGCTCATCCGGGCCGTGTTTACAGGAATAACAGCAAGATCAATGCGAATGAGTGCTGGTTAAGAAGAATTAAGTAGCGCGGCAGCACTTGCTCCAGGAAAGGAGGCGGTTATGGCGAAGTTAATTCCATTTCATATTCCGGCAAATTTCCATGCGCCTAAAACGCGCTGGACGCCGCCTGAGTTACCGGGCAAAATCATCCTCTTTACACCCGTACCTGACCGGAAATCGGCCTAATACTAAAGTCCACTGCGGCGTGGCCTAACGCCGCAGTGGGATAAGAGCACGCAGCCGCGCATCGCGCAAAAAGATTCCTCCCCAGGCCAGCACAGCCACCAGAATCGGGAAAAAGAACGGCTCGCTCACACGCACGTGTGTAGCGGTGGCGCCGCCTAGATATCCAGTAAGAAGAATAGCCCCAAGAATGGCTGTACGCGGAAAGGCGTAGATCAACGCGCAGATGATTAAGGTGATTTGGATTTTCAGCATTGCGCCTTCCGGATAGCCGTACTTGGCGGCTTGCGGTGCAAGCTTCGCAGCATTGATGATCCCGTAGATGCTGCCGAAGAGCAGAAAAAGCACTATCAACCCGCTGAGGATGCGCCCAATCCAAACGAGCGTGTTTGATTGTGGAACTGCATTTGGTCCCGCTGCCATAGATTTCCTCTCCGCATCTTGAATCGATGCTGCCATCTTATATCAGTGATCTGGTTCCTGGCTCAAGCGGGAACCTCACGCATGTGATGGAAGTCCCTATAACAGGGATGAATGAAGTTTGCAGCCAGAGAAGTAGCAGCCTGTCTCTACCACGAAAGGGTCTACTCGGATCACCCTCATTTCGCGAGCAGGAAGGCACTCGCAAGGAAACACAAATTTACGTGCCAAATCTTTCTGCTGCTCGCGCCCGAGCTTTGGCTGCCTCTTCTTCGCGATTCTTCGGGGGTGCGTTGGTTTCGAGCGAAGTGAGCAGCCGTGTGCAGATGCCGGCGATATCGGCGATGGCCGCATCAAACACAGCTTCATTGGCCTTGGAAGGTTTATTGAAACCGGTGATCTTCCTGACAAATTGCAACGAAGCTGCCTGGACTTCATCCGGTGTGACCGGTGGATCAAAATTGAAAAGCGTTTTTATGTTCCTGCACATAACCTAACCTCTGCACAACAGCAAAATGCCTGTCCTGTTCTCAACTCTTATCTTAGCAATCTTGCCCAGCTCTGAGCGGGTCAGGATGCACTGCAGTCCGGCTAGTCCTTTAACAACTGCCGGGCAATCACCATCCGCTGGATCTCACTGGTTCCTTCGCCGATGGTGCAGAGCTTTACGTCGCGATAAAACTTTTCTGCCGGATAATCCTTGATAAATCCGTAGCCGCCATGGATCTGCACGCATTCATTGGCCGCTTTCACCGCTATCTCGCCCGAATAGAGCTTGGCCATTGACGATTCCTGCGTCGTCTTCAGCCCAGCGTCTTTCATAGAAGCTGCGCGCATTGTAAGCAGGCGCGCGGCATCAATCTCCGTGGCCATGTCTGCAAGCTTCCACTGTATGGCCTGGAATTCGCTGATCGCCTTGCCGAACTGCTTGCGTTGCTTGGAATATTTGAGCGCGGCTTCATACGCGCCCTGCGCCATGCCCAGGCCAAGCGCGGCAATGGAGATGCGGCCGCCATCCAGAATTTTCATTGCATCTACAAAGCCCTGGCCTTCCGCGCCCACCAGCGCCTCTTCCGGCACGTGGCAATCTTCAAAAATAAGTTCAGACGTGTCGCTGGCGCGCAGGCCGAGCTTGTTTTCTTTTTTGCCGGGACGGAAACCCTTGGTTCCCTTTTCCACGATAAAAGCCGAGAGCCCGTGCGTGTGCGCCGTCTTGTCAGTCACGGCAATCACTACTGCAACATCGGCATGGTGGCCGTTGGTGATAAAGGTTTTGGTGCCGTTGAGCACCCATCCACCTTTTTTGCCTTTGCGCACGGCACTCATGCGCGCACCGCCGGCGTCTGATCCGGAACCGGGCTCCGTCAGTCCCCACGCGCCCAGCCACTCCCCGGTAGCGAGCTTGGGAATGTATTTCTTCCGTTGCCCTTCATTGCCGGCGGCGAAAATATGGTTGGAGCAGAGCGAATTATGCGCGGCCACGGTGATGCCCACCGAGCCATCCACGCGTGAAAGCTCTTCAATGGCGATCACATATTCAATGTAGCCCAGGCCAGCGCCGCCGTATTCAGCAGGAAAGATCATGCCCAGCACGCCCATGCGGCCGAGTTCCTTGATCGTCTCCAGCGGGAACTGGTTAGCCTCATCCCACTTCATTACGTTGGGCAGGATCTCGCGCTCGGCAAACTCGCGGATTGATTTCTTGAGCTGTAGCTGCTCATCTGTCAGTTGAAAGTCCATTGCTCTCCTGTGGCTGCGGGGCACTAAAATCGCGCAAGCACTCTTTCGCCTGGAGCATGAGTCAGACGTTTACCGGTTCGCTCGTCCTTGCTCTAAAAAGCATAACCAGGCCATGTCCATTCATGCCTTGAAGCAAAACAGATAATTATTTCATAGGTGGTGGGGAACATAAAAACGATGGATAGGCGTTGAAGCAGTTCCGACGTTACTTTAGTTGAAATCGCGGTTGCAGGTTCATCGAGATACGGTGCCAAATCACTGTTGCTGCGCCGCCAATTGCCAAGCCGATCATGCAATCAGCCCAAATTCCAACCCAGAGGTATTCATGCATCCCCTGAATACCGCCACGCACAAGAATGGAAAAAGGAAGACCACGATGAACGATCCAGTCGCAGCAAGGATCAGGCCGAGACACGTCAATGTAGTTCGCCAAGCCCAATAAGAAGCCTGTAACGAGCAGGCTCACGCCCAATCTTGAATAGAAACGCAGAATCAAACCTTCACGCATTTTGGTGGAGTTCAATGCGTATCTTGTTCCTTTACGGTGTAGTCCAGCGGCACCTGGAACAGCAGCGGATCAGGATCGCCGCTGCGGATGTTCACCAGCCTGCGTACGTGCTGGCCTGACTCCGGGCTGCTGGACTTGATAAGTAGATCCATCTTGAGGTCTTCAGAAAACCAGCGCTCGCTGGTCGTGGTCATGGGTTTGTCATTCCCCATCGCCCCGGCTGCAATCGTGGTTGTAAGACGGGTGCCTTTCACGGTAAAGCCTTCAATCTCCATGGTCCCCAGGTCTTCCCGTGAATGTTGTCTCAACATGCTTTGGTCTCGCTTGTCTCGCAAATTCTGTATCAGGGCTTGGGCTTGAGGATCTGATGCAGTGCGAGCTTGAGTGGGTGAAGCATTGGTTGGAACAGAGTTTGAGCCGGAAGCAGCAGCTGGCCTTTGCATAAGATGGTGCACCGTAGCCGCTTTGTTCTCTGGATTAAGAAGAATGAAAGTATTTTGCACCGGATCATTGATTAGTATGTGAAGAAACGGCTTGCTGCCGGCCATAGCACTGCCAATCTCATTCTCTGTGCGCATGCGTCCCTCGGAGTCGCGAAAAACCTTGCCGTGATTTTCGCGATGAATGTGGTTGCCGTCGGCAAGATATTGGTCGGTTTCCTCAACCACATCAGCCGAGAACGGCAGGCCTTTCACTCCGCCAGGAGCACTGCCAACAAAGCCGATCATACCTCCACCCACACCCACGCTGATTTGAGCGTTGTTGGAGGCTTGGCTGGCGCCGCTTCCGCTACCAGTGCCGTTGCCAGTTTTTACAGAGGTAACTACCGTACCTTGTGAATGAGCAGCTATAGCAAATAGAAAAAGAGCGAAGACGCTTAGAATCCCGGATAGCTTCGGCATAGCTAGTCTCCTATCACTTAATCCAGAGCTGGACTATTGTGCTCCTTTGCGTCCGGGTAAGGCAAACGGCTTGGTAAGCAGCAGCGGCTGTTTCTCTGACACCGGTTTCCCTGCTGGGATTGGCTCCTGGCGATAAAGCCTTATGGTGTTCTGAATCGCTGAGATCACCATGATGAGCAACATGCCGGAGATGCCGATGGTCCCGGCGACGTCAAAAAATTTGTGTGTGCGGCCGACGACATGCACCGCAGACTTCCAGAAATAGAGCACCAAGTTCCCCACGGCTAGCAGCAGGCGCAGCTCCGTTGGCCCCATCTTGAAGTAGGAAATCTTAAAGTCGCCCAGAGTATAGCTGGCGAGATAGACCTCAACTGAAAGCATAAGATAGGTAGCTAACAATCCTAGAGCGATCACCGGCGACATGTATCCGGAAAGAGCCAGGCCGCCAAGCAGGAAGAGCGCGCTAAAGGCGTCCACAATGTGGTCAACATAAAAACCGTAGCGCGGGCGCGAGTGGTCACGGTAGCGCGCCAGCGTTCCGTCCAGCGAGTCGCCAAACCAGTTCAGCGCCATACACACGATGACCAAGAGCAAACCCATACGATTGCTTCCCGACCACCAATATCCGGCCCCGGCGCCAGCCATGGAAAGCAGGCCAAGCACGGTCAGATGGTCAGAGTTAATCCAGGACGGTGTGCGTGCTGCCAGCCAGATGAGTGCGCGTTTTTCCAGGCCAGCAAGAAAACTCTGTTGTATGCGTTTGGCCTCGCGAAAGTTGGCGGGCTGTGATGCTTGAGTGTAGTTCATTGATTCACCTCCGATGCCGATTTCACTTCTGACCGATTGCAGTCCGCGAAAAGCGTTGGGAAGGAGCTATAGCAAGGCGCTTTCCGCAAACTTTACAATCGGTCACTTGCGTGTGATCGCAATCTGCGCTTTCACGCAATCAACTGGCAATGCACGGCGTCTCAACTGGAGGTAAAACTGAAATCAACTGGATTAAGTGCTGCTGAATCTATGGCTTCAGAGCAGATTCGGGCACACAATGCTAGTGGTAATCTGAGGCAAGTTAGTTTCGTTTAAGTAGATGGGATAAATCCGCAAAAGACCAGAAAGCGTCAGACGAACCTTAAAATCTATTAATCTGCCCTAGGTTATGTGCATGTTTTTTATTTTGCTAGACGGCATTATTCGCTTACTTTCCAGCTTAAGGAACTAACGAGGTAGTGGAGGGATTTTTTGCCTAAAATGCGTGACAAAAACGGGTGATTCGTTTCAGCTTTGTGAAAATTAAATAAACTCAAATGTGGCCACTCTGAGCTTGACAGTCCAGCAACAGCAATGGAGAATCTAAGACCAACTTTGGTGTTACGACTCCCCTCGATAACCGCCTAAGGTCAATGTGCCGTCTGGGTTTGTCTCGCTTTGTTTAAAAGATCGTCGTTGATGGAGAATGCATGGAAAAGATCGATTCCAGGTTACATCCTCAAGCTGCGACCGATGTGCGGGCCGTGCGCCACGAGCTCCACATTCCTTTACGTTACCGGTTGGAAGGCGGGGAGGATTGGCAAATTGGCGAAGCGATCAATATGAGCGAGTCCGGACTTCTGTTTTCATCCAATGAAATGCTTGAGGTGGATGCCAGGCTGCAAATTACGTTTCAAGGCTCTGATATTCCCATGATGCTTCATTCCAGCACCAGATTGGTGCGTGTTGTGCGCCGTAACCTGAGCAACTGGCCGGAAACCCGCATTTTCTTCGGCGCCAAATTCTGTTAATTACCCCGCTTTAATTTCCTTAAATTGACCGATATTTAGCCGGCCATTGTACGGAAAAATCGCTTTGTGCTTGCCTTGCAGGTATCATCTAAGATACTGAGACAGAGTGGCCGTTTATGGGTATTTTTGATCAGGAACGCCCGGAGCACGTGTAATCCATAAGCCAGCGGCCACCCGTCCGGTAAACCTGATGGTGAGAAGAGCAGATGAATCAACAAGACGGTCCCAAGACCAAAGCACGATTCGAAAGCTTTGGGCGCAAGCTGGATACAGAGTTCAGCGAGGCGGCCCAGAAAGTAGATCGCGAAGCAGAAAAAGTTATCGCCTACCTGAACGACGAGGTAGTCCCGGCAATCCGCACTCACTCGACCAAAGCCCTGCGGGTAGCAGCGGAACAGCTCAGCAAGCTTGCCGAGTATATGGACAGAAATCGCTCCTAGTAGCTGGGCTGTTGTGTTTTTTGCTGTTGCTGGCTGGTTGCGCGCATCGTGAGCAGCCGCCGACGATGCCTGCCCCGCCCCCTGCTGCGCCTGCATCGACGCCTGCGCCGGCTCGAATTCCCACGCCGACACCTACTCCTGTGCCGACACCAGCTCCAGCGCCAGTGCGCCCTGATGCTGAGATCAGGGTGCCCAAGAATGCGAAGGTGCTTTACAGCGAAGTTGGCTATGCCAGTTGGTATGGCCCGGGATTTCAAAAGCGCAACGCCGC